>CATYLC010000013.1 GCA_958408685.1 uncultured Collinsella sp. | reverse complement strand
CTGCGGAAACGCGGGGTCCGTTCAGGCTGTTGCGTTGAGATTGAAAATCAACCACCACAAAGGTGCCTGTCCCCTTTGTGGTGGTGAGGTGCTAGGGGAGAAGCTTCATGGCGGCGTCGTGGGCGGCGTGCTCGTAGGTGTCGTCGAGGGGCTTGAGCGGAAGCAGAGCGTTGGCCTGCGCGTCGCCACGGCGCTCGAGGGCGTGGGTAATGAGCCAGTCGGCGAGTTCGGGGTTCTTGGGCAGTGCCGGTCCGTGCAGGTACGTGCCGATGACGCCCTTGTAGATGAGGCCCTCAAGACCATCATCGCCGTTGTTGCCGGTGCCCGTGACGACGGACGTTCCGAGCGGCGTGGCATCGGCGTCCAAAAGCGTGCGGCCGCCATGGTTCTCGAATCCCACAAAGGGCTCGGGTGCCAGGTCGGTTTTGACGGCTACGTTGCCGATCAGGCGGTCGGAGCCGCGTACGGTTTCGGCGGCAATGACCCCCAGACCCTCAATGCGATTCTCACCCATATAGTACGAACGGCCGAGCAGCTGATAGCTGCCGCAGATGGCGAGCAGCGAACCGCCATCCTCAACATAGGATGCGACCTTGTCTTTTTGAGCGAGCAGCTCGTGTGCCACGGCTAGCTGGTCGCGGTCGGAGCCGCCACCCATCATGACGATATCGGCATCGGTGAGATCGAGTGATTCGCCCATACGGACCTCGTCCACGCGCACGGGAATGCCACGCCAGGCGCAGCGGCGCTCGAGGGCGATGACGTTGCCGCCGTCGCCGTAGAGGTTAAGGGCATCGGGATACAGGTATACGATGCGCAGCGGGCGCGAAAGCTCGACTGGCGCGATGCCGACGGGGACGGCACTGCCATCGGCACACGTTGCAGCGCGGGCAGCAACCGTGGCTGCATCGGCACCCTTCAGCCCATCGAGTTCTTTGACCAGCGGCGGGAAGGCCGTGTAGTTGGCGACGGCATAGAAAGTGTCGCCTGCGGCTTCATCCGCAACGGCGCCAATTGCCTGCGCGACGTCCGAGATAATCGCGGCATCGATGCCGGCGTACTTGAGGCGTACCTGCATGTCGTGCGCACGCGTGCCTCCGGCAAAGGCGACAAGACCCGGTGTGTCGGCGATGCGCTCGAAGTCGACGTCGTAGATCCACGATACATCGTGGCCGTCGGCATCGTTGTCGTTGAGGAAGAAAGCGCAGAGTCTGCCGCCTGCCGTCTTGATGGACTGGATTTGTCGATCGAAGCCTACGGGATTCTTGGCCAGGTTGGCCTCGACGGTGCGGCCGGCGATATCCCAGCGGCCCATGCGTCCGCCGGCGGGGACGTAGGCATCGAGCGTGGGCTGCAGGTGCGCCGTATCCACGCCTAACTCATGTGCGGCAAAGAAGGCGGCGGCAACGTTGTAGACCATGTACAGGCCGTTGTAGCGTGTGGCGATGTGTGCGGCAGCCGCGTCGGGCGCAGATCCAAAGACCAGGTCAAAGCCGTAGCCGTCGCAGCCAAGCTCCACGCCCGTCACACGGCGGACCAGTGCGGGGCGTGCCCAACCGCACGAGGGGCAATGGTAGGCGCCGAGTTGACCATACTGCACATAGTCGTACTCCAACGGGGCGTTGCACTGCGAGCAAAAGCGCGAGTCGCTAATGCGGTCGGACTCGGTGTCGGTGGCGCCGTCGATGCCAAAGGCAATACTCGCATTGGGAACGCGCGCGGCGATCGAGGCGCACAGCGGGTCGTCGGCGTTGTAGATGAGCGTCGTTGCCGGCGAAAGCTCCAACGCGTGGGCGATGACCTCCTGGGTGTGATCGATCTCGCCATAGCGATCCAGCTGGTCGCGGAACAGGTTGAGCAGCACGAAGTACGTCGGCTTGAGCTTGGGCAGGACGCGCACGGTGTAGAGCTCATCGCATTCAAAAACGCCCACGCGCTTGCCGCCGCCGGCTCGCTTGAGGCCGCTGCGCGCCTCGAGCAGTGCGCCCACCACGCCCGGCTCCATGTTGTTGCCGGCGCGGTTGCATACCACGGTGGCGCCGCTGGCGGCAACGGCGTCGGCGATGAGGTTGGAGGTGGTGGTCTTGCCGTTGGTGCCGGTGATTACCACGCTGCGGTCGACAAGGCCGGCGAGGTCGCTCAGCAGCTCGGGGTCGATCTTCATGGCGATGCGGCCGGGGAGTACGCCGCCCTGGCGCTTAAGGACGGAGCGCAGCCCCCAGCGGGCGATATCGCTCGAGGTGCAGGCGAGAGATGAGCGGAGGTTCATGAAGCCGTTCCTAACATAGATGACATGGTCGTGGCGTTTGCGCCGTTAAAATCCGTAGCGGCGCGCAAATTCCTGGGCAAGCTGCGAAACGTCTTCGCAGGCATTGGCCCAGGGGGCAAAGTCGGGGGTATCCGAGATGATGCCGTCGGCTTCCCAAACCGCCTGGTGCGAGAGATCCCAGGGGTCGCGCGGCTCGGGTCGGCAGGGAAGGTACGGCGTCTGGTACATGGGGTTCAGCAAGAAGAACGCGCCGCCCTCGCAGCGGTTGGCAAACTCACGCAGCGCGCGTGTCGCCGGGCGCATCTTGTTCGTTTTGAACAGCAAGATCGTGCGGGCGAGCAGGTACCAGGGGGAGTTCTCGAGGGTATCGGCCCCCATCTGCTCCTCGAGCTGGTGGGCCAGGGCAAAAAAGCCGTCCTCGTCTTCCAAGCGAGCGAGGGCGAGTAGCACGGTGCCTGCAGCTCGGGTGGGATAGCCTTCTGCCTTAAGAACACGGCGGGCGTAGTTGGCAGCAGCGCGGTAGCGGGCGCTCGCCATGCACAGCTGCGAGATGGCCTCGAGCGTGTGAAGCCACCCGATAAGAGCCGGCTCGCTCACGGTAAGGTCTGCTGCGGTGACACCGTCGGCCAAAACATTATTGGCCCAGTAGTGTGGGGCCTCCATATCGAACCCGGGCACGCTTTGCTGCAGGTAATCGGCCGTGGTCGCCTCGAGCTTCATCAGGTCGCCCAGGCAGGCGTCAACGGGCGTGTCGGCCAGGATGATGGCGAGCAGCTGCGCGTCGAGGACATACGCATCGATGCGGACGATCTTGAGCAGCTCATCGCGCATGTCGTCGAACAGGCGATTGCGCGTCTGCTCGAACTCCTCGTCGCTGCCCATGTCCTCGATGCGATGGAGCTCGTCGAGCAGGTGGCGATGAACACCGGCATAGGACAGCAGCGCCTGGGCATGCTCGGACTGCGCATACTTTTGGGGATTCGCGCTAATGTCGTTATGGACAAGCTCGCGTGCTGCATCGGTGAGCTCGGGGTGCGACGCCAGATAGGTGCGCTCCAGGTAGGCGGGGATGTAGACGCTCGGATCCATTAGAGGTCTCCTCCCTTAAATGGAAGCCCCTGCTCGGCTGCGCGCAGGATGCGCTCGTCGATCTGGGAGCGCACGATGTCGTTGGTGGCGACCCAGGCGGCAAAACTGGCGTTGTCGGGAGCGCCCAGGCCCTCCTGCAGTACCGGCGTCGCCTCGGACAGCGCAAGGACAAGCTCGTCGGTGGAGCCCGCACCCACGTTGACGCGGGCATAGACGCCATCGGGAAACTCGGTTTGGAAGTAGAGTGCCTCGGCTGCGTGCGGACACGAGCGCGCAAGGATGCGCAAGTAGTGCTCGGCGCCCTCGTAGTCCAGCTCGCGCCAGGCAGCGCTCATCAGCGCGATGAGCGTCCACGGGTCCAAGTCGCGCTCTGCATCCTTGGGACGGCGGCGCAGCGGGGTATTCGCGAGGTACGGCACGGAGTGTGCGGAGCGAAAGCGCTTGAGCTCCTCGGCGGGGTATTCGAGCTTTGCCATGGCGAGCATCGCGGTGTGGCGGACACCAGCGGGGTCGTTGGGTGCAAAGTCCAGGCTGCGGTTTGCGGCTTCGAGCGACATGCGGTAGCGTCCGCTAATGAGGGCGCGCGATGCCAAGGCGGCAAGCCAGCGCAGATAGGGGCGGCGCGTAAGGTCGCCTGCGGCCTCGCGCTCGTAGGGGTCCTGCGCCGAGGCGATCTTGAGCGCCAGATCGTGCTCCACCTCGTCGCACTTGGACACCAGGTACTGCACGTATTCCTCGTTGGATTCGGCGGTGAGTGCCGTCAGCATGCGCTGGGCATCCCAGTTGGCCGGATCGAGTGCGGCCGCCTCGCGGAGCATGTTCTCGGCAGCTGCCTCTTCCTGCTCTGCCTGGGCATCGTCAGGGATAAAGGGAATGCGGTAGTCGACGGCCTCGACCACCTTGGCAATCAGATGCCCGGCGCGGTCGCGGTCGTGCACGATGAGCGGTGCGGGGTTGCGGGTGAATTGTTCCATCAGACGCTCTACGGCGGCACCGTCGGTGAGCGGGATATTGTCGCGGCGCAAGGCCTCAAGAACGAGGCGATGGCAATCCTCTTGAATGGGATCGAATGCCATGGGGCCTCCTTTGCTGCGGTTAGGGTTCAGATGTTTCTATATAAGGCTCTAGTTTACCCGCATGTGGCACACCGGGGGTGCCGCACTTGGACTTGCACCTTTGCACCACGAAGACGGATGTCGCACAAATGTCGGCACCATGGACGGCCGAGTGGTATCACGGTGCCGCAAACGGTCGATTTTTGGCGGCGAACGGTGCATATTTTGGATGGGCACAGCCCTGCCCGGGATATGTAGTCAACCTTGATAAAACGTTTGCCCAGCTTGGGAGTATGAATGCCGCACAAGGGTCTTCAGGGATAGAAAAAACGTTTCATCATTGGCGGCTTTAGGTGAATAACTGACCAACCAGAACGGTAAAATAGTGTTTGTCTGAGCGTTGAGACGTTTAGACATCGCGCATTGTCATCGCCGGCAACGCGCAAACCGGTCCTAACGGAGCCAATTGGGTGCTCCGTTATATACGCAAGTCTAAGAGGGGCTTGTTTAGGAGGCACAGTATGGGACGTTTTACCAATCCTCGCGATCTGTACTTTGGTGAGGGCGCTCGCCACGAGGTGAAGAACCTCAAGGGCAAGAAGGCCATCATCGTTTCTGGCGGCAGCTCTATGCGCCGCGGCGGGTTCCTGCAGGACGTCGAGAACGACCTTAAGGAAGGCGGTTTCGAGGTCAAGCTGTTCGAGGGCGTCGAGTCCGACCCGTCCATCGAGACGGTCATGAAGGGTGCCGAGGCCATGCGCGAGTTCGAGCCCGACTGGATTATCGCCATCGGTGGCGGCTCGCCCATCGATGCCGCTAAGGCCATGTGGGTCTTCTACGAGTACCCCGAGGAGTCCTTCGACAACATTATCCAGCCGTTCAGCTTCCCCGAGCTGCGTCAGAAGGCTCATTTCTGCGCCATTTCCTCTACCTCCGGCACCGCTACCGAGGTCACCGCGTTCTCCGTCATTACCGACTACGCCAAGGGCATCAAGTACCCGCTGGCCGACTTCAACATCACCCCTGATGTCGCCATCGTCGACCCCGAGCTCACCTACACCATGCCCGCCAAGCTGTGCGCTCACACCGGCATGGATGCTCTGACCCACTGCATGGAGGCCTACGTTTCCACCTGCGCCTCTATGTTCACCGACGCCAACGCTCTGCACGGCATCCGCGAGATCGTCGAGTGGCTGCCCAAGTCCTATGCTGGCGACCATGAGGCCCGTCAGCACATGCACGAGGCTCAGTGCATCGCCGGTATCGCCTTCTCCTCGGGCCTGCTCGGCATCGTTCACTCCATGGCTCACAAGACCGGTGCTGCCTTCGAGAACGGCCACATCATCCACGGTGCCGCTAACGCCATGTACCTGGGCAAGGTCATCCAGTGGAACTCCAAGGATCCCCGTGCTGCCGAGCGTTACGCTTACGTGGCCAAGGAGATCCTGCACCTTCCCGGCGAGACCAACGAGGAGCTCATCGCTGCGCTCGTCCAGAAGATCCGCGACCTCAACGACCAGCTCAACATTCCGCAGTCCATCAAGGATTACGCGAATGGTGGCGTGAAGGTCGACGCCGAGAACCCGCAGATGGTTTCCGAGGAGGAGTTCCTCGCCAAGCTGCCCGAGATCGCCGCGAACGCCGAGCAAGACGCCTGCACGCCCGAGAACCCGCGTGAGACCAAGGCTGCCGACTTCGAGAAGATCCTCAAGGCCTGCTACTACGACACCGACATCGATTTCTAATCGACTCTTGTTATCGTAACGAGGGGCCCCGCACGTATCCGTACGGAGCCCCTTTCTTTTTTAGAGAATGGGATAGTTATGGCTGCAATTTTCAATAGCCCCAGCAAGTACATCCAGGGTCCGGACGAGCTCGCCAAGCTCGGCTCCTATGTCGAGCCGCTCGGCGCTAAGGCCCTCGTCATCGTGACGCCTTCGGGCAAGAAGCGCGTCGGTGCCAAGATCGAGGGCGGCTTTGCCGAGGCCAAGGCCAAGTTGCTGTTTGAGGACTTTAACGGCGAGTGCTCCAAGGGCGAGGTCGATCGCCTGGTTGCGCTCGCTCGCGACAACGGTTGCGACATCATCGTCGGCGTCGGTGGCGGCAAGATCCTCGACACCGCGAAGGCCGTCGCCTATTACCTGGAGTCCCCGGTTATCATTTGCCCCACCATTGCCTCGACCGATGCACCGTGCTCGGCACTTTCGGTGCTTTACACCGATGACGGCCAGTTCGATAAGTACCTCTTCCTTAAGGCAAACCCCAATATCGTCCTGATGGATACGACGGTTATCGCGGCGAGCCCGGTGCGCCTGACGGTTTCCGGTATGGGCGATGCGCTCGCAACCTATTTCGAGGCTCAGGCGACGCACGATGCCGACGGCGGCACCTGCGCCGGCGGCAAGGGCGGAATGGCCGGCCTGGCGCTCGCCAAGCTCTGCTATGAGACGCTCATGGCCGATGGCGTCAAGGCCAAGGTTGCGCTGGAGAAGGGTGCGCTCACGCCTGCCGTCGAGCACATCATCGAGGCCAATACGCTGCTTTCGGGCATTGGCTTTGAGAGCTCGGGCCTTGCTGCTGCTCATGCCATCCACAATGGCCTGACGATGCTGCCCGAGTGCCACGGCATGTATCACGGCGAGAAGGTCGCCTTCGGTACTATCGTCCAGCTGGTACTCGAGGATGCCCCGACCGAGAAGCTCGAGGAAGTCTTGGGCTTCTGCATTGAGCTTGGCCTGCCGGTCACGATGAAGGAACTTGGCGTTGCCGAGCTTACGCGCGAGCAGGCCATGATTGTTGCCGAGGCCGCCTGCGCACCCGATGACACCATGTGCAACATGCCCTTTGAGGTGACGCCCGAGATGGTCGCAAACGCCATCCTGGGTGCCGACGCGCTGGGCCACTACTATCTCATGGATGAGTAAATCAAGCTAAGGAAGGGGCAAAGCCAACAGATGGCTTTGCCCCTTTTTGCTATGGTGCAAACTAACCTGGCCCCTTCGCACCAAGTTGGTGCAAAGGGGCCAGGTTACTTTGCACCAATCGTTGTTTGATGAAGGGTGGATTCTCGTATGGCGCTTCCTATGGTTTACGGCGGTCCCGGCCGGTATGTTCAGGGGCCGGGGGAGCTTTCGCGCCAGGGCAGGTATTTGTCATGGTTGGGCTGCGCTGCCTATGTCTTGTTTGACCAGGGCACCGAGGATCGGCTGTGCAAGCAGATCGTCGATGGATTTCTGGACGAAGACCTAAGTGAGCCGTTCTTTAAGATTTATGACGGTCCGTGTACGGAAGACGCCGTTGTCGAAATGGCTAAGGAAGCCCAGGCCGAGTATTGCGACATGGTGGTGGGTATTGGCGGCGGCAAGATGCTCGATATCGCCAAGGCCGTTGCGTTTTATGCCGAGTTGCCGTTGTGCGTATGCCCCACGGCGGCTTCGATGGACGGTCCGTGCAGTGCGATTTCGGTGCTGTATCACGAGGATGGGTCGTTCGACCGCTACCTGATGCTCGAGAAGAATCCAGACCTGGTCGTGGTCGATACCAACGTGCTCGCGGCAGCCCCGCTGCGTATGACGGTCGCTGGCATGGGCGATGCACTGGCAACGTACTTCGAGGCACGTTCGTGCGCCGCGGCGCATGGCGCCAACGAGCACGGTGGCGCGCCGGGACACTTGGCCTTGGTTGCGGCTCGTGCCTGCTATGACACGCTTATGGAGTGCGGCGTCGCTGCCAAGCGCGATCTCAAGAAAGGGCGTATATCGCCGGCGGTTGAGCGTCTGATCGAGTGCAATATTCTGCTCTCGGGCGTCGGCTTTGAGAGCGGTGGCTTGGCGTTGGCACATGCCATCGCCAACGGTCTGACGATTCTGCCCGAGTGCAGGGCTATGCACGGTGAGGCCGTGGCATTTGGCCTGGTGGTCCAGCTGCGCCTAGAGCGTGCGCCCGAGCTTGATCAGGTGCTCGAGTTTTGCCAGCGCGTTGGTCTGCCGACGACGCTCGAGGAGCTGGGTCTTGGCGAGATTTCCGATACCGATCTGCAAGGTGTTGCAAATGCGGTCTTTAGAAATGAGCGTAATATGGCCAACGAGCAGGCAAAGGTGACCAAACAAAAGCTCGTGCAGCTCATGTGCGAGGCATAGTTTGGCGCTTGATCGGCCTTGTGCGATCGAGGTGGCGACAGGCCATGGGCTATTTGCCGCGAAGATGCTCCGCGTGTAATTTGCCCGAGGCGTGGGTCGATGGCGTATCATTATCTCTTGCTTGTTTGCACTGCTCAGGGAGGGGCCGCGCATGGCGCAGGAACACGATCTGTTTGATGACATTATCGAGATCAGCAAGGGTTTCGACTTTCTTAAAAACCCGCTTGGCGGTGTGACCGATGCACTCGATCCGTCGGCACCGCAGTGGAATCCTGCCGACTACAAGGAGCGTCCGCGCGGCAACACCATTCCGTGCCTGACCTGCAAAAACGAAAAGAGCGGCTGCACCGCGTGCATGGACGTGTGCCCGGTCAACGCTATCGAGGTCGAGGAAGACGCCATCGAGATCCTCGACTCCTGCCGCAAGTGCGGCCTGTGCGCCGCTGCCTGTCCGACCGAGGCGATCATCTCGCCGCGCCTGGCGCCCAAAAACCTGTATGACGATATTGTCTCTGCTGCTACGAGCCACGAGACCGCCTACGTCACCTGCACGCGCGCCCTTAAGCGCATGCCGCGCGAAAACGAGGTCGTCGTTGCCTGCGTGGGCGATATTACGGCCGAGACCTGGTTTTCGGTACTGGCCGACTATCCCAACGTGAGTGTGTACCTGCCGTTGGGCGTGTGCGATAAATGCCGCAACACCGGCGGTGAGGACATTCTGGGCGAGGCCATTGCGAAGGCCGAGGAGTGGGCCGGTACGGGCATGGGCCTGGAGGTCGACCCCAAGAGCCTCAAGTGCCATAAGCTTCGCGAGTACGAGCGCAAGGAGTACATGGAAAAGATCGCCCGTACCACGGGTCTGACGGTGACCAAGCTCAATCCGGCGACGGCGGCGCTGGCCTCGGTGACGCAAAAGCTCAAGGCCCATCGCCATCAGATTACCCAGCTGGAGCGCACACTCAACACCATGTGCGGCACCACGACGACCAAGCGTCGCCGTTCGCTCACCCATGGGCGGCAGCTGGTGCTCTCGACACTGCAGAACCATCCCGAGCTTGCCCAGAATATGCAGGTGAGCACGCCGGAGTGCGATTTTGACAAGTGCACGTCGTGCGGTGAGTGCGTCAACGTGTGCCCCACGTTTGCCTGCGATTTGGTGGGAAGCGGCCGCTTTGCGTTGGAGTCCACGTATTGTTTAGGCTGCGGCGCCTGTGTCAAGGTTTGTCCCGAGCATGCGCTCAAGCTTGTTGAGCACGACGCGTCCAATCTGGTCGTCGTCGATCCCGAAGCCGAGGAAAAGGCCGCCCAGAAGGCGAAGGCTCACGAAGAAGCTGAGAAGGTCAAGGCCGAAGCAAAGGCCAAGCTCGACAAGATGCTCGATCAGGTGGAGAAGCTCGCGGACTAGCTAGAGACCCCAATCTCTGCTTCATTTGCGCCGCCGCGGTGTCCGGATTCGCCCGGATGCTGCGGCGGCGCTATACTTATGAAGTTTGAAGTACCTGTACCAAAAGGAGCTGTCGTGTCCCTTTCCATCGGTATCGTGGGCCTGCCCAACGTGGGCAAGTCGACGCTGTTCACCGCGCTTACCAAAAAGACCGGCCTTGCCGCCAACTACCCGTTTGCCACGATCGACCCCAACGTGGGTATCGTCGATGTGCCCGATAGCCGCCTGCAAAAACTTGCCGACATCGTCAACCCCGGCCGCATTGTGCCGGCTACGGTCGAGTTCGTCGATATCGCTGGCCTGGTGAAGGGTGCCAACGAGGGCGAGGGCCTGGGCAACCAGTTCTTGGCAAACATCCGCGAGACCGACGCCATCTGCGAGGTCGTGCGCTACTTTAAGGATCCCAACGTCATGCGTGAGGTGGGCCGCACGGGCGAGTTCGTCGACCCCGCCGGTGACGCCGATACCATCATGACCGAGCTCATCCTGGCCGACATGGGCACGCTCGAGAAACAGCTGCCCAAGCTCGAGAAGGAAGCCAAGCGCGACAAGGAGCTCATGCCCAAGTTCGAGGTCGCCAAGCGTCTGCTTGCCTGGCTCAACGAGGGCAAGCGCGCCGCATCCATGGAGATGACAGACGAGGAGCGTGCTGCCGCCAAGGGCCTGTTCCTGCTCACCATGAAGCCCATCCTGTATGTGGCCAACGTGGACGAGGACATGCTCAACGACGATCTGGCGCCCATCGATGGCGTCAAGCCGCTGCCGATCTGCGCCAAGATTGAGGCCGAGCTTTCCGAGCTCGATCCCGAGGACGCTGCCGACTACCTGGAGAGCCTGGGCCTGGAGCAGCCCGGCCTGGACGTGCTCGCTCAGGCTGCCTACAAGCTGCTCGGCCTGCAGTCGTTCTTTACGGCCGGCGAGATGGAGGTCAAAGCCTGGACGGTGCGTCAGGGCGCGACCGCCCCGCAGGCCGCCGGCGTCATCCACACCGATTTTGAACGCGGCTTTATTAAGGCCGAGGTCATTGGCTATGACGACTACATCGAGCTCGGCGGCGAGCAGGGCGCCAAGGCCGCCGGCAAGCTGCGTATTGAGGGCAAGGACTATGTCATGGCCGATGGCGACGTCGTGCACTTCCGCTTTAACGTGTAAGGACGACGCATATGTTTAAATATGGCAAAAAAGCTGGCTACATGGGTATTGCGCTGCTCGTACTTGCGGTGATTCCGCTGGTGGTTGCAGCGTGTGTTATCCCCAACATTGGCCCCGAGGTGGCAACGAAGTTTAACGCAGCCGGCGAGGTGACGCGCTGGGGTAAGAGCTACGAGCTGCTGGCACTGCCGGTGCTCAACCTGCTGCTGAGCGTGGCGACGTACTTTACGGCGGGACGCCAGGCAAAGAACAACGAGGACTCCGCTGTGATGGCACGCCTTGCGTGCGAGCGCTACCTGCGCAACGGCTGCATCACGGGCGTGTTCCTCAATGTAATCAACGTCTACTTTATGTATTCGGCGATTACTGGAACGGGCTTTGGCTTTGGTTTCTAGCTTGTCCTTTTAGGCAACGAGCCTGCACACATATTCAATGGCTGCTGCGAGGCCGCCGCTCGATCGTGGTTTAAAGACCATGTCGGCGGCGGCCTCGTTTTCGTATCCGGTGCCGCGAAGGGCAAGTGCGATACCGGCTTCCAGGAGAAGGGGCAGACCTCGTTGGCTGGTTGCGATTACGGCAGCCTGCTTGAGCGAGCAGCTGTGCGCTTGGCATTGGATGGCAAGTTCACCTTGCGCCGGGCAAGGGACCAGAACGGCGGCGACGCGACTTGATAGCAATGCAAATGCTGTGCGCTCATCGGGCGAAAGGCATTCAGCTTCAACGACGACGAGCTTGGGCGGTTCGCTGCTTGTGCGAAGTGTGGCTCGGTACATGCGGACCGAAGAACCCGACATAGAAAACTCCTGTGTATTCGGCAAAACGTAAACTATAGTTTACGTTTTTGTTTTGCTCCATTTCAAACTCGTCTGCATGAATGAACATGCGAAACAGATTCTTGGCAGGCGGGTCGAAGAGACACGCAGGGACCTTGGTATCTCCAAGGTTGATTTTTGTGTGGCGACAGGAATCAGCCGACCCTACCTCGACCGAATCGAAGATGGGACGGCAAATTTCACGCTTAAGGTTCTATTTAAGATCGCGCCCGCACTCGGCATGACGGTGTCAGAGCTTCTCGAGGGCATTGAATAGGGCGTTCCTCCGCTGTATTTGACGCTCTTTGGACGGGTCCCCCTGGTTGCGATGTGCAAAATCGCGAGTATTCAGCACCTATTCAGCCGTAGATGGTAGCTCGGACGGCTGGCTTTGCCTTTTTGGCAGTAGTTAATCCACACGCTAAATAAAAATGTGGAATAAATATTTACTAGACGGCTCCTTCGTACTAAAAGTTCGTCTAACAATCGGCTGATTCTATGCCTCCGGCCGAGGAACTGCAGAATACTCCGTTTTTTGCACAGCCCGAGGGGGACCACCTGTCGTTTGGGGCTGCGATAAGCGGAACTGCCTTAGGGATTACGCCATCGGGATACGGTCGTGGTTGACTTGGCTGTAGAACAGGCGCTGAATCTCGGCGGCATCGCGTGACTGGCCGAGTGCCCACATGGTCTTGGCCACGAGCGTCTCGGTGGTCATGTCGTCGCCGCGCAGAATACCCGGATGATCGGCGTAAGCGCGGCCGACCTCATAAACGCCCAGATCGAGGCCCTCTTCGGGGACCTGCGTGGTCATAACGACGGTGCGGCCCGAATCGACCCAGCGAAAAATTGCCTCTTGGAACGACTCGCCGGACTCGCCAAACTCGGGAATACCGCCAATGCCAAAGGTCTCCAGAATCACGGCGTCGTAGCTGTCGGCAAGGGCGTCGAGGATGCCCGGGTTTACGCCGGGCGTAAGCTTGAGTACAAATACGCGTGGGTCGATGCTGTCGTAGAAACGCACCGGGTTTTCGCCCTGATGCGTGCCGTGAAGCCCATTGCGCACGATGCGGCCGTTGCGGATATAGGCGATGGGCGGATAGTTGACGCTAATGAACGCGTTAAAGCTCATGGTGCGCTGCTTGCGGGCGCGCGTGCCGGCAATGGCAACGCCGCCAAACACGATCGAGACGTCGTGCGAGTGCTCGTCGAGCGCATAGAGCAGGCTCTGGTACAGATTGAGCTTGGCGTCGGTAAAGGGATTGCCCATGGGCTTTTGCGAGCCGGTGAGTACGATGGGCTTGGGACTGTCCTGAATCAGATAGGAAAGCGCTGCCGCGGTGTAGCTCATGGTGTCGGTGCCGTGCAGAATCACGAAGCCGTCGTGGTCGGCATAGCCCTCGACGATGACGTCGCGGATACGCATCCAGTCGCTCGGGCGCATATTGGTGCTGTCGATGTTCATGGGCTGCACGACGTCGAGCTCGCAGAGGCCCGAGATCTCGGGAACGCTCTGGGCGAGTTCCTCACCGGTCAGGGCGGGGGAGAGGCCGTTGCCGTCCTCGGTAGATGCGATGGTGCCGCCCGTGGCGATGAGAAGGATGCGCTTCATGCTGATATTCCTATCGTATTTGCCGCCACAGAGGCGGAGTCGTTCGGCAGTATTGTGGCACAGGGCGTCCAATGTTCAAACGTATTACATCATCTGTAACGTCTGTTAACACTTCAATTGCCGTCAAATAGGGGCCCAGGTCGTGCGTTTGCCGTGCGCTGATGGCTGCGAGGGACGAGAAACCCCATATAACGTGTACACTATGAAAGATATTTTCGTTCATTCGCGCGGGCGGGCACCGGCTCCCCGCCAACAAGAGGGGGATACCATGGATCAAAATGCTTCCGCAAAGGTCCTCGTACTCGACTTTGGTGCGCAGTACGGTCAGCTCATTGCCCGTCGCGTCCGCGACCTCAACGTGTATTCCGAGATTGTCCCCTGCGACATCTCGGCCGACGAGATTCGCGAGATGAACGCCTCTGCGCTCATCCTTTCCGGCGGCCCGGCTTCTGTGTATGCCGAGGACGCTCCGTCCATCGATCCTGCCATCTTTGACCTGGGTCTTCCCGTCCTGGGCTTCTGCTACGGCCATCAGATCACGGCCGTGACGCTCGGTGGCAAGGTCGGTCACTCCGAGGTGGGCGAGTACGGCCGCGCCACCATCACGCGCACGGCCGGCGCCAAGCTCTTTAACTCCACGCCCATGGAGCAGACCGTGTGGATGAGCCACCGCGACGCCGTTTCCGAGGTGCCCGAGGGCTTTACCGTTACCGCCAGCACCGACGTGTGCCCGGTTGCCGCCATGGAGTGCCCCGAGCGTAAGATTTTCACCACGCAGTTCCACCCCGAGGTCAAGCACTCCGAGTACGGTCAGCAGCTGCTGAGCAATTTCCTGTTTGAGATCTGCGGCCTGGAGCCCAACTGGAGCATGGACAACCTGGTCGAGACCATGACGGCCGAGTTCCGCGAGAAGGTCGGCGACGACCGCGTGATTCTGGCCCTGTCCGGTGGCGTCGACTCCTCCGTCGTGGCTGCGCTGGGCGCCCGCGCCGTGGGCAAGCAGATGACCTGCGTGTTTATCAACCACGGTCTGCTGCGCAAGGGCGAGCCCGAGCAGGTGGAGGAGGTCTTTACCAAGCAGTTTGACGTCGACTTTATCCACGTCCACGCCGAGGATCGCTATGCCGAGCTTCTGGCCGGCGTGACCGAGCCCGAGGAGAAGCGCCGCATCATCGGTACGCAGTTCTGGAAAGAGTTCTTCGCGGTTGCTCAGCAGCTCGAGACCGATGGCAAGCCGGTCAAGTACCTGGCTCAGGGCACCATCTACCCCGACATCATCGAGTCCGGCGCTCGCAAGACGGGCGGTAAGACGGCCACCATCAAGAGCCACCACAACCTGATCCCGTTCCCCGAGGGCGTGCACTTCGACCTCATTGAGCCGCTCGACCACTTCTTTAAGGACGAGGTCCGCGCGCTTGGTCTGGCGCTTGGCCTGCCGGGTCACATCGTGTTCCGCCAGCCTTTCCCGGGTCCGGGTCTGGCCATCCGCATCATCGGTGCGGTCGATAAGGAGAAGCTCGAGATCCTCAAGAACGCCGACGCCATCGTGCGCGAGGAGCTCGACGCCTACAACCAGCGCCTGTTTGAGCAGACCGGCGAGCGCAACTCCGAGCACAGCTGCTGGCAGTATTTCGCGGTCCTGCCCGACATCAAGTCCGTGGGCGTTATGGGCGACGAGCGCACTTATCAGCGCCCGATTATCCTGCGCGCTGTCGAGTCCAGCGATGCCATGACCGCCGACTGGGCCAAGCTGCCCTACGACGTGCTGGCCCGCATCTCCGGCCGCATCGTTGCCGAGGTTCCCGGCGCCAACCGCGTGTGCTACGACATCACGTCTAAGCCGCCGGCGACCATCGAGTGGGAATAGAACAGACGTTCGATTCTGTGTTATAATATCCTGCAATGGGCGCGGCCTCTTCCGAAGCCGCGCCCATTGCTATATTTGGTCGGATATCGACGGAAACCCAAGCTCAGGGAGGTTTGTTGCGATGGCATACGATTTCAAGAAGGAGTTCAGGGAGCTCTACAGGCCGTCCGGCAAGCCGGGTGTCGTAACCGTTCCGCCTATGAGCTACGTCGCCGTGCGGGGCAAGGGCAATCCCAATGCCGAAGGCGGCGAGTACCAGAACGCGTTGCCGCTGCTCTACGGCGTCGCTTATACCATCAAGATGTCGAAGAAGGGCCCGCGAGAGATCGAAGGCTATTTCGACTTCGTCGTGCCGCCGCTCGAGGGCTTCTGGTGGCAAGACCGCGCCGATGGCGAGATCGATTATGCGCGGAAGGACGACTTCAACTTCATCTCGTGCATCCGTCTGCCCGATTTCGTTACTCGCGAGGACTTCGACTGGGCAGTTTCGGAAGCTGCCGCCAAGAAGAAGCTGGACTTCTCGGCAGTTGAGCTGCTGGAGGTCGACGAGGGCTTATGCGTTCAGTGCATGCACGCCGGGCCTTACGACGACGAACCGGCGACTATAAGCGCCATGCGCGCATTTGCGGCGGAACAGGGATATGCGCCCGACTTCTCCGAATCCCGCCTCCATCACGAGATTTACCTCTCCGACCCGCGCAAGTGCGCGCCGGAGAAGCTCAAGACCGTGATCCGCCATCCCATCAAGTCTATTTAGCGAAACGAGCGGCACCGTACGGTCTGGCTTTTGGGGTTTATTAATTAACAGTCCGAGATGATCAAGCAGGCTGCCCTGCCTCCCGGCAGGTGCGCAATTCCTTTAGTCGATTCGTCTCGAGGTACGCCGTTTGCTCATCTTGTGGCGCGGAGTTACGATACTCCTAAAAGTGTAACCAGATTCGAGTTTTAGGAGCAGCCCTTGAAGTGCAGCAGGCTCAGGAACCGTGACAGATACCTCGAGGAGGCGATGCTCTTCCGTGACACCGACCTCATCAAGGTGATCACGGGCGTGCGCAGGTGCGGCAAGTCGAGCCTCCTCGACCTAATCAGGATGACCATCGAGTCTGAAGGAGTCGCTGGCCGCGGCTTTGTGAGCGTCAACCTGGAAAGCAAGGGCACGGGCATCAAGACGGAGGACCAGCTTTATGATCACATTCGCGGGTGCCTGTCGGACAAGGGGCGCACCTACGTCTTCATAGACGAGCCCCAGAGAATCGATGGCTGGCAGGATGCGGTCAATGCGATGAGGGTCGACTTCGATTGCGACATCTACCTCACGGGCTCGAACGCGTATCTTCTCTCGAGCGAGCTGGCCACCTATCTGTCCGGGCGCTACGTAGAGGTAAAGATGCTGCCCCTGTCCTTCTCCGAGTTCGCTGACTTCTGCGGGATCGAGTTTGCATCGGGAAGGTCGGTGGCTCTCACTCCCGAGGGGGACCCCGTTCTCTTTGACGATATGCTTACTCGTTACCTTGAGTACGGGGGCATGCCAGCCATTGCATCCCTATCGACGACCCAGGCGCAGCACTCGGCGTACATGTCCGGAGTCTACGAGGCCATCGCCGTGCGCGATATCGTCAACCGCGAGCGCGGGAAGGGCAAAAGCGCGGTGACCGACCCTTCTCTGCTGCGCTATGTGGCCGAATTCCTGGCGGACAACATCGGCAACGAGTGCTCGTCGAACCGAATCGCCGGCGCGTTAACTTCTGCGGGGTCGAAGACCACGAACAAGACCGTTTCCTCGTACGTGGGTGCGCTCGAGGAGGCCTTCCTGTTCTATCGTGCCACGCGTTACGATCTGCACGGCAAGGCGCTCCTCAAGACGAATCCGAAGGAGTACATCGTCGACACCGGCTTCAGGACCTGGATGGCCGGCTATAGGGTCACGGATACTGGGCGCCTGTTCGAGAACGCCGTGTATCTCCAGCTGCTCTACGAAGGGTGGAGCGTGCATGTGGGCAAGCTCTATGGCAAGGAGGTTGACTTCGTCGCGACGAAGGACGGGCGCGTGCTCTACGTGCAGGTGACTGACGAGATGTTCGCAAGCGAGACCAGGGAACGCGAGATCGCCCCCCTGAAGTCGATACGAGACAACCACGAGAAGATTGTGGTCGTGAGGCAAGGTTCCTACGACACGGACATCGATGGCATTCGCATCGTGGGCGCGAGGGACTTTTTCCTCTAGGGCCATGAAATTCATCGCGAAGCAATCAGGTCAAGTCGGGAACAATGTCTGACATCGTGTGGCGATAGCATCGTACGCGCGATGTCAGTTTTGGCTTCAAGATGGGTAAAACCGCACGGCGCACTGGCTGCCACGTCGGTCACGGATGAACTCATGAGATAGCCACCTGGCACGATTCCTCTTTGCGATCAATAGTTGAAACTTATGACCTGCGGTTTTGCGAACGGCTCGAAAGTCACCCTCGTTAATTCACTTACGATTGCAGCTGGCGGCTTGCAAGCTAAAGGGCGGCTGAGTTTCAAAACGGGCATTTTCGGCGCTATCGAGCCTCCAAAGGCGGCCAATCTCGGCCTTTGGGACAAAAACAAAAACTCAACGTCCTGAGTTTGAAAATAGTTTTTGAAGTTATCCCAGCTTTTGTCCCCGAGGCCGACGAAACGCGACATGGCGTTACCTGGCGGCACTCGGTTCGAGACGGCACCGAAAACTGGGCGCAACTGGAATGACGGGACGGCAGAGCTGAAGCCATCGAGTGGGAGTAGGCCGATAGGGCTTTGACCTGCTCTTTTGAGTGCCGCACTGTGCCGCTGAGTTTCGTTTCGTACGAGAGTCACGGCAAAGCCATCAGCGACATTGGTGAGTAAATCCGTTTATCGAGCTTCTGTTCCCTCGTTGGAACGGAGGCTTTTTCTTTGTCGTTTTACTCCCTTCCACCTGCGATTTCGCGATTTACTCCCCGTGTTTCAAGATGGAAGCGTTTGATTGCGAGGCACGCCGGTGTGAGGGCCTGAGTCGTCAGGCCCTCACAGGGGGACCGCGATGGTGGCCACCGCGCCGCCCGAGGGGCTGTTGGCGAGCGAGACGGAGCCCCCGTGGGCGCTCGCGGCCTCGGAGGCGGCGTGGAGGCCGAGCCCGTAGTGGCGGCCTCCGTCGCGCGAGGAACGGGAGGAGTCGTCTGTGAAGAGGCGCTCGCAGCCGCGTTCGAGGGCGGCGGGAGAGAAGCCCGGTCCGTCGTCGGCCACCTCGATGACGAGGTGGCCGCCCGCGATGTCGCAGGAGACCGCCACGCGCGCTCGCGCGTGCTCGGCGGCGTTGGCCACGAGGTTCGCGGCGGCTCGCGCCAGGGCGGTTCGGTCGAGCGGGGCCTCGGGCGCGCCCGCGACAGCAGGGCCCGTGGCCGCGTCGAGCGTCACGCCTCGCGCCCGGGCGATCTGGGCGGCCTCGGCGAGGATCTGCTCGCAGAGCTCGGCCGGCCGCATGGGGGCCCTCTCCGCCCCGCCGGACCCGCGCGAGGCCTCGATGAGCAGGCGCACGTAGCCGTCGAGCCTTTCGACACTGCCGGCTATGTCGCGCGCGGCGGCCGCGAGGTCGGCGTCTTTCTCGTCTTCCAGCTCCTCCGCCACGAAGTCGGCGTTGGCACGCAGCACGGTGAGCGGCGTCTTGAGGTCGTGGGCGAGCGACGCCACCTGCTCGCGCTGCCCCCGCTCCGCGGCCCAGCGGGCTTCGAGCGACTCGGCGAGGGAGGCCCGCATGGCGTCCATCGCGGCGAGGACGTCGTTCACCTCGCGCACGTTGGTGCTGCCGACCGCGAAGTCGAGCTCCCCCGCGCCGACGCGCTCCGCCGCATCCGCGAGCGGCGCCATCTTGCGCGAGATCACGCGGCTCGCGCGGCGCGCCACGAGCGCGAGCGCGAGCGCGCTTCCCGCAGCGGCGCTGACGAGCATGAGGTTCTGCGGGTTGGGAAGCAGGCCGGCGAGGTCGCGCGAGACCCACTGCGGCAGGTACTCACTGACGAGTGCGCAGGCCCCGCCGCCCTTGAGCGGGAACGCGGCGTAGGTGAGGCCCGAGCCCCCGCCCTCAATCTCCACTATGCCCGGATCCGCGGCGAGTGCCGCACGGGCCATTTCCGTCGCGTCCTCGAGCCGCGTGCCCTCGAGGTCTGTCATCAGCACGTATCCGTCCTTGTTCAGGATGAGGTAGCGGTACGCCGTCGGCACGTCCTGCTGCCCGCAGACGCCGTCGCGTGCCAGGCCCTCCGCGACCTCGCGCGTATTGGCCGGCCCCCAGCTTGCCTCGTAGACGAAGCCCGCGTTGATCGCCGCGGAGAGCGCCATGAACGAGGCGAGCCACGCCGTGGCAACCGCCGCGAACGCGTAGGCGAAGTAGCGCGCGATGACGAAGGAGAGCGGCATGCCCCCGCGACCTCGCGCCCCGGTCCTCAAAGCTGCCACTTGTACCCCATCCCCCAGACGGTCGCGATCGGATCGGCGCCGGCCTCGGAGAGTTTCCTCCGGGCGCGGCTGACCTGCATGGATATGGCCGCGTCGTCGGCGTCGCTCTCCCAGCCGAGCACCGCCTCGCGGATCTGCGCGCGGCTCATGACCTGCCCGGGGTGGCGGGCGAGGTACTCGCAGATGGCGTACTCGGTGGGCGTGAGCGGCACGGCCTCGCCACCCACGGCGAGGCCGCGCGCCCCGAGGTCAATCCGCACCTCCCCGAAGGAGAGGGCGTGCGAGCGCGGCCGGCGCTCACGGCGTAGATGGGCCGCGACCTTGGCGCGCAGCTCCGCGGCCCCGAAGGGCTTGCGGACGTAGTCGTCGGCGCCCAGGCCGTAGCCGGCCACGGCGTCCTCTTCGGCCACGCGCGCGGTCAGGAAGATGATGGGCCCGTCGAAGTCCGGGCGGATCTGTCGCACGAGCTCGAAGCCGTCGAGCCCCGGCATCATGACGTCGCAGAGCACGAGGTCGAAGCGCGAGAGGTCCGTCCCCGGGACCGCCGTCGGGTCCGCTGCCTTGACGACCTCATGGCCGTCGCGGCCGAGGACGCGCGCGAGCGCGTCGAGGATCGCCCGCTCATCATCCACTGCCAGTATCCTCGCCATGTTCGACCTCCTGAAACTCCCGTCGGCATTGTACTTGCGCCGCGCTCAGCGGTCCAGAGCCCCGCGCGCAGCCGCGGGCGCGGGCGCCCACATGGCGATCTCAGGGTTGGGCAGCACGCGGTCGGCGATCGAGCGCAGCGCCGACCCCCAGCCGGCGTCGAGCAGGGCATTCCCGCTCAGGACGAGCGCTGCGGAGAGGAGGACGAGCACGGCGGCGAGCGGCTTCCTACGCATCTACCCTTCCGTCCTCGAAGCGGCAGAACCAGGCCAGAAGGACGGCGGCGGCTGCCAGGGCGAGCACGAGGCCAGCGAGCGCAGTCGTGAGGAGAGGGCCCGCCGCGCGTGCGGCGTCGATGAAGGCCTCCACCCCGAGCGACCCTAGGCGCGCGGGCCAGGCGAGCGGCACCCAGCTCAGGGGCGTCGCCAGGGCACCGGTGAGCTCGCCGGTCATGAGGCCGTGCGCAAGTCCGCCCACTGAGAAGAACGCGAGGAGCATCCCCGCCGCGCCGGCGCCGATGGCGGCGTTGCGGCCGAGGCTCAGGGCCACGCCGAGCCCCAGCGCGTAGAGGGGCAGGCTGCCCAGCACGATGCCCGCCCAGGCGGCCGCAAGCGGAGCGGGCCCGAGCGGCAGGCGCCCGGCGACGGCGAGCACGGCCCCGAACACGCCGAGCGCCACGGCCAGCGCGCCCGCGCCGAGCGCCACAAGGGCGAGCAGCTTCGCCGCGACGGCGCGCCCGCGCGAGGGGACCGCCGTGAGGTTGGCGAGGTGCCCGGCAGCGCGCTCCTCGTCCACTGCGAGCCCGCAGACGATGGCGGACATGAGCGGCATGAGGGCGCCGAGGAACTGGGCGTAGGCGTCCGCGCCCAGCGCCGGGTCCCATCGGGTTACGGAGAAGTACTCGCCGCAGGCAAGACCGGCTGCCAGGCCGCAGACGAGGTGCACCGCCGTGAGCGGGGAGCGCGCCAGGCGCAGGGCCTCGGAGAGCAGGGCCCGCGGGAGAGTCATGCGCGGCGTCGGGTCGGAGAGTCGTGTCATGGCCATCACCTCTCCTCGGAGCGCGCGAACCAGGCCGCGCCCGCCGCCGTGAGCGCGGCGAACGCGAGTGCGCAGACCGCAAGGCCCGCCAGTGTGAGCATGCCGTCCGCCGTGAGCGCCCCGCCGAGCGCCATGTCCGCCGCGAGTGGCTCGCCGCTCGGCAGCACGGGGATGAAGCTCGTGGGGATGACCATGCTCGCCGACGGCGGAAAGAGCTGCGGCAGCGGCATCAGCGACCAGGCGAACCCACCCACGAGCTGCGCGGCGAGCGGGCAGAAGATGCCCGCGAGCATGCCGAGTCGCGCCGTGAGGAAGAGCCCTGCGGGGATCATCCACGCCGCGGTCACCGTGTTGGCGAGCGCGCAGAGGAGCATCGTGAGCGTGCCCGCGGCCGTGAGGCCCTGCGAGGAGAACGCCGAGCCCGCGAGGTAGATGCCGAAGACCACGAGGTTCGAGAGCGTGCAGAGCGCGAGGCACCAGAGCGCCTTGGCCCACCAGACGCGCCCGAGCGGGAAGCCCAAGCCTAGAAGCCCCCGCATCCGCGTGCGCGTGTCCGCCCGCGCGACGCACGCCACCACGAGCGAGAGAGACACGGGCAGAAAGAGCGCGTACCAGTAGTTCCACGCGCTGAAGATCTGCACGCCCCGGTAGGGCATCGCGCCGAGCAGCGGCATCGGCAGCGCCATGAGCACGGCCAGGCGAACCGGTGCCGCGTGGCGCGACTTCAGGGCCTCGGCGCGCAGGCCCGCGAGCAGGCCGCCTTTCTCGCCCGTCATGCCGCCACCTCCCCGCGCGCTCGTCGCCCCTCCCGGCAGACGCTCATGAAGAGTTCCTCGAGGTCCTGCCCGGGTCGAAGCGCATCCTCGTAGGCGAGGCGCCCCCCGTAGATGATGCCGATGGTGTCCGCCATCTGCTGCACCTCGGAGAGGATGTGGCTCGAGACGATCACCGTCGTGCCCGCCGCCGCGAAGCCGCGGATCTGGTCGCGCAGCTCCTCGATGCCGATGGGGTCGAGGCCGTTGGTGGGCTCGTCGAGCACGAGCAGGCGTGGCCGGGCGATCAGCGCCAGCGCGAGCCCCAGGCGCTGCCGCATGCCCATCGAGAAGCGCCCGGCGCGCTTCTTCCCGGTGTCCGCGAGGTCCACGGCGGCGAGCACCTCATCTACGCGGCTCTCGGGAAGGCCCAGCAGCGTGGTGCGCACGCGCAGGTTCTCGCGCGCGGTGAGGTTGGGGTAGAGCGGCGCCTCCTCGATGAGGCTGCCGATTGCGTAGAGGTCCTCGCGGCGCCAGGCGTGCCCGGCAAAGAGGATCTCCCCGGCCGTCGGCCGCAGCATCCCGCAGATCATCTTGAGCGTTGTCGACTTGCCGGCGCCGTTGGGGCCGAGCAGCCCGTACACCTCGCCCTCGCGGATATGAAGGCTCACGTCGGCTACGGCGTCCTGCGCCTGGTCGCCGCGGCCGAAGCGCTTGGTGAGCCCGCGCGTCTCGAGCATGTAACCCATGGGTTCGTCCTTTCTCTTCCGGGCGCGCGGGCCGAGTCGCCGTGCCCGCGCGCCTTACCTTTCGGGTTCACCATCCATGGTGGGGCGCGTTTCTAACGAAGCTGTAACGGCCGTTGGGCTCTTTTGGCGCCAGCCCTTCTCGATCCGTACGCCACTCATGGTATGTTTATCGCGATAACAAGGACGGAGGTGCCCGTGGCACGCAATAAGTACCCGGAGGAGACGGTCGAGAAGATTCTCGACGTTGCCGAGCGGCTCCTCGTGGAGCGCGGCTACGAGCACACCACGATGATCTGAAGAGCAATACGCTAAATCGAAAAAGGCAATCGAAGCCGCGCTTGTGGACTTATCGAGGGTCGAGATTCCCGCCCCATCCATCGGCACCCAACAGAAGGTCGTCGACATCCTCGACCGCTTCGACACCCTAACGAAATCGCTCACCGACGGTATCCCCGCCGAAATCGAGGTACGCCGGGCGCAGTACGGGTACTACCGCGACCGCCTGCTCGACTTCCGAAACTAAGTAAGAATAAGTTATCGGTACGCTTTTTTATGAAATGTAAAAAAGTACCCCCATAACTGATAAAATGGACACTGAAAAAAAGGGGTGCATCTTGCGTATATACCGACGTGAAAAATATCTGAAGCGAATGCGTGGTTTCTACCACGATGACGGGATGATCAAGGTGATCACCGGTGTTCGCAGATGCGGTAAATCCTGTCTCATGCAATCAATCGCAGACGAGCTTGTGGAATCCGGCGTAGCGAGCGACCACATCATCTATATCGACCTTGACTCACGGGAGAACAGGAAGGTCAAGACGACCGATGAGCTCGAAAATCTGATTGACATGTCGACCCCAGCAGACACTGAGGGGACGAAGTACCTCTTCATCGATGAGATTCAGAACGTAGAGGAATTCGAGCTGCTCATCAACGGCTACCGGACAGATGGCGGTTGGTCCATCTTCATTACCGGTTCGAATTCATATCTGCTTTCTGGGCAGCTTGTTACAAAGCTGACGGGTCGCTATATCGAGTTCGAGGTGTTCCCACTCGACTTTGCGGAATATATCGATATGAAGCGTTTTCTCGGCAAGCCTGTCAATGACGTTCTCGTGGGAGAGTTTACCGAGTACCTGACCCTTGGAGGATTTCCCAAAGCGTTGGAGTATGAGGGCGAGGATGAAAAGCGCACCTATATCAAGAGTGTTATTCATGAGATCTTTGAAAAGGACGTCAAACATTCGAACAAGATTAAGAATGTCTCGGTTTTCGATGCCGTCCAGACGTATCTCATCAACAACTTTGGTGCGCCGACGAACCTGAAGAACCTCCTTGCGTACTTCAATGATGTCGAGAAGATTCCCATCAAGCGCGAAACGCTCAATCGGTATATCCAGATTCTTGTTGACGCGAAGATCCTTTATCGCTGCTCGAGGTTCGATCTCAAGTCTCGGCGATCGCTTATCCGCGAAGAGAAGTACTACCTGGCTGATCCCGGCTTCTATTTCGCCATGAACACGGATGCGAGGATTAACTACGGGCCGGCGTTGGAGAACGTGCTCTACCTCTATCTTGCATCGCGCGGGTACGAGCTTTCTGTGGGCCGTATTGGGAAGCTCGAGTGTGACTTCATCGCTCGTAGGCGCAATGCTTACGCCTACATCCAGGTCTCTATGTCGATTGCCGACAGAGGCGTCGAGGAGCGCGAGTACAGGCCGTTCGGCCACATCAGGGATGGGTATCCGCGCTACTTGTTCACGCTTGATCCTCTATTGCAGGAGAGGGATGGCGTCAGGCACCTTAACATGGCGTCGTTTATGCAAGATGGCGGTGATCTTATTTGAGCGGCGGCCAGATTCTTTTGCTCCCTAGTGTGCAAACAGTGCGGGCATCAAATGAGGACCATTGCCTCACGTAGAATCGATAGATTGAGGACTTGTTTTGATGTTGACAAGCTTTTGGCCAGTGACTCCTATTGCCGAGTGGGAATAGCGGAAATAACAGCCTCCGGACCTTTTGGTTCGGAGGCTTTCTTTTTCGTTCTGTTCGGAAGGAGCTCCTTGCCAGAGTCCCATGGATAGCGAACGGCTTTATCGAACGTGTGCGTTATCGTAGGCGCCTTTGATTTCTTCTGGCAAATCGTCGGGAATCAGCGCCTCCAGCCTATCCTCGCTGCCATCTTGAATCGCTTGCTCGTAGTACCAGCATTTGAACTTCAACATGTCCAGGGCACGGTTCATCTTCGCGATCTCCGACTCCATGTGGGCCTTCCGCTCCTCGAACATGGCCTTGCGCTGGGGGTATGTTGATGGACCCTCTGCACACCATTCCATGAACAGACGGATGTCCTTGATCTCCATTCCCGCCTTCTTCAGGCATTCGATGACCCGAAGCGCCTCGAGTTCCGTATCGCCGAATCGACGAATGCCAGACGTACGCTCCAATTCCGGAAACAATCCCTGTTTGTCGTAAAACCGCAGCGTGGATGCGGGCAGGCCGAACATCTCCGCCACCTGTCCGATTGTGTACATGGCCCCTCCGAATAAATCTCGAATTCATTCCTTGACCTAAAGTCAGGTTTAGGTATTACCTTCATTCTCGTCAATACAAATCGGTAGCGCAAGGGGTGGTCCGTAATGGGCAAAACGGTTTTCGCCGGCGGCGTGAACGGTGCGGGCGATATCGCCGGGCATCCCGCTCTGGAACAGGCGTAACGAATGGGCATGGAAATCTAGGCGGGCTACTTAGCCGCGCGGAGACAGATTCGTGTCCAGAACCATCGACAGGAGGAATCAAACATGACGATTAAGCAGACGGCGGGCAGAGATGCCCTGGGGGATTTTGCTCCCAAATTCGCTCAGCTCAATGACGATGTGCTGTTCGGCGAGGTGTGGAGCCGGGAGGACGATCTTTCCTTGCGCGATCGCAGCATAGTGACGGTGGTTGCCCTAATGGCGCAGGGACTGACGGACTCCTCGTTCCAATATCATCTGATGTCCGCAAAGAACAACGGGGTGACCAGGGCTGAGATAGCGGAAATCCTTACGCATGCGGCGTTTTATGCGGGATGGCCCAAGGCGTGGGCGGCCTTCCGCATGGCGAAGGAGGTCTGGGCGGACGAGGACGACGGCGCCGACGCAAAGGCCCGACACCAAAACGAGATGGCCTTTCCTATCGGTGCCCCCAACGACGCATTTGCGAAGTACTTTATTGGGCAAAGCTACCTCGTGCCCCTTTCCACCGATCAGGTCGGCGTCTACAACGTGACGTTTGAGCCCGGCTGCCGCAACAACTGGCACGTCCATCGCGCCAAAAGCGGCGGCGGGCAGATCCTCGTCTGCGTGGCTGGTCGAGGGTTTTATCAGGAATGGGGCAAACCGGCACAGGAACTGTGCCCTGGCGATGTAGTAAATATTCCCGCGGGCGTAAAGCATTGGCACGGAGCCGCGCCCGACAGCTGGTTCTCCCATCTCGCGCTGGAGGTTCCGGGCGAGGAGGCCTCCAACGAGTGGTTGGAGCCCGTGATCGACGAGCAATACCTTAAAGCGACCGACAGGGAGGCTTAGGCATGGAGCAGTTGAAACTGACGCAGGAATGGGACAAGGTGTTCCCCAAAAACGACAAGGTTGAGCACAGCAAGGCGACTTTCCACAACCGATACGGCATCACGCTGGCGGCCGACGTCTACGTGCCAAAGAACGTGGAGGGCAAGCTGCCTGCCATCGCCGTCAGCGGACCGTTTGGCGCGGTGAAGGAGCAAACGTCCGGCCTTTATGCGCAGAAAATGGCGGAGCTGGGCTTTTTCGCGATTGCCTTCGACCCGTCCTATACCGGCGAGAGTGGCGGTGCGCCCCGCTATGTGGCATCGCCGGACATCAACACCGAGGATTTCTGCGCAGCGGTGGATTTCCTCTCGGTGCAGAATAGCGTTGACCCGGAGCGCATCGGTATCATCGGCATCTGCGGTTGGGGTGGCATGGCAATCAATGCCGCAGCCATCGACACCCGTATCAAAGCTACCGCGGCTATGACCATGTACGATATGACCCGCGTGACCGCAAACGGCTACTTTGACGCCGAGGATTCCGAGCAGGCGCGCTTCGAAAAGCGTAAAGCGCTGAACGCGCAGCGCACCGAGGACTATAAAAATGACAGCTACGCGCTGGCGGGCGGCGTGGTCGATCAGCTGCCCGATGACGCGCCGCAGTTTGTGGCGGACTATTACGCCTACTACAAGACTCCGCGAGGCTACCATCCCCGCAGCCTGGGCTCCAATGGCGGTTGGAATGTGACGTCTTCGTTGTCGTTTTTGAATATGCCGATCTTGCAGTACGCCGGCGAGATCCGCTCCGCCGTGCTGCTGGTGCATGGCGAGAAGGCGCACTCCCGCTATTTCAGCGAAACCGCGTACAGCAAGCTGACGGGGGACAACAAGGAATTGCTCATTATCCCTGGTGCCAGCCACACCGACCTTTACGATCAGATGGACGTCATTCCGTTTGGAAAGCTGAAAGCGTTCTTTGAGGAGTATTTGAAATAAGACGCACCTTGGCTAGTTACTTATGAGCGGCCATGGCAAAGAGATATGGCCTGCGGACGACCGAATAGCTCCATCTGTTTTGGTTACAACGAAATGTGTGCCGCGCGCCTGCGGCATGAAGGAGGGAGATTCTTATGAATATCGTTGTGTTGAGCGGCAGCCCGCGTAAGGGCGCCAATACCGACACCATGGTCGAGGCGTTTGCCGAGACCGCGCGCGAGGCCGGCCATACGGTCGAGGTCGTTCGCGTTGCCAGCAAGAAGATCGCTGGTTGCCTGGGGTGCCAGTATTGCTTCGCTCACGAGGGCACTTGCGTGCAGAAGGATGACATGGCCGACGTAATCGAGTCGCTGAAAGGCGCCGACATGGTTGTCTTCGCCTCGCCTATCTACTGGTTTGATATCACCGCGCAGGAGAAGGCCGCCATCGACCGCCTGTACGCCTTCGGTGCCACGGGCTTCCCGTTCACCAAGACGGCCCTTTTACTCGATAGCCACAGCGAGGGCGTCTATGATGCGGCGATCGCTATGTACAAGTCAACCTGCGCGTACTGCAAGTGGGAGGACCAGGGCATTGTCACTATCAGCGGTATGACCGAGCGCGAAAGCATGGCATCGTCGCCCAAGTTGGAAGAGGTGCGAGAGCTCGCTCGCAAGCTCGCCTAAGGACAAGAAGAACGCATGGCAATCAGCGTTGGCGGAAAGCCTACTTCCCTTACCAAGAGGATTACTGATTGCCATGCGTTGATGTCCTTATGGACAATCTCCGCGTGCTAGGAGACTTTCTCGCTCAGGAACTCCCTGAATGCGGGGATGTCAAAGCCAACGAGACCACGCCCACGTTCCCCGATGACGCCGTCCTCGAGAAGGCGGCGTTTGTATTGGCTTGCGTAGTTGCTGGCGACGCCCATGCGTTTGGCTATCTCCGAGACCCTGCTGGGGCCAGAATCGGGCAGCATCGCGAGTAAAAACTCAATGTCTTTATCGGAAAGCTCTCGATAGGTCGTTTCGAGAATGCGATCACGCAGCTCCATGCGTGCGAGTAGGGAACCCTGCTGGACATCGGATGCACTGATTTGGGGCGAGTTCTCCGAAACATCCCAAGTGCGATATCCGACGAGCTGCATCATGTAGGGGAATCCGTCGACGGCCTTCACAGCATTCTCGAGCGCTTCTGGTGTGATTGAACGTCCTCCGGCCTCAACGGTTTTGCGAAACGCGTTTGCAATTTCAACGTCAGTGATTCGTCCTAACTGATGATATTGGGAACGCCTGAGGAACGAGACGGAATCGTTACGCAGCAACGCCGATACTTTGTAGGGCAGTCCTGCCATGAGTAGGGCAACTTTTTTACCTTCGCGTACAAAGTGCTGGTAAACAGAGGCAAATTGAAGCATTTCTTCGAGATCGACGGTGACTTCATCGATGGTAATGAGAAGTCCGATGTCATGTTTTTCGAGTTGCTTAAAGATGCCATTCATGCGTGTGCGCCAGTTGCCCTGGACCTCTTGAGCATATGTCCAATCGATGCCCACTGGACCAATTTGAACGCCGTTTATGCGCGCATGAGGCTGTGAGAGGTAGCTATCTGCGGCTTCTTTGGTTCGCTCGATAATATCTTCGAGCATGCCTGGCATGGCGGAGACATTTGCTGCGATCCAACCGTGTTCAAGCGCCGTTTCTGAAAGGAGCGAGAGAAGCGCCGTCTTGCCCGTTCCCCTTGCGCCCGTAAAAATAGTCGACAGGTTTGGATCTCCCGGGCCGTTGATAAAACCACGGTTGATGTCACGCAGAATATGCTCGCGACCCGCTAGAAAGGGAGGGATACTTCCGAACGTCGGGGTAAAGGGGTTCTTGCTGTACTCCATGGTGTCTCCTTTGCAAGTTTTGCTAATTTTTGCAAGTTTTGCTAATTTTTGCAAGTTTTGCTAACGACCGACCAAAGGGCATCGAAGCAGTGACGCTGACATTTTTTAACGCAGAAAAATAAGCAGAAATCAATTAATCTGCGTTAAGAAATAGTTGAGAAGAAAAACGACGAGTCCCGGGCGCAATGCCGTTGCGCTCCGGGCCTCGTCGCTTTGCGAAGTATCTAACGGTCTCGTTGCCGTGGTACCTAGTCAAACAGGCTCGGCATGTCGTTTTCCTTCATGAGGGCACCGGCAGAGGGGAGGCTCTGCGCGGTGAACTTCTCGGCCGAGACGCCGGCGCCAAGAATCTCCTCGGTCGTGCCGACGGTGGTGACCGAGCGGCCCTTCTTGGCCGTAAAGGCTTGGACGCCCTGCGTGTTGGTTGTCGTCTTGGTCTTGAGTAGCGACGTGTTGAAGTTCATCAGGCGGTAGTCGCTCGAGACCAGCGCGATGTCACGATCTGTGTTGAGTACCTGAGCATACAGCAGTTTGCTGCCGCCGTAGATGGCGTTCTTGAGGCGTTTGCGGTTGGTCTTGGTGACGTATCCAGAAAGCGCGACGCGCACCGCGCGGCCGTTCTCAAAGACGAACAACACGTCGGCCTTGTAGTCCTCGGGGTCGATGACCCAGATGACACTCTCGTCGGGTTCCATCTCAAGATCGGTCGGCAGGTACGAGCCCAGCTGGGCCGACTTGGTGTCCTCAAATGCCGCAACCTTGCACTTGTACACCTGGCTCTTGTTGGTAAACACGAGCAGCTCGTGCGTGTTGGAGGACGGGAACTCGATAAAGGGTTTGTCGCCGTCCTTGTACTTGAGCGTGGTCGCCTTTTTGAGTACGCGGTCCGTCATCTTCTTAAGGTAGCCATCGCGCGAGAGCATGATGGTGACCGGGTACTCCTCGACCTCGGGCTCCAAGCTTACTTCGATAACCTCATGGGGCTCGATCCTGCCCGTGCGGCGCGGCATCACATACTTCTTGTTGACCGCGGCCAGCTCGTCGCTGATGACCTTCTTGATGTTCTCCTCGCTGGAGAGGATCTCCTCAAGCTCGGCAATCTCGCCCTCAAGCTTAGCGATGTCCTTGGTGCGGTTGAGGATGTACTCCTCGTTGATGTTGCGGAGCTTGAGCTCGGCAACAAACTCGGCCTGGGTCTCGTCGATGTCGAAGCCGCGCATAAGGTTGGGCACGACCTCGGCCTCGAGCTTGGTGCCACGGATGATGGCGATCGCCTTGTCGATGTCGAGCAGGATCGCCTCGAGGCCGTGCAACAGGTGCAGGCGCTCGGACTTTTTTCCCAGGTCAAAGTTAATGCGGCGACGCGTGGACTCAATACGCCACTTGACCCACTCGTGCAGGATCTGGCGCACACCCATAACGCGGGGATAGCCGTCGACGAGCACGTTGAAGTTGCACGAGAATGAATCCTGCAGCGTGGTCGAGCGATAGAGCTTGGCCATGAGCTTGTCGGGGTCGACGCCACGCTTAAGGTCGATGGCGATGCGCAGGCCCGAGAGGTCGGTCTCGTCGCGGATGTCGGCAATCTCCTTGACCTTGCCCTCTTTGGAGAGCTTGACGATGCGCTCGATGATGACATCGGTCTTGGTGGTGTAGGGGATCTCGTAGACCTCGATGATGCGCTCTTCAGGAATCCAACGCCAGCGGGAGCGAATCTGGAAGCTGCCAAGGCCGGTCTCGATGATCTTCTCCATCTCCTCGCGGCGGTAGATAATCTCGCCGCCGGTCGAGAAGTCGGGCATGGGCATGTACTCGAGCAGATCGCAGTCAGGATCCTGCAGGTAGTGCATCGTGGCGGTGCAGACCTCGTTGAGGTTGAAACCACAGATGTCGGATGCCATGGCGACGCCGATGCCCTTGTTGGCCGAGACAAGGATGTTGGGGAACGTGGTGGGCAGCAGGCGCGGCTCCTTCATGGCACCGTCGTAGCTGTCGACGAAGTCGACCGGGTCCTTGTCGATGTCCTTGAAGATCTCGGCGCTGATGGGGGAGAGCTTGGCTTCGGTATAACGCGAGGCGGCGTAGCTCAGGTCGCCCGAATAGTACTTGCCAAAGTTGCCCTTCGACTCCACGAAGGGCGCAAGCAGCGCTTCGTTGCCCGTCGCCAGGCGCACCATCGTCTCGTAGATCGCGGCGTCGCCGTGCGGGTTGAGCTTCATGGTCTGGCCCACGATGTTGGCGCTTTTTTGGCGCTCGCCCTTGAGCAGACCCATCTTGTACATGGTGTAGAGCAGCTTGCGGTGCGAGGGCTTAAAGCCGTCGATCTCGGGGAACGCGCGCGAGACGTTGACGCTCATGGCGTAGGGCATGTAGTTGACCTCGAGCGTCTGCGTGATCGGCTGGTCGGTGACCTCGGAGTGCAGGCCGATGACGTTCTCGGCGTTGACCTGCTTTTTCTTTGGCTGGTTCTTCGTCTTCTTCTTTGCCACGATTTCCTCTTGAACTTCTTATGGGCCGTCGTTATCGATTTGCTGCTACTGCAGGTCCAGCTGGTCAAGGTATTCCTTGCCGTGCTCGGAGATATGGCGCTTGCGGCCTGCCTCGTCGTTGCCCAGCAAAAGGTTGAACATGGTCTCCATCTTGGTGACGTCCTCGGGCTCCACCTTGATCAGACGACGCGTCTCGGGGTTCATGGTGGTGAGCCACATCATGTCCGGATCGTTCTCACCAAGACCCTTGGAGCGGTTGATGGAGCACTTTTGGTCGCCGATCTCCTTAAGGATGCCGTTCTTCTCGAGCTCGGTGTAGGCAAAGTAGGTCTTTTCTTTGCAGTTGATCTCGTAGAGCGGCGACTCGGCGATATAGACGTAGCCCTCGTCGATAAGTGTGGGCACCAGGCGGTAGAGCATGGTGAGCACGAGCGTGCGGATGTGGTAACCGTCGACGTCGGCGTCCGTACAGATGATGACCTTGTTCCAGTTGAGGTTGTCCAGGTCGAAGGCGCCGAGGTTCTTGATGCGCTTGTCTTTGATCTCCACGCCGCAGCCCAGCACGCGCATGAGGTCCATGATGATGTCGGACTTAAAGATGCGCGGGTAGTCCTCCTTCAGGCAGTTGAGGATCTTACCGCGGACGGGCATAACGCCCTGGAACTCGGCATCGCGCGAGGTGCGAATGGCGCCTGCTGCCGAGTCGCCCTCTACGATGTAAATCTCGCGACGGCTCTTGTCCTTGGAGCGGCAGTCGATGAACTTCTGCACGCGGTTGGCCATGTCGGTCTTTTGCTGCAGGTTGGTCTTGATGCTCTGGCGCGTCTTCTCGGCATTCTCGCGCGAGCGCTTGTTGATGAGCACCTGCTCCATGATCTTGTTGGCGGCGTCCTTGTTCTCGATCAAGTAGGTCGAGAGACGCTCCTTAAAGAAAGCCGTCATAGCCTGCTGGATAAAGCGGTTGTTGATGGCCTTCTTGGTCTGGTTCTCGTAGGACGTCTGGGTGGAGAAGCAGTTGGTCACCAGCACTAGGCAGTCCTGGACGTCCTGCCACTTAATGCCGCTCTCATTTTTGTTGTACTTGCCTTGTTGCTTAATGTAAGCATCGATGGCGCTAGTGAGGGCGCTGCGGGCAGCCTTCTCGGGCGAGCCGCCGTTCTCGAGCCACGATGAGTTGTGGTAGTACTCCTGCATCATGAAGGTGCGCGAGAAGCACATGCACGCGGTGATTTTTACGTTGTAGTCGGGCAGGTCCTCGCGGTCGCGACCGCGACGGTCGGCCTCGATAAAGAAGGGCTCGGTAAGGTAGTCGGTACCGACCTGCTCGAGCACGTAGTCCTCGATGCCCTTGGGGTAGCAAAAGTCCTCTTCGGAAAACTCGCCATCGTCGCCCTCAATGCGCAGGCGGAAGGTCACGTTGGCGTTGACCACGGCCTGACGGCGCATGGTCTCGCGATACCAATCGTGGGGAATGCTAATCGAGGTAAAGACCTCAAGATCGGGGCGCCACTTGATAGTGGTGCCGGTGCGGTTCTCGTCGCTAGGCTCAATCTCGAGTGCCTTCTTTTTGGCGCCGACGACCTTGCCCTTCTTAAAGTGTAAGGAGTACTTGTTGCCGTCACGCCAGACGGTGACGTCCATGTACTCGGAAGCGTACTGGGTCGCGCACGAGCCCAGGCCGTTGGTGCCGAGCGAGAAATCGTAGTCGCCGCCCTGGTTGTTGTTATACTTGCCGCCGGCATAGAGCTCGCAAAAGACAAGTTCCCAGTTAAAGCGTTTCTCGGAGGGGTTCCAGTCGAGCGGGCAGCCGCGGCCGTTGTCCTCTACCTGAATGGAACCATCGCGAAAGGCGGTAAGGGTGATGAGCTTGCCGTAGCCCTGGCGCGCCTCGTCAACGGCGTTGGACAGGATCTCGAAGGCGGCATGCGCGCAGCCGTCGAGCCCGTCCGAGCCAAAGATGACGGCGGGACGCAGGCGTACGCGCTCCTCGTCCTTGAGCTGGCGGATGCTGTCGTTACCATAGTTTGCGGTGTTTTTTGCCATACTCGCTCTCTCGGTGCTCCTTTGCTGCGTTTTAGTCATATAGATAGTCAAGGTAGCATAGCCCAGCCCACAGACGATTCCAACCAACACGAAATCCATCGAACAATCGTTCGTAGTTCGATGGAGATTCGTTTACTCGGACAAAACCGAGTCGGTTCTGTCCGAGTAAGTTTGAATAGTGAACCGAAGTTGTAATGTCCGCATGGCGATGACGAATATGGTTTTCATAATGACAGATATAGTTGACATTGTCTGATATATGCAATATATTTCTGTCATGTTGCAACGGATATCTGTCCATTACTACGAAAGGAACTCCATGCCGGGCAAAAAGAACCTACGCATGAAGGCGGCGCGCGCGGCGGTTGGCCTTTCGCAAGCTGACTTGGCCGAGGCCGTGGGCGTTACGCGCCAGACCATCGGCCTGATCGAGGCGGGCGGCTACAACCCCACGCTCAATTTGTGCGTGGCGATCTGCAAGGCGCTGCGCGTTACGTTGAACGACTTGTTTTGGGAAGACGAAACCGACGCCGACCCTAATACTCTTTAGGAGTTCACTATGAAATTTGAAGATCTGAAAATCGTGCAAAAGTGGCGTGAATATGCCGGCCCAAAGGATGAGCGCCTGGAGGCGGAAAGCGCAAAGATCTACAAGATTGGTTTCGTGCTGCTTTCGTTTGGCATGTTGATGATCTTTTTCTACCAGTTTATAGCTCGACAGGTTGCGTGGGTTCACAGCGACGCCAGTGAAATGCCGCATGGCTTTGCAACGCCGTTCGAGGCAGCCATGTATTTGTGGCTCGTTCTCGTGATGTTGATTTGCGCAGGACTGCAAACGCGGAAGGGCTATGTCGATACCAATCGTTTTGGGCAAACCGAGCATCTTCCTGTTGGATATTTCCTGCTTGTCAGCGGCCTTAGCGGCGCCGCGTTCGCGCTTGTTATTGCTGCAATGCGCTGTATCGCTGAGGCGCAGATCGTACCGCTCGAAAGCGTCTTTTGGTTGGCGAACCTGGCCACGGGCGTGTTCTGCGGTGCGACGATTTTCGCGGCCACGTTTGCTGGCCTGTGCGCAACGTTTTTCACGGCGAAAAGACGCCGTGCCAAGCTCGAGGCAGAACTCGACTCCTCTGACGACGTCTAATGCGTAATGGGCTGGCTCTGGGTATCCAGAACCAGCCCATTTGATGTTCGATGAGCCGAGTCGGCGTCTCTCACAAAAGTAACTAGGAGCTAGCGAGGCCTATCCGAATTGGCCTCATTGGCGGTGTCGATCTCGAGCGCCGTGCGGCGGGCGCTGTAGGCGATGAGGCCGGCGCCTGCCGCGGCGAGTGCTGCAGCGGCTGCCGTAAGGGGAGCGTTGACATCGCCCGTGCCCGCAAGCGCGCCCGCTTTTCCGGAGCGCTTGTTATTGCCGTGGTCCTTGCCACTGCCGGAGCTGCTTCCGCCGGAGCCGCCGCCCTCGTCAGTACCGCCGCCACTTGAGCCACCATCGCCGTCCGCCGTCATCGGGGCGTCGTGAAGTCCTGTCGTATCCGCGCTGTCGCATACGCCGACCTGAACTTCTGAGCGTTCGCATGCCGCGTCGGGCACATGAAGCTCGTGCAGTACGGCACCCAGCGCCGAGTTTGCCCCCGGTCGAATTTCCTCGAGCGTTACGGGATCGAGCGCCACCAGGTCACGCGCCTTCGCATACAGCGTGACGCGTTTGCCCACTTCGTCGCCCCAACTCTCGGGGATGGCGAAGCTCATGCGGAACTGTGCCGTGCAACCCGGTGCCAGCACGGCGTTGCCGTTGTCGGCTACCAGCGGGTGCGTTGCAAAACGCGCGCCCAGCGTCTCGAGCGCGTATTTCACGCGTGCCATATCGTTGTCCGAGGCGTCCTCGGCAAGCTCTGGATCAAAGATCGAAGCCATGCGTGCGTTCGCGCCGAACCCGATGGATGCGCTGGAAAACGGCTGGCTGGAGCCCTCTCGGTACAGATCGATCGTGCCGGCGGTCAGCAAGGTGTTGCCGTCGTTTCGCACCGTGACCATGAAGGATTCGCCTGCTGCTCCGGGCACCACTGCGCCCGAGGTAGCGACCGCGCCCGTCGGAGTGGCACACGCCACCAAGGGCACTTCGATGCCGTGTAGTTCTGCCTCGCTCTTCTCCGCGCTCACAATGTGCGTGGCGAGCGCGGAGAGCATGCCTCCCGACGTCAAAAATGTCGTTATCTGATCGACGGGATGGTCCAGCTCGCACATCACAAACGGCTCCGTGAACAGATCGCCCGCCAAGGTGCTGGCGAAGATGCGGAAGTGCTTGCCCATCACTGCAACCGGGTTGCCTTCTTCGTCGTAGGTTTGTCCCACCTTGCCATCGGTGTTCTCTACATAGAGCACGCACCTGCCGTTGTTGCTTACGCTAAACGATGCCGGGCCACAGCCTGCGGCACCCACGGGCTGCGTTGCAAATGCCGATGCGCCTCGCGTCCAAGTAATATGCTGCAGTTGCTCGTTGACGGTAGCCAAAAAGCCCGTGTGCTGCGGCCACGGCACCGCGTGGGGTACTGTGGCATCTGGTGACATAACGCCCCAGCCCGCAATGGACTGGCCGATCACGGCGTACGATGCGCAGCCGCAACCGTCTGCGGTCTCGTACGCAACGGGCACCACCATTTTGCCGTTGATATTCTCGGGCTCGCCCAGCTCGATGCTCGACGGTGCTTGCGGAAAGCGGAGAACTTGACGGAACGTCAGGCTATCGCCCGAAACGTCCGACCACAGGGTAAAGCACTCCAGCGCAACCTCAGCCTCGCTGCCGAGCGCCTTTTCTGCGGTGGTTCCGCGGCGGTGGAGGTAGGCGCCCGACAGACGTCCGTCGACCAGCGTCTTGCCCACCGTGATGCGTGGACACTGCAGACAATGGTGGCCATCCTCCTGAAGGCGGCCGCGCGAGATGCTGCGCCACGACGTGTGCGACATCACGCGAACTCCGTCGTTGCTTATGCGCAGGCGCACAACGGACAGTATGCCGGCTGTGCTTGCCGTATCGAAAAGGGTGTTGTCGCCGTCGGGGCGCTCGCCCGAGACCAGCAGCACGTAAGCGTCCTGGTTTTCTCTTCCGTCCGTATATTCCACTACGTCGAAGTCGTAATCGAATATGCCGTCGCGCTCCACGTCGCCCTCGCCAAAGCCAAGGGGGAAGTCCACGGGCATGGGGGCAGACCACGTGCCGTTTGCCTTTGTGTGCACCACCAAGCGCGAGCGGCCATTGTCGCCGTAGCGCACCGAGGCGATACGGAACAGGCATTCTACGCCGGCAATCATTGCCAGCTTCATGTGGGCTTCGCTGAGCACGCCGGTAAACAGTACGTTGTCGCTCGAGGGTTTGATGCCGCCACGCTCGTCCTCCGATACGCCAGCAGAATTGGCGTTAGGGTCCGCAACGGTGTTCGTCGCCTGCCCGATATAGGTGTACTCGTACATCGGCGCGGCGTTTTCGTCGTTCCCTATCAGTGCATGGACGAAATGCTCGATCTGTCCCGTGTCGTCGCTTTCTGCATCCGCCTCGAGCTCAATGCGCGTGACCGCTTGATCCCAATCGCGCACGACAGGCGCGGCGTTTACGGCAGTGGCCTTAACCTCGGCGCGTGCGAGCAGCTCGGCGTTGGTGACGATGGTGGCCGATGCGATAAATTGCGGCACGCCGCCCGCCTCGATGTTGCCGGGCGTGCCGAAGCGGGCATCCAACGTGTAAGGCGTATCTCCACCCAATGCGAGCTCAGAGCGCTGGAGCACATACTGGTTGCCATTGTTCACCGACATATTCCACGAATCGAGGAGTGTGGGCCACGACCCCGACCAAGCCTTGGTGGTCCACTTGAACATTATGAACTGGAGTATCACATCGACATCGACGTCTGCACCTACGCGCAGTCGCGGAAGCTGGTGACCGTCCGCCTTCTCGTATCCAATGAACAGCGTGAGGGATGCGGCGCCGCGCACGGCAGACGAGGCGACGCCTGCAACGCCGGCGCCAAAGGTGACGGCAAGTCCAATCTGGATGGTGAACGAGCCCGACGTGTTTGAATAGTCGAGCGAAATGTTTTTAAAAAACGCTGCGCCGCTGCCGTGCGTGTGGGCACCCACGGCGAGCGCCAGCTTCGCCAGCACCCAGGGGTTGACGTTTAAGAAAAACGGCACCGGTCCTAGGGTAAACTGCTCGGTCCAATTGAGGTCGGTTCTTACTTGGAAGAGTGCCTTAATATTGCCGTATGCGGGGTCGTTGTTGTTGCCCCAGGTTTTGCCCACCCAATCGTAGGCGAGCGAGCCGTACAGCTGTGTGGCGATATCCATCGTGAACAGCAGCGTGTAATGGTGGCGAAGGAGCTTAGTGTTTCTTGGATCGGTTCCCGAACCGGCACTCATACTCTTATATTGATTCCACTTCCCCTCCATCTCGTCGAGGTAGCGGTTTGCCTGCTTGGCACCCGACTCGCGCGGTGACTTCTTCCAGTACTCCGGATCTGGATTGCCCGAATCGTTCATGTAGCCGACCGGTTTGTATCCTCCGCCAAACAGCACGTACCCGGCAAACGAGAAATCGAACAAAATGGGGAACGAGGGCATCCAACACGTGAACTTATTACCACCGATGCCGGGAAACGCCGCGGGGAAATCAAACGGAGTGATCTCTTGGTCCATGGTGGTGGGGACGATAGTGGTCGAGCCCGATTCTGCCTTTGCGGCCGGCGCAGTGACAACGGCCATGGGGGAGGAGAGCGTGTAGGTTTTGCCCCGATAGTCGAGGACAAAGCACAGCTTGCAGCCTTCTTCCAGAAGGTCCGATGCCGCATCGAGGAACTTGTCTTCGAGTGTGAACGTCGCCAGATTATCCGCACCCGATGCGCTGGCCTTGACTTGGCCAATCTGCGTGACGGTTTCGGGTGAGCTGCCCGCGGCAGGCGTCACTTTGTTGATGTGCAGCGTTGCCTGTCCACCCTGTGGCAGATGTGCCTGCACGGTAAAGGCGTGCGTATCGGGCTGCTCGTTTGCCGTGTCGTTCTTCGGCAATGCCATGAACGTGGCTTCAGCGTATTGGATGTCCCATTCGTCGAATGTGAGCTGGCGGAAGTACGGCTCGCCGTCGGAAAGCGGACGCGTGGGCGCGGTTATGGCGGTGCCGCCCTGGATACGCGCAAGGGGAATCTCGACATCACGGTAGTCCGCCATGCTAATGGAGATACCGCCGTTAAAGTCGTACGCGTCGAGAAGCGTCGCCTCGTCCACGTAGCCTTCCGAAAGCGGCGTGACCTCAAAGATGGCCGTGCCTTCGTCATCGGTCGTGGCGGTGAGCTGCTTGCCTGCGGCGTAGCGCGATGTGAGCGTGACCTGGGCACCCGCGATGGGCGTATTCTTGTTGGCGACGTCGACCACGACCACACCAAACATGGTGCGCGAGAGAACGAGCACCCTGAAGGGGTCTTTTTCGTCGGCATAGGCTTCGGTGGGCGCGAACGGCAATATGAAGGCGTTTGCGCTTCCCGGCACGCGCGGCAACATAATGCTCGCCAGCGAGGACGCTCCGGCAACAAGTAACGAACGGCGATCAAGCATCTTTGGCTCCCATCCCGCAAACATCGGAGGAAATAATCCAATTTTGCGAGAAGGTGCCCCGTGGCGGTAGTGCCGTTCAAGGGCCAAAATGTCCAATTTGAGTGCGCGAAAGCGTCAGGCCCCCGGAGCGCTTTCGATACGCCGGGCAGTCTGGCCGCTAGCGCAACATGTGGGCAATCAGCTCGGCGCGAGTTCCGATACCAAGCTTGGCATACACTCCTGATAGGCGGTTTTTAACGGTGCCCGGCGATACTCCCATGTGGCGTGCGATTTCGGCGTTGGTCCAACCGCGGCAGGCGAGCATGGCCATGGTGAACTCCGTGGTCGTTAAATCGTCGGCCACGTCCTCACCCGAATCGGGGTTGTGGATGCGCCGCCAGCCGTAGCTGAATCGATACGTAATCTCGATGATGCGAGCGAAATCGTCGGGATATTGCGATTTTAAGCATGCCTCGATAAGCCCCTGCAAAAGGCCGTGGTGCTCGCCAATGAGCTCGATAAGGCCGTCGGGGCGCGCAATGTCCCAAGCGGCTCCGAAATGTGCCTTTGCGGCGTCGATGTCCTTGAGACTCATGCATGCCATGGAAGCCGCCAGGTGCAGGAACAGTTCCGAGATGGGATAGCTTCCCTGTCTCATGATGAGGGCATTTTCCACCATGCCCAGGCTGCGGCCGTATTCGCCGCGCAGATACAAGGCGTGCGCCATCACGTAGCTGGCGAACAGGCGCAGGCCTTCGGGCAGATGCGCCGCAAGCGGATAAAACTCTTCGGCGGAATACGGGGAAGGCAAGTGCAGCAGGACGCTCGCGGCAGAGGCGAACAGGATATGCATGGCGTGGACGGCAGGCGATTCATCGTCAGGTGGCGTATCGAGGATGCCCGCAAGGCAACGGCGGGCATCGGCGATACGGTTGAGCGACAGACTGGCATATCCGCAGATAAAGCATGCGGAATAGCGCAGTGCGGGGTCGGTGGCGTCAAGATAGGGGCGCGCCGTCTTGGCAGCGAGGGTGGCCTGTCCGCGAAAGTACAGCGCTTCTGCCGTGGCGATGGCGCGTGAATCGGGGTCGGAAATGCCTGCAACCGCAGCGTCAATCTGCCCCGGCACAAAGGCAGTGCACATCAACGGCATGGGAATGCGCGGGTAGCCATCGCAGTCCATCTTCCATCTCCCATCAGGTGGCAACAATGCAGCAATTGTACTCCTGTTGCTCGGGACCCCTTTCGTTTTACTGTTCGGTTAACGCTGCGGATCGTTTTGGAAGGCTTACGAGCATGGTAGTACCGTTCTCGGAACTTGTTTCGACCTCTACCGTGCCGCCGTGCAGGGCCGCAATCTCCCAAACAAGCGCTAGCCCGAGTCCTGCGCCGCCGTATGCCCTGCTGCGGGATTTATCCAGGCGAAAGAACGGTTGGAAGATGCTCTCACGGTACTGCTTGGGTATTCCCGGGCCCTGGTTCTCGACTCGCAGGAACACGTGGCTGTCGCTGTCGCTGATGGAGACATTGACAGTCGAGCCGGAGCGACTGTAACGGATGGCGTTTTCGGCCAGGTTGAACACCAACCGATAGAGGAGCGTGTCGCTCCCGATTACTAAAGCGTCGCCAGCACAATTGAGGGCTATGCCCTTGTTTTCGGCAAGTGGCGCAAGGTCGGTGAGGACCTCTTCGGACAAGGGACCAAGTTCCACATCGTCCTCGCAAGGAACGCTGCGGAGCTCACTCATCTCGAGCAATACCTTGGTCATTCGAGACATGCGCTCGGTTTGTTCTTGTAGCAGGCCGAGCAGCTCGGCTGTTTCGGGTTGCAAACCGGAGTGCTCGGAGATGAATAGCTCAATCTGTGCTTGCATAAGGGCGAGCGGGGTGCGCAGCTCGTGTGCGGCGTTGCCGGTAAACTGACGCTGTGCAGAGAACCCTTCGCCAAGACGGGCGATCATGTCGTTGAAAGAGGCGCTGCATCGTTGCAGCTCGGTGGGCACATCTTCACTGAGTCTGATTTCGCTTAGGTTATCAGGCTGCACGCGCTCAACCTGGGCTGCAAAAGCCCGTAGCGGTTTGAGTGCACGGCCGCTCGCAAAGTATGCCAGCGCGCCGCCAAGAAGTGTGACTCCAGCCGTGATGTACCAGGTCGTCGTGCCAAAAGACTCCTGTGCGTCGTTTACGACGATCGTGACCTTGTCATCGGGGGTCGCTTTCGTTGGGTCGAACGCCTGGGGCGAATCTTCGCCGGTTGCGTTAAAGGCCGAGATGTTACTGCCGATGGCATCCATGTAGCGCATGCCCGTATAGCCGACCAGGCAGTTCGTCAGCACGCATGCCGCACACGTGAGCAGTGCCGTCATAATCGTTATGCGCCATTGAAGGGAAAGCCTTTTCATTCGCTATCCTCCATAACGTAGCCCTCTCCAATCCGATTGCGAATCGGGTCGTATCCCAAAGCGCTGCGTAGCTTTTTGCGGAGTGACGAGATGTGAACGCGGGTTGCGTTGCTAAAGCTGTTCACGCTGCTATCCCAAACGTGTTCGATAAGCTCCTCTTGACTTACCGGACGCCCCTGATTAAGCATCAGGTATTCCAAGATTCCCGTTTCCTTGCGCGTAAGAGATAAGGCCTCGCTGTCCACGGAAGCGATGCGCGCCTTGGTGTCAAAGCGGAGCTTTCCACAGGTTAATACTATGTCGCCTTGTGTAAAACGTCTGAGGGTAAGGCTGCGAATCCTTGCCGCAAGCTCGTCCAGATGAAACGGCTTGGTGAGGTAATCGTTGGCGCCGGCATCGAGTCCGGCGACTTTATCGGATACTCCGCCACGTGCGGACAGAATCAGTACCTTGGTCTCGCAGTCGGTTTTCCTAAGTTCCCTGAGTACGGTCATGCCGTCGATGCGGGGAAGGTTGAGGTCGAGTACCACGAGGTCGAAGGCCTCAACGTCCAGTAGGTCGAGCGCCTCCTGTCCGTCGTGACAGCAGTCGACACTGTACGCCAAGTTCCGCAAGCTGCGCGCGATTGCGTCGCACAGCGCCCGCTCGTCCTCGACGATCAAAATACGCATAACAGTCTCCTTGCACATTTCAAATCGCGCTTAACACGGATTTTATAGCCGATATGGTCCAATGGTCGCGTAACGAAAGGAGTGGTCAGGTTGTTCAAAGCGGTAAAACCCGTGGTACAGGTCGCTTTGTTGATCGTCGGAATTGCCATGGTGTGCTTTGGCGTTATGCGTGGCGAGGCAGATGCCGTGCTGGCCAAAGCGATTAGGCTGTGCTTGGAGTGTATCGGAATTGGATAAAAGAGAAAACACTGCGTCGCATGTTTTGGCTCGATTTCGCGGATTCATTCAGGCGGCGGCGACGCTCGTCACCAACATTCACCTGCCAAACTTTGCCAAAGGCGGCATCTATCAGGGCGCGGGAAAAACAGTCTGCGTACCCGGGCTTAACTGCTATTCGTGCCCCGCGGCATCGGGTGCGTGCCCCATCGGGTCGTTCCAGTCGGTAGTAGGTTCATCCAAGTTCAACTTTTCTTACTATGTTACCGGTACGCTCATTTTGCTCGGCGTGCTGCTGGGACGCTTTGTATGCGGCTTTCTGTGTCCGTTTGGCTGGCTGCAGGAGCTGCTTCACAAGATTCCCGGCAAAAAGCTTTCGACAAAAAGGCTCAAGCCGCTCACGTATATCAAATACTTCGTGCTGCTGTTTGCTGTGGTATTGCTGCCTGTGCTGGTGGTCAACGACCTGGGGATGGGAGATCCGTTCTTTTGCAAATACATCTGTCCGCAGGGCGTGCTCGAGGGCGCCATTCCGCTGGCCATTGCCAATGCCGGCATTCGATCTGCGTTGGGGCAGCTCTTTACTTGGAAACTTGCCGTTCTCATTGCCGTGGTAGTGCTGAGCGTTTTGTTCTACCGCCCCTTCTGCAAATGGATTTGTCCACTCGGCGCATTCTATGCGCTCATGAATAAGGTATCCCTACTGGGGATCCGGGTCGATGCATGCAAATGTGTCTCGTGCGGCAAGTGCTCAAAGGTTTGTCAGATGGACGTTGATGTGGTCCGCGCGCCCAATCATGCCGAATGCATCCGGTGCGGAAAGTGCATCGGGGCCTGCCCCGTCGATGCCATCAGCTATCGCTATGGCCTGGACGTGTCGGCAGAAAAGCTCTCTCTGACCGCCGATAAAAAGTAAACAAGCTTCGACAAAACGGAGGAATGACCATGAAGCTTTCTAAGATTGCGGCCCTGTTTATGGTGCCGGTATTGGCCTTGTGCCTTGTGGCATGTTCGGCGCCCGGTGGCAATGCGGGCGAATCTGCGGGCTCCGATCCTAAGATCGCAGAACTCACTGCGCAGAAGCCGACCAATGCCGACGAGGCCGCCGAGCTGTATGCGAAGCTCATGCAGAAGGAGAACGAGATCTTTTCGAGTGATAACGCGCTGTGGGAAAAGGTATTCAATGCGGCAAATAAAGATTCGGCAATGATTGAGGATGGCAGCAATTACGGCGATTTTCTGCTCAAGACCATCGACGGCGCCAAGGATGAGTTTACGGCGGATGAGCTTAAGACGCTCAAGGCCGGTGCACAGCAGATCAAGGAGATCGAGGACAAGCTCGAGAGCTTGGAGAAGGAGTTCCCCGGCTGTGGAAGCACGCCGAGCGCAGGCGAGAGCGTCGACGCTTCGACCGCTGGCATGACGGCTGGTGCCAATGCTTCGAGCGAGGCGACGAAGTTCCCCAGCTTTACGGGCAAAGACCTGGATGGCAACGACGTGAGCAGCGACGAGCTGTTCTCTAAGAACAAGGTCACCGTCATGAACTTCTGGTTCACCACTTGCAAGCCGTGCGTGGGTGAGCTGGGCGACCTTGAGGACCTGAATAAGGAGCTTGCCAAGAAGGGCGGCCAGGTCGTGGGCGTCAATTCCTTTACGCTCGATGGCAACAAGGGCGAGATTGCAGATGCCAAGGACGTGCTGAGCAAGAAGGGCGTGACATATAAGAACATCTGGTTCAAGTCGGATAGCGAGGCCGGTAAGTTTACGTCAAATTTGTTCTCGTTCCCGACAACGTATGTCATCGATCAGAATGGCAACATCGTAGGGGATCCAATCGTGGGAGCCATCAGCTCCGCCGAGCAGCGCGCAGCGCTCGACAAGCTTATCGACCAGGCGATTGCGAATAGCGAGCAGTAGAAAACGCGTAAAGCGTAGCGAGGATCGTGCGTCGCTGTGCGAAGTAGTCCGCTACCTTTCAAGATAAGCTCCACCATATAGAGGTCCCGCTCGGGACCTCTTCTTTTGGGCGCCATCCCGTTCGTTTTTTTGGCGCGGTTCGTTACATTCCTCACTGGCTCCGGCAAAAAATGGGGATAGAGTAGGACAAACGCGTCGAATACGAACGGCGGGGGAGAGCGGGCGAGCGTGCCCGCGTGGGAGAGGTTGCCGTCCATGTTGGAGCTCAAAGGTATTTGCAAAAGGTATGTTACGCAGTCGTTTACGCAGGTGGCGCTCGATAACGTGAGTCTGGCTTTTCGCGATAACGAGTTCGTGGCCATTCTGGGACCCTCGGGCTCGGGCAAGACTACGATGCTCAACGTTATCGGCGGACTGGATCATTTCGATTCTGGCGACCTGCTGATCGACGGCATCTCGACCAAGGACTTTCACGATCGCGATTGGGATGCCTACCGCAACAACCGCATCGGCTTTGTGTTCCAGAGCTATAACCTCATTCCGCATCAGACCATTTTGGAAAACGTGGAGCTGGCGCTCACGCTCACGGGCGTGGGGCATGCCGAGCGCCGCCAGCGTGCGCGCGAGGCGTTGGAGAAAGTCGGCCTGGGCGAGCACGTTAACAAGCGCCCGAGTCAGCTATCGGGCGGGCAGATGCAGCGCGTGGCCATCGCCCGCGCCCTGATCAACGATCCCGAGATTGTGCTGGCAGACGAGCCGACCGGCGCCTTGGATTCCACAACGTCCGTGCAGGTTATGGACTTGCTCAAGGAAGTCGCGCGCGACCGTCTGGTTATTATGGTCACGCACAATCCCGAGCTGGCGTACCAATACGCCACGCGCATCGTCAACCTGGCGGACGGCAAGATCACCGACGATTCCGATTCTTTCGATGTCGCTGACGCCACGCGCCGCGAGGCCAAGCCTACGCGCAAAACCTCGATGAGCTTTGTGACGGCGCTGGGGCTTTCTGCCCGCAACCTTATGACCAAAAAGGGCCGTACGGCCATGACTGCCTTTGCGGGCTCGATTGGCATTATCGGTATCGCGGCGATTCTGGCGCTGTCCAATGGCGTGAACAATTACATCAAAAAGGTCGAGGAGGATACGCTCTCGAGTTACCCGCTTACGATCTCCAAGCAGGACTACGACCTGTCGTCCATGATGGGTGGGCAGGGGGCTGTGGACGATGGCTCGCCTGAAAACGTGGATTCGTCCGACGACAGCGCCGGCGGCAAAGCTAAGGGAACCGATAAGATTCCCGCGGTCACGGCCGTAAAGGACATGTTTGCAAGCGTTAAGTCCAACGACATGACGAGCTTTAAGGCGTGGCTCGATGCCGGTGGCGACGGCATCGATAAAGAAGTCAACGCCATCCAGTACGGCTACGGTGTATCGCCGGTTGTCTATCGTGCCGGCAAGGGCGATGAGAAGCCTGTCCGGCTGGTGCCCAACGCCATGACCGAGGCCATGAGCGGAGGTGCGAGTTCGGCGGCAACGGTGAGCATGGAATCCATGGGAACCTCGGTCTTTAACGAGATGATTGACGACCAGAGCCTGCTCGACAGCCAGTACGATGTCGTCGCCGGTCATTGGCCCACGTCTGCCAACGAAGCCGTGATGGTGCTTTCGAGCCGCGGTACGGTGGGCGACTACACGCTCTACAGCATCGGTGCGCTGGATATCAATGAGCTTAACAATCTGGTTAACAGCGCTATGACGGCTGACGGTGGGGTTGAAGCGCCCGAGACCGGTACCGACTTTACCTACGACGATGCGCTGTCCACGACGTTTAAGGTGTTGTCGCCGGCCGATGCGTATCGCAAAAACGAAGAGACCGGCATATGGACCGACATGTCTGGCGACGCCGACTTTATGGCTGCCAAGGTTGCCGACGGTATCGACGTGCACATTGTGGGCGTGGTGCGACCTAACGAGACCGCCAACGCGAGCGCGTTGTCCCCGGGCATTGCCTACACGCATGCGCTGACTCGCCAGCTTATGGAGCGCGCCGCCGATTCGCAGATTGTGCAGGAGCAGCTTGCCCACCCCGAGACGGATGTCTTTACGGGCAAAACCTTCGACGAACTGCAAGGCGAGGCCAAGCAAGGCGTTGATCTGGTCAGCATGTTCAGTGTGGACGAGGCGGCGCTCAAGAGTGCGTTTTCGTTTGATGCGTCTGCGCTCTCGGGTGCGGCCGGCGGTATGGACCTTTCTGGTATCGATTTGTCCGGGCTGGACATTGACCTTTCGGACGTTGGGAGGGACATCGACTTCAGCGACATCATGGCCAAAGCGCCGGCCCCAGATTTCTCGGGCATCTTTGACGGTCTGGAACTCACGCCCGAGCAAATGCAGCAGGTGGGAACGCTTGCCAACCAGCTGTTTGAGGGCTTTTTGCAGTCTGATCAGTTTAGGGCACTGTCGCCCGAAGAGCTTAAGGACGCGTCAAAGCTCTTTGCCGCATTCTCGACATATCTTGAGAATGATGCCGCAGCCCAACAATGCCTGGCTCAGCTCAAGGCCCTCGGCGGCGATTCCCTGGCAGAGCGTCTCCAGCAGGCGATGACCGACTATGTGCAAAAGCAGCTGGCTCCGTATCTGCAGCAGGCTATGGACCAGGTGATGAAGACAATCAGCGAGCAGCTTGCGACGACCGTATCGTCCCAGCTTAAGGCAGGCGCGGCAGGGCTCATGGGCCAGATGGCGACGCAGATGTCATCGAGTTTTGCCAACCTGGCGAGCGCCATGCGTGTGGATGCGAGCGCCTTTGCCCGCGCCATCCATTTCAACATGGACGCCGAGGACCTGAGCTCGCTCATGATGAGCTATGCCAAGGCGTCGAAGCTCACCTATGACAACAACCTGACCACACTGGGTTATGCGGACGAGGCGGACCCCATCTCGGTCAAGATTTTCCCGCGTGACTTTGAGGCCAAGGAGCGCGTACTCGACCATATCGATGCGTACAACAAGCAGGTCAAAGCCGCTGGCCATGATGATCGGGCAATTTCGTACACAGACTACATGGGCATCATCATGGGTTCGGTGACCGACATCGTGAACACCATCAGCTTGGTGCTCATCGCATTCGTGAGCATCAGCCTGGTGGTGAGCTCCATCATGATCGGCATCATCACCTACATCAGCGTACTGGAGCGCAAGAAGGAGATCGGCATCCTGCGCGCGATCGGCGCGTCGAAGCGCAACGTGGCCAACGTATTCAATGCCGAGACCTTTATCGAGGGCCTCATTGCCGGCGTCTTTGCTGTTGTCGTCGTGGTGGCCGTGAGCTTTCCGGTTAATGCCTGGGCGCTTACTGCCAAACAGGTACCCAATCTGATGAGCCTGCCCGTGCAGGATGCGCTGGTGCTCATTGCAATTTCGGTGCTGTTGACGGTCGTTGCCGGCCTGCTGCCTGCCCGCAGCGCATCCAAGAAGGACCCCGTCGAAGCCCTGCGCTCCGAATAATGCGACAAAGGGACAGTCCCTTTGTCACGTTCGTTGATATGAGAGAAGAGTAGATGATTCTATCGTTGGCCCCTATGGAGGGGATAACCGGGCATGTGTTCCGTCGCGTGCATGCGGAGTGCTTCGTTGCGCTCGATTGCTATTACACGCCGTTTTTGCCGCCGCCGCGGGTGGGAAACCGCTTTGGCGGCAAGGCGTTTAAGGAGATCGATCCTGCCAATAACCAGGGGCTCAACGTGGTGCCTCAGCTGATGTCCAAGAACGCGGACGAGTTTGTGTGGGCGGCACAGGTGCTCGCCGACATGGGCTACCGCGAGGTCAATCTCAACCTGGGTTGCCCTTCGGGAACGGTTGTCGCCAAGGGCAAGGGCTCGGGTTTCTTGCGCAATCTCGACGAGCTCGAGGCGTTCTTAAGCGATGTGTGCGAGCGGTCGCCGTTGCCGGTGTCGGTAAAGACCAGGCTGGGGCTGGAGAATGACGACGAATACGAGCGCGTGCTCGATCTGTATTGCCGCATGCCGTTGGCAGAGCTGATCGTGCATCCGCGCGTACAGAAGGACCGCTATACGGGCTCGCCGCGCAAAGAGTTTTATGGCGAGACGCTGGAGCGTGCGCCGTTCCCCGTGGCCTATAACGGCGACATTTTTGATCTTGAGGATATGGACGCGCTGGTGGAGGCCTATCCCGGCACGCGCCATGTGATGTTGGGGCGTGGCCTGCTCGCGAACCCCGCTCTGGCTCGCATGGTCAAGGGCGGCCCTGCTGCAACGGCTGCTGAGCTGCAGCGCTTCCACGACACGCTGTTTGCGGCATATGCAGAAGAGATTGGCGGCAATGCGGTCTTCCGCATGAAGGAGTGGTGGTTCTACGCCAAGTGCGCTTTCGCTGATCCCGCTACCGTCCACAAGATCGTACGCAAGACCAAAAAGGTCGACGAATACCGCGCTGCCGTCGAGCGCGTCTTTCGTGAACAGCCGCTTGCACCCACAGCTCGCTTCCACGGCTAACTAGTCATCGGGGGCGTTCTTTAACGACTGGTCATTTAAGGACGTCCCCAACGACTATGTAGCAAAAACATGTACACCAGCATCCAAAGATGTCGAAAAATGTCGACTTTGGATGCTGGTGTACATGTTTGGGTCCGACGGGGGAGCGGGCCTAGGCAATCAGTGCATCAAGTGTAATGAGCTCTCTGAGCCGCTCCGTGCGTGTTTGCCCATGGCGTTTGGCTTTTTCGTCAAACGCCTCAAGAATCGATTCGCCCACACGTGCTGATATAACGACGCTCGGCTCATCGGAGATTGGTGGCCTTCCCAACTTGATGGTGTGACCTTTCGGCCACTCATCTTTTTCGTAGGCTTCCGCGGCTTTCTTCAACTCCCCGGGAGCAAACCCCATCATCTTTTCGAGCTGCTTAGCATCCATGGCGCCTCCTATCGATCGACATAATGTCGAGCGCCGGTTCTCGGATTCTCTTTTTGTATACAATTTTGTAGACAAAAATACAAGCAGTTCATCGGGCTAATTAGCTTGTTTTGACCTGCCTGTTCGATAGGAAATGAGCATTGACGGCTTCGATACTCCTTTGCTTTTCAGCTTGGAATTTGGATGCTCATTGAACTTCCGGAGGGGAGCCCTTTATTAAGCTATTGAGATTCTGGGCAGGAGCTCTCACTGGTCTTCGGTAATGGGGCCAGCTTAATTCGCGACACAGTGTGTCGCGAATGGGAGTAGTCGTTAGGTGTCCTTCAATGGCTACTCATATAAGAACGTTCAAGTGTCGGATTTTGTCATTTAGTGTCGCTCTCAGCGACTATCCTGGAGGGTCGTGGTCAAAAAAGGGCAAATATGAGTACTGTTGCCATTATGGTTGCATTTATTTGCTATAAATTGTAGCTCCTGATGAGATTTGTTCCCATTAAGAGCTACTTTTATTGAACATATGAGGAGAAATAGCGTCGTCTGCGGACGAGTGGAACGTTGAATAGTTCCTGAAGTGATCAAAATAGCTGCTACTAAACAGGTAGCAGTACTCATATTTGCCCTTTTTTGACCACAGCCCTCTCGGAAACCTTTCCAGAGGCGTCAAACAGCCATAATCCAAAGGTCTCCTCAAACAATTAGCCGGCCAAGAGCGTCCATGACTACCAAAAAGCTGTACGCCAGCATCCAAAGATGTCGAAAAATGTCGACTTTGGATGCTGGTGTACATGTTTGGGTCGTATGGGTTGGGGCCCTGGACGGACAGAGCGTGCGTACTAGAGCAGGTTTTCCTGCACCCACGCGATGATGTCGCTCGATTCGTAGAGTGGTTTGCCGTCGATGAACAGGCAGGGAACCTGGCGTTTTCCGCCGACGGAGATAAGCGTTTGCTCGGCATCGGAATCGGTCGAGATATTGCGTTCAGGAATGGTCACGCCGTTATCGGCCAAAAAGCGCTTGACCTTTATGCAGTACGGGCAGCCGGTCATAACGAATAGCGTGAGCTCATGATTAGTAGCCATAGGTCTCCAATCGGTTGCGGTTTTGATTGAAATACCCAAAGCCGCCGCGGTCTATGCGCGCGTCAACGACGACTCGATGGCCTGGACCAGAAACGCCGTGGCTCCGGTGCCGCAGGGCTTGTCGTAGTAGTCAACAAAGCGCTGGTCGGCATGATAGCCGTGGGCGAGGCCCGGGTACGCCTCGTCTTGGGGCTCGCATCCCCAGTTGAGAGCAATCCATCGACGGTGCATTGCAACCAGTTTTTGGGCTTCGTTGCTCTCTGGGTCGCCAATGCCCATGGCAATCGAGAGCTGGCCCAGAATGGCGCGTTCAAGTTCCTTCATGTCGTTCCATGTCTCGGGGTCCATGTCCAGCAGCGCTTCGTTTGCTGCGTCGATCGCCTCGTCGCCGTAGCGCTTCCGGGCTTCGGCACCGTAGCGCTCCTCGTTTTCTTGCACGGCGCGCCAGCGCTCCAGTTGCGGCAGGACGGCGCCCATGAGCGAGACGGCTTCGTCGAGCGACATGCCGGTGTTTTGTGCCAGCCGCGGGGCACAATCCTCGATCATTGCCTCCATGGTGGTGTCGTAGGTGTACTTGCCGTGGTCGTAGCACCACTTGCAGTAATGGTCGGTCGCGGTGCCCGTGGCATCGGTGCCGCAGTCGTTGGGCGTGAGTATCATGCCGCAGCTCTGGCAATAGTGCTCGGGCATTTCGAGCAGATGGGACAGTGGCTCGCCGGTTACGGCGGCGATGAGCTTCATCATGTCGATGCCCGGGGTGACCTCGTCGCGCTCCCAGCGGCTGACGGCTTGGCGTGTGACGAAGAGCTTGGCGGCGAGCTGCTCCTGAGTAAGGTGATGGGCGCGACGGATGGCAATGAGCTTTTCTGCAAAGGCCATAGCGGCTCCTTTCTGCTGGTTGATGGCTTAAGCATACGCGGCGGCAGGCGCCCTTCCAAGCAACCGTTGGTTGCACGACGGGAGACCGCGGCGAAGAATTGCGCGCAACGCCCCACGCCTCCATGCCGTACAATGACCGGCATGGAACCTATTGCACACATACATACCGACCTGCCGCAGAAGTTCGGCATTCCGCGCAACAGCTTTTTGGCGCCTCATCTGCAGGGACGCATCGTCTTTGAGCCGGAATTTGCCTCCAATGCGGCGGTTGAGGGCCTGGACTCCTTCTCTCATCTATGGCTGCTGTGGCGCTTCGAAAACGGAACGCCCGGCGGCACGGCAAACGACATAGCTGCCGATGCCAAGTCGCAGGACAGGTCCGGCACCAACGTCAAGTGGTCGAAAACCGTGCGCCCGCCGCGTCTGGGTGGAGCCGAGCGCGTGGGCGTGTTTGCCACGCGCAGTCCGTTTCGCCCTAATCCCATCGGGCTCACCTGCGTCAAGCTCGACCGCGTCGAGCTCACCGACGATGGGCCCATCATCCATGTGCTGGGGGCCGACCTGCGCGACGGCACGCCCATCTACGACATTAAGCCCTACATTCCATTTGCCGACTGTCACCCGGATGCGACGGGCGGCTGGATTGAGGATGCTCCGTGGCAAGAGCTCAACGTCGAGTTCCCGCAAGCGCTTCAAGACATGGTCCCGCCCGCAAAGCTCCCCGGCTTGGTCGAGGTCCTTCGCCAAGATCCACGCCGCGCGGGCAGCAAGCACGAGCCAAACCGCGTTTACCACTTGGCCTACGCCGGACTCGACATATCTTTTACGGTCGATGAAACCCAGCTAACCGTAGTCGCCGTCACCGACGCGCGAGACTAACCAGCCATTCGTCCGCACCCGTCAAATTAAGCGCCAAACCCCGCGCCAAAACCGCCCACGCTGGTGGACAATAACGCCTACCAAAACAATCACTTTGCACGGGGGCTCAGCATGAAATACGACTTTAGCTCGCTTATCGACCGCCACGGCATGGACTCCATCGCCGTTGACTCCTGGGGCGAGATCCCCGGCATGGCTCCGAACGCACCCGACGAGGGCTTCGACCGCATTCCCATGTGGGTGGCCGACATGAATTTTGCCACGGTGCCCACGGTCCAGGAGCACATCATTCAGCGCGCTCAGCATCCCATGTTTGGCTACTTTAACCCGCGCGCCGAGTACTTCGACCGCATCATTGAATGGCAGAGCCGCCGCAACGGCGTCGAGGGCCTGGCACCTGAACATATCGGCTACGAAAACGGCGTGCTGGGCGGCGTCGTGTCGACGCTGCGCGCGTATGTCCAGCCGGGCGATGCGGTGCTGGTCCACAGCCCTACCTACATCGGCTTTACCAAGTCCATTGAGGCCGCGGGCTATCACATTGTCCACAGCCCGCTTAAGCTCGACGACCAGGGCGTGTGGCGTATGGACTTTGAGGACATGGAGCACAAGCTCGCCCAAAACCACATCCATGCCGCGGTGTTCTGCTCGCCGCACAATCCCTGCGGCCGCGTATGGGAACGCGACGAGATCGAGCGCGCCATGGACATCTATCGCCAGCACGATTGCGTAGTGATCTCGGACGAGATTTGGTCCGATATCATCCTGCCGGGGCACAAGCACATCCCGACGCAGTCGGTGAGCGAGGATGCCCGCATGCGCACGGTTGCCCTCTACGCGCCCAGCAAGACGTTCAACCTGGCGGGCTTGGTCGGCAGCTACCACATCATCTATAACGAGCCGCTGCGCGACCGCGTGTGCGCCGTGTCCAACAAGACCCACTACAACGAGATGAACGTCCTCTCCATGCATGCGCTTATCGGTGCCTACCAGCCGCAAGGCTACGAGTGGGTGGACGAGCTCAACCAGGTGCTTGCCGGCAATATCGAGTACTTCTGCGATTACGTGGACGAGCATTTTGAGGGCGTGTCCTATTCGCGTCCGCAGGGCACGTACATGGTGTTTCTGGACTGCACCGAGTGGTGCCGCGAACATGGCCGCGATATTCAGTGGCTGCTCGACGAGGGGGCACGCGTGGGCGTGGGGTATCAGGACGGCCGTCCGTTCCACGGGCCCTGCCACATTCGCGTGAATCTGGCGCTGCCGCTTTCGCGCGTAAAGGAAGCGTGCGACCGCCTGGACCGCTACGTTTTTAATGCACGGTAAGTGAGCACTGCATGCGGGGTCTTCTGCCAAGTCGGCTGGAAGGCCCCACACGGTAAAGCGTCTGTAACAATTGGGTGCTCGTGTGGTTTTGTTTGCTATGATCTTTAACCATTTCAGTCTGTAAACAGGATCGTATGGAGCTCGATGAAAAGATCCCGTCGCTCGGTTGCCATTTCGTTGTTTGTCGCGCTTGCGGTAGCGTGCGCTTTTGTCGTAGCGATAGCTGGCTGCTCCGGGTCGAATGACGAGGCATCGACGTCTGCATCAAAAGGCCTGGACGCCTCGCAGGTCAAAGACGACGACCTCAAGACGCTCAACGTCGGCAGCGATCTCTACCCACCGTTTGTGTATACCGACGAGTACGGCGATATCGTTGGCCTGGATGTCGAGATATTGACCGAGGCGTTGGCCCGCATTGGTTACAAGCCAAAATACCAGCTGATCGACTGGAAAAAGAAGAAAGAACTGCTGGCGAGCGGCGAGCTCGATTGTGTCATGGGTAGCTTTAGCATGACGGGTCGCGAAAACGAGTATCGTTGGGCCGGCCCGTACCTTGCGAGCCGCCAGGTGGTCGCGGTCGATCCCCAGAGCGATATCTACACGCTTGCCGATCTTGAGGATAAGGTCGTGGCAGTCCAGTCCACCACCAAGCCCGAGGACATTTTGCTCAATCGTACAAATGAAAACGTTCCGCAGATCAAAGAGCTCTATTGTTTTTCGGACCGCTCATACCTGAACCCGGCACTTGTCGAGGGCCTGGTCGACGCCATCGCCGCGCATGAGTCCTCGCTGCTCACCTACGAAAAGGACTATGGTGTGACGTATCGCATTCTGGATGAGCCACTGCTAGTGGTTGGTTTGGGCACCGCTTTCGATATCAACGATACGCGCGGCATCGACGTCAAGCTCACTCATGCCTACCAAGAAATGTTTGCCGATGGCACCATGGAACGCCTGGTGTCAAAGTACTTTGATGACCCTTCGCCATTTTTGAATATGGAGGGCCTGTCATGATCGATGCGCCCGACTACGCCGCTCAGGAGCGGGGCAATCGTTCGGCAGGGGCATGGCTTCTTGTCGCTCTGCTGGGGATAGCGCTCTCGGTTGCTGCCGGCATGATGAGCTACGGTTACATGACAGCCCAAGCCGAGCAGCGCTTTGCCGACGTTGTCGATTACGTGGCGACGCAGAGCCTTTCCTACGATGCATTCAACAGCGCCTATACGACCAAAAACCTGATTCGCGTTATGGAGATTGCCGGAGAGGCGGCTCGCGATATGGAGCGCGACGGTTCGGTGGATAACGCCATGCTGGAGCAATATGCCGACCAGTTCAACGTGAGCGCGCTGATCGTGACGGACGCATCGGGCAATTTGGTGTCCGAGTCCTCGACGGGCGATGTGGACTACGGGTCGCTCGCTACGTATCTCAAAGAATCACCCGTGCTTGAGGTGGCAACTCATCCGCTTAAGTCCTATACCGCCCGCATCACGCTTGCGGACGATTCGGTCGCAGACATTGGCTGCGTGACTCGGCAGGATGGCGAGGGCATCGTTATCGCGGTAAGGCATCAGAGCGCGAAGGCGGTTGCAAGCAATACACTCAAACTGCAGAGCTTGCTTGATGGCTATGAAACCATCGATAGCGGCAATATCGTGATCGAAAGCGACGGCAAGGTCGTTGCGACCAATGCCGTTGAACCCACCGTATTGGGCGTGTTCGATCTGCCTGCGACGGATGTCTTCATTGTCGACGGTATTAAGGATCGATGCCTGGCCGGTAAGGTCAAATTGATTAACGCCGACGGCGAGTGGTATTTGGGCACATTTGGAAAAGCGCACAAATTCTATGTGTACACCTATGCTCCGGCGCGGCGTTACTTCGAGGTCGTCGCGGCTGTTGCTGCCGGCGTGCTGGCGCTCTACAGCGGTTTTATAGCCGTTGTTGTGATGGTGCGTCGCCGCGCTGATCGCCGACGTTTGACGGACTTGCTGCAGCAGGAGCGCGACTATGGCGACAAGCTGGCAAAGGCGGCGCGTGAGGCCTCGTCTGCCAACTCGGCAAAGACAGAGTTTCTGCGTCGCATGAGCCACGATCTGCGCACGCCCATCAACGGCATTCGCGGCATGGTCGAGGTTGGCGATGCCAATGCGGACGATCTGCAAAAGCAGGCTGAGTGCCGCTCGAAAATCTGGACGGCATCGGGACTGCTGCTCGACCTTGCCAACGAGGCACTCGATATGAGTCGCCTGGAGAGCGGGCAGGTCGACCTGAACCTCGTACCCACAAATTTGGTGGCACTCAACTGTGAAGTGCGCGATATTCTGGAGCGCCAGGCCGAGGAGCGTCTGGTGACAATTATCTGCGACCAGCAGACCCTTAATCATCCCTATGCTCGGGTGAGCGTGACGCACCTCAAGCGCCTGTTGCTCAATATTGCCGGCAATGCCGTCAAGTACAACCGCCAGGGCGGATACGTTCGCCTGGTGTGCCGCGAGGTGGAGCCAGCGGATGGCGCCCCCGTCTATGAATACACGATCGCCGACAACGGTATTGGCATGAGCGAGGAGTTCCAACAGCACCTCTACGAGCCGTTTTGCCGCGAGGAGCAACAGGTGGAAGGCGCTTCATCGGGAACTGGCCTGGGCGCGCCTATCGCAAAACAGTTAGTCGAGCTTATGGGCGGAACCATGAGTTTTACGAGCGTCTTGGGGCAGGGGACGACGTTTACCATCCGCCTGCCGTTTGAGAAATGCAAGCGCTCCGAGATTCCTCAGGCAGTTCGCGCGGATGCGGGCGATGGCGATGCGCTCCAGGGCTTGCACGTTTTGCTCGTAGAGGATAACGATCTGAATGCCGAGATCGCGCAGTTTACGCTCAGCCGTGCCGGTGCCGTCGTGACGCATGCTAAGGATGGCGAGTCTGCCGTTGAGGCGTTTGCCGCGAGCGCACCGCACGAGTACGACGTGGTGTTGATGGACATCATGATGCCTGGCATCGATGGCCTTGAGGCCACGCGTCGGATTCGAGCACTCGATCGCGAGGATGCCGCGACCACGCCGATTATCGCTGTGAGTGCCAACGCCTTTGCCGACGACCGCAGACTTTCGCGCGAGGCGGGCATGGACGCGCACCTGAGTAAACCCGTGAGCTCGCAGGAGCTCGTTGAGGCGCTTGCGCACATAGCTGCCGACGCTTCATAAGCATATGGCCCGGTTCCAAGGTGGGTTGGAACCGGGCCATATTGCTATTTGTGAGTTTTGCTTTTGAGGCTTACTTTTCTTGAATCTGCTTGCCGCAAAGATGCTCAATCGTAATCTCGTAGAGCTGGACGCCCTTAATGTCCTTGGCGATTTCCTCTTCGACTTCCTCGGCGGAAGGGTAGTACTTAAGGGCGAGCTGGCGGACTTTGTCTTCGATAAACGCGGGGGTGTCATTCGCCAGGCGACAGCGGCCAAAGACCACGGTACTCATAACGTAGGGAGCCCAGTCACCGTCCTGGTACCACTCGTTGCCGTAAACGGTAAAGCAGACCTTGTCATCGCGCTTGAGTGCGTCGACCTTGTGGCCAGCTTTGGCGCCATGGAAATAAATCTTGTCGTGCTCGGTGTCAAAGAAGTAGTTGACGGGAATGGCGTACGGGTAGCCGTCGTCGCCGTTGACGGCAAAGACGCCGCGCTTGCAGGTAGCGAGCAGTTCGCGCGCTTCCTCGTCGGTGATGGCGCGTTTCTTTCGACGTAAGGGCCTAAACATCGTTGGCTTCCTTTCTGGTCGTGCGTGGTGGTTGAGCACAAACTATAGCGAAACGGATCCGTTTTTCTTGATGCGGGCGAGTATGTTTTTGAGCTTGTTAAAGTCGAGCGGTTTGGACAGATGGGCGTTCATGCCGGCGTCGTGTGCCGCCTTGGCGTCTTCGGCAAAGGCATTGGCGGTGAGCGCGATGATGGGGATATCGGCTGCATCGACCTTCTCGCTCAGACGAATCGCGCGGGTTGCCTCGTAACCGTCCATGTCCGGCATCATAATGTCCATCAGGATCGCATCGAAGCTGCCGGCGGGATGAGACAGGTACAGATCGACGACTTCGTTGCCGTTGACGGCGCGGGTGACCACGACGCCCTCGGATTCTAGCAGCGTCTGGGCAATCTCGGCATTCAATTCGTTGTCTTCGGCGAGCAGCACGTTCATGTCGGCGAGTGAGCAGTCGAGCGCCCTCTCGACCGTATTCGCCCGCGCTCGGGGGTTCTTGTCGATATCGAGCGGAATTTCCACGTAGAACGTGGTGCCCACATGGAGTTTGCTGGTGACTTCGATGGTGCCGCCCATCAGTTCAATAAGCGACTTGACGATTGGCATGCCCATGCCGGTTCCTTGGAACTTGCTGCGCGCATCGTCACCTTCTTGGGCAAACGGCTCATAGATATGCTTTAAAAACTTGGGAGCCATGCCAATGCCGGTATCCGAAACGCTAAAGCAAAAGAGCGCGCGCCCGTTATCGAGTGGCTTGGTCTTTGAGCTAAAGGTGACGGAGCCGCCGTGCTTGTTGTACTTAATGCTGTTGTCTAACAGGTTGATCATAATCTGTCGGATATGGGTGGGACTGCCGATCATGTATGGCCCCGCGGCGTACGGCAGACTATTGTCCTGCATTGTGATGCCGTTACTGGACGCGCGGAGCTTGCACAGCACCAGTGTATCGTCACAGAGCTCTTTGAGGTTAAAAGGCGTATGCTCCAGTGTTAGCTTGCGGTCTTCGATTTTGCCCATCTCGAGGATGTCGTTGATCAGCGAGAGCAGGTGATTGGCGGCAACGCGCGCCTTGGCACGGCTTTCGCGGGCGACCTGGATATCGCCTTCCTTCAATTCCTCGATCTCGATAAGGCCCAGGATACCGTTGAGCGGTGTACGGATGTCGTGGCTCATGCGCGTGAGGAATGCCGTCTTAGCGGCGTTGGCGGCATCGGCTTTTTTGCGCTCGGTTCGAGCGCGCACGAGTGCCCAGATGAGCAGGACGATGCCGACCGACAACATACCGATGAGGGCAGCTGCAACGGCGGCACGGTTGCGATAAAGGAATTGAAGCGTGTTGGATTCCTGGGCCGTGTACGACGTGGAGGAGTAATTGCTTGCGGAGAGCGATTCTCCGGCATTGATGATGCCCTTGTTGATGATTCCCAACAGCTCGGGTTTTCCGCGCGAAATCCAGCACGAGAGCTCACAGGTGTCAGGGAGCTCGGTCGTCTCGCAGTCCTCGAGTTCGTAACGGTCACCGATGGTTTTTACGCGTGAACTGGGAGCGACGATGCAGTGCGCCGTTCCCTTCCTGAGGGCGTCGAACGCTTCATCGTCGGATTGGTATTCGGTTACGGTCGCTGTGGGGAACAGACTTTCAAGTGCATTTTTGTTGACAAACGATGATTTGGTACAGGCGATGTTCTGAAGGTCTTTGTTCAGGTTGCTGCCGGTATGGATGGCGGTGAGGGATATGGTCCCCAACGATATCGACTGCACAACGCCTGTTTGCTCGGCAAACCAGTAATTTCGGTATACCGGCAGCGCAACGTCTATGCTTTCCTTTGACAGGGCCTTTGACATCATCTTGTAGCTATCAAAGGCGACGGTTTTGACCGTAATGCCAAATTTATCGTGCAGCGTCGTCGCAAGCGATGCGAGCGAACCTTCCATTTCGCCGTCTTCGTCCTCGTTGCAGTAGGGGAGTTTGCCCGTAATGTAGCCGAGCGTGATGGTGTTGTTGTTTGCTTTGAGCCAGGAACATTCGGGGCCGTTGAGCGATGATGAACCGCTGTTTTGGGTCGAGTAGCTAGATTTGACTTCGTCGTTATAGCGTGGGTTGACGCGGGCGATTGCCGTCATGGCAGCATTGATGTCGTTCATCAGGTCGGGGCGGCTTTTGGGAACGGCAAAGTAGTAGTCGCTCGAACCAATGTAGAACATGGGGGAGGCGTTGGGCGACGAGGTCGTGTCGTTCATGATGATGGCGTCGACCTCGCCGTTTGCGAGCGCATCGAAAAGGTTGCCGTTACTGCTGATTTCCTTATAGGTACAGGTAATGCCCTCGTTGGCGAGCCATTGCTGGCCAACGATGGTTTGCATGACGCCGGGGTTGAAACCGATAGTGAGACCCTGGAGTGCCTGGGGGTCACCCTTTGCGAGGTCGTCGCGGTCGGGCCTGGCGTAGATGTAGTAGCGCTCGGTGCCCTCGGGGTTCGAGGAAAAGAGCAGCTTTTGGGCGCGTTCCTCGGAGTAGGAGATGTTGGGCATGAGGTCGATCTCGCCTGCCTCGAGCATGTCCATAAGCTCGGTGAAGGTGCCGGAGACGTATTCGTACCGCCAGCCGGGCGTGTAGTACGACAGGGTCTGGAGGTACTCGTAGCCCCATCCCGAGAGACGCTCGCCGGGGGTGCCGTCCTGGAAGCCCTCGTTGTTGACGAGCCAACCAACGCGGACCGTCTTGACTTGCTGACTGGAGTCATCGGCAAAAGCCTGGACAGGCGCGATAGAACTCAGCACGGCAAGCGCGGCAAGCACAATGGCCAGGGCGCGATATATAACTGAACGAAGGACGGTGGCAGCTCTCACATGCAATCCTAACGAATCGAGACATTACCGCATAAGGATACCAGCTCAGCCTGCCCAGTCGGCAGCTGCACCGCTAAACGCTCCCGCCCAGCAGTCATTGGGGACGTTCTTAAACGACTAGTCATTGGGGACGTTCTTGTTTGACTAGTCATTTAAGAACGTCCCCAATGACTAGTTTCGTTTGCGGGGGAGGCGTGGGACAATACCGAACGAACGTGATTGGGCGTCTGGGAAAAGGGGTCGCGATGAACAAGTTGAGGACGCTTGCCGACGTGTTGCGCCAGGCTGGCTTTGCGCGCATCACGGGCCTGTTTCTTATCTTCTATCTGCTGTGCTCGACGGCCGTCTGGCTGTCCGAGCCCACGACCCTCACCTTTGGCGATGGACTTTGGTTTAGCTTTGAGACGGTCTCGACCATCGGCTTTGGTGACATTCCGGCCGAGACACCGGTTGCCCGCGCCATTACCGTCATTCTGAGCATCATCAGCATCTTCTACATCGCCATGCTCACGGGCGTGGCGGTGAATTACTGCAATACGCTTATCAAGATGCGTCAAAAGGACACCATGGCACGCTTTATGGATGATCTGGAGCATTTGGAAGAGCTCGATCACGACGAGCTTGCCGATCTTTCGCGTCGCGTGCGCGAGTATCGTCGACGCCAGCGCTAAGACGAACGTCATGCGCCACAACAGGGGGGCAAATATGAACATCACCGTGTACCTGGGTGCCAACACTGGCAATGACCCGGCGTTTCTGCCCGCGGTGCAGGAGCTGGGCAACTGGATTGGCGCCAACGGACACGCACTGGTATACGGCGGGTCAAAATCGGGCCTGATGGGTGCGCTTGCCGATAGCGTACTCGAGGCGGGTGGACGTGTGACGGGTGTTGAGCCGAGCTTTTTTATCGAGGCTGAGTTTCAACATGACGGTATCGACGACCTCATAGTGACGAGTGATATGGCGGAGCGCAAGGCCAAGATGATTGAGCTCGGCGATGCGTTCATCGCCTTTCCCGGTGGGACGGGCACGCTCGAGGAGATTGCCGAGGTCATGTCCGCGGTGTCGTTGGGGCACCTGAGTGCTCCATGCATCCTGTATAACCTGGACGGTTACTACAACGACCTCAAGGCGCTGCTCGAGCACATGATTGATAAAGGACTTTCGAGCCCGAGGCGCCAGCAAGGCATCTACTTTGCCGACGATTTGCGCGAGATTGCCTCGATTATCAACGGATAAGTCTTGAGCCTGCCCCACTATGGCTCCCAATGGTGCCGTTTGCGGCGCAGATGATTGGCTCGTTCGGGCAACGCTCGCTCTACAATAAAACGTATCTATGTCGACTTTGACCGCGGGAGGACCCGATGGACAACCTTGCCAAACCCACAAACCGCGCGCTGTTTTTAGTTAGCGTTGCCGTGACCGGTGCGTTCGCAGGTGCCGCGGTCTGGCTGTTCTTTTTTGCGATGGAGCACGGTATCGACTATCTATGGACCGAGATTCCGCACGCGCTGGGCGTCTCTTCGCCCGAGCTTGCCAGCGGCCCGTTTGGCTTTTTGCCGTACCCGTTTTTTGTCTGCCTGCTGGGCGGCCTGTTAATCGGTCTATACGAAAAGATGACAGGCACCAAGACCGATGACCTCAACCAGGTGATGGCTAAGGTTAAGCAAGACGGGCGCTACCCGTACGACAACCTGGGCAAGCTTTCGCTCGCGGCATTGCTGCCGCTGCTGTTTGGCGGAAGCATTGGACCGGAGGCCGGCCTGACCGGCGTCATCGCGGGTCTGTGCAGCTGGGTCGGCGACCGCATGCGTCGCTTTGGTGCCGAGTTTAGGGAGCTCACGCTGCTGGGCACCCAGGCTGCCCTGACGGCGCTCTTTACCGCGCCCGTCTTTGGTTTTGTGGCACCGCTTGCCGGTAGCGCCGACGGCGACGAGGGCTCCGCGTCCGGCGAGATCACCATCAAGCTGCCCAAGGCGCAAAAGACGGTGGTCTACGGTATTGCGATTGCCGGCGGTCTGGGTACCTACCTGCTGCTTGGCCAGCTTGTGGGCGGCGGCATGGGCATGCCCAGGTTCGAGTCCGCCGAGGTGGGCAACCTGGAGCTTACCTGGCTCGTCCCTCTGTCGTTGATCGGAACAATCTGCGGCTGGCTGTACTTTGTCTCTGAGCATGCAAGCGAGGCGCTGTCCCATGCGATAGGGGAGCGTCCTGTCGTCAAGGCCATGCTAGCCGGTCTGGCGCTCGCCATCTGTGGCACGGTCCTGCCCTATACCATGTTTGCCGGCGAGACCCAGGCCGACGTGCTCATGGAAACCTATCTGACCATTCCAGCCGGCGTGCTTATCGCGACCGGTCTTGTTAAGGCCATGCTGACCCCCGCCCTCATCAACTTGGGCTGGCGCGGCGGTCACTTCTTCCCGGTTATCTTTTCGGGCGTAAGCTTGGGCTATGGCCTTGTCATCCTCACCGGCGCAGATCCGGTCTTTTGCGTCGCCGTCTGCACGGCATCGACGATGGGTGCGGTCATGCGTCAGCCGGTCATGGTCGTGGGCCTGCTGCTCATGTGCTTCCCACTCAAGGGTATCGTCTGCATGATCATCGCCGCCGTTATCGCCGCCGGCATTCCGCTGCCCAAGCCGCTGCGCAAGTAGCACGGTGGCGCACGCCGAGGACATGCCATTTGTCACGGATTTGCGGGGGGGGCGATCGCGCCCTTCGTGGATTGAGACTCGCGTGGCTACAGATCGCGTACTCGATAAACCTTGGTGCTGACGGTGCAGCTGATTGCACATAGCGCGAGGGCCAGTACGGCAATTCCTGCGCACAGACCGCCAAGGACGGCAGGATCGGGATTCGCTCCGGCAATCGACATGAGCCAGTTGCTGATGGGGTTGGAGGAGCTCAGCGTGGCCATGGTGCCGCAACCAAGCAGGGCAAACAGGCCAACGGATAGGCGCAGCGCCTCCATGTGACCAAATCGAAAGAACAGCGGCTGCGCCAAAAACACCATCATGAGGGAGATGAGCATCGATGCTGCCGAGGCGATTGCGATTTCAAAGACCGTCTGTCCCGTCGAAGGAATGCCCGCGCTGTTGAAGAGCGGGATGGAGGCGATGCTCAAAAGCGTAGCTGCACATGCCATGACGGCGGAGAAGACAATAACGCTCAGGTAGCGTGCGCGGATGATGTCTTTGCGCGAGAAGGGCAGCGTTGCCCGGTAGCGCTCCCAACCGTTTTGATTGTCGAAACCGGCCAGTGAGTTCATGACTATGATGGGCGACATGGCACTGACGGCGCAGGCGCCGGCGCTCATACCGGAATCGCCATCCGACGCGTTGACGAGCGTCAGCACAACGAAGATGAACAAGCCGACGCCCGCAATGCTCGGGATGAGCGTGCGAACGATGGCGAGTTCGGACATAAAGGCGCGTTTCATTCCGAAGCCCCTTTCAGTATGAGGCGCAGATAGTCATCAATGGTTGCCCGATCGCAGGGAATCTCGGGAAAGGCCTCGAGCGTTTCGCGACGGTTGGGTACGAGTACGTCCACGCTGTAGGCGTGACGGGCGGCACGGGCGCCTTCGACGCAAGCCATAAGCTCGGCAGCCTGCGATTGGGTGCAGTGGGCGATGCCGGCGCGGTCGGTAATGTCCTCGCGCGGCAGGTCAAAAATAATCGAGCCATTATCGATGCAGATGACGCGATCAGCGGTGCGATCGAGGTCGGACGTAATGTGGCTCGAGAGCAGCACACTGTGCTGGCCGTCGGCGACAAAGGCAAGCAGCTCATCAAGCAGTTCCTCGCGTGCCATGGGATCGAGGCCCGCGGTGGCTTCGTCCAAAACGAGCAGCTTGGCCTTGTGACTGAGCGCACAGGCAAGCTGCAGTTTCATGCCCATGCCGCGGGAGAGGTCCTTGACCTTTGTCTTGGGATCGAGGCCAAATCGGTTGATGAATCCGGCGAACGTTTCGCGGTCCCACGTGGGGTACGCTGGGCCTACGAGCGACTCGATCTGGCCCACCTTGAGCGTGGAGGGGAAGGGGCACGTGTCCAGGACAAGACCGACGCGGGAGCGTAGATGGCGTTGCGACTCATCGGGCGCGTCGGCGCCACAGCGCTGCCCAAACAGGTGCACTTCGCCGGCATCGAGCTTTATAAGCCCGAGAGCAGCTCGAATCGTCGTTGTTTTGCCAGCACCGTTGGCACCAACAAAGCCGATGATCTGGCCAGGCTCCACGGCAAGCGTGACGTCGCGCAGCGAAAAGCGGTCGCTTACAGCGTGTGAGATGCCTTTGAGTTCAAGCAAGTTTTGCATGGTATAGCCTTTCTTGCAGATGGCTACTGCATGGTTTCGGGGGCTACCAGGTCGAGCATCTCGTGCAGTTTGTCGCGCGTGACGCCCAGGGTTTCGGCCTGGCTCGCCGCTTTCGCAAGCAGCTCTTCGATATGGCAGAGCTGGTTTTCGCGCAAAAGCTCCTGGTTGCCCTCGGCGACAAAACAGCCCTTGCCCTGCACGGTGCAGATAAAGCCAAGCTACTCGGTTGATTTTCAATCTCAACGCAACAGCCTGAACGGACCCCGCGTTTCCGCAGC
>CATYLC010000012.1 GCA_958408685.1 uncultured Collinsella sp. | reverse complement strand
GTATACGGGTGCATCATCGACGTCTTCAATACAGAAAATATCAGTGCGGAATGTTTTGGGAGGTAGCCCAAACAGCCCCGGCTGGGGTCCTGTGTAGTCACCCTTTAGGCGGAACTCACCTAATTATTTGGATGAGTCGTTTACTTACTTGTACTGTTACCGTCTTCCCGCTCTTGTTGGGGTATGCTTTGTTCGTATGTAAACGTATGACATGTTGATGGGGGAGGGTGCTATGGCTCGCGAGGGCGCTCGTTCTAAGGATTCGGCTAAGCCTGGCATCAAGGAAGTTGCAGCGGTGGCGGGGGTTTCGCCTACTACGGTATCTCGCGTGCTTAATAATCGCGGCTATATTAGCCAAGAGACCCGCGATAAGGTCCATGCCGCGATGAAGCGCATCAACTATACGCCCAACGATATCGCCCGTGCCATGCTCAACGGTCGCCTGAATCTAATAGGTATGATCGTCCCCTATGTCAGCAGCCCGTTTCATGCCCAAGCGGTCCAAGCCGTTGAGCGTACCCTGGCCGAAAACGGTTTTAAGATGTTGCTGTGCAATAGCGCTAATCGACCTGATCTTGAGCGTTCTTATATCGATATGCTTCGGCGCAATATGGTTGATGGCGTCATCGTCAACTCGCTTAATATCGGTGCCGAGGCGTATGCCGAGATGGGCTTGAGTCTGGTTGGTATCGACTGCGACCTTGGCGAGACCTCTGTTCAGATTGCGAGCGACAGCTATGGCATCGGCGAACTTGCCACGCGTCGCCTGATCGATGACGGGTGTTCGCGCATCTTGTGCCTGCGCAACAATAGCCGCATGCGTATGCCTGCCAATAAGCGTACCGATGCCTACCACGATGTTGTGGAGCAGGCCGGTTTGCCCGCGCTTGTCCGTGAGGTCGAGTTCGTTAAGTCCGACGACGAAAAGAGCGCGGTCGTTGCGAAGATCCTCGATGAGAACCCCGATATTGACGGCATCTTTGCGGGAGACGACACGATGGCGGCCATCTGCCTCAACGTGATGAAGCGGCGCGGCTTGAGCGCTCCGGACGATATTAAGGTCGTGGGCGCGGATGGCGCCCGCCGCACTATGACGTTTATGCCTGACTTAACAACCGTTCGTCAAGATATCGATCGCATCGGAGAGCTCGCGGCGCAATCCATCATCGCTCTTGTTAACGGTGAAAAGCCCGAATCGAATACCAAGCTCCCCGTTGAACTCATTGAGGGCAAAACCGCGTAGTTCATCCCGTGCCAAAAGAATTCCTCAAACGCCTCTGATGACCGTTCGCCGCCATATGTCAACCGTTTGCCGACGACTGGAACTGCGAAAAGACGTATTAGTGTGAAAACGTTTGACATATGAAAACGATTGACATATCTTGCAGTTGTACCGAGTTAGTATCTTGTGGGAAAGGAAGTCTCGGATGCACAAGGTGTATTACCAGCCTGAGGGAATTTGGGTAGGCGACATCATGCCGTACGGCGAGGACGGCACGTTCTATCTCTATCACCAGCGTGACACGCGAAACCCCGGTCCTTTCGGAGAGCCGTTTGGTTGGGCACTCGCGACGACCAAGGATTTCGTCAACTACAAGGACTTTGGCGAGAGCCTTGAGCGTGGCGGCGACGAGGAAGTCGACCAGTATGTTTATGCCGGCACGGTGTTTAAGGTGGGCGACAAGTACCATGCGCTCTACACTGGTTGCAATCGCGATAAGGTCCGCGCACGCTTGATGAAGCAGGTTCTTCTTCACGCAACGAGTGACGACGCCGTCAAGTGGGAGAAGAACATCGCCGAGACGCTGCTTCCGCCCCAGGAAGGTTACGATGACCGCAACTGGCGCGATCCCTTTGTGCTTTGGGATGAGGAGAACGAAGAGTACATGCTCATCCTCGGCACGCGCGTGGGCGAGGACAAGCGTCTGATGACCGGGCGTCTGGTCAAGTTCACCTCCAAGGACCTGGATACCTGGGAGTTCCAGGGCGACTGGTGGAATCCGGGCCTTTACACCATGTTCGAGATGCCTGATCTCTTTAAGATGGGCGACTGGTGGTATCTGGTGTTCTCCGAGTACAGTGATGGCAACAAGACCCGTTACCGCATGTCTCGCTCCATCAACGGTCCTTGGATCACTCCTGCTGACGATTCATTCGATGGCCGCGCGTACTATGCCGCGCGTACCGCATTTGATGGCGAGCGCCGCGTTCTCTTTGGTTGGGTTCCTACGCGTGACGAGGGTGGCGATCCCAGCTCTTACCTGTGGGGTGGCACCTTTATGCCTCTCGAGATCGTTCAGCGTGCCGACGGAACGCTCGGCACCAAGCTCCCTGACAGCATGCTTGGCGCCTTTGGCGAGGCTAAGGCAGTCGAGGCCTTTGAGCTTTCCTGCGAGTCGGGCAAGGTCGAGCAGGTGCTCGCCGCGGATGCCGGTTCCACCTATATGCTCGATGCCGACATCGAGCTCGCCGGTGACGCTGCCGGCTTCTCGGTGAAGCTTGCCGAGGACGCCGAGTCCGGTCTTGCCTATGAGTTCCGCGCCAACCTGCGTGAGGGCAAGCTCGAGTTTACGGCGGCCCCCCAGTATCCGTGGTTCCAGGTCAACAACATGGGCCTCGAGCGTCCGTTGTTCTTTAAGGGCGAGGGCACTCATCATGTGCGCCTGGTCGTTGACGACGATATCGCGACCATCTTTGTCGATGATGTTGCGCTCAACGCTCGCTTCTGCAATAAGCAGGGCCAGGGTGTGGCACTGACGGTCACCGACGGTACGCTCAAGTGCGCAAATGCAACGATCGCGTCTCTGTAATGGCATCAAAACGTCTTATGATTTCGTAAAGGAATGGAGAGGAACATGGACTACAAAGCAGTGTCTCAGCAAGTCGTCGATAACGTCGGCGGTCTGGAGAACATCGAGGGCGCCACGCATTGCGTTACGCGTCTGCGTCTGGTGCTCAAGGATACGAGCAAGTACAACAAGGCCGAGCTCGAGAACATCGATGGCGTCAAGGGCGTGCTGTACAACAGCGGCCAGCTCATGATCATCTTCGGTACCGGTACCGTCAACAAGGTCTACGACGAGTTTATGGCTCTGACGGGCGTTAAGGAGATCAGCGCTTCCGAGGTCAAGGGCGCCGAGGCGGACAAGAAGGGCAAGTTCTTCTCGGTCCTCAAGGTATTCTCGGATATCTTTATCCCCATCATTCCCGCTTTTGTCGGCGCTGCTATCATCATCGGCCTTAAGTCGCTGATCGTTGCCAACGGCCTCTTTGGCATGGAGGGCAGCCTTGCCGACCACAGCGAGTTCCTCAAGAACCTCGCAAGCTTCTTTGCCATTATTGCCACCACTTTCGACTACCTGCCTGTCCTGGTTATGTACAGCGCGGTCAAGCGTTTTGGCGGTAACCCGATCCTGGGTATCCTCGTCGGTATCGTCATGGTTCACCCGAGCCTTATGAACCGTAACACGTTCGTTATGGATCCGACGGGTGCTGAGTACTGGAACTTTGGTCCGCTCTCCATTCCCATGGTTGCTTTCCAGGGCGGTGTGTTCCCCGCAATCCTGACTGCCTGGTTTATGGCCAAGGTCGAGAAGATTGCCCAGAAGTACATCCCCGAGGTCGTCTCGTTCGTTTTCGTCCCGACCGTTACCCTGATTCTTGCTAACGTCGCCCTGTTCACCGTGTTCGGCCCGCTCGGCAACCTGATCGGCGACGTCCTCGGCGGCGTAATCGATATCCTGTACAACAGGATGGGCGTCTTTGGTGCCTTTGTCTTCGCCGCGTTCCTGCAGCCGCTTGTCGTTACCGGTACGCATCAGTTCATCCAGGGTATCGAGGCAAACCTCGTTGCCACGACTGGCTTCAACTACATCCAGGCCATCTGGTCGGTTTCCATCATCGCCCAGGGCGGCGGCGCCATCGGCATGTACCTCATTCATAAGAAGCATTCCAAAGAGCGCAACATCTGCATGTCGTCCTTTATCCCGACGCTGGTCGGAATCTCCGAGCCCGCAATCTTTGCTGCAAACATGCGCTACTCGATCATTCCGTTCCTCTGCGCTTGCATCGGTGCAGGCTGCGGCGGTGCCTTCGTCAAGCTCTTTGAGGTGCGCGCTATCGGTCAGGGTCTGACCGGCGTGCTTGGCCTGCTCATCGTCACGCCCGAGACCCTCGTGTGGTATGTGGCTGGCAATCTCATCGCCTTTATCGTGCCGATCGTCTTGATCTTTGCCTACAACAAGGCAAAGGGCGTTCCGACCACCGATGAAGAGGGCGCTGGCGCTGGCTTCGATGTCAGCTTCTAATTGAGCCGTTCAGCGTAATCTGAGGATAAGTCCATTTGAGGAAGGGCGTTCGGCTCGTGTGAGTCGAGCGTCCTTTCCTATAGACGAGAAGGTCATGGCGATGTTTAATCAAAAAAACAAGGTGACACGCGCGGACTATGAGCAGTGGCGTGCCGGACAGGATGAGACGGCGGGTCGCATCGCGTCCGACCCCGATAGGCTTTTGTTCCATGTGGAGCCTGAGCTTGGCTGGCTCAACGACCCCAACGGTTTGGTGCAGATTGGTGATACATATCACATCTATCATCAATACGATCCGTTCGACGCTGCACATGGCGGTCCAGTGCTTTGGAACCATCTGACGACAAAGGATTTTGTGACGTACGAAAATCACGGCCCCGTGTTGTTCCCCGATTCCGATTTGGATTCGAGTGGAGCGTATTCTGGTTCTGCCTTTGTACGTGATGGCAAGATTCACTACTTCTATACCGGCAACGTTAAGCATTTTGACCGCGATGATTACGACTACGTGTTGACGGGCCGTGAGCAAAACCAGATTCATATGGTTGCCGAGAATCCCGACGAATTGGGCGAGAAGCGCATAGCTATTGGGCCGGTCGATTACCCCGACGATATCGGTACGCACGTGCGCGACCCCAAGATCCTTGAACACGACAGTATCTACTACATGGTTCTCGGCGCTCGTACGAAAGACGACCGCGGCTGCGTGCTTGTCTATACCTCGCGTGATCTAGAGGACTGGGGCTATGCGACGCGCATTGAGCTGGGCGAGAAGTTTGGCTTTATGTGGGAGTGTCCTGATCTGTTTGAGCTCGATGGCGAGCTTATTCTCGTTTGCTGTCCGCAGGGCGTGCCCGCCGATGGCTGGCGTTACCGCAATCCGCATCAGTGCGTGTGGTTCTCCATCGAGGCCGATTGGGGGGCGCCGAGCTTTAAGATCGTCGGCCAGGGCATGCCTCCGATGGTTGATGCCGGTTTTGATTTCTATGCCCCGCAGTCCTTTGAGGATGCTGCGGGTCGACGTTTGATGATCGGATGGTCGGGTTGTCCCGATGCGACGGCAGAAAGCCCGACGGTGGCACGCGGGTGGCAGTGCGCGTTGACGGTGCCGCGAGAGCTGAGCATGCGCGATGGTAAGCTCTGTCAGCAGCCGGTGCACGAGATTGAGAGGATGCGCGGCGACTGCGTTCGCGCGACAGGCGGTGAAACCGTTGAGGAGCCGGGCCGCCTGTTTGACCTTGTGGTTTCCTGTGAGGGCGCCAAGATGGTCGAGCTCGAGATCCGCAAGGGTGTCTTTGTGCGTTATACGGACGGGATGCTTACCCTCGATATGGGCGACGAAGGCTATGGACGCGACCGGAGGTCGATCGAGCTCAGCGAGCTTCGCGACCTGCGCGTGCTTTCAGACACTACGATGGTCGAGATTTTTGCCAACGGCGGCGAGGCAGCACTTACGAGCCGTACCTATTCGCCGGCGGTTCCGGCGATGGAGCTGCATGCCGAGGGTGCGGCGTCGATGAATTTTTACCGCCTCGCTCATTAACCGTGTATGGAGCACGATTGGACTTGTTGGGCGGAATGTGTCGCAGTTGCCGCGGCCAACTACCGTTTATCGCGTATAGCTACCGCTTGCGGAATAAGTAACACTCCTTAATAAACCGTATGGAATCCTAGATAAGCACGGAGTTTTCCAGGGAGACGCTGTCCTTTGTTGTGTGCAAGGGGCGGCGTCTCTTTGGTGCTTGGGGGCCGTTGCACAGTAGGACGGCGGACGTGCGCCACATATTAAAAAGCCAACGTTGAGATGGGTCGTGATAAGAATGGGCAAGTACGTAATCGTGGTTGAGTCTGGGTCGGATGTGACGCCGGAGCTCTGCGAACGCTATGGCATCGTGCGTGTGCCCATGCATGTTACGATTGCTGACGAGACCGTTGAGGATGGTTCGATCGATCCGCTCGAGATTTATTCGCGCTGCAACGAGTTTGGCGTGATGCCCAGGACCAGCGGTTGCGCGCCGGCAGATTTCTCCCGCGTGTACGACCGTATCCATGCCGAGCAGCCCGATGCGACCATTCTGCATCTTGCGTACTCCGAGGCCACGACCTGCTCGCATCAATCATCGAAGATCGCCGCCAAGGGTCGCGACTACGTGTTCTCCATGGACACGCGCTTTGTCTCGGTGGGCCAGTCGCTCGTTGTCGTCGAGACCGCCAAATACATCGAGGCTCACCCCAATGCCACCGTCGACGAGATCTTTGCATTTACGAATTCCGTCATGGACCGCGTGCTGCTGGGCTTTGTTCCTACCGATCTTGCCTTTCTTAAGGCGGGCGGTCGCTTGTCCAACGTCGCATTCCTTGGCGCCCATCTGCTCAAGATTAAGCCCTGCATTGAGGTGACGGGCGGCAAGTTCGTGGCGAGCAAGAAGTTCCGCGGCTCTATGCTCAAGTGCGCCCGCGCCTTTATTGACCACATGGTTGCGAAGGGCGAGATTGACTACTCGCACATTGGCCTGGCGTATTCGGTGGGCCTTTCCCAGGAGCTGCGCGATGACATGGAAGTCTATGCGCATGACCTGGGCTTTAAGGACGTTACCTGGACTCAGGTCGGCGGCGTCATCTCGAGCCATTGCGGCCCGACCGCCTTCGGTGCGGTGCTCACGCTTAAGGCGTAAAGGCCGCAGGCGAGCGTTCTTCAGCCTGACATCTCGACGTAGCCCCCAGCCATGGTGATGGGGGATAGATTAAAACGTGCCGTTCTAGTCCGAGACGTTTAAACGCAAACGCATGGGCTAGAATGGCTCTGGCATTTTAATTGGTTGCATCCAAGGAGAGGCAAGGTAGCGCGAATGGCAGAAATGACGCTCGAGGGTGTGGACGCTCGTCCCGAGGACTCCACGTTTGCCCTGGGCCGAGTACATTCGATTGAAACGATGGGTACGGTCGACGGACCCGGCATCCGCTTTGTGGTGTTTGTTCAGGGCTGTCCCATGCGCTGCGCGTATTGCCACAATCCCGATACCTGGTCCGTTAACGGCGGCACGATGGTGACCGTCGAGCATCTGATGGATGAGTTCCAGAGTAACCACGAGTTCTATCGCAGCGGTGGCATTACGGTGTCCGGTGGCGAGCCGCTTCTGCAGCCCGAGTTTTTAGCCGACCTGTTCCGCGCAATGCACGGCAACCCCGATGGTCGTGTACATACCTGCCTAGATAGCTGTGGCTACGCCTTCGACCCCCAGCATCCCGAGAAGTTCGATGCCGTGCTCAACGAGACCGACATGGTACTGCTCGATATTAAGCATGCCGATCCGGTCGAGCATAAAAAGCTGACCGGTTGCGATCCCGCACGCATCTTGGCGTTTGGCGATGAGCTTGCACGTCGCAAGATCAAGGTCGTTATCCGCCACGTGGTGGTGCCGGGCATTACCGACACGGTGGAGGAGTGCGAGAAGCTCGGTCGCCTCATCGCTCCATGGCATAACGTGGTGGGCCTGGAAATGCTGCCGTATCACACGATGGGTGTCGTCAAGTACGAGCAACTGGGCATTCCCTATAAGCTCGAGGGCGTGCCCCAGATGGATACCGCGCGCATGCCCGAGCTGCGCAATGCCGTTATGGCCGGTATGAAAAAGCGCCGTGCGGAGCTCAGGTCGGCCATCGGCTAACAAGCCATTCTTGCCCCTTTATGATATCCGAGCTGTACTGGCCTAACGGCTTGGTGCAGACACGGTTGAGCCAAAATGCTGGTACCATACCGTGGATAAGCAGTTTTCACAGGTTTGGGGGATGGTATGCCTACCATCGCAATCATCGGTGCGCTCGAAAAAGAGGTTGCGCAGATTAAGGAAGAGCTGAGTGGCGCGTATGAGTCGCAGGAGGCAGGCTTGACCGTTGTGAACGGTGGGCTTTCGGGTCTGACGGTAGTCGCCACGACGGCAGGCATGGGGACCGTGAACGCCGCTGCCGCAACGCAGCATCTCATCAGCAAATACGCCCCGCAGGCCGTTGTGTTTTCGGGCATTGCGGGCGGCCTTAACCCTAAACTGCATATTAACGACGTGGTTATAGGCAAGTGCCTGCGCTATCTGGATACCGATACGGCACTTATCGCCGAGTCCGCTCCGGGGCTCGAAGAGTTTGCCTCGACGCCGGCGTTGGCTGATGTTGCCGCCGCCGTGCTTGCCGAGCATGGATTTGTGGATGCCTCGGCGGATGAGAATTCTGCGGAGAAGGACCCCAAGCAGTTCCTGTGTGGCACTATCGCCACGGGTGACCGCTTTGTTACGGGTGACGCCATGCGTAACGCTGCGATTGAGGCCACGCATGCCGATTGCGTCGAGATGGAGGGCGCGGCAATTGCGCACATCGCGGCCAAGAATGGTGTCGATTGCCTGGTGCTGCGCGCTATCAGCGATAATTGTGACGAGGCATATGACGCGTTTTGCGAGCGCGAGTTCGATCTGGACGAGTACGCTCGTACCGCGAGCGGCATCACGCTTGACATCGTTCGTCGTATCGCCGCCGCGTAATAGCACGCCCGTTTTGTAAAAACCTACGACCAAGGAGTGTCCATGGCCGATTCCATTAACTACCAGCTTGCCAAGTTCGTCGCCAGCTACGGCAAAGTTTCGCAGATTCCCGAGTCCACCTGTCCCGAGGTGAGCTTCGTCGGCCGCTCCAACGTGGGCAAGTCCTCCATCATGAACAAGCTCTTCGGCCGCAAGAACCTGGTTAAGGTTTCGAGTACGCCGGGCAAGACGAGCAACATCAACTTCTTTGAGGCCGACGACGTGCACTTTGTGGACCTGCCGGGCTACGGTTTCGCGCGTCGCTCCAAGGCCGAGCGCGATCGCTGGGCCGAGCTCATTGGCGATTTCTTTGACTCCGAGCGCAGCTTTAACTTGGTCGTCTCTCTGGTGGATATCCGCCACGACCCCAGCAAGCTCGATCACGACATGATTGACTACCTGCAGGGCAACGAGTTCAACTTTATCGTCTGCCTCACCAAGGCCGACAAGCTCAGCCGCACCCAACAGGCCCGCCAGGCAGCAGCCATCAAAAAGCAGCTCAACGTCCCTGCCGAGAACGTAATCATCACAAGCTCCCAGACCGGTATCGGCATCGATGAACTAAAAAAGCGCATCGCCGAGGCCTGCCTCTAGCAAGTGCTCCTTACCAGCAAGAGCCCCTGCCAATAAAAATCAACTATCAGCTCGGCGCCCCTTCAAAGCGTGGGTCCCTGTAGACATCCTCAGCAAGGTAGGCGCAGGGACGGTCGGGATGTTCCCTCAAAATCATTCCGCAGCGCGAAGGCCCCTTGTCCGTCGCTCCGTAGGAGCAGGGCAAGGGGCCTTCATGCGCGAGGACGATTTTGAGGGAACATCCCGACCGTCCCGGACAGGTATATGGGGAGGATGTCTACAGGTACTCGATTTGAGCGCCCTCGGTGTCGCACGTCAGAATGTGCGTGTCACACTTGGGGAACTGCTCGCGCAGCTTGACCTGCAAGAACTTTGCCACGATGGTGTCGTCGGTCACAGCCATGAGGGTCGAGCCCGAGCCGCTAATCCAGATGGTTTTAGCGCCGCCGTTAAGGCAGGTGTCGCGCACGGCGTTGTAGTCGGGAATCAGGCGGCGACGATAGGGCTCCTGAATGCGGTCGTCATTAGCGGCGGCAATCAGGTCAAGGTCGCCGGTCTCCAGGCCGCGCGTCATGCCGGCGATGCGGCCCATTTGCCATACGGCGGTGGAGAGTGGAATCTCCTGCGGCACGACCTTGCGCGCCTCGCTCGTATGTACCTCGTAGGGCGGAATCACGGTAATAAAACGCAAGCGATCGCTCACCTCGTAGCGCAGACATTGGGGGAGCGAATCGGTCGGCGTAAAGGAGCAGACGGCGCCGCCAAGGATGGCGGGAGCGACGTTATCAGGATGCCCCTCGACTTCGGTGGCAATGCGAACAAGCTCGGCACGGTCGACGGTGTGGCCTGTCAGTGCGGCGGCGGCCATAATGCCGGCGACGACGCAGGTGGAGCTGGAGCCTAGGCCGCGGGCGACGGGAACGTCAGTCTGAATGTCGATGGCAACGGGAAAAGCCGGCTCGCCCCATGCGGCCAGTGCATCGACAAAGCTGACGTAGACCAGGTTGTCCTCGTTTTGGAACTCTTCGGGGCAGCCCGTGATGGCGAGTTTATCGGCGCGCTCAAAGGTAAAGTGCGAGTAGAGGCTGACGGCCATGCCGAGGGTATCGTAGCCAATGCCCAAGTTGGCGCTGGTTGCTGGGACGGTGATTTTGATCATGTGGGTCCTCCTGGCGTGCCTGGCTGTTTAGTTCGCTGCTCGGGCAGTCCTGCGCAAGACGGAAAGCACATTAAGTGCTTCCTTTGCGTGCGGAACTCGCGACGAACTAAACAGCCAGGCACGCTGTGCGCGTTCGTCATCATCCCGGGGGTTATCTGATGAAAGAAAGTGCGCCGGCTTTCGCCGGCGCTTAATAAGGGATCTAGTTGGTGCTCATTCGTTTTGCTGCGGATTCGACGTAGCTTGCCATCTCATCGACGTTGCAGACGTCTTCGAAGCGGACGGGCTTGGATTCGAGTTCGGCGAGCTGGGTCGGGGCGACCGTGTTGGTGGCCTGCTCGAGTACGCGCATAGCCTCAAAGTCGTCCTCGGGAACGTCGAGCCCCAGGGCGTCGCAGCAGGCGCGCGGGAACTTGTAGGGGCTGGCGGTCGAAAGCAGCACACGGGCCTTGGCGCCCTCGGCGGGGGCGACCTTGTCAAAGACGTGATAGCCGCAAGCGGTGTGCGGGTCGATCACGTAGCCGTTCGCGTCCCAGCAGCTCTTGATGGCAGCGCGGACCTCGTCTTCGCTTGCCCAACCGCAGCCAAAGACACTCTGAATCTTTGCCAGCAGGTCGGCGGGAACCTCGTAGCGACCAGTTTGTGCCAGCTGCTCCATAAGGCCGGCAACGAGTTCGCAGTCGCCATCGGACAGGAAGTAGAGCATGCGCTCCAGGTTGGAGCTGATGAGGATGTCCATCGACGGCGAGATGGTCGTGAAGAACGGACGGTTGCGGTCGTAGACGCCGGTGGTCAGGAAGTCAGCCAGCACGTTGTTCTTGTCGCTTGCGACGATGAGCTTGGCGACGGGCAGGCCCATGCGCTTGGCATAGTAGCCGGCCAGGATATCGCCAAAGTTGCCGGTCGGTACGCAGAACTCCACGGCGTCGCCGGCCTCGATGGCGCCGGCGCGCAGCAGCTGCGCATAGGCGGCAAAGTAGTAGACGACCTGCGGCACCAGGCGGCCGACGTTGATGGAGTTGGCGCTCGAAAGCACCGTACCGGCGGCCTCTAGACGTTCGGCAAGCTCCTTATCGGCAAAGATGCGCTTGACGGCGCTCTGGGCGTCGTCGAAGTTGCCGCGGATGCCGCAGACGGCGACGTTGTCGCCCTCCTGTGTGGACATCTGCAGGTTCTGGACGCGGCTGACCTTGCCCTCGGGATAAAAGACGGTGATGCCCGTGCCTGGGGCGTCGGCAAAACCGGCGAGCGCGGCCTTGCCCGTGTCGCCCGACGTGGCGGTGACGATCATGATGCGCTCGGCGCCGCCGTCCTTGGCGGAGGTGCGGGCCATGAGGCGGGGGAGCATCTGCAGGGCGACGTCCTTAAAGGCGCTCGTGGGGCCGCCAAAGAGCTCCATCACATAGGTTTGAGGAGCGTCGGTGCCCGGCGCTGCGTCGAGTTTGACGAGCGGCGTAACCTCTTCACTCGCGAACGTGCCGCGGTATGCTTCGTCGACACACGCCGAAATTTCTTCGGCCGTGTAATCATTCAGTAACATTCCCAACACATCTTGAGCGATTTCAAAGTACGATTTATCTGCAAGCGAGCTGATATCGACCTGCTGGGTGCCGAGCTCGTCCGAGACAAACAGACCCCCGTCGGGAGCGATGCCGGTACGGATTGCCACCTTACTTGAGCACGATAAAGTGCGTCCTCGTGTACTATGATAAGTTCCCATATAACACTGCTCCTCGGATGCCTTGGTCCCAATCGGTGAAACCATGGTATCAGAGCGTGCAAAATAGGTTCGCAGAGGCTTTTTAGAAAGGTAACCTCCAGCCCATGATTAAGATTACCAAGTTTGGCGGCTCGTCGGTCGCCGACGCCGAACACTTCAAGAAGATCAAGGCCATCGTCGATGCCGACCCGGCTCGCCGTTTTGTGGTGGTTTCCGCCTGCGGTCGCCGTTTTAAGGGTGACACCAAGGTGACCGACCTGCTCTATCTGGTCAATGCGCACGTTAAGTACCACGTGTCGTGTGAGGAGCTGCTTGAGGACATTGGCCAGCGCTATTTTGATATCGCTGACGAGCTGGAGCTCACCTATCCCATCCGTGAGGAGTTCGCGGCCTTTGCCGAGCGCGCCCGCTCGGGCGGTTACTCCACCGAGGAGCTCGTGAGCCGCGGTGAGTACTTCACCGCTCGCCTGATGGCCGAGTACCTGGGCCTGCCGTTCCTGGATGCCGCGACGGTCGTTGCGTTCCATCACGACGGTACGCTCAGCATGAACCGCACCTCCGAGCTGGTGCAGGAGTACGGTCAGCAGGGCGGCTTTGTTATGCCCGGTTTCTACGGCGCGACGCGTGAGGGCCAGATCAAGCTGCTCGATCGTGGCGGCGGCGATATCTCGGGCTCGATTTTGGCTAAGTGCCTGGGCGCCGACCTATACGAGAACTGGACCGACGTCTCGGGTTTCTATTCTGCGGATCCGCGTATTGTTCCGGAGGCTCAGCCCATTGCGCGCGTTACCTACGAGGAGCTGCGCGAGCTTTCGTACATGGGCGCAAGCGTCCTGCACGAGGAAGCCGTGTTTCCCGTGCGCGAGGCAGGCATTCCGCTGGTCATCAAGAACACCAATGCGCCGCAGGACCCCGGCACCATCATTAGCGAGACGGCTGATGAAGGCGAGGCGGAGCCCATCATTACCGGCGTGACCGGCAAGCGCGGTTTTGTCGCCATCAACGTCGCCCGCGACCGCACCAAGCCCCGCGTCGGCTTTATGCGCCGTGCGCTTTCGGTGTTCGAGCGCTATGACGTTTCCGTCGAGCACATGCCCACCGGTGTCGACCGCTTTGGCGCCGTGGTGCAGGAGCAGGATGTGCACGATTCGCTGTACTCACTCGTGGGCGACATCCAGCAGGAGGTCGAACCGCTCGAGATCGAGGTTGTCGAGGGCTTGGCGCTCATCGCTACCGTCGGCCGCAACCTGCGCGGTCGTGCAGGTATCTCGGGCCATCTGTTTGGCATGCTCGGCCAGGCCGGCGTGAGCGTGCGTATGATTTCGCAGAGCTGTGACGAGATCAACATCATTATCGGTGTCGAGGAGAAGGACTTCGACCTAGCGATTCGGACCATTTACCGTGCCTTCTCCGATGAGAACGGCATTGTGAAGGTCTCCGACCTGGAGGCTCCCGCGCCGGTCGATCCCGCTCTGGCCGCGCTCAAAAAGTAGCGACTGCTCGGTAGATTTTTGGGTCATGTCTCAAAAAACTAAGGCGGGGCGTTTCGTTTCGGTTTCGTTTCGACGGGGCGGGTTTCGTGTCCGCCCCGTTCTTGTATACACTGGCAACAATATTCGGCCTGCTTGGCGTGCGGGCGATAGCCACAACCTTTAAAGGGGGAAGCATGAAACAGTACACGGTTGCTATTTTGGGCGCCACGGGAGCCGTGGGCACCCAGATGCTCGAGTGCCTCAACGAGCAGGAGTTTCCGGTCGGTAAGCTCAAGCTGCTAGCGAGCGCGCGCTCTGCAGGCAAGACCGTTGAGTTCCGCGGCGAGCAGGTTGTGATTGAGGAGGCTTGCCCCGAGGCCTTTGAGGGCTGCGACATCGTACTCGGCGCCGCCGGCGACGATATCGCCAAGGAGCTGCTGCCTGAGGCCGTCAAGCGCGGCGCCGTCGTAGTCGATAACAGCCACGCCTTCCGCATGGATCCCGAGGTGCCGCTGGTCGTGCCCGAGATCAATGCCGATGACATTGAGTGGCACCACGGCCTGATTGCCAACCCCAACTGCGCGACTATCATCGGCCTGGTTCCCACCTGGCCGCTGCACCAGCTTGCCGGCGTGAAGCGTATGATCGTGTCCACGTATCAGGCAGCTTCGGGCGCTGGCGCGCCCGGTATGGCCGAGCTCGAGGCTCAGCTGGCCGCTCTGGGCCGTGACGAGGAGATTCCCGAGCCGCGCGCCTTTGCCGCCCAGCTGGCGAGCAACCTGATTCCGCAGATTGGCGGCGTCAAGGAGGAGGGCTTTACCTCCGAGGAGATGAAGTTGCAAAACGAGGGCCGCAAGATCATGCACCTGCCCGAGCTGCGCGTGAACTGCACCTGTGTGCGCGTGCCGGTGCTGCGTTCGCACTCCGAGAGCATTACGCTCGAGTTTGAGCGCGACATCACGGTGGAAGAGGCCCGCGCTGCGCTGGCTGCCGCTCCGGGCGTGAAGCTCGTTGACGACATGGGCGCCGAGGATGCGCACGACCGCTTCCCCATGCCGATGGACACCTCCGACCAGGACCTGATTTGGGTCGGTCGCGTACGCCGCGACATCTCGAACCCCGAGGCCGCGCGTGGCATCACCTTCTGGTGCTGCGGCGACCAAATCCGTAAGGGCGCGGCAACCAACGCCGTCCAGATCGCTAAGCTGCTCTGCGAGTAGTGTGACCTGTCCGGCGGGGGCCGGGCTTAGTTTTCAGAACGTCCTCGACCATGTGTGGCGCCTTGTCCTGCTCCTTCGGAGCCGCGGACAAGGCGCCACACTGGTCTGCGGAGTGTTCTGAAAGCTAAGCCCGGCCCCCGCCTGCGGTGACTCGGCTGCGAGCAGTCTGCGATGGGGCCGTTGTTGGTTGGGGCCGCTGGCCTGATGTGGGGGCGCGCGGCTGTTGCGGGCCCTGGTCCCGGTGGCGGCCTCGGCGCTGTGCGCCTGCTGCCTTGGGTAACTTTGGGGTCGATTGAAGTTGTCTACACAATTCGCGGTATTATGGTGCGGAGTTTTGAAAGGAGCCGCTGGTGGTCACGACGACGTTTGCTTCGCCTTTGGGCGAAATCTTGCTTGCCGCTGATGGCCGCGGTTTGACGGGGCTTTGGTTTGAGGGGCAGGAGCACTTTGGCTCCACGCTTCTCAAAGAAGATCCCGAACATGTTGAAGGCGCCGACGCGGTTTCCGGTACCGGTGGCATGTCGTCGGTAAGTCCCGCAAATGGTGCGGCATCTTCGGTGCTTGAGCGTTCTTGGGCTTGGCTGAATGCTTATTTTGCGGGGCAGGAGCCTCGGTTTACGCCGCCGTTGCATATGATTGGTACGGCGTTTCAGCGCGAGGTTTGGTTTGAGCTGCTTTCAATCCCGCGTGGCGAGGTCGCTACGTATGGTGAGATCGCCCAGCGTGTTGCGGCTCGACATCGTGTACCGGGAAACGAGGCACCCGTTGTGTCTCCCCGTGCCGTGGGGGCCGCGGTTGCACGCAATCCCATTTCGATTATTGTGCCGTGCCATCGCGTGGTCGCGGCAGACGGTTCGCTCAACGGATATGCCGGTGGGCTCGACCGCAAGGAGTGGCTGCTTCGGCTTGAGGGCGCGTACGAGGAGTAGTGCCCGAACACTTTGCATGGCGAAGGCACCGCGAAAGGACGAGTCGCTGTCCTTTCGCGGCGCCTTTCGTTTAACGGCAGGAAACCCCTATTGCTCTTGCAGGTCGTAGACGGTTGTGTTGCCGACGGTCTGGGCCGTGTAGTTTTGAGCGACCCATTCGGCGATCTCGCTTGCAGCGTCCGAGCCGCCCATCTGCGTGCCGCTCATGCCTCCACCCATGCCGCCGCTTGCGATGTAGTAGCGGATGAGGCCTTGTGCAACGTAGGCCTTGAACTCATCGAGCGTGGGCGCGGGGTCCGATCCGTTGAAGCCGCCGATGGCCATGACGGGAAGCTCGCTTGCCAGCTGGTAGCTTGCGGCGTTTTGCGAGCCAGTGGTCGCCGCCGCCCAGCGGTAACCACTGGCATTTTGCGTGAGCAGCCCGATCAGGCTGTCGTTGGCGGACGTTCCGCTGAGCAGGCCGGACCCGCCGTCAGGCGTAGCCCCGTTGCTGCCGGGGCCGCCACCGCCAGGGCCACCGCCCATGCTGCCGCTCGGTCCTCCCGTGACGATCGAGCCGGTGTGCCCGGTCGAAATCGTGCAAGCGGTCCAAACAATCGGCCCAGCTAAGAGGGCAACGATGCCGATCGCCGCAACGCCGCGGGCGCCGTGTTTCAGAGTCAAAGGCCATGTCGTAGGCAAGCGATCCTGCATCCAAAAGCCGATGATGCAGAGTGTAAGTCCTGCCACCACGCCAATCACGCCGATGCAGACGCCCAGCCAGACAAAGCTGCCGGAGCGTAATATCAGCGCCATATCCCAGGCGCTCGTCATGGCAATCAGAAGCCCCGCGATGTTCGGCATCCAGGAACGATTACGAAGCTCAAGCAGGCTGGCGCCGCATGTGGCGACCAGTACCGCGATGGCGGGGGAGAGCGCCACGGTGTAGTAGGCGTGGAAGATGCCGGCCATAAAGCTAAAGACGAGCCAGGTCACGACAAGCCAGGTGCCAAAGATGACAATCTGCGCGCGGCGAATGCGCGTGACGGTGTCCGGGTCGACTTCGCGCCCGCGTTTTCCCAGATAAAACCTACCAAAATAAACCTGTCCCTTTTTGGCGGGCGTGGCGGCGATAAGGCCGAGAATAATGGCGGCGAAGGCGATGGGGGCGAGCCAGGTGATCTGGTCGCCAAAGTCGCTTGTCCACAGACGGAACAGGCCAGTTTCGCCCCACATGCCGCCTTGGCTGGCGCCGTTGAGCGCCTCGGACGCTCCGGGGATGACCGAACCGGTTTCGTTGCCGGTCAGGCGCCCCAGGCCGTTGTAGCTAAAGGTAAGTTCGATAAACGAGTCGGTTTGTGAGCCGCCAAAGTAGGGGCGCGAGCCGCTCGGCACCAGCACGGTGAGCGCTACCCACCAGCCGGCGCCGACAACCATGGCACCGAGTGCCACGACAGCGTCGAGCAGACGGCGCGGCCAAGTCGTGGGCGAAAGCAACAACATGGCCAAGCCAAAACCGGGGAGTACCAAAAGCACCTGGAACTGCTTAGTCAAAAAGCCCAGACCGATTAGCAGGCCGGCCGCGGCATACCAGCGGGTGCGCATGCGATTGTCGTGACGGTCCGCTGGCAGCTCGAGTCCGCGCAGTACGCAGGCGGCGGCGCTCAGCATAAGCAAGATGAGCAGGGCATCGGGGTTGTTAAAGCGGAACATGAGGGCCGCGACAGGCGCGGTGATAAACACGATGCCCGCCACGATGCCGGCGGCGTTGCCCCAAACGCGGCGCACGGTGGCGTACAGCAAATACGTGCACGTAACGCCCATGAGCGCCTGGGGGAGCAGGATCGCAAACGAGCTCAGACCCAGCAGACGCACCGAAAGCGCCATGAGCCAGATGGATGCGGGTGGTTTATCGACGGTGATAGCGTTGCCGGCATCCAAGCTGCCCCACAGGAAAGCCTCCCAGTTCTTGGAGCCCGCCTGCATCGCGGCGCTGTAAAACTCGTTGGCGTAGCCCGAGGCGGTCAGGTTCCAAAAGAAGACGAATGTGGCTGCAAGCATGAGCAGTGCAACGGCGATCCAGTCGATCGGGTCACGGGCGGGGGCGAGCGATGGAGCCGAGGACGCGCACAGCTCGCGGCGAAGAGAGCGCGCCCCCTGCGAGACATGTGCTGATCGGCGAAGGGTATCAAAGCTCATCAGGCATCCGCCGCCTGCTTGAGGGGATAACGATACGCGCTTGTCGGCGTAGCGCCTGTCTGCCCCTCGCTCGCTTTGAGTCGCTTCATTCCGGCAAGGTCCTTGCGCACCGTGTCGACGATGTGCACCGTGGTGCCGGGGTCTTCCTTCCAGCGCACGGCGAACTCGCACGATGCGATGCCCATGCGTTCGGCCAAGACCAGAAGCTCGGTATCGAAGAACCATTCGTTGTCCTGGATGAGCGGCAGCAGTGTGTCTGCGGCTTCGGCGGATATGGCTTTAAACCCGCACTGTGCATCGTGAAAATGCACACTCAGATAGCTCTGCAGCATGCGGTTATACGAGCGCGAGATAAGCTCGCGTTTGACGCAGCGTTCCACCCGCGACGCTGGCAGCAGGCGTGAGCCAAAGCAAACGTCGGCGCGTCCGTCCAGAATGGGGCCGACAAGTTCGGGAATCTGCCGAATATCGGTGGAAAGGTCGACATCCATATAGGCGCGCACGCGGGCCTTGGACGTGCTCCATGCGATTTTGAGGGCGCGTCCGCGACCCTTTTGGGGAATGCGGATGGCGCGGAGTGTAAAGGGAAACTTGCAGGCGAGGAAGCGGGCGAGTTCCCAAGTCTTGTCGCTGCTGGCGTTGTCGGCAATCACAATCTGCCAGGTAAACGATTTGGCATGAAGCGAAATCTGGCGCAGCTGATCCATCAGCAGCATGATTGAGGAGCCGAGCTCGGCCTGCTCGTTAAAGACGGGGATGACAAAGTCGCAGTCGACTTCGCGCGGCTCGCCGCAGTTGAGGATGGAAGAAGGGGAGGGTTCGCTTTGGATGGCCTGTGCCGTTGAAGCTGCGGTTCGTGGCTGAGCGGCTGCAGATGTAGGGTGATTTTGCGTGGTGGCGGGTACGGTGCGGACGTTTTGCGCGATGATGTCGGGCTTGGTCATAATGATGCCTCTCTGTTCAGATAGCTAGGCGGAAAGGGAAGTCTGTGAGGCGTCAGCGTCGGCACCCGTGTCCGCAGGTGCATCGTCCGGGGCGTCGGTTGAGCTGCCATCGGTCGAGCCATCGACAGAACCGCTCACGTCGGGTGTGTCCGTGGGCGCCTGCCCGCTCGGAGCGCTACCATCCGAGGCGCCGTTGCTGTTGCCGGTGGCGCCATCTGCGTTCGGTGCCCCGCCGCCCTGCATGCCACCCTGCGCGGCCTGGGCCGATCCGCCGGTCGCGGCGCTCATGATGGCACCACCTGCAAGCCCGCCAGCGAGGCCGCAAACGGCTGCGAGCGTTGCGACCAGCAGCAGGTTGGTGGCGCGGCCGGACTGCTTGCCATCGCGCTCCTTTGCCGGAGCCACCTGCTGCGGGGCGGGTTCGGCGACATATGCGCGGGTATCGGGAGCGGGCGCCGACGTGTCGGCGGGCATGGCGTGCTCTCCAGCAGACTCTCCCGCATAGAGCGGATTGACGACTGTGGCGGGCACATCGCTCGCTGCGTGTTGGGATGCCGTATTGGGCTCGGCGCTCTCGCTGCCGGTGACGCCGTCGGTATTGCTGTTGAACAAACTGTCCATAGTGTTCTCCAATCGGATGGGTGCGGGGCCGCCTATAAGTGCGGCCCCGGCATCAAAGGGGATGGCATGGTCTCGACATGCCGTCGCGAGGTGGTACGGCTGTCCTCGTGACAAAGCTGTTCTACCGCGGCCGGCACACAGACAAGCGCTCGGCATGTGCGCCTTAAGTTTGGCTAAGCCATATCCTGCGTATTTGAAAATGCGCAGGTTGAGCGGCTAAGGCTGCGCTAAGGCAGCTTTTGGTGCGCTATTATCGGCAGTATCGAAGCTTGTATTTCCATGCGCTAAAGGAGCAACTATGAAGTTGATGCTTGCCGAGGACGAACCCGGCCTCTCCCGCGCTCTTACCGCGATTCTCCAACATAGCGACTACGAGGTCGACACCGCGCTCGACGGCCTGACGGCGCTCGAGTATCTACTCACCAACGATTACGACGCCGCAATCCTGGACATCATGATGCCCGGCATGGATGGCATTGAGGTGCTCAAGCGCACACGCGCCGCCGGTAAGCGTCTGCCCATCATTATGCTCACGGCAAAAAGCGAGGTGTCCGATAAGGTCGAGGGCCTGGATGCCGGTGCCAACGATTACCTGACCAAGCCGTTTGACGCCAAGGAGCTGCTTGCGCGTATTCGTGCCATGACGCGTGCCGCGACGGCAATTGACGCCACGACGCTCAGCGTGGGCAACGTGCGTCTCGACACGGCATCGTGCACGCTCGTTGGGCCTTTGGGCGAGGAGCACCTGGCCAATCGTGAGTTTCAGCTTATGGAGCTCTTTATGCGCAACGCCGGCACGCGCATGCCCACCGAGCGTCTGATGCTCGGGGTTTGGGGTGAGGACGCGCCCGAAGGCGCCAACGTGGTGTGGGTCTACATCTCGTACCTGCGCAAAAAGCTGACGGCGCTTGGTGCCAACGTTGCGATTCGTGCATCGCGCAACCAGGGCTATTCGCTCGAGGTTGTTGAGGAGGGCGAATAGGCGTGAGCGCGAGTGCGTGGTGGAAGCGCACGACGGCAAAACTCGGCATGGGCGCGGACTCAGGTAATCCGGGGCGCGCCGATGCTGCCAGTGCAATGGGACGTCGCCTGCGTCGTAAGTTCATCCTGGTTGTCATGGGTGCCGTGACCGCCGTGCTTACGCTTATCATCGCCGGCATCAATATCGTCAACTACTCGCATGTCTGCAAGATGGCCGACGCTCGTCTGGACTATATCTTGGCGGGCAAGGACGGCATCGATTGGACGGATGAGTCCAAGACCGATCCCGGTCAGGATGCGGTTGCCGGCAAGGTTGCTACCGGTAACCGGGCAGCCGTTCGCGATGGGCATTTTGAAGGCATGACGGCGGAGTCTCCCTTCGACACGCGCTACTTTACGGTGTCGATTGCCGGCGGGCAGGTGACCGATGTCAACACGGCTCGCATTGCCGCGGTGGGCGCCAAGCGTGCCGCCCGCATCGCTGCAGGACTGTATTCCAAGGGTTTGACCTCGGGCTTTTCTGGTAACTACCGCTATACGGTTACGGTTCAGGGCGACGAGACAACCTATGTATTCGTCGACTGTTCACGCGAGCTCACAAGCTTCCATTCGTTTTTAAGCGCGAGCGTGGCCATCAGCTGCATTGGCTGGCTGGCGGTGTTGGCAATTGTGGCGGGTGCCTCGGGCGCGGTGATTCGACCGATGGTCGAGAGCTACAGCAAGCAAAAGCGCTTTATTACCGATGCGAGCCACGAGATCAAGACGCCGCTGGCCGTGATTGATGCCGCTAACGAGGTACAGGAAATTGAGAGCGGCGAGAGTGAGTGGACGCAGAGCATTCACGAGCAGGTCGCGCGGCTGACGGCACTTACGGAGCGTCTGGTATTTTTGGCTCGCATGGACGAGGGCTCGGCGGGCTTTGCCATGACATCGTTTGATCTTTCGGAGGCGGTGGACAAGGCGGCGGCGCCGTTTGAATCGGTGGCGGTTTCGCGCGGCAAGCGGCTGTCGACGTCGATCGCGAGCGGTGTGCGGGCCCATGCCGATGCCGCGGCAGTGGCGCAGGTTGTTGAACTACTGCTGGACAACGCCACACGCTACGCAAGCGAAGACAGCGTTATCGAGCTGAGCCTGCGTGCTGTTTCGCGCGGTGCGGGCAAAGGCTCGGCCGAGCTTGTCGTTTCGAACGCCGTGGACGAGCTGCCCGAAGGCGACCTAGATCGATTGTTCGACCGCTTCTATCGTGCGGACGTGTCGCGCAGCTCCAAGACGGGCGGCTCGGGCGTGGGCCTATCCGTGGTGCGTGCCATCGCCGAAGCCCATGGTGGGAGCGCTTCTGTCTGCGGCCACGGCAACCAGATCACCTTCACCGTCCGCCTCTAAAACCTGCCAAAATGAACCTGTCCCTTTTTGGTCGGTGCGAAATGGGTAATACTAAGGAGTTATCCGACCAGATGGGAATTAATCGATGGCTTATATCGAATTCAAAGACGTCATCAAGGCATACGGCGAGGGCGACGCCCGCATTCACGCGCTCGACGGCGCGAGTTTTACGGTCGAGCGCGGTGAGCTCGCCATCATTCTGGGTGCTTCGGGTGCCGGCAAGACCACGGCGCTCAACATCCTGGGCGGCATGGATACGGCGACTTCCGGCACCGTGACGGTGGACGGGCGCGACGTGAGCTCCGCCAACGAGGCGCAGCTCGTGGAATACCGCCGCGCCGACGTCGGCTTCGTCTTCCAGTTCTACAATCTGGTCCCCAACTTGACGGCCCTCGAAAACGTTGAGCTCGCGGCTCAGATCTGCCCCGATTCGCTTGATGCCGAACAGACGCTTCGTCAGGTTGGCCTGGGCGAGCGCCTGGGCAACTTTCCGGCACAGCTTTCGGGCGGCGAGCAGCAGCGCGTGTCCATTGCCCGCGCACTGGCCAAGAATCCCAAGCTGCTTTTGTGCGACGAGCCCACGGGTGCACTCGACTACAAAACCGGCAAGCAGATCTTGCAGTTGCTACAGGACACCTGCCGCAAGCAGGACATCACGGTCATTATCATCACCCACAACTCCGCGCTGGCGCCCATGGCCGATCGCCTGATCCGCTTTAAGAGCGGCCGCGTGGAGAGCGAGACGGTCCAGCAAAATCCCGTGCCTATCGAGACGATCGAGTGGTAGCGCCCATGGACCAAGATTGCCAAAACAGCCAAAACCACGATACGGAGCACGCGGGCCGCGACCGGGAGTTCGCGACCTACCGTACCGCTCAAAGCTCAAACGATATGGTGCCGACGGTTTTTCGCCGTGGCATCTACCGCACGATTCGGGGCAGTCTTAAGCGCTTCCTATCTATCGTGGTCATCACTGCGCTTGGCGTGAGCGTGATGTGCGGCCTTAAGGCGGGCTGCGAGGATTTGTGCGATTCGGTCGACGCCTATTTTGACCAGCAGAATGTCTATGACATTAACGTGCAGTCGACCTATGGCCTTACGCGCGACGATCTCGCGGCTATCCAAGAGGTCGACGGCGTCGAGACGGTCGAGGGCATCTACACCGAGACCGCCTACACCGCCGTGGGCACAACGCGCGAGCGCGTGGTCGTGCAAAGTCTCTCCAAGGAGAACATCGATCAGCCGGTGCTCGTGAACGGCGATTTGCCCGAGAGCGCCGATGAGGTTGCGGTGACATCGAAGTTCCTGAAGGCTTCGGGCAAAAAGCTCGGCGATACCGTGAGCTTTGCCGCCAATGACGCGAGCTCGTCCAACCAAAGTGCCAAGGATCAGTTTGCCGCGGGCGATTACACCATTACGGCCGAGGTCCTCGATCCTACCGACGTGAGCTCCGACTCGACAGTCAACGCCTTTCGCGCTGCTTCGGCTGCGGACTATAAGTTCTATGTGAGCGAGGATGCCGCGACATCTTCTTCCTACTCCGCAGTCCACGTGATCGTCGAGGGAGCCAAGAGTCTTAACTCCTATTCAGATGCCTACACGACAAAGATCAACGAGGTCAAAGGCAATATCGAGAAGATCCGCGAGGAGCGTGAGAAGGCGCGCGTCCAGGAGTTGACGGTTGACACGCCGACAAGCTTGGATACGGCCGAGCGTCAGGCCGCCATGCTCTTTGGGATCGAGCAGGATAACATCAACCGTATGGCCGAGGGCAGCGAGGAGCGCGTCCAGGCTCAGGCCGAGTTGGACCAGCGCCGCGCCGCCGCCGACCAGCATTTTGCCGATGCCCGCGCCGAGCTTTCCGATCTGGGCGAATGCACCTGGTACATTCAGGACCGCGGTAACATCGCAAGCTACTCGAGCGTCGAGAGCGACAGTTCTTCGATCGAGGCCATCGCCACGGTTTTCCCATTTATCTTCTTTGTCGTCGCTGTGCTCATCAGTCTTACCACCGCCACGCGCATGGTCGAGGAGGAGCGCACGCTTATTGGCCTGTACAAGGCGCTTGGCTATTCACGCGAGCGCATCCTGTCCAAATACGTGGACTATGCGCTGTGGGCATGTCTGATCGGCGGCGTGCTCGGCAACATCATCGGATTTGTGGGCCTGCCGCTGTTCCTGTTTACGGTGTTCGACGACATGTACTCGCTGCCTCAGATGCTGCTCTCGTACGACATCGTGTCCTCAATCGTCTCGGCGGCGCTGTTTGCCGTGGGCGTGGTGGGCGCTACGATTATCGCCTGCCGCCACGAGATGGCCGAGACCCCGGCCTCGCTCATGCGTCCCAAGGCCCCACGCGCCGGCTCTCGCATCTTGCTTGAGCGCATCGGCTTTATCTGGCGCCGCATGGGCTTTTTGAACAAGGTGGCAGCACGTAACCTGTTCCGCTACAAAAAGCGCGCTTTTATGACCATCTTCGGTATCGCCGGCTGCACGGCGCTCGTGATCTGCGGTATGGGCATTCGCGACACGTCGGTGGCGCTTTCGCCCAAACAGTACGGGCATATCACGCGCTACGACCTGCTGGCGGTCGCCAATCCCGACGATTTTTCGCAGACGTGCGCGGCATTGGATGAGCGCAGCGCGGCCAATGATTTCAACGTGACCGTGACCTCGACCCTGCCGATTATGACCGACAACGTCACCTTTACGTTTGGCGGCAAGAGCGAGACCGTGCAGCTGATCGTGGTGCCCGATAACCGCACGAGTGACTTGGGCGATTACGTGCGTCTGGAGGATGAGTCCAAAGAACCGCTGCCTTTGCGTGACGGAGACGTGTATCTGAGCAAAAGTTCACAGCTGGTGCTGGGGATTCAGCCGGGCGATACGGCTCACGTCCAGGATTCGTCGCTCAATGTTGCCAAGGTCAAAGTCAGCGACATTTCGCTTAACTATCTGGGCAACACGCTTTACATGACGCAGGGCACCTATGAGCGCGCGTTCGGTCGAAGCGCACGTCTTAACGGCGTCTTTGTGCTGCTTAAGGGTTCGTCGGCCGACCAGATTGCGTTTAGCAAGAATCTTAAGAGTGACGGTTGGCTTACGATTTCGAGTACGGCCGAGCATTGGGAAAACTATGAGGCGAACTTTACGATTATCAATTCGGTCGTGGTGCTCGTGACCTTCATGGCGGCGTGCCTATCGTTTGTGGTGGTGTTTACGCTGTCCAACACGAATATCTCCGAGCGCGAGCGCGAGCTGGCGACCATTAAGGTGTTGGGCTTCCGTCGCGGTGAGGTGCACCATTACGTCAACAAGGAGACGTTGATCCTCACGGCGATTGGCGCTGCGCTGGGCGTGCCGCTGGGCGGCTTGCTGGCCGAGAGTTTTACGTACATTTTGCAGATGCCGTCGCTGTACTTTGACGTCGAAGTCGAGCCGCTGAGCTACGTGCTTGCCGTGGTGCTTTCCTTTGGCTTTACGTTTATCGTCAACCTCGCTACCAATCGTACCCTCAACAAGATCGACATGGTCGGCGCCCTCAAGAGCGCAGAGTAGCCTGTTCTGGGATTCAAACTGTAGCGAGCTGTGACGTGTCACAGCCGCTTTATTGCATAAACCGCCCCGCCGATTGCATATTTCGGCGGGGCGGTTGCTTTTTGCCTGCAGGTACCCCAGGGGGCGGCGGGCAAATTCTGGAGTTTTCAGCATCCCGGAGTCCGAGGGCGCGGGATCGGACGCACAAAACAGCGCTGGAAGCCCTGATTCTGAGCCCCAACGCCTCAAGAGCTGGCCATTTTTTACAGAACGCGACCCATAGCGCCCGCCTTTCGCCCAAAATCCAGTATGCAGGCACCCTCGGCTGCTGAAAACTCCCAAAAATGCACGCCGCATCCTACCCTAGGCACCCGTAGCTACTCTGCGGGTGCGTGGCCTGATAGTAAGTTGCGGTAGGGTTGGGGCAGATTCTAACTAGAAATGGTGGTCGCTACCGGTTATTCTCGGCATACTCGGCTCATTCGATTACGGTCGCCACATGAAAGGAACCACTATGGATCTTGCGATGGCACAGCGCCTCGTCGATCGCCGCAGAGCTGCCGGTCTTTCCCAGGAGGCTCTTGCTGCCCAGTTGGGCGTAAGCCGCCAAGCTGTCAGCAAATGGGAACGCAGCGAATCCTCGCCCGATACCGATAACCTTATTGCACTCGCCGCGCTGTATGGCGTGTCACTGGATGAGTTGCTATATGGGGAAGCGGCTAGCGATGTCGACACCTCGGCCGACGATGACGTTGACGCAAATAATTACGACGAGACTGAAGGCACCGAGTCTTCTACCGAGCACGTGGATCCTGACGGCAAGCCACTTGTCGACATTTCCCTTGCACGCGGCATTCACGTCGTCGACCCCAACAAAGGTGAAGAGGTTCATGTTGGTTGGAGCGGCATCCACGTGGCTAACGAGCGCAAGGGTGAAGAGGTCCATGTGGGGCCGGGCGGATTGCATATCGATACGCTAGAGGACGATGGACACAGCGTACATACCAATGACGACGGCACCGTCACCATCGACGGCGAGACGTTTTCCAGCTGGAAAGAGGCACACGACAAGCTCGACCATCATGGCAAGCATTTCCACACCAAGATCGGTCGCGCATGGAACGAGTTTCCCTTTCCTGCACTTGTCGTCCTCGCCTATCTCGCGCTCGGCATCATCTGCGGCACGTGGGGTATGGGGCTCTTTCTGGTCTTTCTGATTCCCGTCTACGAGGCGATGGGCGACTTTATCGACCGACATCATCTCTCCAAGCTGATCGGCGTCGTCTGTGCAACAGCCGCCATTGCCTGGTTCCTCTATATGTGGCTTTGTTTGGCACAGCCCCATCCCGCATGGGTCATCCTCATCACGATTCCCTTCATAGAGGCACTCATGTGCTGGTGCCGAAAGCAATGGAAGCGCCGCAAACAAGCCTAAGCCGTTCCAACCCGTCAACAATGCTTGGCCAACGCCGCTCGCCCCTTCCAAGTTGCGGTGAAATACGGACCGTTGAGGACCTTGGAGCGTCTAACAGTCCCGATTTCACCGCAACTCACGAATGGACAGGGCAATTCCAACACGGGAACTGGCATTTAACTCGCCGCATGCCAAGAAAAAGGCCGATTTACTACGATGAACTCGATGAGGCCGACCACACCCATCTTTTTCAAAAATCGGCAAGCTTTCTACCTGCGGTTTTACTTTCACCCTTTTCGGCATGGTCGAAGGCATTCGAATCATCGTAGTAATTAGGCGCATTTTGTAGCAAACGGTTCATTCAAGCTCGAACTCGAAGACCGATGGTCCCCTCATCCACGGCTGTGAGCGAAAATACCAAATAGAATAAAAATCGAATGGCTAAGTCTGTTTGGTGAACGGAGGCAATATGGGCGAGGTAACTGAAAGCGACTGGAAGCTGTTTAAAGAGCTGCTCCCAAAATGGCAAGAAAGCTATATGGAAATGCTCATCGGCCAGTACATCGAGATACTGAACGGTGGCAGTGAAGCGTCCAGTAGATTTTGGGCGTTAGAAGAGCGTATCAATAGGGACAAGCTGTCCTCAGGAGTGCTTGTGAACGATATTCGCCGCAGCACCATGCGTTATGAGATAGCCAACTTGCTTTCCGATAACGTTATCACGCTCGACGACCTTGACGGTTTCACCGAAGACATTAATGGCTACGCACGACGTTGCATCGGTCGGCAAGAACGCTGAGCGACATGCGCATCCAACGCCGCTGTACTGCATAAACCGCCCCGCCGGATGCATATTTCGGCTGGGTGGTTGCTTTTTGCCCACGGGTACCCCAGGGGGCGGCGTGCAAATCCCGGAGTATTCAGCATCCCGGAGTCCGCGGGCGCGGGAATGGGTGCACAAAACCGCGTTGAAAGCCTTGATTATGAGCCCTCGGCACCTCAAGGATCGCTCATTTTTACAGTATGCGGCTCATGGCGCCTGCTTTTCGCCCAAAATCCAGTATGCAGGCACCCACGGCTGCTGAAAACTCCCAAAAATGCACGCTGCACCCCACCCTAGGCACCCGCAGCAAGAAGACGAATAGCCTCGGCCTCCCTAGTTACCGCAGGAGGCCCCAGGGCTTACCTCCCAAATCTTTCCGCAGGACGGAAGGATCCCGCCGCGCGAAGCGCACGGCGGGGTCCTGACATGTCCGAGGACGATTTGGGAGGTAAGCCCTAGGGGCTCCGATGGGGGCGGTTCCAGCCGAGGCTATTCGTCGCCGAAGCTGATGCCCAGCGCCTTGGCCTCGCGCACCAGATCGCTCTGGGGGTCGACAAACTTGAGCTTGCCGGCGACATCCTCGAGCGGCATGTGGCACATCTTGCCGTCGCGCAGGGCAATCATGTAGCCAAACTCGCCGCGCAGGCAGCCGAGCGCTGCCTCGACGCCGCACTGAGTCGCAAAGATGCGGTCCTGGGCGTCGGGCTGACCGCCGCGCTGCGTGTGGCCGGGGATGGCGACGCGGGTCTCGCGACCGGTCTTGGCCTCGATCTCCTTGGCGATGTCGTACACGATTGACGGGCTCGTGCGCTCGGCGAGCTTCTTCTTGTACTCCTTCTTGGACAGCGCCGCGTCCTCCTTGGAGATAGCGCCCTCGGCGACGGCCACGATAGTAAAGCGGCTGCCGGTCTCCATGCGATGCTCGATGGTCTTGATGACGTTATCCATGTCGTAGGGAATCTCGGGAATCAAGATGACATCTGCGCCGCCCGCGACGCCGGCATACAGCGGGATCCAGCCAACCTTGTGGCCCATGATCTCGATAACGAACACGCGCCCGTGACTCGACGCGGTGGTGTGAATGTCGTCGATGCACTTGGTAGCGACGTCGATGGCGCTGGTAAAGCCAAACGTCAACTCGGTGCCCCAGGTGTCGTTATCGATGGTCTTGGGCAGCGCGATAACGTTGAGGCCCTCTTCGCGCAGGCGGTTGGCGGTCTTGGTGGATCCGTTGCCACCCAGTATAAACAGGCAGTCGAGCTGCAGTTTATGATAGGTGTGGACCATTGCGGGCACCTTCTCGACGCCATCGGCCTCGGGAACATCCAGGCGCTTGAACGGCGTACGGCTCGTGCCCAGGATGGTGCCGCCGCGGGTGAGGATGCCGCTAAAATCGGCGGGCGTCATGACGCGGAATCTGCTGTAGATAAGGCCCTGGTAGCCGTCCTCAAAACCATAGATCTCGATAGGTTCTTCGCTATTTGTCATAAGCGTTTTGACGATGCCGCGCATAGTGGCGTTGAGCGCCTGGCAGTCGCCGCCACTGGTAAGAAGACCGATCCTAAGCATGATGAATCCTTCCGGGCAAGTTATAACATGCGCATAAGTTTACCCCCGCACACTGTTGATACGGGGGTAAACGTGTTAGCTCAAGCGTATGGAAATGTAAGCAACGTCAGGGAACGTAAGGTCGACGGGCCTGGCTCCTTACAGTGCGAAGGCATCGACGTTGCCCCAGTGGCGGCGCAGCGTAATAGCGGCGGCGGGTTCGGTATTGTCAAAGACGACCGACCATTGCGTATTGCTGGTGATGTCTTCCGGATTGGGCTCTTGGGCTGCGGCGCGAAGGGCCTTCCAAGCGACTGCCTCGTCCTGGGCACCGACATGGGCGTCAAGGACATCGGCGATTGCGACGGCGCGCTCTTTACCATGGCCCAGCTCGCCATTCTTTTGGTTGGGCAGCACTTCGTCGCCATAGCAGGCGTAGAAGTTCGTAACCTGGCGTACAGGAGCCGCTTTGAAAGCGCGGTCCGGATCGCGCGGATCCCACTCTACTACGCGCGCGTCACCGGCGGCGTCGTTGATAAAGAAGTGGTAATCGCGTCCTGCCATGGCGTGCATGTCGTAGGCGGAAAGCAGGTCGACAGCTTCTTGCGTGGTGGCGGCACGGTCGAGCACCAGACGGATGGCGAGCGAGGTATTGATGACGGGGCGTTGCGTGTCCTGGTCACAGGGCTTGGAATCCAGAGTGAGTACGGCAATGGACACGCCGCATTCGTTAACACCGTCGAGCTGGCCAAACGGGCCCATGAGTGCGGCGGCCCGTCCGGCGACGGAGTCAAGCGGAGTGTTATCGCCCAGGTTGTTAAGGGCGGCAAACCCGATGGAGGCATAGCCGCCGCGTGGGTGATTGCGCACCAGCAGCGCTGAGGTGTCGTCCTTAAAGTCGTAATTGCGACCGGTGCGCACGCGGCCTTCGGCATCTACGGCGACAAAAGCGCTGCAGGCAAACTGGGGCGCCTGGACATGTACCGGCACACCGGGCAGCACCTGCGCCACCACGGCATCGATGTAGGCCTGGTCGTCGCGCACGCCAGCGGCGATGATGCGATCAAGATCGTAGTCGTAGGCGATGTCGATTGCGTACAGGTCATAGCCATCCGCGTAGCCGGTCAAGCGTTTGAGCGACGCGGCGGACTTGATTTGCTTGTGATAAACGATACCGGTGGCAGCGGCAAGGCCGACGGCGACTCCCGCGACACCGCAGGCGATGGCAATGTTACGTGGCTTCATGGCGGCTCCTCTCGTCCTGTTAGCGTAATTGTCGCAAAAGGTGCACGGGCATGATGGCTCAACTTGGTGAGCGGTGCGGGATTAAACACGGAATGAAGAGTGCAGCGCTGGCGCGGCGGGGTATGCTGGAAGGGACCATCAACCCAGCGAAAGGGGAGAGCATGACGGATCAGGAAACGCCCGAGCGCGCGCATGTGACGGCCGATGATATCGAGGCCGCCAACGACCTTATCGACTTTATTGAGGCATGCCCCAGCATGTTCCATACGGCGGCGACCATTATGGCCGAGCTCGACGAGGCGGGCTTTACCTACCTGCCCGAGAATGCGGCGTGGGACATCGAACCGGGCGGGCGTTATTACACGCAGCGCAACACCTCGAGCGTTGTTGCCTTTAAGGTGGGCGAGGACCTGGCCGCGACGTGGGGCGAGGACGGCGTTGCCGGTGACTATCATTTTCAGCTCACGGCGTCGCACAGCGATTCGCCGACGTTTAAGGTCAAGGCCGTGCCTGAGCTTGACGGCGCGGGCGAGACGCTGCGCCTGAACACCGAGGCCTACGGCGGCATGATTGACTACACCTGGTTCGATCGTCCGCTGGCACTCGCGGGCCGCGTGCTGGTGCGCGAAGGCGACCGTATTGAGAGCCGTCTGCTTTCCACCGAGCGTGAGGTCGCTATTATCCCGAGCCTTGCCATCCATATGAACCGCGGCGTTAACGAGGGCTTTGCTCCCAACCGAGCCGTCGACCTGTGCCCACTCATCAGCACCGGCGAACTCAAGCAGGGAGATTTTGACGCCCTGATCGCCGACGAGTTGGACGTTGAGCCCGAGCAAATTTTGGGCCGCGATCTGTTCCTGGTCAATCGTCAGGATGCGCGCATTTGGGGCTGGGCTGACGAGTTTATCTCGACGCCCAAGCTCGACGACCTGGCCTGCGCCTACACCTCGCTGCAGGCATTTTTGGGCGCCGAGAACGCGCACGATGTCTCGGTCTTCTGCTGCTTCGATAACGAGGAGGTTGGCTCCGAGACCAAGCAGGGCGCCATGTCGACGTTCTTGGCCGATGCATTGCGTCGCATTAACGGCTCGCTGGGCTTTGACGACGAGTCGTACCATCGCGCACTTGCCGCCTCGATGCTCGTGAGCTGCGACAATGCACATGCTGTGCACCCCAACCACGCCGAGAAGTGCGACGCTCGCAATCAGGTTGTGCTCAACGGCGGCATCGTCATCAAGGAAGCCGCCAACCAGCACTACTGCACCGATGCCTTTAGCCGCGCGGTGTTCCAGGCCATCTGCGATGACGCCGACGTGCCAACGCAGGCTTTCGCCAACAAGAGCGACATGGCCGGCGGTTCCACCCTGGGCAACCTGTCGAATATGCAGGCGAGCATGCATGCCGTGGACGTGGGCCTGCCGCAGCTGGCCATGCACTCGAGCTACGAGACCGGCGGCGTGCGCGACGTGATGTACGCCATCCGCGCCCTCACGGCCTTCTACGAGCGCAACCTAACCATCAACGGCGCCGAAAGCGTGGAGCTCTAAAAACCTGCCAAAAAGGGACAGGTTTATTTTGCCAGGTTTTATCTGGGTAAATGCAAAGGATGAAACCGAACTAGATTGGTGATGCGTAGCCGCCGAGGTGCAATGTGCCTCGGCGGCTTTTTGTGCACGGAGCACGGCTAATACTAATTTATTGCTATACATGCTTTACGTATCTACCATAGTGTTTTATGATAATTCTGAAGTATTAAGGAGGGGCCATGACCACAACAGCCGCTCAGATCAACGTACGTCTTGATGCCGATCTTAAAAGGAGCGGCGACGCTGCTCTCTCCAGGGCCGGTATGACGCCGAGCCAAGCGGTGCGAGCGCTCTGGCAGCTTGCAGCGTCGCTGGCCGATCGCCCCGGTGCGCTCGAGGATATCCTGCTGCCCAGTCGTGCCCGGGCGGAACAGCGCGAGCGCGAAAAGGTCGCCAAACGTAAACTCGAGCTCATGGATCAGGGATCGAAGCTGTTCGCTGCCGCTTGCCGTGAGTCGGGAATCGATATGGTCAGGGCTCAGCCATCGGACGACGAAGAGCTCAAACGGAATGCATATGCGGATCGCTATGGCGAGGAGATGAGCTGGCTCTATGAGTGAGGCTCTAAAGCGCATCTTGGTTGACACCAACGTGTGGCTCGATTACTTCATTCCCTCACGACGTGGTCGTTCGGCGGCGATTGAGTTTTTACGCGATGCATGCACGGCGCAGGTGGATTTGCTGTATGCGGCGACATCGTCCAAAGACCTGTTCTATTTGATTTCAAGCGAACATAAGGCATGGTATCGGCGAGAGCATGGCTCACTATCCCAAGATGCCGCCGTGGCGGCGACATCACTTGCATGGGATTGCCTCGACGTGTTGTCGCAACTTGCCACGCCGGTACCCTGCGACCTGAGTGACATATGGATGGCGAGCAAGCAGCGTAATCTCCATAGCGATTACGAAGACGATTTAATCATTGCGGCAGCGATACGCTCCCAAGCAGATTTACTGGTCACCAACGATGTCAAGCTCTGTTCGCATGCGCCCGTCGCAGCAATGAACGTAGAAGATGCAAGAAGCTATCTAACAACGCTTAAATAGCGCTAGACCCCTTTGGTCGAATAATGGTCAGCGAGAGCCCACAGGTAGGGCCGCGCCAGCAAAGCGCCGCAGGTTGGCCAAACGGCGGGCTCGCAGCGTCGGCTCATTACGCCGTTTGTAAAACGGCGTAATTCTTAGTGTTCGATCCAACGGCGGAGCGTCTCACCCGCTTGCAGATGACGCAAGTTCTCCGCGGCAATGTCGACCACATTGTTGAGCGTGGCCTCCAAGTGGAACCAGCCCGAGATATGCGGTGTGATGAGCATGTTGGGCGCATCCCACAGGGGGCTTGTATCAGGCAGCGGCTCGGGGTCGGTGACGTCGACCGCGGCGCCGGCGAGATGTCCCGACTCCAGGGCGGCAACCAAGTCGTCGGCGACCACAAGGTCGCCGCGGCCGCCGTTGGCAAAGAAGGCGCCCGGTTTCATCGCGGCGAAGAACTCGGCGTTCGCCAGGCCGCGGGTCTCGGGTGTGCTGGGCATAAAGGATGCGACGATGTCAGCCTCGGCCAGGCGCTCGGGCAGGGCGTCCATGCCGTCCATGTCCTCAAACACAATGGGGTAGACGAGCGGATGGCGCTTGATGCCGCGGACGTGCGCGCCCATGCTGCGGCATAGCGTGGCAAAGTGGCCACCAATGTCGCCCGCGCCCAGCACCAGCACATTGGCATTTTTGAGCGAGGTGACCGGCCCCAAATCCTCCCAGCGATGCTCGCGCTGCAAGTCGTGATAGCCGGGCAGGCGCTTCATCATGGAAAGGACCATGGCAAACATGTGCTCGCTCACGGCCTGGCCGTAGGCGCCCACCGAGCAGGAAAGCTTGGCGTCGGCTGGCACGGTGCCGGCGGCCAAGTAATCGTCATAGCCCGCGGTCTGCAGCTGCAGCAGTTGGAGATGCTCGCATGCCGTAAGCATGGCGGGGTCGATGTTGCCCAGGATTACGTCGGCGTTGGCGACCTGCTCGTGCGTGACGGCATCGGCGCTCGTGTAGATAAAGTCCTCGCCCGGAGCGCTCGACTCAAGAATTGCGCGATGACGGTCGTTGACAGGCAACAAAACCAGGATGTTCACAAGCAGTCCTCTCCGCTCGACCTGCCAAAAAGGGACAGGTTAATTTTGGCAGGTTTTATCAGGCAAAACGCTCAAATAAAACGCCGGATGCAAGACGGGCGTGCCCGTCGGCATCCGGCGCATCCACGGCTACCAGCTCAGCAGCTCGTAACCGTCCTCGGTCACCACGAGCTGTACCTCGCACTGGGCCGAGTCGCTGCCGTCCTTGGTGCGCACGCACCAACCGTCGCCCTTGCTGATCTTGATGTCGGGCGCTCCGGCGTTGACCATGGGCTCGATGGTAAAGACCATGCCCGGAGCCATGATGGTGTCCACATCGGGCGCCTCGGTGGTAAAGCCCACAAACGGGTCCTCATGGAACTCCTTACCGATGCCGTGTCCGCCGTACTCGCGCACCACGCTAAAGCCGGCGTCCTCGACCGTCTTTTGCACGGCCTCGGCCATCACGGACAACGGCAGCCACGGCTTGACGGCGGCCAGACCCGCCTCCACGCTGGCACGGGTGACCTCGACCAGGCGCCGGCGCTCGGCCGAGACCTCGCCGATGCAGAACATGCGGCTCGAGTCGCTAAAGTAGCCGTCAAGAATCGTGGAACAGTCCACGTTGATGATGTCGCCCTCGTGCAACACGTCCGTATCGCAGGGGATGCCGTGGCAGACCACATCGTTGATCGAGGTGCACACGCTCTTGGGGTAGCCCTCGTAGTTGAGGTCGGCCGGCGTGCCACCGTGCTCGACGGTGTAGTCGTAAATCATCTGGTCGATCTGGTTGGTGGTCATGCCCGCGGCGATGTGCTCGCCTACGTAGTCGAGCACGCCCACGTTGATGGCGGCGGAGCGCTTGATGCCCTCGATATCGGCGGGCGTCTTGTAGAGTGTGCGAGGCAGAACCTCCCAGCCCTCTTCCCACAGGCGCTCAAGGCGCTCGTCAAAGGCGCTATGGCATTTCTTATATTTTTTGCCGCTGCCGCACCAGCAAGCGTCGTTGCGGCCAGGCACGGGTCCTTTGTCATACATGGCTAACTTCCTTTCATCCGCAGCTAGTATAGCCCACCCACGCGTCCATATAAGTTGCGGTGATATAGTTCCGATTTAAGCGGTTTAACAGCATAAACAGGAACTATATCACCGCAACTGATGGAGCGGGGTGGCGGGCACTAGCTGCTGCGTGGTTTTGCTAGTAGCTCACTTGGCAGGGAATGTCGAGGGCGCGCACGCGTGCGGCGATCGTGTCGAGCACCTCGGGCGCCGCTTTGGCAAGGCCGGCGATTGGTGTCTCGCGCGCCACTGTGTAGATGGTCGCCTCCTGCGGGCGAATGCGCTCGAGCGCCGCGAGCCAAGGACCAACGTACTCCTCGCCGGTGTTATCGAGAGACTTGCCCCGGTACTCACCGCTCAAAAACATCGTCTGGATAATGACATGACCGTCAAAGCTTGCGAACGTCTCGATCTGGTGCTCGACGTCGTAGGGGCCAACAGGCTGGTCGAGCAGCTGGATAAACGCCGGGTCGACGGTATCGAGCTTAAGAATGTTGTCGTCGACCATCATGAGCGCGTCGTGCACCTCGGGACGGTCGGCGCGCGTGCCGTTGGAAAGTACGGCGATCTTGGAGTTTGGGGCAAGCTCGTCGCGCAGCGCGACGGCGCCGACGATGGCCTGCGGAAACTCCGGTGCGGCGGTGGGCTCGCCGTTGCCTGCGAAGGTGATCACATCGGGGAGCTCGCCCTCGGCTGCCATCTCGCGCAGCTTTTCCTCGAGCGCGCCGAGTACCACGGCGGCTGTGTTGTACGGCTCATGGCAGGGGCGCTCGGCGTTGAGGCCGTTTTCGCAGTAGATGCAGTCGAACGTGCAGATTTTGCCGCTGGCCGGCATCATGTTGACGCCGAGCGAGAGACCAAGGCGACGGCTGCGAACGGGCCCAAAGATGGGGCTGGCATTCAAAAACGTAGACATAGGCATATGCTCCTCAAGACAATTGTGCCTAAGCATAGCATCGGCTCCAAAGCAAGGTGCGGGCCCTTGCTTTACAAGTTTCGTTTTTTCACGTCGCTCATTATGCGGTGCCATGAAAAGCCTCGGGTCGGGTACAGTTAATCTGTTAACAAGGCGTAAGGCAATGCGGGCCCATTCAACCGTACTGACGTGCAACTGGATGGGCGTTGATGATGGGGGCACAACATGGATTTTACGGTCGAGAATGCGGGCACCACGATTGCCTGTCGCGAATATGCCGGCCCGGATGTGTCGCCTGATGCTCCTGCTTTGGTGTGCGTGCACGGCGCTTGTGTCGACGGCACATTTTTCGACGGTATCGCTTGTGAGCTCAGCCGCAACTACCGCGTAATTGCCTACGACCGCCGCGGCTGCGGTGGCAGCAGCGATGCGGCAGACGGCAGCTATGATCTTGCCGCTCAGGCCGCCGACCTGCAAGCCGTGATCGAACACGTTGGCGCTCCGGCAAATGTGCTTGCGCATAGTGCCGGTACGTTGGTGGCGCTGGAGCTTCTTCGCAGCGAACCCCATCTCGTTGCCCGTGCGATTCTGCATGAGCCGGCTGTGTCGGCCGAAGGCGTCGGCATGGGCGCAGCTCCGATTTTGCTCGATATGATTGCGGCTGGAAAGGTTTCAAGGGCGCTCCGGCTTTTCTTGGGAGCTCTCGGCGACTTGGACCCCGAGGCTCCTGGGACGACCGAAGCGGAAGCCAAACATGCCCTGCGCAATGGTCGTTGCTTTATGGCCAATGAATACGGAACAAATATGACATATGCTCCCGACTGGGAGCGCGCCCGCGCGTCAAAGGCGGTGTCGGCTGTGCTTCTCGGCGAGCTCTCGATCGATACGCCCCGCGAGGCTGGCACGCGAGCGGCTGCCGAATATCTCGATTGCCCCCTTGTGACGATTCCGGGCGCGCATAACGGTCTGCGCGATCGCCCCGTTACGGCGGCAAATGCCGTTCGCGATGTCTTGGAGCGTTAGCACGCTCGATGACCTGCGGGGAGAGGGGTTGTTAGCGTTTCGTCATTGTTAATGAATGCGCCCATAACCGCGCGCCCGCGGCTCCATTACCGCCGCTTGCCAGGTCATAAAAATGTAACGATAATCGCGCGTTTGCCTTCAGCTGTTAGATGTTACCCTTGTACCAATTGATATGCACCGTTGCCGTGTATAACGATAGAAAGGGCCCCATATGCTCAATAATCACGAGGTCAATCTAACCGACGAGGAGGCTGCCGCTGAGGTCGCCCGCGTCGCGAAGACCTACCCCGTGGTGCGTTTGCTGTCGGCCGATCAGATTAAGAGCGAGCCTAACTGCCTGCTCGCCGGCAATCGGTGCCCTTGTCTGCGTCAGTCGAGTCTTGAGGCCTTGGCAGATTCCGATGAGGTGTCGGAGCAGCTGCTCAATGATGGTACCGAGTACCGCGCCCGTCTGCGTCCTCTAAAGGTCGAGGGCGAGCCTCACGTCCTGCTAATGGTGCGTCCGATTGATGAGCAAGAGGCTGCAGAAGAGGACCTTGTCTACACCGACGTGCTGACGAGTGTGCGCAATCGCCGATATTACGAGGAAAAGCTCCGTAGCGCCCGCATGAATGCCGGCGTTGCGATGATCGACCTTGATGATTTTAGGGTCTTCAACGATACGTGTGGCCGTCATGCCGGCGACCTTGCGCTCGGTGCTGTGGCGACAGCCATGCGCAGCGGAATCCGTTCGACTGACGAGCTTGTGCGCTATGGCTGCGACAAGTTTGTGGTCGTCATGCCCAATATTCCCTCCGATGACTTCACCCGTCGCCTGCATCAGGTGTCCGATGCCGTTCGTTCCACGATTATTCCGGGCCATGAGTACGTGAGCTTGACGGCATGTGTTGGTGGCGTTCGCATTCATGGCGAGACGGTCGATGAGGGCGTTGGCCGCGCTGTCCAGTTACTGAGCCGCGCTAAGGCAAAAGCCGGTACGGTCGTGACCGATGCCGATTCCATCGAGGCCTTCCAAAGCGAAAAACCTTCGGTGCTTATTGTCGATGACTCCGAGATGAACCGAGCCATTCTCAACGAGATGCTCAAGGACGAGTATTGCATCCTCGAGGCCGATAACGGTCGTGCGGCGCTCGACATGGTCGACCGCTATAGCGATGAGCTGTCGCTCGTGCTGCTGGATATTGTCATGCCGGGCATGAGCGGCTTTGAGGTGCTGGCCGGTCTGTCGCGCCGATCGGTTAGTGACAATCTGCCTGTCATCATGATTTCGAGCGAAGATTCCGATGATATGGTTCTGCGCGCGTACGAGCTGGGCGCCTCAGACTATATCAACCGCCCGTTTGACTCCCGTGTCGTGCGCCGCCGTGTAAGCAACACCATCCGCCTATATGCCAAACAGCGCCGCCTGACGAACCTGCTGTCCCAGCAGTACAACGAGCGCGTCAAGAACAGTCGCATGCTCATCGACATCATGGCCGGCGTCATGGAGCTTCGCAACGGCGAGAGCGGCAGGCACGTTACGAACATCGAAAAGCTGACCGAGCTGCTGCTTGGCTGTCTGGTCCAGCGTAGCGGCGCGATCTCCCTCGACAATGAGGAGCGCTCCACGATTGCCCTGGCTTCGGCGCTGCACGATATCGGCAAGATGTCGATTGACGATGCGATTCTCAACAAGCCCGGGCGCCTTACGCCCGAGGAGTTCGAGATTATGAAGACGCATACCACGATCGGCGCCGACATGCTGCTTGAGCTGGGTAGCCATCACGCCGGCAATGCGCTTATGGAATATGCGTACCAGATTGCGCGTTGGCATCACGAGCGCTGGGACGGCAAGGGTTATCCCGATGGCCTTAAGGGCGACGAAATTCCCATTGCCGCACAGGTGGTTTCGGTGGCCGACGTGTACGATGCTCTGACGAGCGTGCGCGTGTACAAGGACGCTATCCCGCACGAGGAGGCAATCCAGATGATTCTGGACGGTAAGTGCGGCACCTTTAACCCGCTGCTGCTCGATTGTCTGCTCGAGGTGCAAGACCAAATTGCCGAGACGTTGGCACGCCCCGCTGACGTCGTCGCGTTTCCCACGATTTAGTTTGACCAAAGGAGTTTTTAATCCATGATTTCCATGCGTGAGGCGTATGAGAAGATCGGCGCCAATTATGATGACGCGTGCGCTCGGCTGATGGGCGAGGAAATGCTTGCCCGCTTTGCCCTCAAGTTTTTGGATGACGAGAGCATGGACAAGCTGGAGGCCGCCATGGCGGCGGGGGACGCCGAAGGTGCGTTTATGGCAGCGCACACGCTCAGGGGCGTGAGCCAGAACCTGGGATTCGATAATCTGTACGAGCCGGCGGTCGTGGTAACCGAAGCACTGCGTGGTGCCGATGCCGTTGACGGCGCTCGCGAGGGGATGCATGCGCTGCAGCAGCAATATGCGGCTACGATGTCGGCCCTGCGCGAAGCGGCCGAATAAGAGCTTGCGAGCTTTGGGCTGTGTGCCTGTCGCGTATAGGCAAAAGGGCGCCCCGTCGGACCATGTGGCCGGCGGGGCGCCCTTATCTGTTATGCGGTTCGCGAACTAGCGGGCCTGCTTTACCTTGGCCGCCGCCTCGACAAACGACTTCCACAGGTTAAAGTCGGTCTCGAGCGTCTTCCACGTGTACTCAGGGTGCCATTGCACGCCTAGACAGAATGGCTGGCCTTCGACCTCGATGCACTCAGGAACGCCGTCGGTTGCCTTGGCGACCAAGCGCGTGCTTTTACCCAGACGCTCGACGCAGCAGTGGTGCGCGGAGTTGGTCTGGATCAGCCTGTGCCCGCCAACCGCGCGCTCCAGCAGCGAGCCAGGCACGACTTCGACGGGATGCACGGGATCGTTGAGCACGTGGGTATGGCGCCACTGCGTGCGGCCCTCGCGAGCACCCAGGCTCGGCACGTCCATGCACAGGGTGCCGCCGGTGGCGACGTTGAGCAGCTGCGTGCCGCGGCAGGTGGTAAAGAGCGGCTTTTTGGCGCGGAGCACCTCGCCGACCAGCTTAAACTCAAAGCTATCGCGGATCTCGCAGCAGAGGGTGGGGTCGTAGGGTCGATCATCGCCCCAGCGTTTGGGATTGACATCGGGGCCGCCGGGAATGGCGATGCCGTCGGCGATATCGACGTAATGACGGATAACCTCAATGTCCTCGGTGATGGACATCTGCAGCGGCAGGCCGCCGGCGGCAAGGATAGCATCGACAAAGACACTTGCGATTTCCTCGTTGGGGGAGAGCATCTCGGTTAAAAACGGCTCTGCCTCTTCCCAGCGCGGTGCGACGAGGATGAGTGGGCGGTCGGCGGGGGCGACGTCGACGTGCGGGGTGTAGGACGATGAAGTGCGAGTTCCGATCATAGGTGTAACTTTCGAATTCAGATGAACATGACGAGCGGGCGCGGTAATTGGGTTAGTGGCCCTTGATGGAGTTGAGGAAGTCCTGGGCGCGCTTGGTCTGGGGGTGGTCGAAGAACTCGTCGGGCGTGCCGGTTTCTACGATCTGGCCGTCGGCCATAAACACGACGCGGTCGGCCACGCGGCGGGCAAAGTTCATCTCGTGTGTGATGACGATCATCGTCATGCCCTGCTGGGCCAGACGGACCATGACCTCGAGCACCTCGTTGATCATCTCGGGGTCAAGGGCGCTTGTGGGCTCGTCAAAGAGCATGGCCTTGGGTTGCATGGCGAGTGAACGGGCGATGGCCACGCGCTGCTGCTGGCCGCCCGAAAGCTGCGCAGGCACCTTATCGGCCTGCTCGGCCACGCCCACGCGGCCCAGCAGGTCCATGGCGCGCTCACGAGCCTCGTCCTTGGAGACGCCCAGAACGTCGACCGGCCCCAGCATGACGTTCTGCAGCACCGTCATATGTGCGAACAGGTTGAACTGCTGAAACACCATGCCCAGCTCGGCACGCATGCGGGCAAGATCCTTGCCTTCTTGCGGCAGGGGCTCGCCCTCGATGAGGATCTCGCCCGAGTCGATGGTTTCCAGGCGATTGATGGTTCGGCACATGGTCGACTTGCCCGAGCCCGAGGGTCCGATCACCACGACGACCTCGCCGCGGTCGACCGAGAGATTGATGTCGTTGAGAACGTGCAGATCGCCGTAGTGCTTATCGACGTGCCTGAGCTCGATCAGCGGCTGATTGCCGGTGGAAGAGGTGCTCTGTGCCATGGTGCTCGGCTCCTTATGACTCAAAATGGTAAAGCGTTAGCGGATGATGGTCGCGCCGGTCTTGTGCGAAACGTAGACAGCGGCCTTGTTAATCGCGACGTTGATGAGGATGTAGATGACCGCGATCACCAGGTAGACCGATACGAGGGCGTCGTAGTTGGTAATGAGCACGCGGGCATTTTGCATGAGGTCGGGGTAGCTCACAACGTAGGCGACGGTGGTGTCCTTGACCACGACCACAAGCTGCGAAATCAACGACGGAATGATAAAGCGAATCGCCTGTGGCAGCACGATTTTAAAGGTGATTTTGGCCTTGGAGAGACCGAGCGCCTGGGCCGCCTCGACCTGGCCGCGCGGCACGGCATTGACGCCGGCGCGGAAAATCTCGGCCAGTACGCCGGCCGCAGCGAGCGCGACGGGCAGTGTGAGCATCCAAAACGACGGCAGCGAGATCTTGTACTGCGGCAGCACCAAAAAGAAGAAGTAGATGAACAGCAGGCTCGGCACGCCGCGGAAGAAGTCGGTAAGCACGCGGCAGGCCAGCTGCAGCGGTTTAATATCGCTCGTGCGGCCGAGCATGAGAGCGAGGCCCAGCGCTAGTGCGATGGCGCCAGCGGTGAGTGCGACTTTAACGGTGCCCTCAAAGCCGGCAAGCAGGAACTTCCAGGTGGTGAGGTGCGTAAGGAAATACCAATAGTGGACCGAAAGCTGACCGGTCACGTAAAAGCGCTGCAGTACCAGGACGGCGAGTGCGGCCACGGCAACAAGCGAGATGGCGGTGCCGATGCGAATCTTGACGCGCATCTTGGGGCCGGGAGCCTCGTAGAGCGCATCACGCATGGTGAGCGCAGAAGAGGAGTGCTTGCTCATCGGAGGATCCTCACCTTCTTATCGATGTAGTTGCCAATGTGGCTTACCACAAAGGCCGTGCCTAGGTAGCCGAGCGCCGAGATAAAGAACGCGGCGACGCCGCCAAGTGAGCGCGTGTTGATGTAGCTCACCACGCCGGTGAGCTCTTGCGGCTTAAGCGGCACCTGGCTGCCGAGCGCGGTGGTGAGCATGACGGCGATAAAGAGGTTGGTCATGGGCAGCACGCTCGAGCGCAGTGCCTGCGGAATCACAATCTTGGCGAGGATGCGATTGAAGCTCATGCCGAGTGAACGTGCGGCTTCCACCTGGCCGACGCCGACGGTGTTGATGCCGCTCATAAAGTTCTCGGAGCCAAAGGCCGAGCCCAAAAGGACCGTGGCGACGATAACGCAGGTGCGGTAGGGCAGAACGACCTTGAGCGGCGGCAGCGCATAGACGACGATGATGAGCAGCGCGATGCCGGGGATGTTACGGAAGACCTGAACATACAGGTCGCCAAAGACGCGCAGCGGCTTGAGCGGCGACACGCGCATCACGGTGACAGCGACGGCCAACACCATGGCGATGGCAAACGACTCAAGCGTCATGCCCCAGGTTGCTAGCAGCGCGTCGATATAGTTCTGGCCATAGAGCGACCAGAGCTCGGAGAGACTCATGCGGACCTCCCGCCGATAAGGAAAGGGGCTCCCGTGTGTACGGAAGCCCCGACAACTCAGTGAGGAAACAGTTTACCGCAATAAAGCGCACCATGCGTTTCCATATGGTTTCGCTGCGGCCGTTACCAGGCTCGCTGCCTAGGCGCCGATCTCGGGCAGCTCGGGAACATTGGTGTCGCCCGTACGGTCGCCAATGCAGATCTGCCACAGCTCAGTCCAGGTGCCGTCGTCCTCGATCTTCTTAAGGAAGTCGTTGACAAAGGCGACGCCGTCGGAATCGAGCGGCAGACCGATGCCATAGGGCTCCTTGCTGCCGAAGGGCTTGCCGGCGATCTTGTACTTACCGGGCTCGCGGACCAGGGCGCTCTGCTGCATGTTGTTATCGATGACGTAGGCGTCAACACGACCCTGCTGGAGTGCCTGACGGGCCTCCTCGTCGGTCTTGAACTCCTGCTGGCTGGCCTTGGGAGCGAGCTCCTCCAGGATGGCGGGGCCGTTGGAGCCGGACTGGACGGCGACGTTCTTGTCGGCCAGGTCGTCGACGCTCTTGATGTCGTCGTTATCGGCGAGCACCAGGATGGCCTGCTGGGTGTAGTAGTAGGGACCGGCAAAGGAGACGAGTTTCTTGCGCTCGTCAGTGATGGTGTAGGTGGCAAAGACGGCGTCGACCTGGCCGTTCTGCAGGACGGACTCGCGCGTGTCCGAGGTCACCTGGGTGATTTCGACCTTGTTCTCGCCCAGAATGTAGTTGGACAGGAGCTGTGCGATACCGGCATCGAAGCCGCGGGTCTGACCGTCTTTCTCGTTGAGGAGGGAGAAGAGCGTGGAGGTCTGAACGCCACCGATCTTAAAGACGCCGGCGTCCTTGACGGCCGTGGCCCAGGTGCTGGCGGCGATGGCATCGTCATCGGCTTTGGGGCCGTTGTCGACGAGCTTGTCGAATGCCTTGGCATCGAGCGTGGTGGAAGCCTCGGTATCCTCGGAGCCCTTGGAGGAGCCGGCGGCGGAACCCTTGTCGGCCTCGGCGCTGGTGTCAGAGCAGCCGGCAAGACCAAGGCCGGCGACGGTTGCGAAGGTGGCGGCAACGAAGCCGCGGCGGTCGAGAACGACCTGCTGGGAGAGGTTCTTGCTCATGGTAGAACACCTTTCTCAATAAAATCCCTAGCGGTTGAGTAGAGTTATACCCTATCGCGCTCAAATGGGTCAACACGAAATAACTCAGAAACATACTTACCTTATGGGTAATTCCACCTACCAAAAAGGGACAGGTTTATTTTGGCAGGTTTTATCTGGACAAACGTCGGTTGTTGCTGCTGAGATAGTGCTTTTCGGACGGCCCGCCTCGCTGTTTTGTCTCAATCAGTAACAGGTAGACGAGGAAATGGGTTCTAACTGTTACAGATCGAGATTTTCTCTTCAGGGGAATTCGAATGTCTCGATCTGTAACATCTGGACGGACAAAAGGTCTCTATCTGTTACAGATTGAGACAAAGGTCAGGGACTAAGACGTCTTGTCTAGATCTGTAACAGTTAGACGGGAATTCGGGCCCTAGATGTTACAGATCGAGATAATTGAGTTGGGAAAATAAAAACCTCCGCAGGGATGCTTTCCTTGCGGAGGTTTTCTTACTCGTTGAGTAGCCTTACGGCTTCGGCGGCCATGTTCTCGACCGTCATGCCGTTCTGTGCGAGCAGTTCGTTGGGGTCGTAGCGGTCGGGGAAGCCCTTGGCGATGCCGAAGGTGCGCGTGCGCAACGGCGTGCATGCCAGATAACATGCCACGCGCTCGCCCCAGCCGCCGTCCAAGATGCCGTCCTCGAGGGTGACGACAACGCGATGCTCGGCGGCAAGGCTATCGAGGAACTCACGGTCGAGCTCGGTCGCAAAGCGCGGGTTGACGAGTGTGGCCTCGATGCCGTACTCGGCGGCCAAGCGGTTTGCCACGCGCTCGCCCAGCTCAAAGAAATCGCCAAGTGCGAGCACGGCAACGTCGCGGCCCTGACGCACCACGTTATAGCGAACGGCGCTGTAGTCGGTGTCTTCGGCGGGCGCAAGGCCGGGACGGCTCGCCAGGCCAATACCAGGCACGCGGATCGCCACGGGATGCTCGCGGTGGTCGAGCGACCAGCTCAGCATGGACAGATATTCCTCCATGCAGGCCGGCGCCAAGTAGTGCATGTTGGGAAGACCGCCCAGCATGGAAATATCAAAGAACGAAAGGTGCGTCTCGGACGTGGTGCCAAAGATCGACGCGCCAAACACTAGGATGGTTGCGGGGGCATCGTTGAGGCACAGGTCGTGCCACAGCTCGTCGTAAGCGCGCTGCAAAAACGTGCCGTACACACCAAAGACTGGCTTGGCGCCCGAGCACGCAAGCGCGGTGGCAAAGGTCACGGCGTGCTCCTCGGCAATGCCCACGTCGACAAACTGTTTGCCGGCGGCAGCGCGAAGCTCGGGCGTAAAACCCATGATGTAGGGCGTGGCTGCCGTGATGCCCACGACCTGCGGATCACGCTCGATGGCGGCGCTGAGCGCCTCGCCCGTAATATCGGCATAGGTGCGCGGCGCAGGCTCGCTCGGATGGCCCGGGCAGAGCTTGCGGCCGGTCGCCATGTCAAAGGGGCCTACGTGATGCCAGCGCTCGGGGTCGTTTTGGGCCGGCTCAAAGCCCTTGCCCTTGGCAGTGGAGACGTGCAGCACGATGGGATGATCGATATTGTGCAGTTCCTGCAGCGCGTCGACTAGGGCCAACACGTCGTTACCGGCGTCCAGATAGCGGTAGTCGAGCCCCATCGCGCGGAAAACGTTGCGCTCACAGGTGCCGTTGCTGGCGCGCAGCTCGGCCAGATTGCGATAGAGGCCGCCATGGTTCTCGGCAATGGACTGGTCGTTATCGTTGACGACGATGATTAAGTTGCTGTCGAGCTCGGCGGCATTGTTAAAGCCCTCAAACGCCAGGCCGCCCGAAAGCGAACCGTCGCCAATAACGGTAATGACGTTATACGTGTCACCCGCCAGGTCGCGCGCGTGGGCAAGGCCGCAGCCCAAGCTCACCGAGGTCGAGGTATGCCCCATGGCAAACAGGTCGTGCTCGGACTCGTCGGGATTGGCAAAGCCAGAAGCCTCACCATAACGCTCCGGATCGATATAAGTGTACGCGCGCCCCGTCAGCGCCTTGTGGGCGTAGGTCTGGTGCGACACGTCAAAGACAATTTTGTCGGTGGGGGAGTTAAACACGCGATGGAGCGCGACCGTGAGCTCAACGACGCCCAGGTTGGGGGCAACGTGTCCGCCGACAGCGGCGGAGCTTTCGAGGATGGCGTGGCGAATCTCGTCGCAGAGCTGCGGGAGCTCGGCGCGATTAAGAGCCTTGACGTCCTCGGGCGTTGTCGTTTGCGTAAGCAGCATCGTTGTGGGTTACTCCATGCGAATCGAGCGCCGGCGCTCCCTCGGCCGGCACAATTGCACAAAACAGTCTCGCACATTTTGGCGTTTGATATGTGACGGCGGCGCGGTAATTCGCCAACTGGCGGGGCAAAACGTTTTGTCCGATGCCATACTAGTAAATTCGATGATGATTTTATTCAATGCGTGCAGTCCGTGGTTTGCCGCCGTGAGCCGCTGGAAGGAGGCAGCATGTCCAGTGCCGTTCGTGCCGAGAAAATCGCGCGCGAGGTCGACGATGCCGCCCGTCAGCTTGCCCAGGCGGGCCGCTTGGACCTGACGCACGAGTTTATCCAGCATGGTGACGTGACGGTCTATGCACATGTGACTTCGGTAGCGCGGGCGAGCCTGTCCTTTGCCGAGCGCTTGGGCCGTGCTGGCATTTCGGTCGACCGTGCCTCGCTGCTGCGCGGAGCCCTGTTACACGATTACTTTCTCTACGATTGGCACGACCCCGACCCGAGCCATCGCCTGCACGGATTTCGGCATCCGTTTTTTGCCCTGGCACGTGCGGAGGAAGATTTTGAGCTGACGTCGCGCGAGCGGAATATTATCGTGCGGCATATGTTTCCGCTGGTGCCGGTGCCGCCGACGTGTCGTGAGGCTTGGATTGTATGCCTGGCAGACAAATGGTGCGCGCTGCGCGAGACAGTCGCCGGCCGCCTGCCGCGCAAGGACGAGGCGGACGATGGCGTGAGTAAAGCATCGAGCGAAAAGAGGAGAGGGTAGACGGTGGAAACCGCGATCGATATGGCGTTTGGCGGTGCGACGCTTGCCGCCTGTCCGCTCTCGGCATTGGTACTCTCGTTTGCTTTTTACGGGCTTTGCGGCTGGGCTTGGGAGTCGACAGTATGCGCCATGCTCAACCAAGGACGCTTCGCCAACAGCGGATTTTTGCTGGGGCCTTGTTGTCCTATCTATGGTGTGGGCGGCATAGCCTGCTGGCTTTTGCTGCGCGGAATTCCGGATGCCTCGAGCCAGTTTGTCGCCGCGGCGCTTGTGTGCAGCGTGATTGAGTACAGCGTAGGCGTGCTGTTGGAAAAAACAACGGGCGCTCGCTTTTGGGATTACTCGCACCTGCCGTTTAACTTGCACGGACGCATCTGTCTGTACTGGGCATGCGCGTTTGGCTTGGGTGCGTTGTGCATTTGTCGCGTAGTGGAGCCGGCATTGCTGGGGCTGCTTGACCATCTGCCGGTGCTGATTGTGCGGCTGTCCGCCTTTATCGTCGCGGTCGCGATGATGGTCGACGCGGTGTGCTCGTTGGCGAGCTGGCGCCGTCTGTCCGATCAGCTGGAGCGTGTGCGCGCCGACCTTGCCGACCGCATCAATGAGTCGCTTGCCGATGCCTCGGACTCAGTGCTCGAACGTATTCCCGATTCTACGATTGACTCGGTGGCACAGACGCACATCCGTAGCCGTGCCGTTAACGCGTGGCTGGCCGAGCTGGGTGACGCCGCGCTCGATGCCCTGCGCGAGAAGGCTTCGATGCCGACGTTTATCGCGGATGGTGCTCGCGGCCTGGCGCTTGCCGCCCGCCGCGTGGCCGATGCCGCGCCGAGCATGCCGCGTCCGTCGCTCAGTCGTCGCCTTGCCGGCAAGCGCATGAGCCGTCCGGTGCCAAGCGTGTCACTCAGCCGACGCGACCTGCGCTTCTTCAATGCCTTCCCGCGCTTGCGCATCAACCGCTACGAGGGCGTCATCCGAGCTACCGACCTCCGCGACCGAGCCCGCGAGCTGTTCCGCCACTAGCCGGGACGGGCGCGCTCACGGCTTCCTTGCTCGCGTATTTCCCGTTCGTTTCGCGCCCGTTGCCGCGCCGTTTCCAAGATTGCGGCACCGTTTCCATTCGACAACGCAGCGTTTAACAACGTCGTATCTGGTCTACACCAGTTGTCCCTCAGCCGCATTATGGGCGCCGACAACGTTCATGCGACCAAGGGGGACGAATGTACGATACGGGATCGACAACGTTTATGCTCATCTGCACCATGCTCGTGTTTTTAATGACACCGGGTCTGGCGTTTTTCTACGGCGGCCTGTCCAGGCGCAAAAATGTCATCAACACCATGCTTATGTGCTTTGGCGCCATTGGTCTGGTCGGTGTGCTGTGGATTGTCGCCGGCTGGTCGCTGGCCTATGGCGGTGACGGCTCAAGTCCGTTTATTGGGGGCCTTGACCAGCTGCTGTGCCTGCCGGTACTCAACCAGGTGCTTCAGGCGGCCGAGGGCAATGCTGCGGACGGTGTCGTCTACCCTCAGATCATCAACATCGCCTTTCAGATGGCGTTTGCCATGATTACTGCTGCTATCGTCACGGGCAGCCTGGCCGGCCGCGTTAAGTTTGGTGCCATGGCGGCCTTCCTGGGCATTTGGCTGCTTGTGGTCTATGCGCCGCTCGCCCACATGGTTTGGGGCGGCGATGGCTCCTTTATCGGCGACATCATCGGCGCACTCGACTTTGCTGGCGGCGACGTGGTACACATCTCGTCCGGTCTCACGGGCCTGATTCTCTGCTTAATGCTCGGCCGTCGTCGCGGCTTTGGCAGGGTGAGCTATCGTCCGCATAACGTGCCGTTTGTGGCGCTGGGCGCCGGCTTGCTTTGGTTTGGCTGGTTTGGCTTTAACGGCGGCAGCGAGTTTAAGGCCGACGCCGTTGCGGCACTCGCCATCCTCAACACCGTGACGGCCAGCGCAGCGGGCATGGTCTCGTGGCTTGCCGTCGAGCGCGTGCATACCGGCCGCCCCACGCTGGTGGGCGCCAGCACCGGTCTGGTTGCGGGCCTTGTGGTGGTCACGCCGGGTGCGGGCTTTGTCGAGCCGTGGGCAGCGCTGGTCATGGGTCTGATCGTATCGCCCGTCTGCTATCTGGCTATCAGCCATCTTAAGACCAAGTTCGGCTACGACGATGCGCTCGACGCGTTCGGTTGCCACGGTATCGGCGGCATCTTGGGCGGCGTGCTCACGGGCCTGTTCTGTGTGCCGGAGCTCTCGTGGACCGGTAAGGGTGGTCTGTTCTACACGGGCGACGTGTCGCTGCTCATCTCGCAGATTTTGGGCATTGTGGTGACGGTTGCTATTGTGCTGGTGCTCGATTTGGTGATCGCCGCAGTGGTCAAGGCGCTGCTCCACGGCAGCCTGCGTGTGGACGAGGCGGACGAGGCGCTGGGCCTGGATGCGAGTCAACACGGCGAGAGCGCATACCCCTCGTTCTCCGGACTCGACTAGCAGCTTCCCCAAGCACCGCACCTTGCCGTTCAATCGTCGCTCACGTACTTAAGTACGCTTCGCTCCTCTTTCACGGCAATCTGCGGCACTTGGGAAACCTGCTAAGACCAGTCAGTTGAACTTTTTGATCTCTGAGGTTGGTTTGCGGCATTTGGAAAACCCGTGCCACATGAATGAGCAATTCATTTCTTTATTAAAGAGAGGAATTCACTATGAAGAAAATTACGGCGATCGTTCGTGCCGAGAAGCTTGAGGTTCTTAAAGACGCGCTGTTTGCTGCCGATGTTCGCGGTATGACTATCAACCAGGTGCAGGGCTGCGGCTCACAGCATGGCTGGAAGGAATACGTGCGCGGCAACGAGTTGCTTGTCAACACGATCCCTAAGGTGCAGTTCACCCTTATCTGCGCTGATGAGCACGTCGATGGCATTGTCGACATCATCTGCAACGCCGCTCGCACCGGAGCCGTCGGCGATGGCAAGATCTGGGTCGAGCCGGTCGAGGAAGTCATCCGCATCCGTACCGGCGAACACGGCCCTGCCGCGGTGTAGGACAATCTTTCGCCTGACGGGTGTGCCTCTCTTGGGGCGCGCCCGTTCTCGTCTACAATATCGTGCAGACGAAGGAGAGGCATGCCCATGATCAAGATGTTTGCGAGTGACTTAGACGGAACGCTGCTGAACGCCCTGCACGAGGCAGATGGGACCATCCGCCGTGCCATTCGCGAGCTGACCGAGGCTGGCTTGCATGTGGTTCCCGCGACCGGACGCTCGACGCTGCCGATCGGCGAGCATGGCTTTACGGGCTTGGCGCTTGACGCCTGCTGCTCCAACGGGTCTATCGTGCGCGACAGCCGTGGCGAGGTGCTCAAGACCTGGACCATCGACCCGCAGGTTACCGAGGAGCTGCTCAAGGCGTTCCCGGACATTTGCTTCGACTGCTCCACGCCCGATGGCATGTTTTCGAGCGGATCGTTTGAGATGCACCAGGCGGGCTTTAAAAAGGACAGCCCCATCAAGCGTATTGTGATGCGCGGCATGCGTGCACGTGGCGGGTATCACGAGGAGCAGTATTTCGATCAGTCGATCGGCGACATCCTGCGTCACGATGTATGCAAGATTAACTGTCGCGTGACCTCGCCCGAGCTGGAGCGCGACCTTAAGGCGTATTTGGCCGAGCGATCGGACCGCGTGGTCAACGCGCCGTTCGATCCTGTGATGTTCGAGATCACGGACGTGGCGTGCAACAAGGGCGAGAGCGTGGCCTGGCTGGCGGGCTACTACGGCATTGCCGAGGATGAGGTCGCGGTTTACGGAGACGGCGGCAACGACATCGCCATGCTCAAACGCTTCCGCCACAGCTACGCGACCAAAAACGCAAGCGATGCCGCCAAGGCCGCCGCGAGCGCAACTATCGGCAGTTGCATGGTCCACGCCGTCCCCAAACACATGCTCGCCACCATGCGCAAGCAAAACTCTCGCACCGTCATCGAATAATGTGACAAAGGGACAGCCCCTTTGTCACAGGTGACGCTGGTCTCTTGAAATACGAACAAACATTCGCATATCTAACTGCGCTTTGATAGAATTGATACTGTTGGCGGCAGTTCCATGTGCCGGGCAACGCCCTCCATCTGATGGGAGGTGATGCCCATGACCGATCTGATTGATTTCGTGAGACTTCTGACCGCTTTGGTCTCGTTCTCCACGGCACTCGTCGGGCTTTCCGAGGCACTCAAGCAACGTTCGAAGCAACGTAAGACGATATGAGAAAGCCATTTGGGTCGCCTCCCCCGCGGCGCAGCTTCTTTCCGCGGGCTCGGGATGCCACAATGGGCTTTGAGTATCGGCCCGTGCGGTAGCCCTTACCGCACCTGCGGGGAGGAGGCTTCCCATGCCCCATGTTACCTCCATCGGCCTGGACGTCCACGCGCGATCGGTCGCCGCCGCGGCGTTCAACCCCTTCACCGGCGAGGTGGTGCACCGTGACTTCGGGACGGACGCCGCCGAGATCGCGGAGTGGGCCCTCGGGTTCGAGGAGCCCAGGGCCTGCTACGAGAGCGGCCCCACCGGCTTCCACATGGCGCGCGAGCTGCGCGCGCTCGGCCTCGACTGCGCCGTGGCCGCCGTCTCCAAGATGCAGAGGCCGGCGGCGGACGCGCGCCGCAAGAACGACCGGCGCGACGCCGAGTTCATCGCCCGCATGCTCGCCACCCACAACATCGTGGAGGTCCCGCTGCCCGATGCGGCCGTCGAGGCCGCCCGGGACCTCGACCGCGCCCTCGACGACGCCACGGCGGAGTACCGCCGCGCCAGGCAGCGCCTCAACATGTTCCTGATCAGGCTGGGCCACGTCTGGGACGAGCGCAACGCCGACGGGGCGAGGAAGGGATCCTGGACGCGCGCCCACTGGAGGTGGATATCCGGGATCAGGCTCGAGGGGCCCCAGCGCGACGTGCTCGAGTACTACGTCACGGCCGCGAGGTGCGCGGAGTCGGACCGCCGGCAGCTCGAGAAGAAGGTGCTCGCCCTCGCCCGGACCGACCGGTGGCGCCCGGCCGTCGAGGCGCTCTCCTGCATCAAGGGAATCGACACCCTGACGGCCTTCAGGCTCGCAGCCGAGGCGGGCTCCTTCACGAGGTTCCGGACGGCCCCGGCCTTCGCGAGCTGGTGCGGGCTGGTCCCGTCGGAGCGCTCGAGCGGCGAGACCGAGCGGCGCGGCGGGATAACCAAGACGGGCAACCGGCTCGCCAGGACGGCACTGGTGGAGTCGGCGTGGCACTACCTGACGTGCACGCCCCGCCCGAAGGCCCCGGCGCCCGGCGCGGACGTCCCCGCGGCGATCCGGGCGCGCGCCGACGACTGCACCGCCAGGCTCTGCCGCCGCCGCGAGGCGCTGGCGGCGGCGGGCAAGAGCTCGTGCAAGGCAAACGCCGCCGTCGCGCGCGAGCTCGCCTGCTGGGTCTGGGAGATCGGGCGCCGGGCGGAGGGGACCCTCGGCTGACCCCGTCGGACAACAAGCCTCCCGCCGGGAGGGCCCGCGCCTCGACGCATCGCCGGCGCGCGTTCACGAGCCCTTTTTGGGCAGCCCAAGGGCCGCGCCCGTGAACAAGACTGGTTTCGGACGAGCGCGCCGGACGGAGAATCGAAATGCGGTGGGGTGTGCGGACATACCGGGCTGACCGCCGGCAGCGCGCCCGCAAGAGCCCGCGGATATTAGCTTGCCAGGCAAGCGTCGACTAAACGTGCAGCGTGCGCGGGCCCTCCCGACGGGAAACGAAAAAGCCCGGTTTAAAACCGGGCTCGAACAAACACGCCTATTGACAATGGCTTTCTCATATTAAAGGGGTCGCCGCCGCTAAGGCGTTGACCCCTTAATCCAAGCAACGGCGCTGCCCAGCTTTCCAGAACTTGGGCTGCCGTCGACACTATTCTACCCACGAATGATATTTTGAACAATCGGCAATGCTGCTCCAAAAGCCAGGCACAACTGGCACAACCTAGGCGGTCGCTGAATATGGCAAAGAAACTGTCCCTTTAACACATCCAAAATATTGCCTTTACGTGTTGATGCACACGGTGTGCAATAATACTCGCACTGTGCAATAGCGCACAGGCTGAGTAACAAGGAGGACGCTTGTCCCAGCTCGAAAAATGCGACCGCCGGTCCCTTCGCTCGCAGCGTGCCCTTCGCCAGGCGCTTGCCAGCGAGCTTGCCGAAAGCGGCGACCTTTCGCGCATTAACGTCGCGTCGCTCACCGAGCGCGCCGGTCTTACGCGTCGAACGTTCTATTCGCACTACCGCGATATCCCTGACTTTATCAGCCAGATCGAGGACGGCCTGCTTGCCGAGATTCGCGAGCGGGTGGAGCTTATCACCGCAGCTCAATTACCCGATCTTTACCGCAACATCGACGAGCTCGAGCCGGCACCCGGTTCGGTTGAGCTGCTTCGCTATCTTGCGGCTAATCGCGACCTTATCGGGGCCCTACTGGGCCCGGGCGGCGACCCCGCCTTTATTAAAAAGATCATCGATACCGCACGCGAGGCCGTGGTGCCGCGTGCACAGACGGGCATCTTGGGCCTGGCACTGGGCACCTTCTTTGACTACTACGTTACCTATGTCGTGAGTGCCGAGGTCGGCCTGATTCAGCGCTGGTTTGAGCGTGGGCTCACCGAATCGCCCGAGACCATGGCGCGCATTATGACGGTTATCGCCTTTGTGCGCCCCGGCGACCTGTATGGCCAACCCATCGATATCAACGTGCCGGAATACGGCATGAAGCTATTGAATCTGCAGCTCGAGGACGCGGTCGACACCACCGCAACCGTCGAGTCCAACAACTAAGAGGAGAGACAATGAGCAAACTCGTCGAGGGCATCAAGGACCGCATGGTCGCTGCTGCGCGCGAGGCCGCGCCCGCCGTGGTGGACGCCGCGCAGAAGGCCGCGACCGCGGCTGCCGAGAAAGTTGCCGAGGCGGTTGCCGAGGCCAAGAACGCGGCAGAGGAGACGTCCGTCGCTAGCGAGCCCGCCACCGCCGCCGAGCCCGTAGCCGCCGCCCACGCCCCCGAAGGTGCAATCTTCAACCCCGAGAACGCTCGTGGCAACCTGCACCTGGGCATTGACGTGGGCTCCACCACCGTTAAGCTCGCCGTGCTCAACGACGATAACCAGATCGTCTACGCCAAGTACCAGCGCCACCACACCGACGTCCGTGCCTGCGCCCGCGACCTGTTCGAGGGCGCTGCGACCGTGCTGCCGGCTGCCCAAATGACCTGCGCCATCACCGGTTCGGGCGGCCTGCTGCTGTCCCAGTGGCTCGACCTGGAGTTTGTCCAGGAGGTCATCGCCAGCAAGCGCGCCGTCGAGACCCTCATCCCGGCCACCGATGTCGCCATCGAGCTGGGCGGCGAGGACGCCAAGATCATCTACTTCGACAACGGCATCGAGCAGCGCATGAACGGCACCTGCGCCGGCGGCACGGGCGCGTTCATCGATCAGATGGCAACCCTGCTGCACACCGATGCCAGCGGCCTCAACGAGCTCGCGGCCAACGCCACCACCATCTATCCCATCGCCAGCCGCTGCGGCGTTTTTGCCAAGACCGACGTGCAGCCGCTGCTCAACGAGGGCGCCCGCCCCGAGGACGTGGCTGCCTCCATCTTCCAGGCCGTCGTGACCCAGACCATCTCGGGCCTGGCGTGCGGCCGTCCCATCCGCGGCAACGTCGCCTTCCTGGGTGGCCCGCTGCAGTACCTCTCCGAGCTACGCCACCGCTTCTACCTCACGCTCAACCTGGACGAGGAACACCGCATCGTGCCCCAAAACGCTCACCTGTTTGTGGCGAGCGGCGCCGCCATGGCGCACGAGTCCAATAAGCTCAGCACGTTCCCGCAGCTCATCGAGGCCATCGATGCCCTGGGTGACACGCAGGGTGCCGAGGTCGAGCGTCTGGATCCGCTCTTTGCCACCGACGATGATTTTGCCGAGTTCAAGGGTCGCCACGACACCGAGGTCGTCCCCAAGGGCAAACTCGACGGCTATACCGGCCGCGTGTTCATCGGTATCGACGCCGGTTCCACCACCATGAAGGCCGCGCTCGTGGGCGAGGACGGTCAGCTGCTGCACACCTGGTACGGCAACAACAACGGTGACATTCTGGGCACGGCCAAGGTCATCATGGCCGATTTCTACAACCACATTCCCGCCGGCTGCACCATCGGCCACGTGACCACCACGGGCTACGGCGAGGCGCTGCTCATCGAGGCCCTCAAGGCCGACTCCGGCGAGATCGAGACCGTCGCGCATCTGCGCGGCGCCAAGGCGTTCCTGCCCGGCGTCGAGTTTATCCTGGATATCGGCGGCCAGGACATGAAGTGCCTGCGCGTCAAGGACGGCGTCATCGAGCACATCATGCTCAACGAGGCCTGCTCGTCGGGTTGCGGCAGCTTTATCGAGAGCTTCGCCGTCTCTATGAACATGGACGTGCGCGCGTTCGCCGATGCCGCCATCCATGCCAAGGCCCCCGTCGACCTGGGTAGCCGCTGCACGGTCTTTATGAACTCGCGCGTCAAGCAGGCGCAAAAGGAAGGCGCCACGGTGGGCGATATCGCGGCAGGTCTGTCTTATTCCGTCATCAAGAATGCCCTGTTCAAGGTCATTAAGCTGCGCGATCCCAAGGAGATCGGCAGCCAGGTAATCGTCCAGGGCGGCACCTTTATGTCCGATGCCACGCTGCGCGCGTTTGAGCAGCTCACCGGCGTTCATGCCGTGCGTCCCGACATCGCCGGCTGCATGGGCGCCTACGGTGCGGCCCTGCTCGCCCGCGATCGCGCCGGCGCCGACGGCACCTCGACCATTCTTTCGGCTGAGGACATCGCGCACCTCACCGTGACGCAAAAGCATGTCCGCTGCGGCCGTTGCTCCAACAACTGCCAGCTTACCGTCAACGACTTTGGCGGTGGCAGGCGCTTCATTACCGGCAACCGCTGCGAGAAGGGCGCCGGCCACAAAAAGCAGAAGACCGAGGCCCCCAACCTCTTCAAAAAGAAAAACGAGCTGCTCTTTAACCGCGAGGTCCTGAGCCCCGACGAGGCCCCGCGCGGCACCGTCGGCATCCCGCGCGCGCTCAACATGTACGAGAACTACCCCTTCTGGCACGCGTTCTTTACGCGCCTGGGCTTTAGCGTGCAGCTGTCCGACCAGTCGAGCAAGAAGACCTACCAGGCGGGCATCGAGTCCATGCCGTCCGAGAGCGTATGCTATCCGGCCAAGATGAGCCATGGCCACGTGATGAACCTCATCGACCGTGACGTCGACTTTATCTGGATGCCGTGCGTGCGTTGGGAGCGCAAGGAGGATCCGACGGCTGGCAACTGCTATAACTGCCCCATCGTCATGAGCTACCCCACGGCGCTGGCGCTCAATATTGACGAGATCCGCGAGCAGAACATCGAGTTCCTGTATCCGTTTGTGCCGTATCACGACAAGACCGAGCTCAAGCGCCGCCTGTACCAGGTGCTCGCCGTCGACCGTGTGGCCGATGCTGAGGCCGGTCGCGGTCGCGTGCGCGGTCCTAAAATCACGCGCTCCGAGGTTGATGCCGCCGTCAACGCTGCTTTTGAGGCCGACGCGCGCTTCCACGAGGATATCCAGACCATGGGCGAGGAGGCTCTCAAGTGGGTCGAGGACCACGGCGGTCACGGCATCGTGCTCGCCGGTCGTCCCTACCATAACGACCCCGAGATCAACCATGCCCTGCCCGAGCTTATCTCGAGCTTTGGCTTTGCGGTCTTTACCGAGGATTCGCTCGCGCATCTGGTGAAGCCCGAGCGTCCGATTCGCGTCGTCGATCAGTGGATGTATCACAGCCGCCTGTACGCCGTCGCCCGTTTTGTGACGATGCGCAACGACCTGGACCTGATCCAGCTCAATTCCTTCGGCTGCGGCCTGGACGCTCTGACCACTGATCAGGTGCAGGAGATCCTGGAGGCCAGCGGCAAGATTTACACCGTGCTCAAGATTGACGAGGTGTCCAACTTGGGCGCCGCGCGTATCCGTATTCGCTCGCTCATGGCGGCGCTCAAGGACCAGGAGGCCGAGCGCTTGGCCGAGGCTACGGCCGCGGGCGAGACTTACGAGCAGGGCGATGCCGCGCCGGTGGCGCCCTCCACGGATGCCCCCGCGTTCGCGAGCCGTAAGTACACGTTCGAGGCGCAGCGCGAGAGTGCTTCGACCGCGTGGCCCAAGGTGCCCTTTACCGAGCAGATGCGCGAGGAGGGCTACACCATCCTGTGCCCGCAGATGGCGCCGATCCACTTTGACCTGGTCAAAGAGGTGTTCCGTGGTGCTGGCTACAACTTGGAGCTGCTGCCCTCGACCGATCACGATGCCGTCGAGGCCGGCCTGCGCTATGTGAACAATGATATTTGCTATCCGTCGATCCTGGTAACGGGCCAGATTATGGAGGCCATCGAGAGCGGTCGATACGACCTGTCCAAGACAGCCGTGGTTATCAGCCAGACCGGCGGCGGCTGCCGTGCCACCAACTACATCGCACTCATCCGCAAGGCCCTGCGCGAGAGCGGCCACCCCGAGATCCCGGTGATCTCGCTTTCGGCCGTGGCGCTGGGCGAGGACAACCCTGGCTTTAAGATTACGCCGGCGCTGCTTAAGCAGGCAGTCTACGCGGTGCTCTTTGGCGACGTGATGATGCAGATGCACTATCGCTGCCGCCCGTACGAGGCTACGCCCGGTGCCGCCAACGCGCTCTACGAGGAGTACATGGCGCGCGCTCGCAAGCTGGCGCCCAAGTTTAACCGCCACAACTACACCAAGCTGTGCCGCGAGGCCATCCGCGCGTTCGACACCATGCCGCTCGTGGGCGAGGGTACCAAGCCGCGCGTGGGCGTGGTCGGCGAGATCCTGGTCAAGTTCCATCCCACAGCCAACAACCACGTGGTCGATGTCATCGAGCGCGAGGGCTGCGAGGCCGTGGTGCCGGGTCTGCTCGACTTTTTCCTGTACTCCATGAGCAACGCCGAGCTGCAGAAGGACGAGTTGGGAAGCTCCGCTACCACGCGCGCTGGTATGCAGGCGCTCATCAAGCTCGTGGACTGGATGCGCACGCCGGTGGAGGAGATGCTCGAGAAGTCCCGCCGCTTCGAGGCGCCCGAGCGCATCGGCACCATGGCCGACAAGGCCCGCACGGTGCTTTCGGTGTGCAACAACATGGGCGAGGGCTGGCTGCTCACGGCCGAGATGCTCGACCTGATCGATCATGGCGCACCCAATATCATCTGCACGCAGCCCTTCGCGTGCCTGCCCAATCACGTGGTGGGCAAGGCCGTGATCAAGGAGCTGCGCCGCCAACATCCCGAGAGCAACATCGTCGCGGTGGACTACGACCCCGGCGCGTCCGAGGTCAACCAGCTCAACCGTATTAAGCTCATGATTAGCGTGGCCAAGGAGAACATGCGCGCCGGCAAGGGCTTTAAGCTCGAGAAGGTGGCGCCGCTCACGATGGACGAGGTCACCGGCCAGATGCGTGCCCATGATGGCTGCGTGAGCTGCGGCTCGGTCGATGAGAGTACTGTGGCGTCGGTCGCTGAGCGCCTGGGACGCGGCATTAAGAAGTAGCTTGCCTGCTATGGGCTAGATATGAGACAAACGGGTGGTGGCCGTACCGGCTACCACCCGTTTTTGCTGGACATATGTTGCGCAAATGACCTTGCTACAGCCTTCCGTGGGCTTGCCCGATTTCTGGGCCGGTTCGGGCTTTGAGGACAAGTTACTGCAGGCCCAAGGCGATTTTTCGCTCAACGCAGGCCAGCACAGTGTGACCTATCTGCCAAACGACGAGACGACCGCTACGGTCTACCCATCGCCACCTACGAGATGGAAGCCGAAAAGTACATCTACCGCGTGTACAAGTACGAGCTGTAGGGCTGCGCTTAGGTTTGACCAATGGAGTATGAAAACACGCCGCTCGCCGATACCCCCTCCGCGAGTGGCAGCCATATGGTTTGATAAAAGAAGCATATAGTTGTCGCCAGCCTGCTGGGGACGTTCCCCCCTGACATTGGAGGTTCCAGGCATGTTTCGCGCTCCGTTAAACAACTATCGGTTGGGCTAACATGGGCCGCCGTGCTATTTCGATAACCCTTGCAGTGGTCTGCCTGGCTGTGCTCCTGGGCGCTACAGGGCTGTTTGCTATAAGCCGAGAAACGTCCTATATGCAGGAGTGCGCTTCCGAAGGGTTTGCCATTGACGGTTACTATCGGGACGACAAGACGAGTCTGGAAACCCTGGCCTTTCTTGAAGAGGATAACCATCGGTGGCAACTGGTCGACAAAGACGGCAGCTGCGTTGACGGGCAGTTTAAGCGTACGGACGATCCCAATATCCTGGTATTAAAGAAGGAAAACGGCGAAGAGTTCGGCACGGTTCACGTTGCATATATATCGCGCCGACGCAATCAAGGGCAGATTTACCTAATTAGAAATACTAAGGTGACCCGATTTTATCTTGTGAGCACCGATCCGGCGTTTACGGTGGAGTCTGGCGAGGTCGATTCGGACAGTTGATTCACGGCAATAAAAAAGCGAGCGGGGCGCGGGTGTGAACTGCACCCCGCTATTTGCTCGTGTCCGTATCGCACCTGCGCCTCGTCGTAACTTGCGTCCGTGCGAGCATTCATCCCGCGCTCTGCATCACTTCACATCGAACTCCACGCGATCGAGTTCGGGTACGTTGAGGTCTATGAGCTTGCGGGCGACGTGGCGGTCGTGTGCCCCAAGCGCCTCGCCTGTCGTCACATGGGCGACAATCTCACGCTCGACGACGCCCTCCTCCTCGCCTTCGGTAGCCGAGGTCTCGACGGCGACGGTGTAATCCTTAAAGCCCGGCAGCACCGCGGCAAGTTCGCGCGTAGTTTCGGTGACACCGTAGCCGTCCTGCACGCCGGTCTGCGCCGAGCCAATAGACCCCGCCGTCATAACGATGCAGGGGATGGCAAAGACTACCGTACCCACAATGATGCGGCGGCGCACCTTGCGCGATAGCTCGTCGACCTCGGTGTCTTCCTCAGCGGTCACAATACCGTCGCCGTTCAGGTCGCGCTTGAGCGGCACGCGCAGAAGAAGCAGCACGGCTTCGGCAGCCAGTGCGATAAAGACCACGTTGATGCCAAACTCGTAGAGTGCCGAGAGAAACAGCGACCCGCTTGCGATGGCGATGCCATAGCCCGCCGCGCACAGAGGCGGCATGAGCGCGGTCGCCACGGCCACGCCGGCGATGAGCGTGGCGGGTTCCTGGTCGCGCGAGTTGCCCAGCCCGCCTGCAAAGCCGCCTGCGAGTGCGACGGTAAGGTCCCAGACGGTGGGTGTCGAGTTGTCGATGATGGCGGCCGTGGTGGTGCCAAGGGGCGAGAGCTTAAAGTACAGCGTGGACGTGACCAGGCAAAAGGCCATCTGCAGCGCAAGGCTGGCGACGGCTTCGACGGTAATCTCGCGGTCGAGCGTGGCAATACCGTATGCCATGGCAAGGACCGAGCCCATGAGCGGGCAGATGAGCATGGCGCCCACGATGGCAATGTCCGAGTCGATATCGAGGCCGATGCTCGCGATAAGCATGGCAATAATCAGGATGCATAGGTGGGAGCCAGTCAGACGCGCCCCGTTTACAAAACGCTTGCGAATTACGTGGTAGGGCGCGCGACCCTCGCGAATGTTGAATGCGCGCTTGAGGAAGCGGGCGATGTTTTCCATGGCTTCGCTATGAGCGGGGCGGATGCCGTGACGCCGATGATGACGCTCGCGCAGTCGCTTGATCTGTTGTTTGTCGAGTTCCATGTCCACCTCGTTCCAGCGCGGTCCGCGCAACGCGCCCGTTGTCCTAACTCTACACCGTGGCGGGCGGGGTGTCTGTTGGATGCGGAATTCGATAGGGCAGATGACGCGGGAGCAAATGCAAATCACAGGCTCAATTCGATCCCGCAAGAATATGATGCGCCAGCTCCTACATATGTGACGAAATTGTGAAGCACGAGAGCGTAAATTTCAAAAAATACGCTGGTCGCCAATGTTGCGCAACAGAATTCAAAAATCGACAGCTACCGTTTGATACGTATGGATACATCCGTGTCAAAGGGAGAAAGCCATGGCAAACTACAGTCCACAACACTTTGAGCCTCGGGCCAAGACTGTCAACGTCAAGGGCGTTGCTAACCGCGCCGTCGCAACCGTTTTGACGGCGGGCCTCATCGCTCAGCCGCTCATGTCGCCGCTGGCGGCAATCGCCGCACCGTCAACCGGTAACGGCGATTCTGTTCAGGGGGGGGGTAGTTCTGTAGAGAATACCGTTACCGCCGGTAACCAAGCGGTCGTAAAGACGGCTGCCCAGCTGGCCGAGGAGTCGGCAAAGCAGCTCAAGGACGCTCAGGCCGCCTACGATGCCGCCCAGAAGAAGGCCGACGCGGCGGGCCAGTCTCAAAAGCAGGCGCAGCAGCAAAAGAATCAGGCCTCGCAGGCCGTGACCGATAACGCCGCCGAGCAGAACGAGGCCGAGGTAGCCGCGCTTCAGGAGAAGATTGACGAGCTTAAAGCGGCCGTCGAAAAGACCGAGCAGCAGCAGAAGAAGCTGGGCGACCTGAACGATCAGCTCGAACAGGCCAACAAGAGTGTCGAGGATAAGACGCAGACGCTCAAGGACGCCAAGGCAAAGCAGGATGAGGCCAAGAAGGCCCTCGATGATGCCCAGGCCAAGCTCGAGGCCATGGGTATGGACGAGTACGCGGCCGCCAAGAAGGCCGTCGAGGACGCGCAGGCAAAGCTCGATGACGCCAATAAGGCCGTTACTACTGCACAGGACAATCTGGACCAGGCCAAGGCTGCCGAGGCCAGCGCCCAGCAGGAAAAGCAGAATACCGAGGCAGCTTTGACGACTGCCCAGGCCAAGAAGCAGGAGACTGCCGCTGCTCTCGCAGTCGCAACCACCGCGCGCGATAACGCCCAGCAGAAGTTCAACCAGGCGCAGGCCGCGCTCGATGCTGCCGTCTCGGGTACGGGTGTTGACCTGAGCGCGCTTGAGGCCGCCAAGATCGCTGCTGCTGGTGAGCTCAAGACCGCGCAGGACGCGCTCGAAGCCGCGACGACTGCAGACGCCACCGCACAGGCGAACCTGCAGGCTGCGCAGACTACCGTCACCGCCGCGCAGGAGAAGGCCAACGCCGCCAACGCTGCTGTGGCATCTGCCCGGTCTGCATACGATGCGGCAAACAAGGAGTACAAGGACGCGGCCAGTAAGCGTGACGCCGCGAAGACGGCATACGAGCAGGCCCAGCAGACCGAGGCCGACAAGAAGGCTGAGTACGACCGACTCGTCGAGATTCGTCAGCAGAAGAGCAACGAGTTCGATCAGGCTCGTGCTGAAGTAACCGACGCGCACAATGCATACGACGCCGCAAACGCCGAGGTCGAGAAGCTTAACCAGCAGATTGCCGACCTCAAGTCGAACATGACCGTAGACCAGAATGTCATCAACCAGGGTATGTTCGGCTTCATGAACTACATCATCGGCGGCAGCCAGTTCACGGCCACGCAGAAAAAGAATGCCCAGGAAGCCGCATCGATGCTGACCGGTGCCGCTGACAAGGCCGAATGGTATGACAAGTACGTCGATCAGGACATGTCTCGCGATACCAATCCGCTTTCCTTGGAGCAGATGCGCAACGCCCTGACCTACCTCGATACCCAGAACAACCTCCGCAAGGCGAACGGTCAGTCGGAGCTCAGCGTCAGCCTCCGCATGACTGCGGCAGCCGCACTTAATACATCATATTCATCGAACATCTGGGGACACTCGAACTGCTATTTCGATCAAGGTGAGAACCTTGCGGGCGGCGGCGGAGCATACACCGGAGGCGAAACCGAGGATACCCTCGGCTGGCCATATACCGGTCTCTACACCCAGGAGAAAGAGGCATTCGATAAGTACGTTGCACAGTATGGCGACGAACTCGGCAGCCACCGATATGATTCCTACTATATCTACCAGCACTACAACAGCATCTACCATGAGTGCGGACACTATCTCAATATCATCGATGCCGGTGCGAAGGCTATCGGCATCGCAACTGGTAGCGGTAAGAACACCGATTCCGAGGTAACCATTTTCGACTATAGTGGAAGCACGGGGCAGAAGGACTTCACTGTCTCCGAGTTCAAGAAGCTCGTCACCGACTATATCGATTCTGCTTACAATGCAGGCGGCACTCAGGAGCAGAAGGAGCAGCTGAAGCAGCTACAGAATAAGCTGGCGGAGGCGCAGAAGAACTTCGGGACTGCCGGAACGGCTTATTCTGACGCATTGGATAAGCAAGAAAGCTCTCGCGACGCCTATACCGCGGCCGACACGAACATGAACACCGCCAAGGGCGAGTATGAGAAGGCTAAGTCCGGTACCGCCGCCGCGAAGACGGCATACGACGCTGCGAAGGACGCACTCGGCGGAATCGACATCGAGTCCCTCAAGCAGAACCTCGATGCCGCCAAGGCCGAGGCCGCTACTGCCCAGGCGGCTCTCGATAAGGCAAACGCCACGCTTGCTGACAGTAAGACGAAGGCAGCCGAGGCCGCTGCTCACAAGGCGAAGGCTCACAGCGCCCACGCCGCCGCCAAGGCAAAGTCCGAACAGGCCAATGAGGCGTATGACAACGCTACCGCTTCGGTCAAGGACCTTGCCGCCAAGTGCGATGCCGCCAAGACGGATCTTGCGAACAAGCAGGGCACGCTTAACGATGCCAAGAAGGCCGACGACACTGCCCAGGCTGGCGTTGACAAGGCTCAGGCCGCAGATGTGCACGCCGCGACCGCTCTTTCGGGCGCCAAGCAGGCAGTTGCCGCCAAGACGCAGACCCTGTCCGACGCACAGGCGAAGACCAAGGCTGCCGAGGGCGAACTGGCCGGCGCAAACAAGGCCTTCGAGCGCTTCGCTGGAGCCCAGAAGGCGGTCGACGACGCCAAGGCCGCCTATGACGCCGCCGTCGCCGGTGTCGCCGATGCCCAGAAGCAGCTCGAGGCCGCCAACGAAGCCGTCGTCGATGCGACCTTCGAGATCGTCGAGGCCAAGGCCGAGCTTGCCAACGACGAGGCGCTCAAGGCCGATCTTGAGGCCGTCGACCACAAGGCATCCCTTGCCGCGGGCACGACGGGCAACGAGAAGCTGGTCAAGCTGAACGCTGCCTACGCTCGCTATAAGGCCGCCGTCGATGCCGCCGCTGGCCTCAAGGCTGCTCTGAGCGATGCCGATGCCAAGCTGTCCGATGCCAACGACGCCTATGCCGCCGCGCTTGCCGAGCTCGGAGATGCCAAGGATGCCCTGGCTGCCGCTCAGGCCGAGTACGACAAGTATCATCCCAAGGCTGAGCCGCAGGCCAAGCCTCAGGTTGCGCAGGCTGCTGCAAAGGCCCCCGTTGCCAAGAAACAGGCTGCGCCTGCCGCGCTCGCCCAGACTGGCGACAATTCCGCGCTTGCGGGCGAGGTGTTCGTCATCGGCGGTGTGACGCTCGTGGCAGCGGGCGTGACGCTGGGCGATCGTCGTCGCAAGCAGATGTAGCGTTTCGAGCGTAGATTCTGCAACGAACTTCGGTTCATAGCAGGAACGCTTCGATAGCTTAACCGATAAGGCCGGCGCGCTGTTAAACGCAGCGCGCCGGCCTTTCTTTGTTTCGATATCAAAAAGCCCGGTCAGCAGCCGCAGAAGCTACCGACCGGGCAAGCCGTAGGCAATATGGTTGCTGTCGAGCAGCTGCTCGACTTAGCCCAGCAGGCTTAAGCCCACGGAGACAAACGCCAGGATAACGCCGACGATGGACTCGCCGCCGAGCAGGCCGCTGGCAACGACCAGACCCTGTTCCTGGAAGGCGGCGTCCTTGGCAGCTCTCTCCTCGTCGGAAAGACCAGCGGTGGCGTCGCGGTGGGCGGACCACTTGTCGTAGGCGAGCTTGACGCAGGAGCCCAGGAATGCCGTGAGTGACATGTAGAACGGCAGGTACACGCCCAGGCCGATCATCATGGCCGGAATGCCGAGCCAGTACATGACGATGCCGGCGATAAAGCCGCCAACGAACCACGGCACGCTCGGGATGCCCGAGACCATGGTGGCGACGACGCTTGCCTGCGCGGCAACAAAGCTCTTGTCGGGGCCAAAGGCGTCCGGGCCATAGGCGGTGACGAGCGCGACCATGACGGCTGCGGCGACCAGGGCGCCCACGATGCCGCCGATGGCTTGGCCGATCCATTGCGCACGCGGGTTGGTGCCCAGCACGGCGCCGGCCTTAAAGTCGTTCATGACGTCGCCCGCAAGGCCGCACGCCACGGCAACGATGCCGGCGATAAAGAACAGCTTGACCTGAGCGATCTGTGCGAAGGCAGCCACGATGAGCATAACGATGAGGCCAAAGATTTCCATGGGGTCGATACCCGTCTGGCCGCAGCTCTGCGCGCTCATGATGGTGGTGACAAAGGTGAACAACGTGACGATGACGGCCGGAACGGGGCCAAGGTCGAGCGCGATGGCAACGATTACGGCGATGGCGGCAGCGCCCAGGCCGATGATGCCGGCGTCGAGCTTAAGAGAGCCCGAGATAAGCGACTGCTCGTCGGTGTCGGTGGAGCTGTCGGCGGCAAGACCGCGGACGATACCGGCGACCTGCGGCAGGATGTCCTTGAGGACGACGGCGACGCCAAAGCCCATCATAAGACCCATACCGAGGGATTTGACGATACCCTGCGCGGTCACAATATCGAACAGGCCAGCAGCGGTGCCGCCAACGATGATGCCAAAGTTGCCCAGCAGCGCGCCGGCAAACCAGAAGGCGACGGGGGCGAAGCCCACGAGGAAGCCGATGGACAGCAGCATGGGCGAGTTGTAGATGGCAAAGGTCACGCCGGGGATATTGAGCGTGCACAGCATACTGGGCACCACGCCCAGGGCGTCGCGCAGCACGCTGTAGATGCCTGCGATGGCCATGGAGCCAAAGAGCTGCTTACCGGTCTTGCCGCCGGCCTCGGTAGCACGTAGGGTCTGGGCAGCGGCGTTGCCGGTGGGGAACTCCAGCGCGGCGTCCACGATAAAGTGACGGTGGATGAGCGCTGTCGCTAGAAGGCCCAAGATGGTGCCGGCGAGCGCCACGATAAACATGTCGAGCCAGCTGATCTGGTCGGCATAGCCCAACATCCAGGCGCCCGGGATGGTAAACGCCAGGCCGCCGGCGACCATGGCGCCCGCAGACATGATGGTGTGGGTGACGTTGGCCTCGTTGAGGCTGGCGTTGCCCATGAGCTTAAGGAAGAACAGCGAAATGACGGCAGCGAAAATGATCGGCCAGGGGAGGGCGCCCATCTTGAGGGCGGTATAGGCCGAGCTTGCCGTGATGATCACGCAGCCAAGGGCGCCGATGACGACGCCGCGCAGCGTGAGTTGCCCGCGCATCGAAGCGCGGTTCGAGGGATTGCTCATATAAAACTCCTTTGCGTATATCCGCTTCCCCCGGGATCGCCGTTACGGATACGGCGCGGGAAGTCGGGTTACCAAGGGCCGCCGCGTGAGCTCGCAAACGACCGCGCACCAGTATAGCGGCAAGGTAGTCATTTTGGGACGGGGCTATTTTAGCTACCCTTTGACAGTCGACGAATTATTTGGGATTGGGGCAAATATCAACCGACATATTGGGGTAGCTAAAATAGCCCCGTCCCAAAATGACTACCTGGGATGGCTGGTTCGGGTAGGCGATATACTGCTGGGCAGACGAAAGGAGCGCCGACGATGCTTAATGGGTGCGCATATATATTGACGGTCGACGTAGGCAACACGTTCATTCGCTTTGGCCTGTTTGCCGAGGATTCGGCCGCGGCGCAGGAATGCCCGCTTGCGACGTGCGAGATCACGACGCCGTCGAGCATCACAGCAGACGAGGCGCGTATGCGTCTCGCTCAAGTCATGGCCGCGCTGGCGGCCGATGCGGGCATGCCCGGCGCGCTCGTTCCCGCGGGCGCAGTGCTGAGTTGCGTGGTGCCGGCGCTCGAGCGCCCGTGGAAGGCGGCGCTTTCCCGTACCTGCACGGGACGCGTGCTCACGGTGGGACCGGGACTTAAGACCGGCATGCCCGTGCACTACGACGACCCGGCCGAGATCGGCCCCGATCGCATCGCCGATGCCGTGGCGGCCCGCGTCGTCTACGGCTCACCGTGCATCGTGATCGACCTGGGCACGACGACCAATATCGAGGTCATCGACGCGCACGGTGCCTTTGTGGGCGGCGTCATCGCGCCGGGTCTGGCGCTTGGCGCCCGCTCGCTTTCGGCTGCTGCGGCGCGTTTGCCTCAGGTCGAGCCTTCGGCGCCAACGCACGTCATCGGTCGCAACACGCGCGAGGCCATGCGCTCGGGCGTGGTTCTGGGCGAGGTAGCCCGCATCGACGGCATGCTAGACATGGTGCTCGCCGAGATGCGCGCGACCAAGGCCGCGGGGGAGGGCGACGTGCCCATCGTCATTACCGGCGACGATGCCGAGGCACTCGCGTCGCTGGTCGGCCATAGCCTGACGGTCGACGACGCGCTGACGCTGCGGGGTCTCGCCGAGCTCTACCACATCAACCAAAAGCCCCGCCGCGTGTGGTTGATTTCCGATCTCAGCCGAACACATTGAGCAAATAGGCCATTCCCGCAGTTAGCCGAACGCCCCCGCGGCCCCTCCTGGGGTCCGGGGGCGCCGT
>CATYLC010000011.1 GCA_958408685.1 uncultured Collinsella sp. | reverse complement strand
TTCATGCAGCAGGGGCTCTCAATGTTTTTATGTCCTGCTCATATCGTCTCTGCCGGCAGCTTGGGACACTCCTTGTAGTCATTGGGGACGTTCTTAAACGACTACATAGAACAAGAGTGGATGATCTCCCGGTTTGAGCCTGCATTCAAGCTCAAAGTGGGAGATCATCCACTCTCGTTTCGTTTGTTGATTTCGATGCCTACATTTGGAGGAAGAGTTCGTGGAGGCGGGTGTCTTCGTCGAGTTCGGGGTGGAAGGTTACGCCGAGCTGGTTGTCTTGGCGGGCGGCGACGATGCGGCCATCGACTTCGGCCAGGGCCTCGGCATCGCCGTGCACCTCAACGATGCGGGGCGCGCGGATAAACGTCAGCGGCACTTCACCGTCGATGCCGGCTACCTGCCCCTTGGTTCGAAAGCTGCCGAGCTGCCTGCCGTAGGCATTGCGCTCGACGAGCACATCCATGGTTGCCAGGCGCGGCGTCCCCTTATCGTCGTGGGCGGCAAGGTCGCGCGCCAGCAGAATCAAGCCGGCGCAGGTGCCCAGGACGGGCATGCCTTCAGCGATACGGGCACGAAGCTCCTCGAGCATGCCGAGCTCGGCAAGCAGCTTCCCTTGAACGGTGGACTCGCCGCCGGGAAGTACCAGACGGTCAAAGTCCTGCTTCAAATCAGCCGCCTGCCTCAGCTCAATACAGTGTGCGCCAAGCCCGGATAGTCTTGCCTCGTGCTCGGCAAAAGCGCCTTGGACCGCCAGCACGGCGACCGTTTGGTCTGCATAATCGCTCATGTGCGATCCTTTCTGCCGGACTAGCGTCCGCGCTCCTCCATGATGATTTCGATCTCGTCGGCGTTGATGCCCACCATGGCCTCGCCCAGGTCCTCCGAAAGCTCGGCGATGAGCTTGGCATCGGTGAAGTTTGCCACGGCCTTGACGATGGCGGCGGCGCGCTTGGCGGGGTCGCCGCTCTTAAAGATGCCCGAGCCGACAAAGACGCCCTCGGCGCCCAGTTGCATCATCAGCGCGGCGTCGGCAGGGGTCGCTACGCCGCCGGCGGCAAAGTTCACAACGGGAAGCTTGCCCGTGGCATGGACCTCGCGCACCAGCTCGACCGGAACCTGCAGTTGCTTGGCTGCCTCAAAGAGCTCATCATCGCGCAGGGCAACAACGTCACGGATCTGCTTTTGGATCTTGCGCATGTGACGCACGGCCTGAACGACGTCGCCCGTACCCGGCTCACCCTTGGTGCGAATCATCGTGGCGCCTTCGGCAACACGGCGCAGCGCCTCGCCCAGATCACGGGCGCCGCAGACAAACGGCACGTCAAACTGGGTCTTGTCGATGTGATAGACGTCATCGGCAGGGGAGAGAACCTCGGACTCATCGATGTAGTCGATCTCGATGGCCTGCAGGACCTGCGCCTCGACAATGTGGCCGATGCGGCACTTGGCCATAACAGGGATGGAGACGGCCTCCTGGATGCCCTTGATCATCTTGGGGTCGCTCATGCGCGAGACGCCGCCCGCGGCACGGATATCGGCCGGAATGCGCTCGAGTGCCATGACGGCGCAGGCGCCTGCCTCCTCGGCGATGCGCGCCTGCTCGGGTGTGGTGACGTCCATGATGACGCCGCCCTTGAGCATCTGCGCGAGCTCGCGATTGAGTTTGACGCGATTGGCCTTGCTGGTCTGTTCTGCCATGGTTGCTCCCTTGGTTGGCATGTGCATTGCTTGACGGAACATCCTATCGGGGAGCTGGGTATGGCGAAATACTCAGTTTTCAAGATAATAACAAGGTCAGACTAATACCAGATTGAATGGCTTAATAAGGTCAGGTGATAGGCTCATGCTTGACTACAATTTGGAAAAACGCGGCGAAGCATCGCTTTATGAGTATGTTTACCAGAAAATTCGAGATGATATTGTTGCTGGACGTATTGCGGCGGGGGAGCATCTTCCGTCTAAGCGCGCCTTTGCCAGTCATCTGGGAATCAGTGTCATTACCATCGAGAATGCATATAGCCAGTTACTTGCCGAGGGCTATATTTGCTCAATGCCGCGTCGTGGCTACTACGCTTGCGAGCTTCCGGATGCACCGGTTTTGGCTTCGGCTGCGGAGGGCATCGACCGAGATGCCGCCTCTGCGGGTCCCAGCGCGCATGATGTCAACGGACAGGTCGAGCGATTCGATGCACTTTCTCCTTCCGCTTTGGAGGCGGCGCGGCTTTGGCAAAGCGCACTACGGGCGACGCTGGCATCCGAAGATGAGCGCGAAATCTTTTCGCCCGCACCGGCGCAGGGCACCGCTCGGCTGCGACGCGCAATTGCTCACCACCTGCGTGGGACAAGGGGCATGAATGTCGATCCCAATAACATTGTTATCGGCGCGGGCGCCCAGCTGCTCGATACCATGTTGGTTCAGTTGCTTGGCGCTGACAAGGTGTATGCCGTTGAGGACCCGGGCTATTTACGTCTGACGCGCATCTATCAGGCTATGGGCTGCAAAGTTCGACATATCCCGTTGGATGATGAGGGCGTGGACTTGAGCGCTCTGCAGAAAACCGGGACCGATGTACTTCATCTGATGCCGTCCCATCAGTATCCGACCGGCCTTGTGACGAGCATTGCGCGGCGCTATGCGCTTCTGAGCTGGGCCGCCGAGCGACCAGGTCGGTATCTCATCGAAGATGACTTTGATTGTGAGTTTCGCCTTGCCGGGAAGCCGATTCCCGCGCTCGCGTCGATCGATGCCGCCCAGTCGGTTATCTACACCAACACGTTTTCGAAGAGCCTTTCATCGGCGTTGCGTTTGGCGTACATGGTGTTGCCCGATGAGTTAATGGAGCGGTTTAGGCGCAACCTTGGTTTCTACGCCTCGTCGGTGAGCTCTGTTGATCAGGTCGCTTTGGCGCGTTTGCTGGAATCGGGTGATTACGAGCGACATGTGAACCGCGTGCGCGTTCGTGCTCGCGAGGCGCGTGATGGCCTGATGGCGCTTGTGCGGAAGGTATTTCCGGCAGGAGAGGTCTCGATCGAGCATGCAGACGCGGGCCTTTACTGTATCGTGGTTGCGGAGCGTGGAGCGGGCGGAAGCTCTTTTGTGCGGGCCCTCACGCGCTCGAGTATCCCTTTTGTCGATATCAGTGACTGTTATTGGTGTGCCGATGGCGCATCTGTCCCTGAAAACTCAAGTCAAATTCTTGTTCAGTATGACGATTTGAGTCCAAAAGCGCTAAATACCTTGGAATCGCAGCTAATGGGAGCACTCTGCAACCTAAGTGAGTAGGCTTTTGGAACTTTGGCGACCAGGCAGTTTTGTAACAAGCTATCTACCTGCGGTTTTGAAAAGCAGGATGACCGGGCTGCTCGGGATGTTCAAAAAAGTCTACTCACTTGTCGCGCAAAGCTTCTGCATGAGAAAAAAATGGGGTTTTCAACAGAACTTCGTCCAGCTCTCGGCAAGCTTTTGGCCAGTTGGGGAGGGCTGTTGAAAACTTGGCAGTCCGTTCGGCACCATTTTTGGCGCGTTCGCGCCAATGCGTGACTGACTGGGTTGAAATTCGTGTTTTCCTGTGCCTATGAAAGATCTACTTTGTGACATATCGGCTTTTAGGTACTGGCGTTTGCCCCCTCAGGTCCGCGCTCTGTGTCCGCCGCTTCCACGACCGGAAGAAGACCGGCAGCGATATGATCTCGCCCGCAACCCGACGGCTGCGGTCGCGCTCGGTTTTCCGTTGTATACATTGGTTCAGACGAGAAACAAACGGACTTGTCCTACCAGCATTAGGCAGCGGCTGTTCCTTGGTGAGCCCCCCAGGGAATCCGTGCTGGAAACGGAGCATGGATTTTTGATTACGTCTCCTCTACTGACGGCATTCATCATGTCGCGGCATCTGACGGATCTTCAGCTTCTTTTTGTGTTGGCGGAGATGTGCGGCCTGTTTGCGGTGTGTGCTCTGCCGGCGGCACTTGAGGCGGAGCTTACGCGTGCAATTGATTCGGGCGCGATTTCGACGACGTTGGGTTGGGTGCGCTGCCCGTCCGAGGACGGCACCGCTTCAAATTTATGGCGTCGAGACGCTTTGGTTTTGGGCAGAGACCTTGACCGTTTTTGTTCAGATGTTTGCGGGATGCGTTACGGCAATAGATTTATGGCGGTATCGCAATTCGTTCCATTGGGTGCCGCGTCGCCTTTTGAGGTCGAGGCGTATTTGCTACTTGCACTGCCGCGATCCCTGGGAGGCGAAGGTTTTTGCGACATAGAGCTTAATGTTGAAGTGATGCTAGGCACAAGTGCTCGAGCGATTGTGGGAAAGTCCCGTGTATATATCGACCTACTTCTTTCTTCACCGGACGGTAGGCGACAGGTGGCCATTGAATGTCAGGGAAAGGCCTCGCACGGACGCGCAGGGGATGGCTTGCGTGACGCTGACCGCATGACGGCCCTTCAGGCCATGGGCTACGATGTGCTTCTCCTGACACACAGACAGATATCGGATGAGGATAGATTCCGCGCGATCGTTAAGGCCGTATGCAGGATGCTCGATGCTGAATATCGTGATAAAAGCTCAGATGAGCAAAGGGCTGAGGCATTACTCCGGTCTGAACTATTCGTTGACTGGACAAAATTGGGAGTAATCGACGGAAAGATGCCCGCTAGACACAAAATGGCTCGATCGTGGACGGCTGCGGTTCTAAGTGAGTAGGCTTTTAGCACTTTGGCGACCAAGCCGTTTTGCAACAAGTCATTTACCTGCGGCTTTATAAAGCAATATGGGTGGTGTGCTCGGCAAGTTCCAAAAAGTCTACTCACTTAGTTTTTGACGAGAAGCCGATGCCGAAGGCGGTCCTATTTCAGGGCGTTAACAAGTTCGTGAGGCACGAAAAAGGCCCGAACCAATACGGTCCGGGCCTCATCGAGCTTGAGGTTATGTCTCAGGCGGTTGGCTTAGCCAAAGTAGCGCTTGAGCAGGCCGGCGAAAGCCTTGCCGTGGCGGGCCTCGTCGCGAGCCATCTCGTGCACGGTGTCGTGGATGGCATCGAGGCCAGCGGCCTTGGCGCGCTTAGCAAGATCGGTCTTGCCGGCGGTGGCGCCGTTCTCGGCCTCAACGCGCATCTCGAGGTTCTTCTTGGTGGAGTCGGTCACGACCTCGCCCAGGAGCTCGGCGAACTTGGCGGCATGCTCGGCCTCCTCGTGGGCAGCCTTCTCCCAGTACAGGCCGATCTCGGGATAGCCCTCGCGATGAGCGACGCGAGCCATGGCCAGGTACATACCGACCTCGGAGCACTCGCCCTCAAAGTTGGCGCGCAGGTCGGCAACGATGTCCTCGGAGACGCCCTCCATCTTGGCGACGCCCACGACGTGCTCGGCAGCCCACTCGAGCTGGCCCTCCTCCTGCTTCAGAAAGCGAGAACCGGGAACGCCGCACTGGGGGCACTTAAAATCCTCGGGCAGCTGGTCGCCGTCGAACTCTTCCACATAACCGCAAACGGGGCAAACAAACTTCATGATTCGATCCTTTCGATCGATGGCGATGGCGCGCTCGTCCGGTCCCGTAAGGGCCCTCTCCGGACGTGCGTCTTGACGGGTTCTATTATCCATAAATGCAACCAAATGTGAAGCCTATTAGGAATGATTTTTAATAAAACAATTTTGAGATATGAAGATGTTGATTGATTAACGATTGGCAGGCCGTCTTTGACCGCCGCTGAGTACAATCGGTCGAGCAAATGTTGACCAATCAACAAATGAGGGAGTTTCCTTTATGCATCTAGCCCGCCGCGCCTGGTGCCGAACGTATCAAACGGTTTTTCGCATCGCATTGCCGGTGCTGCCCTATACCGAGCCACGCATTCTGGAGCATGCTGAGGATGTGCCCGCGGTGCTTCAAAAGCGCTCGATCCAGAAGGTCCTTATCGTGACAGACCCTGGTATTGCACGTTTGGGGCTCACGGCATCACTCGAGCGTGCGCTTACGGCTCAGGGGATTGGCGTTACGGTCTATGCCGAAACGCGTGCGAACCCCACGGTCTCAAACGTGGAAGAAGCGGCGTCCCTGTATCGAGAGCGCGCCTGCCAGGCCATTATCGGCTTTGGCGGTGGCTCGGCCATGGACTGTGCCAAGGGCGTGGGAGCACGTATCGCGCAGCCAAACAAGCCCATCAACAAGATGCGCGGGCTGCTGCGGATTCATCGTCGTCTGCCGCTGCTCATCGCCGTTCCCACCACGGCAGGCACGGGAAGCGAGGTCACGCTTGCGGCGGTAATTACCGATGACGAGACGCACTACAAGTACCCCATTAACGACTTTGTGCTTATCCCGCGCTTTGCGGTGCACGACCCCGAGTTTACGCGCGGTCTGCCCGCCTCCATTACGGGGCAGACGGGCATGGACGCCCTGACGCATGCCGTCGAGGCGTTTATCGGGCGAAGTACTACGCCCTATACGCGCAAGATGGCGCGACAGGCGGTGCAGCTCATCCACGACAATTTGCTCGAGGCCTATGAACATGGCGACGACATGCGTGCGCGTCGGAATATGCTTTCGGCGGCGTATAAGGCGGGTGTTGCCTTTACGCGCTCCTATGTTGGATACGTTCATGCCATCGCACACAGCCTGGGCGGGCGTTACGGGATTCCGCACGGCTTGGCCAACGCTATCATCCTGCCGCATATGCTTCGCGCCTATGGCGAAGCTGCTGCTCCTAAGCTCGCCGATCTCGCCCGCATGGCCGGCATCGCGCCGGTGACCGCGCAGGACAGCCTGGCGGCCGAGGTCTTTATCGATTGGGTCGATCGAATGAACGCCGCCTTGGACATTCCCAAATATGTGGCGGGCATTCGCCGCTCCGACATTCCGCAGATGGCGGCACATGCCGATGCCGAGGCCAATCCGCTGTACCCCGTTCCGCTTTTGATGGCCCGATTGGAGCTCGAGCATATGTACGAGGTCGTCGCGGGTGGTATGTTTGAGGACGAGAACTAGGAGGGTCCATGAACACCGAGGAAATTGCGCGCATCGTCGGCGATCAGCGCGCCTACTTTAAGACGCACGCCACGTTTGATGTCGATGCTCGACGTCGCGCGCTCGTGAGTTTACGCGATGCGGTGCGGGCCCACGAGGCCGATATCGCCCATGCGCTCAAGACCGATTTGGGGAAGTCGCATGACGAGGCCTATATGTGCGAGATTGGTACGTCGCTTTCCGAGATTCGACATCAGATCGCTCACGTGGCTCGATGGAGTCGTCCGCGCCTGCGTCCGTGCGATCTCGCTAACGCCGTGAGCGTGTGCAAAACGCAAGCCGTGCCCTATGGCGTCACGCTCATCATGGCTCCGTGGAACTACCCGTTTTTGCTAACACTCGAGCCGCTCGCCGGCGCCCTTGCCGCGGGCAATACCGTGGTCATCAAGCCGAGTGCCTATGCTCCGGCATCGAGCGCGGTGCTCAAGCAAATCTGTGAAGAGGCATTTGATCCGTGCCTGGTGACGGTTGTCGAGGGCGGGCGCGCCGAAAACGAAGCGCTGCTCGATGAGTGCTGGGACAAGATCTTCTTTACCGGTAGCGTTCCGGTCGGCAAACTCGTCATGGAGCGCGCAAGTAAAAACCTTACGCCCGTGACGCTTGAGCTGGGCGGAAAGAGCCCCTGCATCGTGGATGCGACGGCAAATTTGAAGGTCGCGGCACGGCGTATCGCCTTTGGCAAATGGCTCAACGTGGGGCAGACCTGCGTGGCGCCCGACTACCTGCTGGTCGATACGCGCGTGCACGACGAGCTGCTGGGCCTCATCAAGGAAGAGGTCCGCCGTATGTTTGGCGAGCATCCGCTCGATAACGAGGATTGCGGGCATATCGTCAATGCTAAGCATTTTGCGCGCGTGCGCGGGCTGATCGATCCCGATAAGGTCGTGCTGGGAGGCACGGCGCGCGAGTCATCGCTCAAGATTGAGCCGACGATTTTGGACGGCGTGACCCCCGATGACGCCGTGATGCAGGAGGAGATCTTCGGTCCCATCTTGCCGGTGCTGACGTTTGAGAGCCTAGACGAGGCCGAAGCGTTTATTACGGATCGTCCGACGCCGCTGGCCCTGTATATCTTTAGTCAGGATCGCGCAGTTCAGCAGCGCTTCGTGCGTTACGTGCCCTTTGGCGGTGGCTGTGTCAACGACACGATCATGCACTTGGCTACGAGCCATATGGGCTTTGGCGGCATGGGCGCGAGCGGTATGGGGCAGTACCATGGACGCGAGAGCTTCGATACGTTTAGCCACAAGAAGAGCATCGTGAACAAGGCAACGTGGCTGGACGTGCCATTCCGCTATGCTCCTTACGCAAGCTGGAAGCACAAGTTCGTGCGCATGTTTGTGCATTAGAATCAGATGGTGTAGCGACAAACGGTCGAAAAGGCGCGGGTGGGGCGAATTCGTGTCCGCACGGGCCCGTAAGCTTCTCAGTACGGTTAAGCGCCGATTTATCCGGTTGTTAGAGGAGCTGCTATGTACGAGCCTTCGCGTGTTCTTCTGTCATTTCACATTGCAGGATTTCAGTATGCCGATGGCGCCTTGGTCTTGGGCGATCTTAAAGCGGGCGATAAGCTGACGCTGTGTGCCGAGCGCGATAATCCCCATGACCCTGAGGCGGTTGCGATTTATTACGGCAACACCAAGCTTGGCTATGTTCCGGGAAACGAGGTCGGCCCACTGTCCTTGATGATGTATTACGGCCACGAGGACGTATTTGAGGCTCGCGTGCAACAGGTTGCTCCCGAGCGCAGCCCGTGGCACCAGGTGCGCGTTGGCCTCTATGTGGTGGATGCTCGTTAGTCGGCAAGGGAGGCGGCCATGTTTGATGACGACGACCTATTCAATCTGACAGACGATTCGTTTGAGTGGGATCTGCTACTCGATGACGATGAGTTGGAGCAGGATCGTAGGAAACGGCAGGGCAAGAAAACTCAGGGTGACGCTTCGAAAAAGCAAGACAAACGCCGTCGAGGTCTGTTCGGCGGGCTCTTTGGCTAACCGACGCGCCAGAGCGTCTGTATACTAGGCACGTGTTAGACGCGTTGCGAAATGAGGACACAGACGATGATGTGGTTTACCGCCGACCTGCACCTGGGCGATACGAATATCTTGCACGACATGGATCGGCCGTTTGATTCGGTCGAGGAGATGAACCGCAGGGTCATCGATGCCATCAATGAGTGCGTGGCTGTGGACGACCGCCTCTATATCTTGGGAGACTTTACCTATCGTTTGCCCCTGGCGGAGGCGGCGCGCCTGCGCGAGCGTATCGAATGCAAGAATGTGACGCTCATCCGCGGTAACCATGACGGCGACTGGGAAGTTCCCGACGCCCCGCAGATTTGGGAAGACGTGCGCGATTACCTGGAGATTGCTCCCGGCTATGCCAAGGGCCATCGTCTGGTGATGAGCCATTACCCCATGCTCAGCTGGAATGGTAAGGCGCGTGGCGCCATCATGCTACACGGGCATATCCACAGCAGAGGAGACCGCACCAACGTGCGCAACCGCGACCGCGAACGCCCTATCTTTCGCTACGATGTCGGTCTCGATGCCAACAAGTACAAGCCCGTAAGTCGGGATCAAATCCTGGGCTTCTTTGGACTGTAATGCTCGAACCACCACACAAACCACCACAAAGGGGACACAGTGCGCCTTTGTGGTGGTTCTGGCGCCGTCGCCATTATGGCGGCGGCGCCTTTTTTGTCCGTGCGGCGCGGTAGAGTGTAGGCGGTTGAAATTTGCGTCCATCGAGGAGCTGCTATGAATGAGATCAGGTGCCCGCATTGTGGCGAAGTCTTTAAGGTCGATGCGTCTGGCTATGCGGATATTGTCAAGCAAGTGCGTGATGCCGAGTTTTCGCGCGACCTGGATGAGCGTGTGAAGGCAGTCCAGCGCGAGGGCGAGCAGGCGCTGGAGCTTGAGCGCTCGCGTTCGACGGCTGCTTTGCAGGAGGCAGAGTCTCAGCGCAACGCTCAGCTCGTTGAGCAGAAGAACGCTGCGGTTCAGCAGCTGGCGCAAGAGGTTGCCAAGCGCGATGCTGAGCTTGCCGAGCTGCGCGCTAAGCTCGAGGGCGCTGCCGCAGAGCGCGAGAGTGCAAGCCAGCGCGCGGCGGTAGAGGCGCGAGCCAATGCTCAAAAGGAAAATGCCGAACTCCAGCGTGAGATTGATAGCCTGCGTGCGCAGCTTGGGCGCAAAGATGACGAAGTAAAGCTTGCCGAGTCGGCGGCGCGCAACGCTGCTCAAAACGATTTAGCTGCACGTGATGCTCAGATTGCCGAGCTGCAGGCCAGACTTGCCGCGGCGGACAAGGCCCAGGAGATGGCGCTTGCTGCTGCTGCGGCCGAGTCGCAGCGCGAGCTCGATGCCGCTCGCAGCGAGGCCGAGCGCGCGCTTGCTGACTATCGCGCGAAGGTACAAGAGAAGTTTTCCGCCGCAAGGGCTCAGTCTGAGCAAGAGGCCGAGGGTCTGCGTGCCCAGCTGCGCGAGCAGGAACTGATGGCAAAAATGAACCTGTCAGAGGCGGTCGCCGCGGCGGAGCGAGAGCGCGATGAGGCACGTGCCAAGCTGACGAGCGAGCTGGCGGTGCGCGATTCTCGCGAGGAACAGGCCAAGGCGGCACACGAGCTCGAGCTCGCGCAGGCCAAGCGCGCGAGCGATGACCTGATTCGCTACAAGGATGAAGAGATCGAGCGCCTTAAGGACATGAAGGTTCGCCTGTCCACCAAGATGGTGGGCGAGTCGCTCGAGCAGCACTGCGAGACCGAGTTTAACCGTCTGCGCATGACGGCGTTTCCTAACGCGTACTTCGAGAAGGACAACGATGCGTCCGAGGGCACCAAGGGCGACTTCATTTTCTGCGAGTGCGACGCGAGCGGCAACGAGGTCATTTCGATTATGTTCGAGATGAAAAACGAGAACGACGAGACTGCGACCAAGCATAAAAACGAGGACTTCTTTAAGAAACTCGATCACGATCGTCGCCAGAAAGGCTGTGAGTACGCGGTGCTCTGCACGTTGCTGGAGCCCGAGAGCGAGCTCTATAACGCGGGTATCGTCGACGTGAGTTACCGCTATGAGAAAATGTACGTGATTCGCCCACAGTTTTTCATTCCCATGATTACGCTGCTGCGCAACGCCGCCATGGGTTCGCTGCGCTATAAGCAGGAGCTAGCGGAGTACAAGCAGCAGAATATCGACGTCACGAACTTCGAAGCCAAGATGGAGAAGTTCAAGGACGGCTTCTCGCGCAACTACAACTTGGCGAGCAAGCAGTTCGAGTCGGCAATCAAGGAGATTGATGCTGCCATTAAGCAGCTCGAGAAGACCAAGGATGATCTGCGTCGCAGTACCGAGAATCTGCGTCTGGCCCACAACAAGGCCGATGAGCTTACCATTCGCAAGCTCACGTGGGGCAACAAGACCATGAAGGCGGCGTTTGACGAGGCACGTGGGACTGCGACAGAGACAAACGATGAGCCAGCCGAGGCAGATTCGTATGAGGTCGAGGATGCCGAGTAAGGCATAGCATATAGTGCAAAAGCGGGGCCGCTGGCGATGTTGCCAGCGGCCCCGCTTCGTTTCGTTCCATTGTGCCCGGCTAGTCCTCGAGCAGGTCCTCGATAAAGCCGACGCGGTAGTTTTTGAAGATGACCTCGCCGCCGTCTTGCGTGGCATCCAGGTCGACATCGCCCATGATGCCAAAGTCGTGGTCGCCATCCTCGTCGGCAAAAATCTGGTGCACGTGCCACACGTGCGCGGTCTTCTCGTCGGATTCGTCGATGGAAAACATCGCGGCGCTGCGGGCATCTCCGTCGGTGAGGATTTCCTCGTGCTGCTCGTGGTAAGCGTCGAGTGCTTTTTGCCAGCGGATATCGCTCATGCCCCAGTCGTCGTCGAGCTCGCCCAAGTCGCGAACGTGCTCGCGGGCGGCAAGGGTCACGCGGCGGAAGAGTGCGTTGCGCACCAACAGCGTGCAGCCGCGGCGGTCCGCCACGACCTCGTCGATGCCCTGCGGCGGCGCAGCATCGAGGGCTGCCGGGTTGCCGGCGTTTTCCCACTCGTCCACCAGGCTCGAGTCCACCGAGCGCACCACAAAGCCCAGCCACGAGATAATGTCGCGCAGGCGCTCGTCGCGCTTCTCGATGGGCACGGTACGGTCGAGTGAACGGTAGGCCTCTGCCAGGTAGCGCAGTAAAATGCCCTCGGAGCGGGCGATGCCGAGCTTTTGAATGTAACCCTTAAAATCGCTCGCGCTTTCCAGCATATCGCGCAGGACACTCTTGGGAGAGAGCTGGTAGTCGTTTGCCCAAGGCACTTCCTGGCAGTACTTGTCAAAGGCGGCATCGAGCAAATCCTCGAGCGGCTTTTCGTAGGTGACGTCCTGAATGCGCTCCAGACGCTCCTCATAGTCGACGCCGTCGGCCTTCATCTCGGCCATAGCACGATCACGTGCTGCGCGCTCCTGTGCGCGCAGCACCTGCTTGGGATCCTCGAGCGTAGCCTCGACCATCGAGATCAGATCCATGGTATAGGTCTCACTCTCGGGGTCGAGCAGCTCCAACGCGGCAAGCAAGAACGGTGAGAGCGGCTGATCGAGGGCAAAGTCCTCGGGCAGGTCGACCGTCAGCGCGTAGTCGATGTCCGGCGCGGCGTCAGCCGGAGCGTCGGGTGCGGGCGGCACCTCGGTGCGCACGACGATGCCGGAGTCGATGAGCGTTGCGAAGATCTCGTCGGCGCGAACCTCGAGCTTGGCCTTTTCCTCGGGGGCCTGCAAGCTCGTCTCGATGAGGTCGTGCACGCGGGCGCGAGCGTCGCCGCCCTGCTCGACCACGCTAATCACCATGGAGTGTGTGATGCGAAGGCGTGGCTTGAGCGTTTCGGGCTGCGTCTCGATCAGGCGCTCAAAGGTCTGCTTGTTCCAGGTGACAAAGCCCTCGGGGGCCTTCTTCTTTTTGATCTTGCGGAGCTTCTTGGGGTCATCGCCCGCCTTGGCCATGAGCTTGGCGTTCTCGATCTCGTGCTCCGGGGCCTCGGCGATGACCATGCCCTCGGTATCAAAGCCAGAGCGACCGGCGCGACCGGCGATCTGATGGAACTCGCGGGCGCGCAGGCGACGCATTTTGTAGCCGTCAAACTTGGTGAGCGCGGTGAGCACCACGGTATGGATGGGCACGTTGATGCCGACGCCGAGTGTGTCGGTGCCGCAAATGACGGGCAGTAGGCCCTGCTGCGCCAAGCGCTCGACCAGCAGACGATAGCGCGGCAACATGCCAGCATGGTGCACGCCGACGCCGCAGCCGAGCAAGCGCTTGAGGATCTTGCCAAAGGCCGTGGAGAAGCTCGTTCCCTTTGCCGCTTCCTTGATGGCCTCACGCTGCTCCTTGCTGGCGATGCCAAAATTGGCGAGCGACTGCGCCGTCGCAAGGGCGGCATCCTGGCTAAAGTGCACGATATAGAGCGGGGCCTCGCCGCGGCGCATGGCGAGCTCGACCGTGCCCTCGAGGGAGGTCGTCACATAGTCGTAGCTCAGCGGAACAGGACGCGGGGCGTCGACAACCAAGTCGCAAGCAGCGCCGGTGTGCTCCTCGAGTGAGGCGGCGATGGCAGTGACATCGCCGAGCGTGGCGCTCATGAGCATGAATTGCGTGTGGGGCAGGGTGAGCAGCGGCACCTGCCAGGCCCAACCGCGGCCGGGGTCGGCAAAGTAGTGGAACTCGTCCATGGCTACGCAGCCCACGTCGGCATCTTCGCCCTCGCGCAGTGCGTCGTTGGCAAGGATCTCTGCCGTGCAGCAGATGACGGGCGCCTTGGTGTTGATATGCGTGTCGCCGGTGATCATGCCCACGTTATCGCGGCCGAGCACCTGTACCAGGTCGAAAAACTTCTCGCTGACCAGAGCCTTGATAGGAGCCGTGTAATAACAGCGTTTGCCCTGCGCCATACCCATAAAGAGCATGCCCAGCGCGACGAGCGACTTGCCCGATCCGGTCGGCGTGCCCAAAATGACGTGATCGCCGGCGGCCAGGTCCATGAGGGCCTCTTCTTGGTGATCCCACAGCTCAATGCCGCGGTCGCTCGTCCATTCAAAGAAGCGCTCGAAGGCCTGGTCGGGCGTAAGCCACGGTTCGGGCTCGCTGCCGTCCTCGGGCTCCCACCAGGTAGGGGAGAGCGCGCCGAGCGAGCCGAATTCGGCTTCGGTTCCCGTGCCGCCCGAGAACGAGCTGGCGGCGCCGGCGCCGGAGACGGTGCTGGCGGCGGTATCTGTCGTGGTCTGTGCCATGTGTTTGCTTTCTCTCGTGATTGTCCGCCAACTATTATGGCGTAGCGTCGGCGCGAGGTGCCAGCGCGCGAGAAAATGCAGGAAATGGGCGTTCAGCTCAGCCGTTTGGTACAGTTGCCAGCTAAGTGAGTAGACTTTTTGCGATATCGCGAGCACATTGCTTTTGCGCAAGAGCTCTACCTGCGGTTTTAGTTTTCGTTGTGCGGGTTGTGCTTGGTTATTGCAAAAAAGTCTACTCACTTAGGTTTTGAGGGTTGTTTGCTGGCGCCTATTCGCGCTTGTTTGCCGACGCCGCGACCATCAGAAGTCCCTAGGACTCTTGCGGCAGGCGCTTCTTGCCTTTGCGGGCGCGGTTTCTAAAGTTCTCGACGGCCTCTTCCATGCCCAGAGGTACATAGGTGAGCTCATCGAGGTTGTCGGGCAGGTAGCAGGCAAGGCTTTGCTCCTGCACGCGGCCCGCCGCGAGCTGTTCATCGCTGGGCTGCGCGCCGGGTGTGGCGCAAATGCCATAGACGGTGGCGCCCATCTCGCGCGTGCGGCACTCGTACTCGGTCTCGGGGTGCTCGGGATGGTCGCGGCGGACGTCGTCACTTACCCAAAGCGTATCGTAGCCGGCTGCGGCAAACTGTCCCAGGGCGTAATCGCGCAACGGTTTGCTGTCGGTTCGCAGCGTTACGGTGGCGCCGGCTGCAAAGAGCGGGCGATAGAGCATCAGATGGTCGACATGGACGAGGCGCTTTTTGGCGTACTTGGCCTTGGGCTGCGGCGTGGGAAAGTTGATGGTGATGGCATCGAGCTCGCCTGTGGCAAATAGCTGCGGCAGCGATGCGGCACCTCGAGGCAGAACGAGTGCGTTGGTCAGTTCATGCTCGCAGATTTTCTGTGCGGCATAGGCGATGCAGATGGGCTCTTGGTCCATGCCGATAAAGAGCGTGTTTGGCTCGTGGGCCGCGCGCTCTACAAGGTACGTTCCCTTGCCGCAGCCAAGATCCAGGTGAAGGTGTTCGAATGGCTTGCTGCCAACTGGCGCACAGACTTCACGCCAATCTCCGGCATAGGCCTCGGGGTTCGTCTCAATCGCATCGGCGTAGCGCTCCAGGCGCTCCTCGAGCACAAAGTTCTTAGGCGTGCGAACGTGGACGGCTCCCATGAGGCTCCTTGGTCATAAATATGGAACGCATAGCTGCGCGTTCCGTCAATGGGTTGAAAAGGGTGGGCATAGTTTGCCCGAAAGACGCGGCACGGCTCGGCGGCGAGTCGTCGATGCCTACAGGCGCTTGAGGATCACATAACGGTTGAGCTCGCCGCTGCGACCGTCGGCATGGAAGCGCTCAAGCTCGCGCACGGGGACCTCGCCGCTCTTGTAGAACGTACGGACGCCGCGCACTAGGTCGGTGATCTGCTGATCGTCAAAGTGATGGCAATAGCGGTAGGCGTGGCGGTCGTTTTGCCAGCCAATGAGGTGGTCGCCGGCTTCAAACTGCGCGGAATCGTAACCCTCAAACGGCGGGGTGAGCTCGGCGCGGGCCTCGGCGCGAACAGCCTTGCGCGCCATGCGCTCATCGTTCATAAATTCCCAAAAGCTGATGGCGATGATGCCACCTGGGCGCGTCTGACGCACCAGGGCGTCGAGCACGCGTACGCGGTACTCGCACGACGGCACGTGGTGCATAAAGCCAAAGCAGACCGAGATATCGGCGAGCGGGGCGTCGAAAAGCACGTCGGGCGTCTCGGCGGGGTTGAGCTTCATAAGGGCGTCAAGCACGTCGAGTTCCTGGAAGTGCAGGTTGGGAATGCGCAGGGCGTGACCGTGCGCATCGATAGCCAAATCCTGACACGAGTCAACACCATAGAACTCAAACGGGCAGCTGGCATCTGCCGAGGGGTTTGCGCCATCGACGCCCTTGGCGGCAAGTGCGCCGCCGGCGGCAAAGTTCTCGAATCGCATATTGCCGCAGGCAAGATCGAAGACGCGGACGGGATGCTCGATCGTGGCGACGTCGAGCTGTTCGAGCGCGATGTCCATGGTGCGCACCCAGCCGGGCCACGGGGCTTGGCGCGTATCGGAAAAGGAGGCGGAGTGCTCGCGATAGAACGTGTTATTGAGCTGGATGAGCGATGAGGCGAAATCGCGGTTCACGGCGCGGAACTCCCTCCGTTGGCGGTGCGGAATAAACAGTACGACCATACTACCGTTAACGCAGCAACGGGGACAACCAAGCTACGGGTCATTGCTTTGTTTGGACACATTTCCGCAGCTCATATGCACCCGCAACCGCCGGTTGTCAAAAATCTCACTAGAATAGGTGGCATGCTTTTGGCGGTGGCGGATAGATTTTTAACTGTGCAAGGCGCCTTAAGAACAAAAACGGTCCGGCGGCACGGCTGGCATCACATAGGAGGAACCATGAATGTAGAAACTGCGCAGCGGCTCGCCGACCTTCGCCGCAGCAAGGGCTTTAGCCAAGAAGGGCTGGCGCGAAAGCTGGGGCTGTCGCGCCAGGCGGTCAGTAAATGGGAGCGTGCGGAGAGCTCGCCCGATACCGAGAACCTGATCTCGCTCGCCAAGCTCTATGGTGTGAGTCTGGACGAGCTGCTCAATCCGAGCGATGAGATTGAGGACGATATCGAGTTTGAGAACGAGGACCGCGCTCGTCAGCGCGAGGCCGAGGCGGCAGAGCGCGCCCGCACCCATGAGGCGGCGGCGCGCGCCACCGAGGCGGCAACGCAGGCAAGTGACGCGGCAGCCAAGGCGGCGCAGGCGGCAAGCTGGAGTGCGCAGGCCGCCAATGCCGCTACGGCACAGGCGACGAGTGGCGGCGCAGTTGGCCCGACTCCGGTGAAGGGCCCGTTCCAGTCGTTCCCGTATTGGGCCGTGTGCTGGCTGCTGTTCTTTTTACTGATGTTCCTGTTTGGTGCCTGCCCCTTTGCCGCGCTGATCTTCTTCACGATTCCCATCTATCACTGGGTGGCGCGTGCACTCGATGGTGATTGGGCGCGTGGGGATATTCAGGTTGGTCCGGCACCGGTGGCGGTCAGGGCCCAGGGGAAGGATACTTCTGCGGAACCTGATGCTGACGTGGCTACCGCGGCCACCGCTGAGCCATGTGCCAAAGAAGGTGACGAATGATGAAGCTTTCGCATGAATCCAAGCTGCGCCTGGGCGTCGGCATCGGAGCGTTTGTACTGATTATCGGGCTTGTTTTTGGCGTTTCGCGGACTTTGATTCATTTTGATGGCCCGTGGGACCTCGACGATGTTGTATCCGGCTTGTCCGGTATGGACGATGTGGTTGATGACGACGATTTTATGAACGATGGCGGTAACTATTCCGCTCGGCCTCAGCAGCTTTCGTGTACGACCTTTGATGCCGATGAGTTTCGCTACCTCGATTTCGATATCGATGCGGCTACGGTGGACGTCAAGGTTATTGATGGTAACAAGGCTCGCGTTATCGAGCGGGGACGCGTTGCCAATGGTATGGATGCCTCCAAGGCCGCGACGCAGAACATCGCATCCGTCGAGGACTCGACGCTCAAGGTTTCCCAGTTTGGAAGTGATGACGGTAAGGCAATCGATCGCTCAGTTACGGTCGAGCTGCCGCGCCGTGTTGCCGAACATCTGAAGGGAGTCAACGCGCACGTGGGCTCGGGTGATCTGCAGATTGCCGGTGTCACCTGTGATGGTTTCGACCTTTTCCTGGGTGCGGGAGATGTAGAGTTTGCGGGCAGCGTGACTGATGCGCTCAGTGCTGAGGTCGGTTCGGGCGATGTGACGTTCGAGCTCTACCAGGCCCCCGCGAAGTCGATGGACGTGAGTGTGGGCTCGGGCGATGTGGAGATGATGGTTCCGAACTCGACGGGCTTTAAGGCGAGCCTTACCTTGGGCAGCGGCGACTTCGAGAGCGATTTCCTTCCGCTTGGCTACGACGGCGAGACCATTTTGAATCTTGAATTCGATAACGGCGATAAGTCTGCTACGTATCGTTTTGAGGTCGGTTCGGGCGACATGTCATTTGATTCAGAGTGACGGGCGGTTATCGAAGACTTATATACCATAGCTGCGCTGTTTGATGAAGGCGCCGAAGCCGAGATCGGCTCCGGCGCCTTTGCCTTTACAATGGGGACATGGAACAGATTATCTTGAACATACTCGAGGCCCTGCGTCGCGGCGAGACCGTGGACGACAAAGCGCTCGTCAAACTGATACATGCCGAGGCGCGCCGTGAGGGTGCCGACAAACGCGATTTGGCCAAGCGCCGTCTGCTGCCGTTCTATCAGCGGGTTAAACGTGAGGAGCCGGCTCGGTGGGCTGCGTGGAATGTCGATTCCGATCTGGAACGTCAACTGCTGCAGGTGCTGCGTATGAAGCCGCGCCGAACGGCCTCGGGCGTGGCGACCATTACCGTCATTACCAAGCCCTGGCCATGCTCGGGCGATTGCCTGTTTTGCCCCAACGATCTGCGCATGCCCAAAAGCTATCTGCATGCCGAGCCGGCGTGCGCCCGTGCGGAGCAAAATTGCTTTGACCCGTATCTGCAGGTGAGTGCCCGTTTGACGGCGCTTTCGCAGATGGGGCATGCGACCGATAAGATCGAGCTCATCGTGCTCGGTGGTACCTGGAGCGACTATCCGCAAGGGTATCAGGCATGGTTTATGTCGGAGCTCTTCCGTGCGCTCAATGACGATGCCGTGGCTGGTGTGGCGGCTAATCCCATGTTGGCGCGTCCGGGCATCAGCCGTGCCGAGGCAGAGCGCCTGCTCGATGACGCGCCCGCCGATGCGCTGCCGCCGGTGGTGGCGGAGCGTCGCGAGCGCTATCGGGCTGCCGGCATTGCGACAGACGAGGCTGAGCTTGCTGCCGGCGTTGCCGACGAGCAGGAGCGTGTGGATGCTGCCGTGGGCGGGTATAACCGCGCGGTGCGTCGTCTGTACGGCCCCGGTACGCCGTGGGGCGAGGTTGCCGAGTGGCAGGCGGCAACGATGGAGGAGCTTGAGCGTCAGCAGCGCATCAACGAGACGGCGAAGCATCGCGTGGTGGGGCTCGTTATCGAGACGCGCCCCGATGCCGTAACGCCGCAGGCGCTTACGCTCATCCGCCGCCTAGGCTGCACCAAGATTCAGATGGGCATCCAGAGCCTCAACCAGCATTTGCTCGATATCAACGAGCGTCGCATTTCGGTGGCTCAGATCGAGCGGGCGTTTTCGCTTGCACGCCTGTTTGGCTTTAAGATCCACGCGCATTTTATGCTCAACTTGCTGGGCGCCACGCCCGAAGGGGACAAGCGCGATTACGAGCGCTTTATGACCGAAGGGGCCTTTATGCCCGACGAGGTCAAAGTCTATCCGTGTGCGCTCATCGAGGGCTCGCGTCTGGTGGGCTGCTACGAGCGCGGCGAGTGGCGTCCCTATACCGAGGAAGAGCTGCTCGATGTGCTGGCCGACGACATCGTGGTGACGCCGGCGTTCTGCCGTATCAGCCGCATGATCCGCGACTTTAGTTCCGACGACATTATGGTGGGCAACAAGAAACCCAACCTGCGTCAGCTCGTTGAGAACCGCCTGGCTGCTCGGGGTGACGGTGCGACGGTGCGCGAGATTCGCTATCGCGAGATCAGTACGGCGGGTGCCGACTTGGATGAGCTATCTCTTGATGAGGAAGTGGCGTACGAGACGCCGGTGACGCACGAGCGCTTTTTGCAGTGGGTGACGCCGCAGGGCAAGATCGCGGGCTTTTTGCGGTTGTCGCTGCCCGACCATTCGTTTGTTGCCGCGCATGCGGACGAGTTGCCGACGATGCCGGACGAGGCGATGATTCGCGAGGTACACGTGTATGGCATGGCGGCGCGCGTGGGGTATCAAGGCCAGGCAGCCCAGCACCATGGGTTGGGGCGTCTGCTCGTAGAGCGTGCGTGCGAGATTGCCCGGGATGCGGGTTATACGCGCATCAACGTGATCAGCGCGATTGGTACGCGCGAGTACTATCGCCATTTGGGTTTTTACGATCATGGACTCTATCTGCAAAAGGAGCTCTAGATGAACAAGCCGAGTGTTTCTGCCGGCGTCGTTGCCGGTGTTGCTCTGGGAGCCGCGGCGCTTGGTGCGGCCGCTGTCGCTGTTCGTGCTGCCTGTCTGCAGGTTGCGCGAACCCGCAATGGGTTGGCGCGTGTGAAACGCGTGCACAATGAGAGCGACGATGAGATTCGCGTCTTGGTGCGAGGCGGCGTCTACCAAAGCGCAAGCTACGTTGGCGAGCGTTGGGCGGAGCCGGTCTTTGCGTACTATCGCGCATTTGACGATGTGTTTGAGGCCGAGGACGCAATGCGTGATGCTTGCGGGCATGGTATCGACCGCATGCTTATGCTGGGCGGCGGCGGGTTTGCTTATCCTAAGTTCGCCCTGATGTCACACGCGGGCTTGCGCATGGACGTCATCGAGTATGACGGAGAGATTACGCGCCTGGCGCGCCGCTGGTTCTACCTGGACGAGCTGGAGCGCGCGGTGGGCGACCGCTTGCGGGTGATTACCGCTGAGGCTCGCTCGTATCTGGGTGTGACGAGCGTGGGCCATCGTCGCTACGATGTGGTCGTGAGTGATTGCTTTGGCGGTGCCGAGCCCGTACGCGAGCTGGCGACGGTTGAGGCGTTGCGTTTGGTGCGAGGCAGCCTGAACCCCGGGGGTATCTACGTTGCCAATATCGTGAGCGCGAACGAGGGGAGCGACGTGACGTTCCTGCGCGATTGCGCCGCCACGGCGCTCGAGGTGTTCGCCCACGCCTGGGTGGTCCCATGTGGCGATATGGAGTTCGGCGGCGAGGAGAACTACCTGCTCATCGCCAGCGACGGCGACTACGCCTTTGCCGAAGCCGTGCCCTTCGACGCTGAGTTCCTCGGCACCGTCCTTCACGACAAGTAAATCTCCCCGTCCCAAAAAGACTGGTCTTAGGCGTGGTCGCGCCAGCTGAGGACGCGCTGCTTCATACCCTCGATGTCGAGCACGCCTTCGGCAAAGCCCTTGCGCACGAGCTCTTCGGGAACGAACTCATCGTAACGATCAAAGTAAGGCACCTCGCCGGGATAGACGAGCTCGATGGGATCGAAGTCCTTCTCGGCCTCGGCGGCGAGCACCTCAAAGAACGTCTCCTCGTCGGCCTTCATCTTAAACTGCATAAAGTACGGGCGCGACGGATCGAGTCCGCGAAGGCCAAGCTCCGCGGCGCATTTAATCTTGAGCATGCGCTCGAGCGCCAAAAAGGCGTAGCTGCCCAACCAGGGGAAGAGCACCCAGGTGTCGCCACCCAGGTTGATGAGCGGCTTAGTTCCCGCGCCCGAAATCTCGGCGGTATGACGAGCCTGCGCCAAGCGAGCCCGTGCGTTACCCATAAGGTACGGATATGCTGCGTGCTCAGTGAGCGCTTGGCGCATGCGCTCGAGTACATGTGTGTTGATGTCACCGGGGCAGTCGCCAAAGTAGGCCGGCACACGGCCCTTGACCTGCGTGGCAAAGACGGTGTGACGCTTCCAGTCCACTTCTTCGACAATCCAGCAATGTCCGGCGATGGCGATGCGCTCACCGGGCGGTGGCGGGTTGACAATCGTGCCCAGCTCGGCCGATTCACTGCGAACGGTAAACTCCTCGTTTTCCTGGAACACAGCGTAGAACTTAAAGTTGTTAATGATGCGCTCGCCCGCGAGGCCCACGATCAGCCCGCCGCCCTCGGTGACCTGGATGTGGTCGATCTTGATGAGGTGGCGCAGCAGTACGCGATAGTCATCGGCTGAGACGCGGTGGAAATAACTGAGCGTGAGCACGCGTTGGGCAAGTTCGGCCGGCGTGAGCTCTCCGGTGCTGGCAAGCGTCGACATGGTCTGGTGATAGAGCAGACTGTAGGGGAGTCGATCGAGCTCGGGCGGCTCGACCCACTTCTCCTCGCGATAGAGTTGTACGAGCGCGATGCCCTGCAGGAGCTTCCACGGAATGGTCTCGGGCATCATCGTGCGCGGCTCGGGCTCTTCCTCGCGCATGACAAACCACATCTCGGGCGGAAGATCGCGGCGTCCCGTGCGCCCCATGCGCTGCAAAAAGGAGCTGACGGTAAACGGTGCATCGATCTGGAACGCGCGCTCCAGGCGACCGATGTCAATGCCGAGCTCCAGCGTGGAGGTGGTGACGGTTGTCTGTGCCTGTTCCTCGTCGCGCATGAGCTCCTCGGCGGTCTCGCGTAGCGATGCCGAGAGGTTGCCATGATGGATAAGGAAGCGGTCGGGGTCGTGCCGGCTTTCGCAGTAGCTGCGCAGCATGGAGCATACGGCCTCTGCCTCCTCGCGCGAGTTGGCAAAGACCAGGCACTTGCGGCCGCGGGTATGTTCAAAGATGTAGCTCATGCCGGGGTCGGCGTTGTCGGGTGCGGTGTCGGTGGGGTTGAGCAGTGCCTGTTCGGTTGCCTGCGGGATGTCGACTTCGCCCTCGGGGGCTGAGGAAGTGCGACTGTCCTTGGGGGCAGCCTTGCCCCGTGCCTGCTCGCGACGTTGGCGGCGTTCCTCCTGTGGGAGTTGCCCGCTAGGGCGCATGCCTTGGGTGCTGACGGGCAGTGCCGCGGGTGGTGCCGTCTCAATGCGCTCGCATGCGAGCACCTCAGCTTCCTGCGGACCTGTGCTCTCGAATCCTCGCTGCTGTGCCTGGGGACCCGAGTTGTAGAAGTGCTCCATGGAGATGCGCCACACGCGGCGCGGTTCCTCAAAACGGGGGATAACGCAGTCGCGTCCCGTTCCCTGTGAGAGAAAGGCACCCGTGCGTTCGGGGTCGCCGATGGTGGCCGAAAGGCCAATGCGACGGGGCTGCACGCCTGCCATGCGTGAGAGACGCTCGATAAGGCAGAGCGTCTGCCCGCCGCGGTCACCGCGCATGAGCGAGTGGACCTCGTCGATGACCACATAGCGCAGGTCGCAGAACATACGCGGGATTGCCATGTGCTTGTGGATCAGGAGTGCCTCGAGTGATTCGGGCGTAATCTGTAGGATACCGCTCGGCTTTTTGATGAGCTTTGCCTTGTGCGACTGCGAGACATCGCCGTGCCAGTGCCAGACGGGGATATCGGCCTCTTCGCACAGATCGTTGAGGCGAACGAACTGGTCGTTGATGAGTGCCTTGAGGGGGCCAATATAGAGGGCGCCCACGCTCGCGGGCGGGTTCTCCCAAAACTCGGTCAGGATGGGAAAGAAGGCCGCCTCAGTTTTGCCTGATGCCGTGGATGCCGTCAGGAGCACATTGTCTTGCGTGTTGAAGATGGCATCTGCCGCCGCAACCTGGATGGAGCGCAGACTCTCCCAATCGTGGGAGTAAATGAAATCCTGGATAAACGGGGCATATCGGTCAAAAGCGTTCATGGGACCTCCTCTCATCAACGGGTCGATCAACGCAACGGGCAACGGCTCGATATCTTGCAACATCGGCGTTTGCCCAGATAAAACCTACCAAAATAAACCTGTCCCTTTTTGGCAGGCTAGATGGTGAATTCGGCGAAGTTGCGGTCGCCGTCTGCGGTGCCGGTGTCGCCTGTTGCGGCTGCCGGTGCCAACGCGTCGCCGCCGACGCTTTGCAGCAACTCGGCCACGTTGGCATCGGGGTTTTGACACAGGATATCGAGCAGCTCGATAAAGTCACGGATGACCTCACGCGGCGTCAAGTGCGTATCGGCTCCCACGCGGCCAAACTCAATCTTGAGGAAGTCCACCAAGTCGTTCTCGGTAAGCGTGGGCGTCCAGCCAAAGTAGCCGGCATGGATCTGCATGAGCTTTTCGATGAGCACCAGCAGCTCCTCGTAGGTGAGCGGCTGCAGGCGGATGATGGGCGCGAGCATGTCTTTGAGGTCATCGCGCGCAAAACGGCCCTGAGCGAGACGGCTCCGAAGGGCCTCGTAGGAAAAGACGCCGCGGCGGCGGTCTTCGATGGAGGTTGGCGTGCCGCCCATGATCATGCCCAGGTACTGCGCTTTGCCCTGGAGCGTGTCGTTGTACATGGTCAGGATCTTCTCGTAGTTATATTGGCGCGTGATCGCGTTGGGAATCTTGTACAGATTCACGAGCTCGTCGATGAGCACCAGCATGCCCTTGTAGCCGCTGCAGACCAAAAAGCGCGCAATGAGCTTAACGTAGTCGTACCAGTCGTCATCGCTGATGATGGTCGAGGAGCCTAGCTCGGCTCGCGCTTCGCTCTTGGTGCGGTATTCGCCGCGAATCCATTTGGTCACCCGACTCATAGCTTCTTCGTCGCCCTCGGATACTGCCGTGCGGTAGCGGCGGAGCATGCGGACGAAGTCGAAGCCGTGGACCATCTCTTCGAGTGGAGCGAGTTGGGCATTAACGGCAGTCTCGTCGGCGTCGGCACACGAGGCGACCCAGCGATCCAGGATAAGGTTGAGCGCGCCGCCCTCGGGGCGCGTCTTGGTCGATATGTTGCGGATGAGCTCGCGATAGGTAGCGAGGCCCTGGCCCTGGCCGCCCTGTAGGCGGCGCTCAGGGGAAAGGTCGGCATCGGCGACCACAAAGCCCTCGCCCATGGCATGCGTTCGGATGGTCTGGAGCAAAAAGCTCTTGCCGGCGCCGTAGCGACCGACTAGGAAACGGAAGCTTGCGCCGCCATCGGCGATGAGGCTCAGGTCGGTGAGCAGAGCACGGATCTCGACCTCTCGCCCCACGGTGATATAGGGAAGGCCGATGCGCGGGACAACGCCGCCCTTGAGCGAGTTGAGAATGACGGCGGCGACGCGCTTGGGCACGCGGGGTGCTGCGGATGCGGTATCACTCATGGTCTAGGTATCCTCTCACGTCTGCTTCGTAGTCCTCAATAATTTGCGGTCCTGCTGAGCCAAATTCAATAACGGTGTCGCCCACCAGGTCAAAGAGCGCCTCGTTGATGCTGTCGACGAGCATGTCCTCGCTCTGCTCCGATTGCACTACCGCCAATGTCGCTTGCGCTGCGTTTTGCTCGAGCAGCGCGCGAAGGAAGGCATCTGCGGCGGGCGCGAGTTCGGTTGCGGTGCCAGCGGGTGCAGTCGATACGACCGCTGGCGTCGGTGCGAGGAGCGGTGCCACGACGCCAAACTGTTCGGTGGAAATGGTTGGCTCGTCGGCTTTGTTGCGCTCCGTAGGCGCCGCGATCGGCTCGGCCATCACGTCGGTCGCAGGCTTGGCTTCCGGTTGCTCGGATTCCGCCGTATCGACCTCTGTGGGCACATCGTCCTCGCGCTCTTCGTCGATTAAAAGTGCTTCGCGCGTTTGCGCAGCGGCGCTCCGAATGTGCCCCAGCTGAGTCAGGTCGATATCGATCTTGACGGGCTGGTGTGCGGCGTCCCACGAAAGCCATGCCACAATCTCGTCATCGATAATCTTGGCCAGATATTTGGGGACCTTTTCTTCCTTAAGGGGATGGGCGGGGTCCAGCGCCAGGCGCAGGCGTTGGTCGCAGGCGCGCATCATTTCACCGAGCTTGCTGCTCTTTTGCCTACTACCATGGATACGCATACATTCCCAAAAGCCGTTTTGGCAACGGTAGATATGGATGGGATCCAGGCGGTATTCGCAGTCCTCGTGGCGCTCGGGCGCAAAGAATACGGCCGAGGCAAACATGGTGTAGGGCATGGCCGTCTCCTCCCCAAACAAGCTCGCTACGATGCCGGTCTTTCGGTGCGTGTCATAGTAGCGCGACATGCGGACATACACGGCGCATGCCACGTGGCGCAGATCGCGGTGGTGGCTGCGGTCGAGCCGCGAGTTACTTAGGTTGTACGTGGAGAGGGCGTTGATGGCGGCCATGAGTCGCTCCTCGCGCACCTCATCGGGCGGAAGGGGGAGCGTGGGCTCGGAGGTTTTGCGACGTTTGGGGGTCTGGTCGGACGGTGCCGGTGCCGGTACAAGGTCTCGTGCCGCGCGCCGCAGCTCGATAAGGGCGTTATCGAACATGACGGTTTTAGAATCACGAAGCAGCTTGGGGTCGAGCCCGTGGAACACGGCGTAGTCCTGCAACCACACGCGTGCAAACCGGTCGATGCCGGGCTCAAAGGCGCGGTAGGCATCCCAAAAGGCCTTGATCTTGTTAAAACCATCGAGCGGATTATCTACGCCGATGCCGCAAATCAGCTCATAGAGATACAGAAAGGCAAAGGACGTAGACGTTTCCTCGACGGTCCCGCGGCGCACTTGGGCGCGCCAGGTAAAGTAGCCGCGCAGCTGTCGGTCGCTCATGGCGTTGTAGGTGGGAAAGTACGACTTAAAGGTGCCGTTGTAGGGACAGTCGTCCTCAAAGTCGGCCATCAGCAGGCCCTGGCGGTAAAAAAGCTCGGCTTCCGAAAGCCAGCGGCCCGCACCGCCCTTGGGGTCATCCTGCCAGCGCGATATCTCGCGCATTTTACGGTACTGGTCGGGGAGGAAATTCTGCATCTGTCGGCCGGTTTTGAGAATCGGCTCGTCTGCGTAGATTTCGTTTGAGAAGCGGGTGGACTGATGGGTCCGGGCCTCGGCCATAATGCGCTCGATGAGCATCTTGATGTCCTGGTCGGCCACCGCTTCTCCTCTCCTAACGCAGCTACGGTGACCTCATATCATAGCACAGCATCAAACAGATGTTCGAGATACCGCTGCGTTGATAGATTTAGAACAGGAGGGCGTAGATGACGGCGATGACGACGGAGGGGAGCATATTGGCCGTGCGGAAGGTCTGAGGACGGATGAGGTTGACGCCGACGCAGAAGATGAGCATGGAGCCTACGAGCGAAAGGCTGTCGAGGGCTGCCGTGGTCATGATGGGGGAGAGCGCGCCGGCAAACAACGTGATCGTCCCCTGGAACACGGCGACGGGCAGGGCGGAGAAAATGCAGCCGCGGCCAAGCGACGCCGTCATGGTGCAGACGATGATGCAGTCCAATGCGCCTTTCAAGGCAAGCGTTGACCAGTCACCGAGCAGACCGTCCTGAATCGAGCCCACGATGGCCATGGCGCCGATGCACACCGTGAGCGATGTCGAGACAAAGGCGTTGGTGAACTCGTTGTCACCCTCGCTGCCGGTTTTTCGCTTGAGCCATTCGCCAAGGTTCTCGATGGCGGCTTCCAAGTTGACGGCCTCGCCGATGAGCGAACCGAGCGCAAATGAGACGATGAGCATGGTGGTGCCGGTGGTCGCTAGCGCCTTCCCATCGATAAGGAGCATCTTTTGCATGGTGCCGCCAAGGCCGATAAACAGGACGCACAGCCCCGATGCTTTCATGAGCGTGTCTTGGATGCGCGGTGTGATGAAGCGGCCGCCCGCTAATCCCAAAAGACCGCCCGCAACTAAAAGCACAACGTTGATGATTGTTCCCAAGCCCGGCATGAGCCCTCCTGTATTGATGCCAACGTGGCAATCGTAGCAGAACGAAATGCGAGGCACATCGCGACTCATCTAATACGTTATATAAGTGGTGTTAGGAATGATGTGCAGCATTTAAGCCTCAGGTGGTTGTCGGGACATAGGGATAGTATTCAAAGCGCAGTGTCATAAGCCGCTGCGGGGATTCAATAGCCGCGGCGATGATATTGGCATCGCGGGCACGATCAAACCCTTCGAGTTCGATCTGATACGAGACGTCTTGCATAATGTCCAGACGTCGCCAAGCTAGGAGTGTGTCACCATCGAATTCCAAGGTCTTGCCTCCGTCTGGAGCAACGGCGTATAGACGCAGCTTGGCGGTGGTTGCAGGGTCGACAACCGTGACCTTTTTAATTTCGTTTCGAGTATTCTTGGCGCCCAACAAGGTGAGCAGTGTTGGGGCCACGACCTCGCCCGATGGCAAAAAGACGACTTCGATGGATTCAGGAAATGCGATGATAGCCGACTTGCGGACGGGCTGATTGGCGGCGGCAACTTCGATGTTCGCAGCGTCGATGACCTCCGTGTGGTCGAGCGCGGCAAGCACGCAGCAGTTACCTTCATCGATCTCTTGAGGATCAGCAAGCCCCAGACTGTCCGCGAACTCGGGATCGTTTGGATCGGCAGCGGGCTCATTCGGCGCTTCGAAAGAAGCTGGGACGCTGTTTGTCGGCGACAGCGTGTCGCCCGCACCTGCTTCTTTGTCCGCGCTCTCTTCTTGTATGGTTGCGTTGATGGGTTCGTCGTTTGGGGGGAGCGTCTTGGCGTCAAACGCGGAGGGGAGAATTCCGATGGCTCCGGATCCGTTCCACTCCATTTCGAGAAGCGCCGGGTCGGCAAGAATGCGTTGCCTGCTTTGCGCGCGGGCATCGATTTCAATAGGGCCTGCCTCTATCCCTCGTGTAAGGCTGAGTGATCCGGCTGGCTTCTCGAAATGAGCGTCTGTGTCTTTGGTACTGACGGCGTAGAACAGCAGGGACGCTTCTCCCGCCGCGATGGCATCGGTACCGGCTTTGGTCAGCCGCAACGATGCCGTGAATGAGAGGGTGGGCTGCGTGTCGTCTGCATTCGCGGCGGCGCAGCCCAGACATATACCGCCTCCTTTCTCAAAAAACGTACCGTCGAAGGCGACCTTCGCTCCGTTCGCCGAGTCATCGACCGAAGCGATGTCGATGCGCAGCTCTAAATTGCATGGATCGCCATCTGCATCGAGCACAACCGAGCGCCACGTGCAGACGGCGCACCCCGCCTGGGAGCCGTTTGCCTTGTTCGAACGATTGATATCCACGACTATCGAGCCGCCCGTATTACGACGAAGGCATCCCGAGGTTGAGATTGCGGCCTGTGCGATCGAAAAACGCTTGCACGCAATGGCGCTCGACGGATTTGGTGCGGAGCTTAGGGCCGCTGGTAAGGAGTCTGCCATGACAGGAGTCGCCCAAGCGGCGACAGGCGTTCCGGTTGCGAGCGCGCCGCAGAGTGCGACGACGGGCAAAAGGTTCTTCGATGCCATGGGGTCTCCTTAGCTAATTTAGTGCGGCCTGTTCATGTTTTGTTTCTGGCTGTGTTTGATGTGCAGACCGAGGCCGGCGGTTCCCGCGCCTGCTGCTGCGGCGCCTGCTGCCAAGAGCCATCGTTTGTCGCCTGTCTGCGCCAACGGTTCCTCGCGGTCGCTGCGGTCGAGCTCCGAGAGGTCGACCGTCACTTGCGTGGCGGCCTGCGCCTGTTCTTGCTGGGCAAAGGCCATGGCTGGCCCAAACGCTAGGATGCTGACGGCGGCGGCCAGGGCGACGGCCTTATGCCGTGTGCGCACCGGGCTCGACCGTCCAGGTGATCGTTGCAACCTGATCGCCTTCGCCGGTTACGCGGAAGATGTCGCGCGTGACGCGGGCGACGTTTCCGCTTGTCTTGAGCTTAATTTTGTCCGTGCCACCGGCAATGCCCTGGTAGCCCATGTCGAAGGCTGCATTCTTGGAAAGATCGAGGCCCGTTCCCTGCATTGCGGCGCTGGCGTTCTGGAGCGCGCCGTCGGGGCCGACCTTAAAGTCGATGGAGTTCTGCGCGGTTCCGGCCTTGGCGTCGGCGGCAATGGTCCAGGTGTTCATGGCGTCGATCTTCATGTTGGTGACATGGATGCCGTAGGCCGAATGATTGTCGATGGTGGTCGCGTCTTCTGAGGGGCCCTGAAGCGTGCCGTCGGCCTTGGCGACGAAGGGAATAACCGTCGGAACTTTGAACTCAACGTTGTCGATCTCGGTCCTGACCATTACCTTCGTGGTCCCAACGCGCCCGGCTGCCATAGCTGGCGTCGGGGCGGCGCCCATTGCGAGTGCGAGCGCGAGCCCTGCGCCCACGACGAGCGCTCTGGCTCCGTTCATGTTCCTGGTGATGTTCATGGTCGTTCCTTTCTATTCGCCGCGGGCTGTCCCCGCGATGATTGGACGAATGCTGGTGAATTGCGTGCGGTGCCGCGTCGGCCGGAAAGCTAGTTCTCGGCTTGCTCAACCCGTACCTTGACACGTGTCGGATTGCCGTGGCTGTCGAGGGTCTTGGCATCGAGTGCCTGGATCTCGATGTACGCCTCGCCTTCTTTGATGTCGCCGGCGGGGCACGTCTCGATTGTCTTGCCGGTCTCGACCACACCGGATTCGTACATGGTCTCGTCGTTTTGGATGACGCGGAATCGCTGGGGAAATTTATTGTCTTGGACGTTTTGCACGTTGACGCGCAGCTTGCCGTCCTCCTGCAGCTGAGCGACCGGTGCGACCGAAATCGTCATCATGTTGTCGCGGACGATGGCGTCGAGCTCATCTTGGATTTCCTGACGCGTTTTGCCCTCGGCCGTCGTAACCGAAGCGCCCGCCTCGGGTACGGGCTGCGACTGCCAAGCGTATAGTCCTACGGCGACAAGGGCACAGACGATGGCCAAGCAGGCAACGATGAGCTTCTTGCGACGACCCGGGCCTGCAAAGTGGGGTGGCTTCTTCGCGCTCATGCGGCATCCTTGGCGGTATAGATGCGCGCAAAGGTGGACGGGTTCGCTCCAAAGAGCATGTGAAGCATCAGGCGGCGTGAGTAGACAAGCTCGTCGAAGTCGGGAGGGAGCTCGATGTCGTGGATATGCGCGATGCGGTGGGCGAGCGCCGAGAACGACTCGGGGTCGCAGATCACATCGGTGGTAACGTGGTAGACCGTCGTATCGGGGAATGCCTCTTCGTCGAAAGGCAGGAGATGGGGATCGTCGTCGACTTCGATGGCGATGCCGTACTGGGGCCAGTAATATGCCATGGGAACCTCCCTGCTTCTGGGGCCAAAACTTCTGTCGGTTTTGGCTGTCGATGCCGACGGTATCAGCCACTACTTGACCAATTGCTGACCAAATGCTTGACGGATTGGTGTCTCCGCAGGTAAAAGGCGGCAAAAAATACTCCAACTTTTTTCAAGCGACAATCGCGCGGTCGGCGACGGCGGGGCCATATGTGTCAAAAGCATCGTCTGCCGAGGAAATCAAGCCGCTCGCCGAATTGCACGAACGTAAAAATCGCCAATTATGGAGACGGTCTCGAACACGTCGACGAAACGATGCGATAACATCTCCCTGCAAACACTGTAGTTAGCTAAAGGGGGAGTTCGCGTGTCTGCAACCATCAAACCCTTCACCGACGAGTTCGAAGAGTATGGTCGCGATGAGTCTCGCGCATCGGGCGAGGCCTCGAGCATCTCGTTTCCGACAACGGAAGACGAGGTCCGTGCCATTTTGGAAAAGCTCCATGCCGAGCGTGTCCCGGTAACGGTTCAGGGCGCCCGAACCGGCCTTGCCGCCGGTGCCGTGCCCCACGGCGGGCATATCCTCAATACTTCCCGTATGAATCGCTACTTGGGCCTTCGCCGCGATGAACAAGGCCAATTTCTGCTGCGCGTGGAGCCGGGCGTTGTGCTCTCGGAGCTGCGCAAGCAGCTGAGCAAGAAGGTGCTGCCGACTGCTGGTTGGGACCAGGCATCGCTTGAGGCCTACGAGGAGTTCCAAGAGGCCCCCGAGCAGTTCTTTCCCACCGATCCCACCGAGGCATCTGCCTGTCTGGGCGGCATGGCGGCATGTAACGCCTCTGGTGCCCGCAGCTACGCCTACGGTCCCATGCGCCCACATATCACGGGACTCCACGTCGCGCTGGCTGATGGCGATTTGCTTGAGCTTCAGCGCGGCGAGGCTTTTGCCCAGGGCCGCCACCTGTCGCTCGTGACGGCAGTGGGCCGTACGCTCGAGCTCGATCTTCCCGGCTATACCATGCCCAAGACAAAAAATGCCTCAGGCTATTTCGTTGCGGACGAAATGGACGCCATCGACCTCTTTATCGGTGCTTGCGGCACGCTCGGCGTTATCACCGAGCTCGAGATTGCCCTGCAGGCGGCGCCTGCGGTCGTTTGGGGTGTGAGCTGCTTTTTCGATAGCGAAGACAAGGCCGTGTCCTTTACCGATTCCGTGCGTCCCGTCCTGTCCCATGCGGCTGCCATCGAGTACTTCGACGCTGGCGCCCTGGATATTCTACGTCGCCAGCGCGAGCAGTCGACGGCGTTTGCCTCGCTGCCGGCGCTCGACAAAGAGGCCAAGGTCTGTGTGTACGTGGAGCTCGACTGCGATGACGAGGCCCAGGCGACCGAGGAACTGTACCACCTGGGATGGGTGCTCGAGTTTGCGGGTGGCCGCGACGATGCGACATGGGTCGCGCGCACCGAGGTTGATCGCGAGTGCCAGCGGTTCTTCCGCCATGCGGTCCCCGAGAGCGTCAATATGCTTATCGACGAGCGTCGCCGCACGGATCCCACCATCACCAAACTGGGTTCGGACATGTCGGTGCCCAATGCACGCCTTGCCGATGTCGTGGTCCTCTATCGCCGCACACTGGCCGAAAGCGGGCTTGAATCTGCTGCCTGGGGGCACATCGGTAACAACCATCTGCATGTGAACATCCTGCCGCGCGATGCGCAGGACTACCGTCGCGGTGGCGAGCTGTTTGCCCAGTGGGCTGCGGAGGTAACGGCTATGGGCGGTGCCGTTTCTGCCGAGCACGGCGTCGGCAAGATCAAGGCGGGCTTCTTAGAGACGATGTACGGTCACGAGGCCATGGTCGAGTCGGCGCGGCTCAAGCTCCAGCTCGATCCCGACGGGCAGCTGGGTCGCGGCAACCTGTTTTCGGAGAAGCTCTTGGATGAGCTTGTCCAGAAAGGGGGCGCGTGAAGATGAGCGATTTCCATATGGTGGTGTGCGTCAAGGCCGTGCCGGGCAGCACCGAGGTCAAGATGGACCCCAAGACCAATACCATCGTGCGCGATGGCAAGCAGGCGGTCATTAATCCCTTTGATGCGAGCGCTTTGGAATGCGCGCTGGCGCTGAAGGACGACTTTATCGGCTTTGGCATGGACGTGCGCGTAACGGTGGTGTCGATGGGCATCCCCGCGACCGAGTCGCTGCTGCGCGACTGCATCGCCCGCGGTGCCGACGACGCGCTGCTGCTGACCGATCGCGCCTTTGCAGGTGCCGATACCCTGGCGACCACCTACGCCCTCAAGTGCGGCATCGAGGCGCTCGACGAGGACTTCGACCTGCTCATCTGCGGCAAGATGGCGGTGGATGGCGATACGGCCCAGATTGGTCCCGAGCTTGCCGGTGCCTTTGAGATTCCCTGCGTGACCGACGTGAGCTGCGTGCAAAGCGCGGGCTTTACGACGTGTGACTCGCTGGCGCTCGTTCACGGATGCGATGCCGGCGAGGAGACGGTGTACCTTGAGATGCCGTGCGCGATGACGACTGCCAAGGAGATTGGCCAGTTGCGTATGCCGAGTATTGCCGGTATTCGCGCGGCGGAGGAGGCGGACGTGCGCGTGGTCAGTGCCGCCGACGTGAACGCCGACCCCGCGCGTTGCGGCCTTGCCGGGTCGCCGACACAGGTCGTGCGCTCGTTTGTGCCCGACCGTGACCAAACGTGCGAGACCGTTGAGGGGACGGCGTCCGAGCAGGCGGCAAAGCTTGCCAAGATTATCGAGGGGATGGCATAGATGGGCGGACTGATTATCGATAGCGAAGCCTGTATCGGCTGCGGTCGCTGCGTTCGCGCCTGTGCCTCGGGCGGCATCGTAGTGGAAGGCGAGCGACCCAGCCGATGCGCCCGCGTAACCGACGGCTGCATCCTATGCGGTGGGTGCGTCGACGCCTGCCCCGTCAACGCTATCTCGATCGAGCGTGACGAGGCCGCTGGTACGGTGGACCTTGATGCATATCGAGACATTTGGGTCTTCGTGCAGACTGACGAGCACGATGCCGTGGCTCCCGTGGCCTACGAGCTCATGGGCAAGGGGCGCGAGCTTGCCGATGCTCGCGGCTGCCGTCTGGTGGCACTGGTCGGCATAAGCCCCGAGGGCTCGCTTGGGGACCTGGAGCATCTGGTTTGCGCGGGCGCCGACGAAGTCCTGGCCTGTCGCGACGAGCGTCTGCGCCAAAACGATGCGGAGGTCTACGCCCGCTTGATCTGCGATTTGGTAGCCGAACGCAAACCCGAGGCCATCCTATATGGTGCGACCGCTTTTGGTCGCGAACTGGCACCTGGCGTTGCCGTGCGTTTGCAGACGGGTCTTACGGCCGACTGCACCGTGCTTTCGATGGATGCGGAGTCGGGCCTACTGCAGCAGACGCGCCCGGCGTTTGGCGGCAACTTGATGGCCACCATCATTTGCCCCAACCACCGTCCGCAGATGGCAACGGTTCGTCCCGGCATCTTTAAGGCGCCCGACTTCGACTACGGCCGTTCCGGCGCGATCACCCAGGTGATGCTTGCGGAAGACGTTAAGGCCCGTGTCGAGATCTCGATTCCCGCCGAGGAGTGGGGGCAGCAGGCTTCGATTGCCGATGCCGAGCGCCTTGTCGTGGTGGGTCGCGGCATTGGTTCCAAGAAAAACCTGCCGCTGATGCGAAGGCTCGCCGATGCCCTGGGTGCCGAGCTTGGTTGCACGCGTCCCGTCGTGGAGGCGGGTTGGCTGGAGAATCGCCACCAGATTGGCCAGACGGGCGTATCGGTTTCGCCCAGGCTTCTCGTGAGTATCGGTGTTTCGGGCGCCATCCAACATCTTGCCGGCATCGGTGGGACGGAGTGCATCATCGCCATCAACGAGGACCCGGATGCCCCCATTTTTGGTGCTGCCCAGTACAAGGTTGTCGGTGATGCCGTCGAGGTCGTCGAGGAGCTGCTGGCCCAGCTTGAGCGCTAGGCGCGCGCCAGCCAGTCGCGCATCTCGTCCTTTAGGCGGCTCCAAGTTGCCTGCGTGGCGGGGTCGGTAAAGGGCCGCGTAATGCCAAAGGGCGCGTCGAGCAGGCGGTGGATATCGCCCTGTTCGCGCGCCAGCGCGCGGCTTGCTGGATAGACGAGCTCAAACATAAAGCAGATAAGCCCCACCAAGAAGTCGGCGGGCTCATCGCGCTCATCGCGTGCGACGCAGCGGTGCTCGTCAAAGGCGGCAAGTGTCGGCGACGAGAAACGGCTGCCGAGAAACGTCTTCTCGTCCACCTTGAGGATAGTGTCGACGGTGCTGTCGGCGATGGTGCGCATAATGTCGATCTTGTCACCATCGCGCACGATATCGCAGAAGCTCCGCGTGCGCACGTCGAGCTGCGCGGGTAGGCGGAAATCGCTGTGATAGGCAATGCTCGCTCGGATGAGCCCATCTTCTGCCGGGTCATCGATAAAGTCGCGGATGCTCGTTACGGCGGGTGCATCGGCGGGATTCTCGCCAAAGAGGACCTCGATGCCCAGCGCCGCATGGCTCATGCTCTCGGCGTCCTTAAAGGTGTCCCAGCGTCGCAGCTGCTCAAAGCGGCCCATATCGTGTAGCAGGCCGCAAAGCCATGCCAGGTCAATATCTTCTGACGACCAGCCCTGCTCGCGCGCTACGGCATCGCATGCCTCGGCCACGTGGTACGTATGCTCGATTTTGAGCGCGATGCGTGGGTTGGTGGCGTCGTAGGCATCGGTGTAGCTTTTGAAGGCCGCGCGCGCCCGGTCTCGATCGATAACTGTCATAATGACTTCCTAAAAAGTTGTGTCTTTCGATCCGGTGGCAATTGTAGGTGAACTCGGTTGCTGCCGGATGATGATTCTGCCGTGTCGCTACATGCGGCTCGGAGACCTTGTCAGGATGAGAAACGTATGGTGCTCAAAATCGTTAGAACCGTCTGGCCAGTGATGCTTACCTATGTGGCAATAGGCGCGCCGTGCGGAATGATCATGGGGCAGACGGGAATGGAGCCCTGGATGGTCTTTGCTCTAAGCAGTACGTTTGTGACGGGCAGCGGCCAGTTTATGATCTGCAACCTGTGGCTGGCGGGTGTGCCTGCAGCATCGATCGTCGCGAGCGTTGCCGCCATCTCCTCGCGTTTTGCGCTTTACTCGGCATCGATCGCACCGCATCTGAGGGGTGCCTCGAAGCGTCAGACGCTGGCTGTTGCCGCGACACTTACCGAGGAGGCATATGGCATCTCGCTTGCCAAGTTGGTTGAAGGGGAGGATTGGGGCCCGCGCGAGTCCTTTGTGCTCAACGTGATCCTCATCGCAACATGGGGCGTTTCGTGTACGATGGGCGCCATCGTCGGCGCCGTTGTCGATGTTCCCACCGCCATTGCAGCCTTTGTCTGCACCTCGCTCTTTATCTGCCTGCTCTTTTCGCAGCGGTTGTCGCGCGGTAACGTTGTCGCGGCGGTTTCGGGCGCGGTGTCCGTCGCCGTATGCAAGTTCTTGGGCCTCGCGAATATTGCCGTGCCGGCAAGCGTCGTGGTCGGCATTGCCATTGCGCTGGCGTGCGATACTGTATTTGACGGAAGAGGTGCCCGCGATGCCCGCTAACGAGTTCTTGGTTCTGTGGCTGTCGTCGTGGGCTGCTATCGCGTTCTTTCGCATCGCGCCGGCGTTCGCCTTGCGCGGGCGGACCCTGTCGCCCCGCATTACCGAGGCCCTGGGCTATATCCCGCCCGCTGCCTTTGCCGCGCTGGTCGCCAACGACTTGGTGAACCCCGGCGCGTTCGACGCGGGACTCTGGCCTGCCTTGGTTCCCTGGATTGCGGCCACCGGCGTCGTGGCGGTGGCAATCAAGACAAAGTCGATGTTGTGGTGCTGCGTTTCGGGCATCGTGTTCTATATCGTTTTGAGCCTCGTATAGGAGCAGGACGCGTTATCGTCCCGGCCTAACGAATCGAATTTCTCACCGAGGCGGTCTGCTTCTTCTGGTACCATGGTCAAACTTTACTGTAGCAAAGCGTGACGTGGGCTTTTGTTCTGCGTCAGCGGAAATGGGGGTTTCATGGCACAGGAAGCGACCGCCAGCGAGCAAAAGAAATTCAAGGTACCGCGCATCCCGGGCGACATCATGATCTATCCGATGATCGTCGGCCTTTTGCTCAATACCTTCTGCCCGCAGGTCTTTGAGGTCGGCGGCTTCTTTACGGCTGCCTGCCGCGGCGGCTCCAACACCATCGTTGCCGCGATCTTGCTGTTCGTGGGCGCCGGCATCAGCTTTAAGTCCACGCCGGGCGCCATCAAGACCGGCATCGTCGTGCTGATTCCTAAGCTTGTAGTGGCAGCCGCGCTGGGTCTGGGCGTCGCGTACTTCTTTAACGATAACTTCCTGGGCCTGAGCTCCGTGTCTATCATCGGCGGCATAACGTTTTGCAACATGGCGCTCTATACGGGCATCATGGGCGAGTTCGGCGATGAGTCCGAGCAGGGCGCTGTCGGTATCCTGTTCTTTACGGCCGGCCCCGCCGTCACGATGATCATCCTCGGTGTCTCGGGTCTCGCCAACATCCCCGTCGGCACCATCATCGGATCCATCCTGCCGCTTGTTATCGGCATGGTCCTGGGCAACTTGTTCCCGTTTATCAAGAATCTGCTGGTCCCCGGCGCCAATCCCGCGATCGCCGTTATCGGCTTTCAGCTCGGTGCGTCCATGAGCCTTTCGAGCTTTATCACCGGCGGTATTTCGGGCATCCTGCTGGGCCTCATCACGCTCTTTATCGTCGGTCCCATTACCTTTGCGTTCGAGCGCCTGTGCGGTGGTAACGGCAAGGCGGCCGTTGCCTGCTCCACTATCGCCGGCACGGCTATGACCACGCCGGTCGCCCTCGCCGAGGTCGCCCCGCGCTATGCCGAGCTTGCGCCCACTGCGTATGCGCAGATCGCCACTGCCGTCATCATCACGGCAATCATGGCTCCGATTCTGACCGGCTGGGTCGATAAGAAGTTCTGCCACGGCAAAGAGGATCTGTCGCCTGCCGGTGTCGAGGCCATCGAGGAGGCCGTCGCGACCGACATCGATGGCGAGTAATCGTCGACGCGAGTCAATCAAGCCGGCGTGCAATTCGCGCCGTTTGAGCGCCCGAACGAAAGCTGTCTTGCAGTGACGTTCGGGCGCTCTGCTATTATTCCCCTTACCCCTGCGGAGTAGGGGTGTTTATTGCCAGACACGAATCGGGCGATTCTGACCACTTGGATATTGAAGGGATGGCGTCTAGTGGTTAAGGCACTCAAGATTGAGATATTCCTGCTATGCATGATTGTTCTTATCGGGCTTGCCGCGCGAAGTCGCCACTCCTTGTTCTCGAGTACCCAGCAGTTATTGTTTAGTACGCTCGGTTACACCTCTGCCGCGTACATGCTATTCGATATAATCTGGACGCTTTCGGACGGTGTGGGCGGCACGCTGGGCATTGCTGCCAACTGGATTTCCAACGCGGTTTCGTTTTCGCTCTTTGCCGCCGCGTGCCTCATTTGGTTTATCTATTCCGAGACGGTGCAGGGTTCTCGCCTTTTGACCGCGCGCTATAGGATGGCGTTTGTAACGCTGCCTGCGGTGCTGGTAGTCGTACTGGCGTTTACTAGCTACTGGACGCACGCCCTGTTCTATATCGATGCGCAGGGCGCGTATCGTCGCGGTTTTGTCTATATGATCCAGCCCATCGTCAGCTACTGCTACGTTATATATACGTCCCTGCATGCGTTTATACAATCTTGCAAGGTCGAGAGCCTACAAAAGAAGGCCATCTATCAAACCTTGGCATTTTTCGCCATTCCGGCCTTGGTGGCCGGTGTCTTTCAGGTCTTTTATTCGGGTCCCTGCCTTAGTGTCGGCATCATGTTAAGTATGTTGCAGCTCTACATTGTTTGTCAGGAGCAGCTGATCTCGACCGACCCGTTGACTGGCCTTAACAATCGCAACCGTTTTGAGACCTATATGCTGTCGCTGTTCTCGGGTGCTGACCAGGCCGATGATGTGTATCTGCTTATGATGGATGCCGACGGCTTTAAGCAAATTAACGACCGGTATGGACATGTTGAGGGCGATCATGCCCTCCAGGTCATATCTGCTACGCTCAAAGAGGTCTGCTCGGCGTCTGGTGGTTTTATCGCACGCTATGGTGGCGATGAGTTCGTGGTGCTTCAAAAGGCGACGGCGGAACAGGACATCATAGACCTGTGTTCGGCGATTAACGACGAGCTCGCTCGTGCCGAGGTGCCGCATGCATTGCGGATGTCCATCGGTTACGCGCGGGTCGGCGATAGTGTTGATACCTGGCAAGACTTACTTCGCGCTGCCGATGCGGAGCTCTACCGCGTCAAGGCCGAGAAAAAGAAAGCCGGCGTCCAGATACGCTAGGAAAAGGGGTGCACGCTTGCGTGCGTGGCGGTCCTCAGCTCACCGATGTACTCCATTAAGCTAAAGTACATGAATCCCCTCTGCTAAATAAGGGCAGTTCGTTAAGCTTTTTTGGGTTTGTTGACGATGATGATGCCGCTGCAGACCAACAGCAGGGCAACGATGACGGTAACGGGGCTCGTGCCAGCACCCTCGCCGAGCAGCAGCGCGCTCAGCAGCACACCAAAGACGGGGTTCATAAACCCAAAGACCGAGACGCGGCTGACGGGGTTGACGGCAAGCAGGCGCGACCACAGCGAGTAGGCGACCGCGGAGATAAGCGCCATGTAGATGATGAGCGCGATGGCGGGGGCAATCGCCGTGGGGGAGAGCGCGCCACCCATCATAAAGCCGATGGCGGTGAGGACCAGGCCGCCGACCAAGAACTGCCACCCGGCAAGCAAGACGCCGTCGTGCTCGCGCGAGAAGATGCCGATCAGGCAGGTCGAAAGGGCGCCCGCGACGGTGGAGGCCAGGATGAAGCCCTCGCCGTCGAGCGTAAAGCCAAAGGTGCCGTCCGCGCCCGAAAGGTTGACGAGCGCGACGCCGGCAAAGCCCAGTACGCAGCCGAGCACCTTGGCCGCATCGAGCTTTTCGGTGCGAAACGCCAGGACGGCAAAGAGGATAGCCAAGAAGTTGGCGCTGGCCTCGATGATGGAGCTTGACATAGCGCTTGCACGGGAGAGACCAAGGTAGAAAAAGAAGTACTGGCCGATGGTCTGGAAGAGCGACAAGATGCAGATGGGCTTGATATCACGCGCTTGCGGAACGAGCGGTCGGCGCTGGGCCACGCTCATGCCAACAATGACCAGCATGCCGGCAAGGGTGAAGCGCAGACCCGCGAAGAGCAGCTGCGAGGCGCTGTCGTGCGCGGGAATGCCAAAGAGGCCGTAGCCGATCTTGATGCAGGGGAAGGCAGAGCCCCAGAGCGCGCAGCAAACGAGACAGCCCAGGATGAGTCCGGGCAGGGTGGCGAGATACGGCTTGCGGCTTTTCATGATGTCCTTTCTACATGCGCGAAGCAAAAAAGAACCCGCCACCGGATGCGTCGGTGGCGGGTGTTGTTACCCGAGGGGATTGTACCCGATGGGAACGTATTAAGCGAAGTAGGCTACGCCGCTCTCAAAGATCGGCATGAACTTGTCGCCGGGGACATGCTCGGGCACGTTGCGGTACAGGTTGTCGCCGCGACGCTCGGCATGGCCCATCTTGCCTAGGACGCGGCCGTCGGGGCTCGTGATGCCCTCAATGGCGAGTGCGGAGCCGTTGGGGTTGACGGAAAGATCCATGCTGGGCTTGCCGTCCTCGCCCACGTACTGCGTGGCGACCTGGCCGTTGGCGATCAGCTGGGCGAGTACTTCGTCATTGGCGACAAAGCGGCCCTCGCCGTGGCTGATGGCGACGGTGTAGGGGTCGTCCAGGCTGCACTGCGACAGCCATGGGGACAGGTTGGACGAGATGCGGGTGCGCACCAGGCGGCTCTGATGGCGACCGATGGTGTTGAACGTCAGCGTGGGCGCATCGGGCGTGGCGTCGACGATGTCACCGTAGGGCACCAGGCCGAGCTTGACCAGAGCCTGGAAGCCGTTGCAGATGCCCAGCATCAGGCCGTCGCGGGCCTTGAGCAGGTCGCGGACTGCCTCGGTGACCTCGGGAGCACGGAAGAACGCCGTGATGAACTTGGCAGAGCCGTCGGGCTCGTCGCCGCCCGAGAAGCCGCCGGGGATCATGACGATCTGGCTTGCACGGATGCGGCGGGCAAGCTCGTGGGTGCTCTCGGCGACGGCCTCGGGCGTGAGGTTGTTGATCACGAAGGTGTCGGCCTCGGCACCGGCGGCACGGAAGGCGCGGGCGCTGTCGTACTCGCAGTTGTTGCCGGGGAACACGGGGATGATCACGCGCGGGCGGGCGATCTTGGCGCCGCCGTACACGTGGATATCCTTGGCGCGGAAGTCGATGGTCTCGACCTCGGGGGTCTCGCCGGCGCTGCGGTAGGCGAAGACGCCCTCGATGCCGCTCTCCCAGGCCTCCTGGAGCTCGGCGAGCTCGATGACCTCGGAGCCGGTGTCGATGACATAGCCCTCGACGGTGGTACCCAGGGGCTCGACGACAACGCCGTCGGCGACCTCGGGCAGCTCGGCGTCCTCGGCGAGCTCGACGATAAAGCTGCCGTAGAGCGGGGTGAAGAGGCTCTCCACGTCCACATCCTCGGCAAGCTCGATGCCGATCTGGTTGCCGACGCACATCTTAAAGAGGCTCTCGGCGCCACAGCCGTAGCCGGGCGTGGAGACGGCCAGGGCGTCGCCGGTAGCAGTGAGCGCCTCGACGGCGTCAAACGCGGCGAGCAGCTGCTGGGCGTCGGGGCGGTAGTCCTCGCCGTAGGTGGCGGGGGCGATGCGGACGACGCGGTGCGTCAGGCCCTTGAACTCAGGGGAGACGGCGCGCGCCGCGCGGCCCACGGCAACAGCGAAGCTGATCAGAGTCGGCGGAACGTTGAGCTCGCCGGCCTCGTCCTCAAACGAGCCGCTCATGGAGTCCTTGCCGCCGATGGCGCCGGCACCCAGGTCGACTTGGGCCATGAGGGCGCCCAGGACGGCTGCTGTGGGCTTGCCCCAGCGCTCGGCCTCGGTGCGCAGACGCTCGAAGTACTCCTGGAAGGAGAGATAGGCGCGTTTGTGCTCAAAGCCGGCAGCCACAAGTTTGGCGATGGACTCGACCACGGACAGATAGGCGCCCGCAAACTGGTCGGCCTCCATCAGATAGGGGTTGAAGCCCCATGCCATGGCGCTTGCCGTGGTGGTCTCGCCGTCCACGGGGAACTTGGCGACCATGGCCGAGCTCGGGGTGAGCTGCGTCTTGCCGCCAAAAGGCATAAGCACGGTTGCGGCACCGATGGTGGAGTCGAAGCGCTCGGAAAGGCCCTTGTTGGAGGCAACGTTGAGGTCGGTGACAAGCGAGGTCATGCGCTCGGCAAGCGTGGTGCCGGCCCAGCTGGGCTGCCACACGCTGCGGGCGCACACGTGGGCGACCTGGTGCTTGGGCGCGCCGTTGGAGTTGAGGAACTCGCGGGATAGGTCGACGATGGCGACACCGTTCCAGGCCATGCGCATGCGCGGCTCGGCGGTAACCTCGGCGATAACGGTCGCCTCCAGGTTTTCCTCGGCGGCGTAGCCCATGAACTCCTCGACGTCACCGTCGGCGACGGCGCAGGCCATGCGCTCCTGGGACTCGGAAATGGCGAGCTCGGTGCCGTCCAGGCCGTCGTACTTCTTGGTCACGGTGTCCAGGTCGACATACAGGCCGTCGGCAAGCTCGCCCACGGCGACCGAGACGCCGCCGGCGCCAAAGTCGTTGCAACGCTTGATCAGGCGGCAGGCGTCGCCGCGGCGGAAGAGGCGCTGCAGCTTGCGCTCGACCGGGGCGTTGCCCTTCTGGACCTCGGCACCCGAGGTCTCGATGGACTCGGTGTTCTGGGTCTTGGAGGAGCCGGTGGCACCGCCGATGCCGTCACGGCCGGTGCGGCCGCCCAGCAGGATGATCTTGTCGGTGGGGGCGGGGCACTCGCGGCGCACGTGGTTTGCCGGGGTAGCGCCCACGACGGCGCCGACCTCCATGCGCTTGGCCACGTAGCCGGGGTGATAGAGCTCGTTGACCTGGCCGGTGGCAAGGCCGATCTGGTTGCCGTAGCTGGAGTAGCCGGCGGCAGCGGTGGTTACGAGCTTGCGCTGCGGCAGCTTGCCCTCGAGCGTCTCGGACACGGGGACGGTGGGGTCGCCGGCGCCGGTGACACGCATGGCCTGGTACACGTAGCTGCGGCCCGAGAGCGGGTCGCGGATGGCGCCGCCCACGCAGGTGGCGGCACCGCCGAAGGGCTCGATCTCGGTCGGGTGGTTGTGGGTCTCGTTCTTAAACAGGAACAGCCAGTCCTGGTCCTCGCCGTCGACATCGACCTTCACCTTGACGGTGCAGGCGTTGATTTCCTCGGACTCATCGACATCGGTCATGACGCCGGTCTTCTTAAGGTACTTAGCGCCGATGGTGCCCATGTCCATGAGGCAGACGGGCTTGGCGTCGCGGCCGAGTTCGTGGCGCATCTCCATGTAGCGGTCGAAGGCCTGCTGCACCACGGCGTCGTCGATCGTCACGTCGTCCAGGACGGTGCCGAAGGTGGTATGGCGGCAGTGATCGGACCAATAGGTGTCGATCACGCGGATTTCGGTGATGGTGGGGTCGCGATCCTCATCGCGGAAGTACTGCTGGCAGAAGGCGATGTCTGCCTCGTCCATGGCAAGGCCGCGATCGGCGATAAAGGCGGCAAGGCCGGCCTCATCGAGCTCGCGGAAGCCGTCGAGCACCTCGACGGGCTGGGGCTCGGGGGTCTCCATGTACAGAGTCTCGGGCAGGTCGAGCGAGGCGATGCGCGCCTCGACGGGGTTCACCACGTAGTGCTTGATGGCCTCGATGGCGGCTTCGTCCAGAGCGCCCGAGATCATATAGACCTTGGCGGAGCGCACGGCGGGGCGCTCGCCCTGGCTGATGAGCTGCACGCACTCGCTGGCGGAGTCGGCGCGCTGGTCAAACTGGCCAGGAAGGAATTCGACGGCAAAGACGGCGCCATCGCTTGCGGGGAGCTCGTCGTAGGTCACATCGACCTGGGGCTCGCTAAAGACGGTCGGCACGCAGGAGCGGAAAAGCTCCTCGTCGATGCCCTCGACGTCGTAGCGGTTGATGATCCTCAGGGCCTCGATGCCCTTGATGCCGAGAATTTCGGTCAGCTCGCCCTTGAGCTGCTGAGCCTCGACGTCGAACCCGGGTTTCTTCTCCACGTAGATACGAGAGACCATTGGTTCCTGCCTTCCTGATCGGTTGGGCGTACGGTACGGTATGCGGCAGCGGTCGGTTTGCGGGGTCTGCCCTGCGGTCGCCTTGAGCCACATGTTTGTAAACCTCACTATGATACGACAGCTCGTGGCGCGTTGAGGACGGCGAGGGTGCTACAGTGAAGCGCAAACAAGAGAAAGGCATCACATGGCATTCGTTTCACTCGCCATCATCGCGCTCGTGGCCTTTGCAAGCCCCTTCATCGCCTCGGCGATTCCCGGAAAGCCCGTTCCCGAGACGGTCTTTTTGCTCGTGTTCGGTGCGGTGCTGGGACCCCATATGCTCGGCGTCATCCATGTAGATGCCGAGGTCTCGCTGGTGTCCGAGCTGGGTCTGGCCTTTTTGTTCCTGCTTGCCGGCTTTGAGATCGACCCTAAGAACATTACGGGTGTGGAGGGGCGCTACGGCTTGGCGACGTGGGCCGTCACGTTTGGCATCGCCTGGCTTGCCGTGCGCTTTACGCCGTGGTTCTCGGTCAGCCATTTCGACGGTATCGCCGTGACGCTCGCCCTTACTTCCACGGCGCTCGGCACGCTTGTGCCCATCATGCGCGAGCGCTCGCTCACCGGCACGCGCGTTGGCGACTCGATTCTCGCGTATGGCACTTGGGGCGAGCTCGGTCCCGTGCTCGCCATGTCGGTGCTGCTGTCTGCCCGCACCGGCATCCAGACGCTCGTGATTCTTGGCCTGTTTGCTGTGGTCTGCGTGCTGCTGGCCGTGGTCCCAAGTCGTTCCAGGCGCGTCGGCAGCCGCTTCTTTTCGTTTGTCGAGGAACGCGCCGATACCACGTCGCAGACCTTCGTGCGTCTGACGGTGTTCATCCTGGTCACGCTCGTGGCGTTCTCGGCCATCTTTGACCTCGACATCGTGTTGGGTTCTTTTGCCGCCGGCTTTGTCCTGCGCTATATCATCCCCGAGGGCAACCATACGCTCGAGACCAAGCTCGACGGCCTGGCCTACGGCTTTTTGATTCCGGTGTTCTTTACCGTATCGGGCGCAAAGATCGACCTGACGGCCGTGGCGTCGCGCCCGGGCTTGCTCGCGGGCTTTATCGTGGCGTTGCTGATTATTCGTGCCGTGCCCATCCTTATTTCTATGAGCATTTGTCCTGCGACGCGCGATGTGTCGGCGTATGGTCGCATTACCGTGGCCCTGTACTGCACCACGGCGCTTCCGATCATCGTTGCCGTGACGAGCGTTGCCGTCAACGCGGGCGCGCTGTCGCAAGATATTGCGTCGGTCATGGTTGCCGCCGGTGCCATCACGGTGTTCTTGATGCCGCTGCTCGCGCAGCTCTTCTACCGCGTGGTCGACGCCGCACCGGTCGCTGCCGTGGCAGAGGTTGCCGAGCATCCATCCGATGCGCTCGACATCTTGCGCGCCCATCACGATTTGGCGAGCCTGCTCGCACGCGAGCACGAGCTGCTGACCTCGCATGGACATGGGCGTTCGCTCGACGGCATACCTACCCTTGATTCCATTGCCGACCGCCTCTCGACCGAGGCGGCAAGCGGGCACATCGATGCCCGTATCGTGGACGCCGCTCATTTGCTGGCCGAGAAGACCTATGGCGACGAGATCGACCCGTCCAAGCTGACTCCGCGTGAGCGCCGCCGCCTGGAGCGCGCCAAGCTCGCCGTGCACGAATACCGCCGCCGCATGCTGGAGCTCTACGCGCGCGATGAAGCCCAGGACGACGACGGTAAGTAGTAAGGAATGCCGGGATACGGGTTCCGTCCAAATAATAGAAGGCGCGCTGCCTGCGGTTGATGCAGGCAGCGCGCCTTTTGCGTTGAGCAATGTTGAGGCTAGGAGTCGTGGCTTGCGACCTTTAGGAGCGGGCGGCTCCGTCGACGGGGAGGATGGCGCCCGTGACATAGGAGGACATGTCGCTTGCCAAGAAGACAAAGGCGTTGGCGACATCCTCGGGCTCGCCCATGCGGCCGAGCGGAATAGTGGCGACGATGGGCTTGATGACCTCTTCGGGTAGGTTGGCGACCATGTCGGTCTTAGTCACGCCAGGGGCAACGGCGTTGACGCGGATGCCCATGGGGGCGAGCTCGCGCGAGAGCGACTGGACCATGCCGTTGACGGCAAACTTGGACGTGGGGTAACCGACGCCGGAGGGCTGGCCGTACTTGGCGACCATCGAGCTTGTGGTAGTGATGGTGCCGCCGTGGCCGGCTTCGGTCATGATCTTGGCGGCAGCCTGGTGGCCATTAAAGACAGCGACGACGTTAAGGTTCATGACCTTTGCGAACTCCTCGGCCGTGTAGTCCAAAAGGGGCGAGCGCTGGGAGATGCCGGCGTTGTTAACGACCGTGTCCAGGCCACCCATGTCGGCGGCTGCCTCGGTAAAGGCCTCGGTTACGGCCTCGAGCGAGGTGAGGTCGCAGGTGCGGCCCCAGACCTTGGCCTCGGGATAGGCTGCGGCTAGCTTTTCAACGGCGGCGTCGGCAGTCTCCTGACGCGAGCCAAAGACCGTGACGGCGGCGCCCTCCTCGATAAAGCGACAGGCGATGGCATAGCCGATACCGCGCGTGCCTCCGGTGATGATTGCTTTCTTGCCCTCGAGCAACATGGTGCCTCCATTCTTCGGGGGTTGGACATACGCAGCACAGCGTAGCGGTAGCCGGAATCGGCCGCGTTTGCATATCGGTGAACGGTAACCCGCGCTACCGATGAACGGCTCGTGCAAATGCCGCTTTGCCGCTGTGCTTGGAAGCCGGATAGAAAAGGGCTCCCGTCCCACATAGGACGGGAGCCCCCGAGGTGCGTATTGATAAGCGGGTGTTGGGCTAGTTGGCCATGACGCCTTCGGTCCAGGCCTCTACGTCCTCGATACGCAGGACGTTGGCGACCTCGGCAACGCAGTCGACGCTGGCAAGCTCGGCGGCGGCAGCCTGGACGTCCTTCTCGAGCGCGCGGTGCGTCAGGAAGATGACCGAGCAGGCATCGCTGACGCCCGACTTGCCGTCCTCGACCTGGTTGATGAGCGAGATCGAAATGTTGTGCTTGGCAAAGATGTCGACCGTCTCGGACAGGGCGCCCACGCGGTCGGCGACCTTCAGGCGCACATAGTACTTGGTCTGGAGCTCGTCCATGGGCTTAAAGGCGAGGTTGTGACCATAGGGCTCAATCTCGGGCAGCGGAGCCACGCCGCGGCTGATCTGCTCGGAGAGCGACAGGATGTCGCCCACGACGGCGCTCGCGGTGGGGAAGGAGCCTGCGCCGGCACCGTAGAACATGGTCTCGCCCACGGCGTCGCCTACGACGTAGACAGCGTTCATGGCGCCGTTGACCTTGGCGAGCATGTGATCGGCAGGGATCAGCGTGGGATGCACGCGGACGTCGACGCCGGCGTCGGTGTTGCGGGCGATGCCGAGCAGCTTAATGGTGTAGCCGAGCTCGCGGGCCTGGGCGATGTCCTCGGCGCCGATGGTGCGGATACCCTGCTGGTACACATCGTCGGTGGTCACGCGGGTGCCAAAGCCGATGGAGGCGAGGATCGCCGTCTTGCTGGCGGCGTCGAAGCCGTCGACGTCGGCGGACGGGTCGGCCTCGGCATAGCCCTTGGCCTGCGCGTCGGCAAGCACGTCGGCGTAATCGGCGCCCTCGGCGTCCATGCGCGACAGGATATAGTTGGTGGTGCCGTTGAGAATGCCGGCGATGGTCAAGATCTTGTTGCCCACCAGGTCGTGCTCGAGCGTGCTCACGATGGGGATGCCGCCGCCGCAGCTGGCCTCGCATTTAATCTGCACGCCACACGCGCGCGCCTTCTCGGCGAGCGTCTCGACATGACGGCCCAGCAAGGCCTTGTTGGCAGAGACGACGTGCTTACCGTTCTCGAAGGCGGTGGTGAAGATCTCGGTTGCGGGATGCTCGCCGCCGATCAGCTCGACGACGATGTCGACGGCGGGGTCGGTGACGACGTCGTGCCAGTCACTTGTAAAGGCCTCGCGCTCAATACCGGCTGCTTCGGCCTGCTCCCAGGCAAGCGCGCAGGCGCGGGTCAGCTTAAGGTCGATGCCGTAGGCTGCCAGGTACTCATCGTGGTGGCTCTTGATCAGACGGGCCACGCCGCCGCCGACGGTTCCCAGACCGATCAGACCGACGTTCACGGTGCGCAGGGGTTCGCTCATAGATAGCTCCTTCGTGCATCTTATGGATGGATTAACCGCTTAAAGGTTGAGTGCATTCTAGCGTGAACCGAGGGCGCGTGCTCGCCAGGCAACAGGAGTCGCACAAAACGGCACCCCCGAAACGCTGCGGAAACATTGGAAACATGCTCACTACATACGACCTACAGCCTATGTGATTCAGGACGGCAAGTACATCGCCGCCTAGGTGCGCACAAAACGCGAGCGGTGAGGTCGTTTTAATCAGGGCAGGGACGCTTGTAACAGAACGGAAACAATACTTTCACACAATAAAGTGGCTAAACTGTATAAACCGACAGAAATACGCATAAATTTGGATAAATGGACAAAACAAAAGAAAAGTTGAAATAATCGCCACTTTTCTCAACTAAAGCGTCTACTATTTTGCGAACGCCGAACACGGCGAAGGATGGCCTGTCGGGCTACCGAAACCCGACGAGATTTGAGAGGAGAGCCGCATGTCGAGCCTCACCGGTAAGTCATTGAACCCTGTTATGAATCGCAGGAGCGTTATCGCGAGCGCAGCAGGTCTGGGGGCGATGTCCATTCTAGCTGGCTGCTCCTCCAACGGCGGCGACAGCGGTTCCGCTTCGGGTGACGCTTCGTTTAAGATCGGCACCATCGGCCCGCTGACCGGCGCCAACGCGTCCTACGGCAAGTCCGTTACCCAGGGTGTCGAGCTTGGCTGCAAGGACTTCTCCACCAAGGAGCTGCCGCTTGCCAGCAAGGCCGAGGATGACCAGGCCGACGGCGAGAAGGCCGTCAACGCCTTCAATACCCTGCTCGACTGGGGCATGCAGGCCCTCGTCGGCCCGACCACCACGGGTGCGTCGGTTGCCGTTGCCGCTGAGTGTGGTAACGACCCCAAGACGTTCATGATCACCCCGTCCGCGTCCTCCGAGGACGTCACCGACGGCAAGGATTGCGTCTTCCAGGTTTGCTTCACCGACCCCAACCAGGGTGTCAACGCTGCCAAGTTCCTGGCGCAGAAGTATGCGGACGAGAAGTTCGTGCTGTTCTATAACTCCGGCGACGCCTATTCTTCGGGTATCGCAGATTCCTTTAAGGCCCAGGCCGCTGAGTCCAAGCTCGAGATTGTTGACGAGGAGACCTTTAAGGACGACTCCGCCACGAGCTTTACCAACCAGCTGACCAAGGCCAAGCAGGCCGGCGCCACCATGATCTTTGCGCCGATCTACTACACGCCGGCGTCCGTCCTGCTCAAGAACGCCAAGGACATGGGCTACGACGTCAAGATGATGGGCTGCGACGGCATGGACGGCATCCTGGGCGTTGAGGGCTTCGACACCTCTCTTGCTGAGGGTCTGCTGCTCATGACCCCGTTCTCCGCCGACGACGAGAAGAACGCCGACTTCGTCAACGCTTACAAGGATAAGTACGGCGATACCCCCGACCAGTTTGCCGCCGACGCCTACGATGGCGTGCACGCGGTGGCCGAGGCCCTCAAGGAGGCCGGTCTTGGTGTCGACGCCGACCCGACCGAGGCCGCCGAGAAGCTGTCCAAGGCTATGCTCAAGATTACCGTTGACGGTCTGACCGGCAAGCTCACCTGGAACGATAAGGGCCAGGTCCAGAAGGAGCCCACGGCGTACGTCATCACCGACGGCAAGTACGTACAGGCCTAATTGGCCGCCTTACATAGAGCGGTTTTGATCCCAAGCAGGGGAGGTTTTGGCCTTCCCTGCTTGCTTGGTATCTAGGGACGATGTAACGTCCCTGTTTCATACATCAACTAGAAACCTATTCGAAAGGGGGATGTGGAACATGACGGTCTTTATCCAATACCTGGTCAACGGCCTGTCCATGGGCAGCGTCTACGCCATCATCGCGTTGGGCTACACCATGGTCTACGGTATCGCCAAGATGCTGAACTTCGCTCACGGCGACGTCATCATGGTCGGTGCCTATGTCTCGTTCTGCGCCACGTCGTATCTCGGCCTCCCGGGCTGGGTATCTGTAATTCTTTCTTGTGTGGTCTGCACGGTTCTCGGCGTTCTCATTGAGGGTCTGGCCTATAAGCCGCTGCGCCAAGCAGGCCCGCTGGCCGTTCTGATCACGGCTATCGGCGTGTCTTACTTCCTGCAGAACGCCGCGCAGCTTCTGTGGGGCGCCACGCCCAAGAACTTCACTTCGCTCGTCACCTTCCAGGTGCCGGAGTTCTTGGCCAAGTTCAACGTAAGCGCCGTCTCGCTCGTCACCATCGTCGCCTGCCTGGTTATCATGGCCGGCCTGATGTTCTTTACAGGTAAGACCAAGATGGGCAAGGCCATGCGCGCCGTGTCCGAGGACAAGGCCGCCGCTCAGCTCATGGGCATCAACGTCAACCGCACCATCTCGATGACGTTTGCCATCGGCTCGGCGCTTGCCGCCATCGCCGGCGTGCTCCTGTGCTCCTACTCGCCGGTGCTGCAGCCCACGACGGGTGCCATGCCTGGCATCAAGGCCTTCGACGCCGCCGTCTTCGGCGGCATCGGCTCCATCCCCGGTGCCTTTGTCGGTGGCATTCTCATCGGCATCATCGAGGCGATGGCGCAGGCTTACATTTCCACGAGTCTTGCCAACTCCATCGTCTTTGGTGTTTTGATCATCGTCCTGCTCGTCAAGCCTGCCGGCCTCTTGGGCAAGTACGTCCCCGAGAAGGTGTAGGTGAGCGTTATGAAGTTTCTTAAAGACAAGCAGACGCGTCACGACTTTGTCACGTACGCCATGTGCATCGTGGCCTTCGCCATCGTGTTCTTTATGCAGTCTAACCACATGATTCCGCGCATGATCGCCGGTCAGCTGGTTCCCATCACGGCCTATATCGTCATGGCCATTTCCCTCAACCTCGTCGTCGGCATCGCGGGCGACTTGTCGCTGGGCCACGCGGGCTTTATGAGCGTCGGTGCCTATACGGGCATCGTTACCGCGGTCGCCCTCGAGAGCGCCGTTCCCTCCGATCCAATACGTCTTGTCATCAGCATCGTGGTCGGCGCCATCGCTGCCGCTATCCTGGGCTTCTTGATTGGCATCCCGGTCCTGCGCCTGAGCGGCGACTATCTGGCTATCGTGACCCTGGCTTTTGGCGAGATCATCAAAGAGATCGTCACCTGCCTCATTGTGGGCGTCGACTCCCGCGGCCTGCACGTGATCTTTAACATCACGGGCAACTCTACGATCGACGACCTGCACCTGCTCGAGGACGGCACCGCCATCATCAAGGGCGCCCAGGGCGCCTCGGGCGTGTCGACGTACTCGACCTTCCTCGCCGGTGCCATCCTGGTCATGGCCGCACTCGTGATCGTGCTCAACCTGGTTCGCAGCCGTACCGGCCGTGCCATTATGGCCGTGCGCGATAACAAGATTGCAGCCGAGTCCGTAGGCATCTCCGTCACCGAGTACCGCATGATCGCCTTCGTGGTTTCCGCTGCCCTCGCCGGTGCTGCCGGAGCCCTCTTCGGCGGTAACTTCTCGCAGCTCTCCGCCACCAAGTTCGACTTCAACACGTCCATTCTCATCCTGGTGTTCGTGGTCCTGGGCGGTCTGGGCAATATGCGCGGCTCCGTCATCGCGGCGGCGCTGCTCACGGTGCTTCCCGAGCTGCTCCGTCAGTTCTCGGACTACCGCATGCTCATCTACGCCATCGTGCTGATCCTGGTCATGATTTTTACCAACAACCCGCAGCTCAAGGCGTTCTTCGGTCGCGTCAAGGACCGCTTTGCTTCCAAGAAGGAGGTGGCAGCCGATGCCCAGTAAATTTGAGTTCAAGAAGGGCAAGATGGTCCCGTATCCTTCTGGCGCCATCGTTCCCGATCGTGACCTGGGCGAGCGCCCTGCACTCGAGTGCATCCACCTGGGCATTGAGTTCGGTGGCCTTAAGGCAGTCGACGACTTTAGCCTGACTATCGGCAAGACCGAGATCGCCGGTCTGATCGGTCCCAACGGCGCCGGCAAGACCACGGTCTTCAACCTGCTCACCAAGGTGTACCAGCCCACGCATGGCACCATCCTGCTCGACGGCGAGGACACCTCGGGCAAGTCGGTCTACCAGGTCAACCGCATGGGTATTGCCCGTACCTTCCAGAACATTCGCCTATTCAACACCATGACGGTGGAGGATAACGTCAAGGTTGGCCTGCATAACCAGGAGCGTTACTCCGGCTTTGAGGGCGTGCTGCGCCTGCCGACGTATTGGAAGCACGAGAAGGCTGCTCACGAGCGCGCCATGGAGCTGCTGTCCATCTTTGATATGGAGCATCTGGCAAACGAGCAGGCCGGATCGCTGCCTTACGGCGCTCAGCGTCGTCTGGAGATCGTCCGCGCGCTTGCCACCAACCCCAAGCTACTGCTGCTCGACGAGCCTGCCGCCGGCATGAACCCGTCCGAGACCGCGGAGCTCATGGAGAACATCGTCAAGATTCGCGACACCTTTGGCATTGCCATCATGCTTATCGAGCATGATATGTCGCTCGTTATGAACATCTGCGAGGGCATCTGCGTGCTCAACTTTGGTAAGGTCATCGCCAAGGGCACGGCAGAGGAAATCCAGAACAACGACGCTGTTATTGAGGCATATCTGGGCAAGCAGGATAAGGGGGAGAACTAAATGGCAGAGCCGATGCTTTCCGTCTACAACATCAACGTCTGGTACGGCGCCATCCACGCCATTAAGGACATCTCCTTTAACGTTAACGAGGGCGAGATCGTGGCCTTGATTGGCGCTAACGGCGCCGGCAAGTCCACAACGCTCAAGACCGTCTCGGGCCTGCTGCGTTCCAAGACCGGTTCCATCAAGTTTATGGGCGAGGACATTACTCATACGCCCGCTGATAAGCTGGTTGGTAAGGGCCTGGCTCAGGTTCCCGAGGGTCGTCGCGCCTTTTTGCAGATGACGGTCGAGGAGAACCTGGAGATGGGTGCCTATACGCAGCCCAAGTCCACGGTGGCTCCGGGCCTGGAGCGCGTCTACGAGCAGTTCCCGCGCCTGAAGGAACGTCGTCGCCAGGTCGCCGGCACCCTTTCGGGCGGCGAGCAGCAGATGCTCGTTATGGGGCGCGCCCTTATGAGTAACCCCAAACTGCTTATGCTCGACGAACCTTCCATGGGTCTGGCACCGATTCTGATCGAACAGATCTTCCAGATTGTCGAGGACCTGCACAAGGCCGGTACCACGGTACTTCTGGTCGAGCAAAACGCGCAGATGGCGCTTTCGATTGCTACGCGCGGTTACGTGCTCGAGACCGGCAAGATCACCATGACCGGCACCGGCCAAGAGCTACTGCACGACGATAACGTGCGTAAAGCCTACCTGGGTGGTTAATCCATTCAACAAAGGGGGCGCTGACCAACCCGGTCAGCGCCCCCTTTTTAAGTTGCGGTGGAATAGGGACTAAATGGGAGTCTCAGAGGCCAAAACAGTCCCTATTCCACCGCAACTTCATGGGGATGTGTGACAATGCCCGTCGGAAAACATCTGCTGTCTTTGGGGGTCTATCTATGGTGTACGAGTTTTGTGCCGAGAACTTTGAGCGGGTGCCGGCGGCTATCGATGCCGGTGCAAGGCGTATCGAGCTGTGCGACAACCTTGCCGTTGGTGGTACCACGCCTTCGGCCGGCGTTATCAGCGCTACGACCAACTATGCCCACGAGCACGATGCACGGGTGATGTGCATGATTCGCCCGCGTGGCGGCGACTTTCACTACAACCAGGACGAGCTGCGTATGATGGAGATGGACCTGGGCCTTGCCGTAAGCGCCGGCGTTGACGGCTTGGTCTTTGGCTGCTGCAAGCCCTGCGCTGGCGGATGGGCGCTCGACGAGCTTACGTTGGGCGCCCTCGTGATGGCCGCGGGCTGCGCGACTGAGGAATGCAAGCGTGAGCCCATCGACATCACCTTCCACATGGCGTTTGACCAGCTCTCGCCCGAGGCTCAGCTCGATGCGATTGATACACTTGCCGACTGCGGCGTTACGCGCATCCTCACGCATGGCGGCGCTGCCGGTACGTCGATCGAGGATAATTTCGATTACCTGGCTCGTTTAATCGAGTATGCGGGTGATCGTTTGACCATCCTTCCCGGCGGCGGCATCACTACGGCAAATCGCGATGCGGTCGCGGCGGCGCTAGGCGTCTCCGAGCTCCATGGCACCAAGATCGTGCCGCTGGAGGTATAACCCGTGGCGCTGGTATTTGACGTTCAGCAGGCGAACGGTAAGCCCGACGACAACCGCCGCCCCGGCACCGCGTGTCCCTTTTGCGATACAGAAGGGCTCACCGACATCATTCGCCGTGATGGCGATTGCATTTGGCTCGAGAATAAGTTCAAGACCCTGCGCGCCACCCGTCAAACCGTGCTGATCGAGTCGGCCGATCACGATGCCGACCTGGTGACCTATGAGCCGGATGAACTCCACCATGTGATGCGGTTTGCCCTGGGCTGTTGGCAGCAGATGATCGATTCCCAACAGTACCGCAGTGTGCTCATGTACAAGAACAAAGGCCCGCTTTCGGGCGGCAGCCTCGTCCATCCACACATGCAGATTGTGGGTTTGGAGCAGGAAGACGGCTATGCTTCGCTGACTTCCGCCAATTTCGAAGGCATCAATGTCTGGCAACAGGGGAGAATCTCGGTCAACATCTCAACCGAACCGATCATGGGGTTCTTTGAGGCCAACGTCTCGGCTCCACAGGGAATCGCCGCCAGCGACGACGCCCGCGACAAAGCCGAAGCGGACCTGTTTGCCGATGCGATTCAGGTGGCCCTGCGCTATATCCTGCACGAGCACCACGGCGGTCGCGCGGAGTCGTACAACTTGTTCTTCTACCACATGGACGGCCGGACCATTGCCAAGGCGCTGCCACGTTGGGTGGTATCGCCCTACTTTGTGGGTTATCGTCTGGCCCAGGTCAATGCCGAGACCACGCTTGATATCGACGCGGAACGTCTGCATGCGCATCTGGAAACGCTCGCGTAGTAAGGCGAGCGCCTGCGAAAAGCGTGCTGCCTAGCGTACCATGGCGTCGCGGCCGGCCTCGACCCGCTTGCGCTGGGCGGCGCGCTCCTCGCCGGTCAGATGCTCAAAGAGATGCCCGATAAGCGAGGCGAGCACCTGCTGAAACAGCGTTCCGCACATGACGGGGAACACGACTTCGCCGGGAAAATACTGTGTGGCGATGACGGCGCCCGAAGAGATATTGCGCATGCCGCAGGTAAAGCACATGGTGGTCGTCTCGTTATACGGCAGGTGCAATGCGCGGGCGATCAGAATGCCCACGACAAAACCGCTGATGGCGAACACCAGAATAAAGAGGGCGACTTCCAGGCGCACTGCGTTCATGTGCAGCACGTACTCGCTCATGGCGGTGGAGTTGGACGCGATGACGCCCATCATCATAAATTTGCAGGCGGGCGAGAGCGCGGGGGAGAGTTTCTCGTGTCCCCATCCGCGCGTGAGTTCGTTGATTACGATGCCGAGCAGGGCGGGGATGGCAATCATAAAGGCCATGTCCTGCATCATGCTCGGCACATCGATTGCGACGGTGGCGCCCAACAGGAGCTTGAGCGTGAGCGGAATCGTTACGGGCGATATAACCGAGGACGTCAGGATGATGGTGAGCGCGAGCGGGCCGTTGCCGCCGAACATGCTAATCCACATAAAGGCAGTGACTGCCACGGGTACGCTGTACTCGAGCACGATGCCGCAGACAAGGTTGGGGTTGGAGCCAAAGAACAGTGAGCCCATGGCATACGCCGCGATGGGGATGATCACAGCCGAGACAAATAACGCCAAAATCAGATGCAGGGGACGGCGGAACACCTCAGCTACCTGGTGGAAGGTGTTGCTGAGCGCGCCTTGGAACGTCATAAAGGCAAACAGGGTGGGAACGATGGGCTTGAGTACGCCAATCTGCTGAGGAAAGAGCACGCCGAGCGCCACGCAAATCGGAACGATGACCTGCATATGCCCCGCGAGAAATTTGCCCAGTCCAACCCATTGCTTCATATGCTCTTGTGACTCCCTTTGCTCGTGAATCCGCTTTGAATGGATATGCTAGACGCTCGCACGCGTCCGTGTGGCTGAAACGCTCGATTATTTCGAGGCTATTACCGCCCTCGTTTATCGAAACCACGGCGTGCTGGACGTTGTGCGTCCGCGCTGCACGGTATAATAAATCCGTTCAACAGATCTGCCTGCCGAAGCGGGCATACACAGAGGACTCATCGCTATGAACCGTGAGAGGTATCGCGGCGACCTGCCCCTATCGGGGGTGGGTGCCTATGTCATCGCTTAAGACGACGCATCGCTGGGCGGTCGCTCAGCAAAACCCCGAGCTCGAAAAGGAGCTTTCGGCTGGCCTGGGCATACCCGGGCTGGTGGCGCGCATTATGGTTGCGCACGGCATTACATCCATCGAAGAAGGCCAGCTGTTTTTGACGCCTTCGCTCGATCGCGACTGGGCCGACCCACTCATTATCCCGGGCATGTCGGTCGTCGCCGACCGCGTCGAGCGTGCTATTCGCAGCCACGAGCGCATCGCGGTCTTTGGCGATTTTGACGTTGACGGCATTACGTCGACCTGCCTGTTGACCGAGGCGCTGCGCACGTTTGGCGCCGATGTCACGCCGTTTATTCCGCATCGCTTTGACGAGGGCTACGGTCTTTCGCGAGCGGCGCTCGACCGCGTTAACGAGCTCGCTCGCCCCCAGCTGATCGTGACCGTCGATAACGGCATTGCCGCCAAGGAAGAAGTCTCCTATCTGGAGAGCCTGGGGATCGAATTGGTGGTCACGGACCACCACGAACCCTCCGACCAGGTACCGCAGGGCGTGCCCCTGACCGACCCTAAACTCGAGGACGAGGGTCCCTCGCGCGAGCTTGCCGGTGCCGGCGTGGCACTCAAGCTGGTGCAGGTCCTGGGCGAGCGTCTGGGCAAACCGTCGTATTGGCGTTCGCTGATCGAGGTTGCGGCGCTGGGCACCGTGTCCGACATGATGCCGCTCACGCCCGAGAATCGCGCACTGGTCGCCGAGGGCATCCAGCAGATGCGCGTGACGGCCCGTCCCGGCTATATCGCGCTTGCCGCACTTGCCAAGGCCGACCTTTCTACCATTACGGCCGACGGCCTGTCGTTTTCGCTCATCCCTCGTCTGAACGCTGCCGGCCGCATGGCTGATCCCAAGCTGGCGCTCGACCTGCTGCTTGCCCGTGATCCTCTTGAAGCAAGTGCACTGGCAGCCGAGCTCGAGGAAATCAATCGCCAACGCCGCGAGATCGAGGCCGAGCTTACGCGCGATGCCATGGCGAAAGTCGAGGAGACTTATGACGGTGGGCGCGCAATCGTCGTGGGTGGCGAGGGCTGGCACGAGGGCGTCAAGGGCATCGTGGCAAGCCGCCTGACCAACCGTTATCACGTGCCGGCGCTGCTGTTCTCGATCGAAGACGGTATTGCTCGCGGTTCGGGTCGCTCGGTGGGCAAGGTCAACCTGTTCGACGCCGTCGAGCGTTGCTCCGATCTGCTGATTCGTCGCGGCGGGCATGCCGGTGCGGTGGGCGTGACCATCGAGGCGTCCAAGCTCGACGAGTTCCGTCGTCGCCTTTCCGCCGTGCTATCGGAGCTTCCCGCCGAGGACTTTGAGGACACTGACGAGGTTGCCGCCACCGTTGACCTCTCCGAGCTAAATATCGAGACTATCGAGCAGATCTCCCGTCTTGAGCCGTTTGGCCAGGGCAACAAGGTGCCGCTGTTGGCGGCCGAGGGCGTGACAATGTGCGATCGCGCCGTGGTGGGCAAAACTGGCGAGCACATGCGCTTCGTGGCGACCGATGGCGCCGCGAGTGTGCCGGCCATTATGTTCCGCGTGCCGCAGATCGATAAGCTCATCAATTGCGATAGCGCCGTCGACTTGGTGTTCGAGGCCGTGGCCGAGCATTGGCAGGGACGTGTAAAGCCCAAGCTTATGATCAAGGATGTCTTGGTCCGCGATACCACGGCGCCCAGCGTTGACGACCCGGCATGTGAGCTTCGCCGCGGCGTGGAGCCTGCGGACGCCGGTCTTCGTCTGGAGTCCCGCAAGCGCCAAACGCTCGCCCAGCTTTCCTATACCGAGCTGACGCGCTCGCTTATCCATAGCTTTATCGGCTCGAACCAGCCGCACCGCGCGCAGGCCGAGGCGCTCGATGCCCTGGCCGATCACCAAAGTGTTCTGGCCGTTATGGGAACGGGGCGCGGCAAGTCTCTTATCTTCCATGTGCATGCCGCGCGCGAGGCGGTCCTTCGCGGGCGTGCGAGCATCTTTGTCTATCCGCTGCGCGCGCTCGTTGCCGACCAGGCCTATCACCTCTCGTCGACGATGGCCGCGCTTGGCATTGGCGTCGGCGTGCTGACCGGCGAGACCGTGGAGGCAGCGCGCGATGACGTGTTTGCCGGCTTGGCTTCGGGCCGCACCGGCATCGTGCTCACGACGCCCGAGTTCCTGTCCATTCACCGCGACCGCTTTGCGCGTTCGGGGCGCATCGGTTTTGTCGTTATCGATGAGGCGCATCATGCCGGTCTTGCCAAGGGCGGCGACCGCAGCGCCTATCTCGACATGCCCGATATCCTCAAGGCCTTGGGCGACCCGGTCGTTCTGGCCACGACTGCCACCGCAACGGCTCCGGTCGTTGCGGAGCTCGCCCGCGTGCTACCGATTACCCGTACGGTGGTCGACGAGACGGTGCGCGAGAACTTGCAGCTCGAGGACGATCGCGATCTTGCGAGCCGCGAAAACCGCCTGGTGTCAATCGTGGCGACGGGGGAGAAGACTGTCATCTACGTCAACTCGCGCGACCAGTCCGTGGCGCTTGCTAAGACGCTGCGCAAACGGGTACCCGATTGCGCGACCCGCATCGCGTTCTATAACGCAGGCCTTACGCGCGCCGACCGCCATCGCGTAGAGGAGGCGTTTCGTGACGGAAGCCTCAGCTGCATCGTTTCGACCTCTGCCTTTGGTGAGGGCGTCAACCTGCCCGATATCCGCCATGTCGTGCTCTACCACATGCCGTTTGGCGCCATCGAGTTCAACCAGATGAGCGGACGCGCCGGTCGCGACGGCCAACCTGCCGTGATTCACCTGCTCTATTCGTCGCGTGACGCTCGCATTAACGAGCGCCTGCTCGACTGCTACGCGCCCGAGCGCGACGAGCTCGTCACGCTCTATCGCGCGTTGCAGACCATGTGGCGCTCCAACCGCGGCAAGACTGGGGACGATTCCTTTAGCGCGAGCGATATCGACATCGCGCAGATGTGCCTTGCCATCGATGCTCGCACGCCGGTCGACGAGCGCTCGGTGGAAAGTGGCCTGGGAATCTTCGAAGAGCTTGGTTTCTGTCGCGTTTCGGGGTTTGACGACACCCGTCGCATCGCGATGGCCGAAAACCCCGGCCGCGTGCAATTGAGCAGGTCAATTCGCTATTTGGAGGGCTTGCGCTCGCGCATGGAGTTCTCGGCTTTCCGGAGTTGGGCGCTCGATTCGTGCGCTTCTGATATGCTAGCCAAAGTTAACCGCCCGATCGTACCGCGGGCCTAGGGGAAGGGGACCTCGATGGATGCCGCAGCCCGTACCGCCCATGATTCCACCCTCCAGCCTTTTTCGGAGATGGAGCACTATAAGCATGCCGATGAGCTGCCACCCGAGATTATGGCGGACAGCTACGACAAGCTGGAGCGCCTGTGCCTCAAATATATGAATGAGGACGACTTCTCTAAGGTGGAGCAGGCCTATTGCTTTGCTGCCGAGAAGCACTGCAACCAAAAGCGCCGCTCGGGCGAGATGTACATTAACCATCCCGTCGAGGTGGCCATCATTTTGGCCGATCTCAAGATGGACTGCGATGTGGTGTGCGCCGCGCTGCTGCACGATACCGTCGAGGATACCGAGACCTCGCTTGCCGATGTGTCAAGCCTGTTTGGCGATACGGTGGCCGAGCTCGTCGATGGCGTGACCAAGCTTACCAACATCGAAGTCGATAGCATGGACGAGAAGCAGGCGCTTACGCTGCGCAAGATGTTCCTCGCCATGTCCAAGGACATCCGCGTCATTATCGTTAAGCTTGCCGACCGTCTGCACAACATGCGCACCCTTGCGGCCCTTCGCGAGGACCGTCGCCTGTTTAAGGCTCGCGAGACCATGGACGTGTATGCGCCCCTGGCCGACCGTCTGGGCATGAGCTCGATTAAATGGGAGCTCGAGGACCTGTCCTTCTTCTACCTGGAGCCCGATGCCTACCAGCGCATCGCGCGTATGGTGGCTGAGTCGCGCGAGGTTCGCGAGCGCTATCTGGCCGAGACCATCAAGACGCTCACCGACGAGCTCAACCGCATTGGCCTGGAGGGCTTCCAGATTAATGGCCGCTCCAAACACTATTGGTCCATCTACCAAAAGATGAAGCGCAAGGGTAAGGAGTTCTCCGAGATTTACGACCTGGTGGCGCTGCGCGTCATCACCCATTCGGTGCGCGATTGCTACTCCACGCTTGGCGCGGTGCACACACTATGGCACCCCATGCCCGGTCGCTTTAAAGACTATATCGCCATGCCCAAGGTCAATAACTACCAGTCGCTCCATACGACGGTTATCGGCCCCACGGCCCGCCCGCTCGAGATTCAGATTCGAACCTACGAGATGCATGAGCAGGCCGAGTACGGCATTGCCGCCCACTGGCTCTATAAGAAGTCGGGCGGATCATCTGCGTCTAAGACCAATGATGCCCAGCGTCTGGACGACCAGATTAACTGGCTCAAACATTCGCTCGATTGGGCGGCTTCTGACGAGATTACGGACGCCAAGGAATACCTGCACTCGCTGAAGGTCGATCTGTTCGACCAGGAGATCTTCGTCTTTACGCCCAAGGGCGAGGTCATGGCGCTTCGTGCCGGCTCCACGCCGCTCGACTTTGCCTACGCCGTTCACACCGAGGTGGGCAACCACTGCGTCGGCGCTAAGATCAACGGTGCGGTGGCCCCGCTCACGCACGAGATCAAGACGGGCGACCGCGTTGAAATCCTGACCAACAAGAGTTCCAAGCCGTCGCGTGATTGGCTCAAGATCGTCAAGACACCTTCGGCTAAGTCAAAGATCCGCCGCTATTTTGCCGCTGCAACCAAAGACGATGACGCTGCGGCCGGCCGCGATATACTGGCCAAGGACCTGCGCAAGCGCGGGTATGGCATCTCTACGCCACGATCCACGCGTGCGCTCAACGCCGTGGCGGAGCAGTTTAACTACAAGCAGCTCGAGGACCTGTTTGCCGCCGTCGGCGCCGGCAAGGTTGCCCCGCGCGCTGTGGGTAACAAGGTCGAGCAAATCTTGGACCCCAAGCCCGAGGAACAGGTCACCAAGGCCGAGGCTATCGCCGAGGTCGTGAAACAGCCGGCCCGCGGCTCCAACCGCAAGCCGCAAAAGCGTGGCAAGAGCGCCAGCAACGGCATTATCGTCAAGGGCGAGAGCAACAGCGGACTGCTGGTCCGTCTGGCGCATTGCTGCAATCCCGTGACAGGCGACGATATCGTCGGCTTCATCACGCGCGGCCGTGGCGTTTCGGTGCATCGCGCCAACTGCCCCAACGTCAAGGGCCTTATGGAGCATCCCGAGCGCATGATCGAAGTGGAGTGGGACGGCGCTGCCGACACCCTCTTCCAGGTCGAGATCGTGGTCGAGTGCCTGGACCGCATGGGGCTGCTCAAGGATGTCACCATTGCCATTGGCGATGCGGGCGGCAATATCCTTTCTGCCGCCACGTCGACTAACCGCGAGGGTATTGCAACCTTGCGCTTTATGGTCGAGATCTCGGACGCGAGTGGTCTGGATCCGCTGCTGGCCTCTATCAGCAGCGTTGACTCGGTCTACGACGCGCGCCGCCTGATGCCCGGCGAGGGTGGAGCCCAGCTTAAGCGCCGCGTTTAGTCGCGACGAACGTGCCACATTATCGATATTCGCTACACTCGAGGCATCGTTCGATGCCTCGAGTTCTATAGAGAGGAGAGGGACATGAGTGCTGTGTCCTTGGATGTAACTCCCAAGGGATCGGTCGAGATCGAGACGCTCGTAAATGGTCCCATTCAGACCAATAGCTATGCTGTTATTTCGGACAATGAGTGCGTGATTATCGACCCCGCATGGGAAGGCGAGCGCTTGGTAGAGCATATTCGAGCCAAGCATCCCGGCGTACGCATGCTTGGCGCCGTATGCACTCACGGCCATGCCGATCATGTTGGTGGTGTTGCCGGCGTGCGAACCACCGTTGGCGAGGGCTGTCAGTATGAGCTGTGTGCTAAGGATGTGGCGGTGCCGCATGCGAACATCGAGGAACAGCGAGCTATGTGGGGCATTGAGACGCCCGACCCCGGGGAGCCGACGCGCCTGCTCGCCGAGGGCGATACTCTCGAGGTGGGCGATATCTGCCTGCAGGTGATCGAGACACCAGGGCATACGCCGGGCGGAATCGTCTTGTTTGCTGCCACCGAGCAGGGGAACATTGCCTTTGTGGGCGACACCCTGTTTCCGGGTGGGCACGGCCGCACCGATCTTTCTGGAGGAGACGAGGCGGCGATTCTGCGCTCGCTCTCCAAGCTCGCCCGGCTTCTCCCGCCCGATACCGTTTGCCTAACCGGGCATGGCGATTCGACCACCATGGCACGCGAGCTCATGCAGAACCCTTTCATGCAGGTGTAGCTTTAGAGTCAGCTTCTGAAGCACGAGAAGCGTCCAAACGTCAAGCTATTTTTCCCCAACGGGTCAATTTCGTAGGGCAAACGGTCAAAAAAGTCTGTTTGGACGATATTCGTGAACAAACGAACGTTTATGCTCGGGTGCGCCGTGGTAAAATCACAGGCGTTATCGGAGCAACCTTACAGGAGGTTTCTTTTATGCTCGTCAACGCAGCAGACATGCTCAAGAAGGCCGAGGCCGGCAAGTACGGTCTCGGTGCCTTCAACACCAACAACCTCGAGTGGACCCTGGCTATTCTCCAGGCCGCCGAGGAGGCCAAGTCTCCGCTGATCCTTCAGTGCACCGCTGGTGCCGCTAAGTGGATGGGCGGTTTCAAGGTCTGCGCCGACATGGTCAAGGCTGCCGTCGAGGCCACGGGCGTTACCGTTCCCGTCGCCCTTCACCTCGATCACGGTTCTTACGAGGACTGCTTCAAGTGCATCGAGGCCGGCTTCACGTCCATCATGTATGACGGCTCTCACGAGGAGACCTTCCAGCTTAACCTCGACCGCACCAAGGAGCTCGTTGAGCTTGCCCACTCCAAGGGCATGTCCATCGAGGCCGAGGTCGGCGGCATCGGCGGCACCGAGGACGGCGTGACCTCCAGCGGCGAGCTCGCTGATCCTGCTGAGTGCAAGCAGATTGCTGACCTGGGCGTCGACTTCCTCGCCTGCGGCATCGGCAACATCCACGGCGTCTATCCCGCCGACTGGGCTGGCCTTTCCTTCGAGCGTCTGGGCGAGATCAAGGCCCAGACCGGCGACCTGCCCCTCGTTCTGCACGGTGGCACCGGCATCCCCGAGGATCAGATCAAGAAGGCCATCTCCCTGGGCATCTCCAAGATCAACGTCAACACCGACCTGCAGCTCGTCTTCGCCAAGGGCGTCCGCGAGTACATCGAGGCTGGCAAGGATCAGCAGGGCAAGGGCTTTGACCCCCGCAAGCTCCTCAAGCCTGGTCGCGACAACATCGTTGCCCGCACCAAGGAGCTCATGGAGGAGTTTGGCTCCGTCAACAAGGCGTAAGTAGCGGTTTAACTTCCCGCCGGAGGCCCCGTTCACCCTACGCTTTTCCCTTGCGCTCACCTGGCTTTGCCAGAAGTCGCGCAATGGGAAAAGCTCCGGGAGAACGGGGCCTCCTTTGTTAACTCGCTACAGGGTTACTGGGCTGAATTCATTTTTAGAGGTACCGTTTATCGGTGTTGAGGGTTCCTTTATTGGGGCTTTCTTTTTTATCTCGCTACAATGGACTTCAAGCGTTCTAGTGACTTGGAGTTTTAGTATGGCTGTTGTTAATGTGCTGCCTTCGGATGGGAAGGTTATTGACGAGGGTCCTGTTGGTTGCTCTGTTGATGTTTGCTGTGATGATTTTCGTCATCTCGATATTGGACTGCCGCCCGAGATTCTTCGACTCAAGGATGCCGGATATTTGACGCAGGCTGTTGCGGCTTGTGATCGTCTTTTGGGGCAGAATCCCGATCCCTCGCTTGCTGCCTGCGTTCGTGCCGAGCGGTATCGCATGCTTGAGACGCCGCTTCATTTTTCGGTGTCGCGCGATCGAGCTATTGCGATGATTCGCGAGGAGTGGCCTGAGTTTACCGAGGAGCAGTTTAACGATCTGATTGACCGTAAGCGTATTGACTGGCGCTTTATCGATGGTGAGCTGTTCGTTCTCGACAACTTCCTCGATTCGCTTCGCGTATATCCCAAAGAGGTCCCCGGCATGCGTCCCGATTCTACGGACGGAATAGCACTGCGCAACGAGATGCTCAAGGAAATGGAGTCGCAAAACGGATTGACTCGCGTTATTACGCTTAAGGCATCTTTGTCTGTCCCCGGCGCTCTAGAGGGGGAGACCGTTCGCGCTTGGCTTCCCGTAGCCGCCACCTGCCGCCAACAGTCTCAGGTCGAGATTCTCGACATGACGCCGGAGGGTGCTGTTGCTCCCGCGAACGCTTCGGCGCGTACCGCCTCGTGGTCTTCTTCGAGTGAGCGCTCATTCTCGGTGACTTATCGTTATCACATCGATGCTGCTTATTGTGATGTCTACGGTGGCACACTTCCGGTTCATCCGCGTATGGACGCGCCTCTGCCCGAGGATATTTCCGAGGACCGTCCGCACATTGCATTCACGCCGTATCTGCAGCAGCTGACGGCCGGTGTTGTTGACGGACTCGAGGATCCGCTCGATCGCGCTCGTGCTATCTATGATTATCTGACGCAGCATATCGACTATCGCTATCAGCCGCCGTACTTGCTTTTGGGATCTATTGCCGATGACTGCGCGCATTCGCTCCGCGGCGATTGCGGAGTTATGGCGCTCACGTTTATCACCATGTGCCGTATCGCGGGCGTGCCTGCCCGTTGGCAGAGCGGCCTGTACGTTGCGCCCGATTCGGTGGGGTCGCACGACTGGGCAGAGTTCTATACGCCGCAGACCGGTTGGCTCAACGCCGACGTGTCATTTGGATCTTCTGCTCGCAGGATGGGGGAGGAGTGGCGCCGCCGTCACTACTTTGGCAATCTCGACCCGTGGCGTATGGTGGCCAACAATCGATTCCAGGCAGAGTTTGAGCCCTCTTTCGACGGCATGCGCGAGGACCCTTGCGATAACCAGATGGGTGAGGCTTCGGTCGACGGTCGCGGATGCCGTCAGCGCGAGATGCTCCGCACAGTCGAACTCATCGAAATGCTCGAAGTTCCATTTTCGGACTAATCGGTAGAAAGCTGTGATAAACTAACTCACGCATTACGTGCCCGAGTGGCGGAATTGGCAGACGCAGTGGACTCAAAATCCACCGTTGGCAACAACGTGCGAGTTCGAGTCTCGCCTCGGGCACCATACATGCAAGTGAGCGTTCAAGGGGGTTGCGGCCCCCTTTTTCGTGCCGAACTCGCGTGAGCGCGCGAAGCGTTAAGCAAACAGGCCTGCGGCCTGTTTGTAGCGGAGCGTGGCGAGGGCGCCGCGCGTCCGAAGCCCGGGGCTTCGCGAAGCGAAGGCCCTTCGAGTCTCGCCTCGGGCACCATACATGCAAGCGAGCGTTCAAGGGGGTCAAGGCCCCTTTTTCGTGTACGTAATGTGATAACGCGCTGTACGTGTTATTATTCGCAAGGCGTTGTTCCCGCAATGCCCTAAAGAGGAACCCGAGGGTTCCCACCTTTTGGCGCCAATGAGCAGCTGACTGGTCATACAACTTAGATTCCCTTCCTCAAATCGGGGAAGTCTATGTGTACGACCTGGTTGCTGAGAAGCGCCGGGTTATTTTTTTATGAATGGAGGTAGGGAAAATAGCTAAGTCTGATGACACCCGCATCAACGACGAGATCACTGCATCTTCGTGCCGTTTGATTGGCGTCGATGGCTCTCAGCTCGGCCTGTTCGCCATCCGTGATGCCCAGCGCGTCGCCGACGATCAGGGTCTCGACCTGGTCGAGATCGCTCCCAACGCGGAGCCGCCGGTCTGCAAGGTCATGGACTACGGTAAGTTCAAGTACCAGCAGGCCATGAAGGCCAAGGCTGCTCGTAAGAACCAGTCCAAGGTCGAGGTCAAGGAAATGAAGTTCCGACCCAAGATCGACGTTGGCGACTACGAGACCAAGAAGGGCCACGTTCTGCGTTTCCTCAAGAAGGGCGCACGCGTTAAGATCACCATCATGTTCCGCGGCCGTGAGATGGCTCACCCGGAGCAGGGCCTTAACGTTCTCGAGCGTCTCGCCGAGGATCTCAAGCCTTACGCTACGGTCGAGTCCAAGCCTAAGATGGAAGGCCGTAACATGCTTATGCTGCTCGCCCCGATTAAGGGCGCCTTCGATGAGGATAAAGCGGCAAGCGATACTAAGTAACTAGTGTTCTGTAACCGATTAAGGAGTATTTCATGCCTAAGATGAAGTCCCACAGCGGCACCAAGAAGCGTTTCCGCAAGACTGGTACCGGCAAGCTTATGCGCGCCAAGGCTTTCAAGAGCCACATCCTGAGCAAGAAGTCCACCAAGCGTAAGCGTGGCTTCCGTCAGGAGACCGAGATTGCCGCTGCCGACCGCAAGGTCATCAAGTCGCGTCTCGCCTAAGTTCGCGTTCCCGTTTTTCGTTTTACCGTCTAGGAGTTGATAGAACATGGCACGTATTAAGCGCGCTGTTGCCGCCAAGAAGAAGCGCCGTACCGTTATGCACCGTGCGAAGGGTTACTACGGTGCCGCTTCGCGTACTTACAAGCATGCTAAAGAGCAGGTCCAGCACTCCCTGCAGTATCAGTATCGTGATCGCCGCAACAAGAAGCGCGAGATCCGTTCTCTTTGGATCACTCGTATCAACGCTGCTGCTCGCCTGAACGACATCTCTTACTCTCAGTTCATGCACGGCCTGAAGGTTGCCGGCATCGAGCTCGACCGCAAGGTCCTGGCTCAGATGGCTTACGAGGACATCGAGTCCTTCAACGAGCTGGCTACCATCGCCAAGAAGGCTCTCGAGGCCTAATAGATTCTCTTGAATCGCTAGGGGAGTGTCGCGTTGTGCGCGGCGCTCCCTCTTTTTATCTGAAGCGCGGTTTACATTGCTAAAAGCGCGGGTAGATAAACACTTACAGGTGACCGATCTCTATATATTCCTGAACCAAAGGGTCATCATCTGATACGTGCGGAAGATCCGCACCAGTCTTTCTATTACCTATAGAAAGCAATATGTTGTGTAGGACTTGTGAAGAGTGGAATTGACGTCCCACAGAGCTTCGCGGTCTGGCAATATATCTCCTTGCCGCGCGGCCCGGTCGAACCGGATCAGCCGCG
>CATYLC010000010.1 GCA_958408685.1 uncultured Collinsella sp. | reverse complement strand
CACCTCGGCCACGCGGAGAGCCTGGGGCAGGCCCCCGACAGGTCCGCGGGCGCGGCGCGGTGACGTAGCGGTGCGCCGCCACCTCCCTGGTCACGGTCGAGGGCGACCTGCCGAGCTCCGCGGCGATCTCGCGGGCGCTGCGGTTGCGGTCGAGCATCCTCTCGACCGTGTTCCTCTCGTGCCTCGTGAGCCTCCCGTACGACCTTCCGGACGGCTTGGGTCTGGACATGCTGGCCTCCCTCCATCGCGGGCCGGGGGATTCCGGCCCCTCTGGGGTTGCCTACCCGGATTCGCGCCTCAGGACTCAGCGCAACGCGTTGCGCTGAGTCCTGAGGCTGTTGCAATGAAAATGAGAATCAAGGCGGGCCCACCTCGTCCGCCTCGTCATCTGTGATTTACGTGGGGGCATACGGAGTACGGGTATACTAACCGGCGGCGAATCTGCTCCATCGCTTAGAGCTGCTGCGTCTGGACGGCGCGTGATAGGGCTGCCAAAGCGATCGCCAGCGTGCTGAGCAACGTCCTCTCTGTGCGCACCCGTTTTTGTATGTATTAGCGCACTACCAAGCACGCCCGCGCGGCCGCATGCCGTGCCCATTGCGCGTGCAGATAAGGAACAACAACATATGCGTAATTCTGTATCCGACGTTACGGACGCCGAGATTCTGGACGAGGCCCGCGAGGCCATGACCCAGGCTGCCTTCGATGCCGCCGATGAGGCCAATGCTGCCCAGGCCGTCGAGTCCGCTACCGAGAGCCTGCCTGGCTTTGACGAGCTGGGCCTCTCCGACGAGATGCTCCGTGCTATCGAGAATCTGGGCTACACGGCGCCGACGCCCGTGCAGGCCGGCTCGATCCCTGTGGTGCTCGAAGGCCGCGATCTGCTTGCCGCCGCTCAGACCGGCACCGGCAAGACGGCCGCCTTTTTGCTGCCGACCATGAACAATCTGGAGCACATCGCTCCTCCCAAACCCGTGCGCGAGTGCGGTGGCCGCAACCGCCGTCGCGGTGCCAAGAAGCCCGAGGGCAACGGCCGCGGCCCCGTGATGCTCGTCATCACCCCTACGCGCGAGCTTGCCCAGCAAATCGACGAGGTCGCAAGCAAAATCGCCGACGTCACCGGCCATGTTGCCGTGACCGTCGTGGGCGGCGTGAGCTACAAGCCGCAGACCGCGGCACTTAAGTACGGTTGCGACATCCTGGTCGCAACGCCGGGCCGTCTGGTCGATCTGATCGAGCAGGGTGCCTGCCACCTGGGCGAGGTCAAAGTGCTGGTACTCGACGAGGCCGACCGCATGCTCGACATGGGCTTTTTGCCCGCCGTCCGTCGTATTGTGCGCGAGACGCCGGCCGAGCGCCAGACACTGCTGTTCTCGGCGACGCTCGACGAGGAGGCCGTGGGCGAGATCACCGACCTGGTGAGCGACCCGGCTCGCGTGGAGATCGCACCTGCCACGTCGACCGCCGACACCGTCGACCAGTTTGTGTTCCCGGTGTCCATCGAGGCCAAGAACAACCTGCTGCCCGAGTTCCTCAAGAAGGAGGGCCCGGAGCGCACTATTGTCTTCATGCGCACCAAGCACCGCGCCGACAGCTGCTGTCGTCGTCTGGAGCGCAAGGGCATCAAGGCCGCCGCGATTCACGGCAACCGCAGCCAGGCCCAGCGCGAGCGTGCCCTTTCGGCCTTCCGCGACGGTACCGTCGACGTGCTGGTGGCAACCGATGTTCTCGCCCGCGGCATCGACATTAGCGACGTGCGCTACGTCGTGAACTTTGACGTGCCGGCTGAGCCGACCGACTATATCCACCGCATTGGCCGTACGGGCCGCGCCGGCGAGCTGGGCTGGGCCATTACGTTTGTGACCGAGCAGGACGTCGACGAGTTCTACGAGATCGAGAAGCTTATGGACAAGACGGCCGATATTTACGAGGCCGGCGACCTGCACGTGGGTCCCAACCCGCCCGCCGTTGACCCCGAGCGCGATCCTGCCGCCTTTAAGGTGAAGAAGAAGACCAAGCGCGGCAAGTCCAAGAGCAAGAAGAAGCTTGAGCAGGCGCGTCGCGACGGCAAGCGCAACGGCGACGATTACGGCGATGTTGCCGGTCGTTCCAACCGCGGTCGCGACGAGCGCCGCGGCGATGGCGAGCGTCCGAGCCGTCCCAAGCGCGGCGGCAAGACCCGCGTGCGCGAGGGCGTTCAGGCTCGCGTGGACGAGGCTGTGGAGAGCGTGGCCCGCGAGGTGGCTGCCGAGGAGCGCGGCGGTGCTGACGCCGTCAAGCAGGCCCCGCGTGGCAACCGTGCCGAGCGCCGTGCCAAGCAGTTCCAGGGCGAGGCGCACCGCCGTCGTCGTGAGGACGAGGACCGTGGCGGCCGTCGTCGTGTTGAGCGCGAGGACGAGGGCCGCGGTTCGCGCGGCGGCAAGCGCGGTTCGGGTGACCGTCGTCGCTCCGGTCGTAATGACGAGCGCGGTGGCCGTGATGAGCGCCGTGGCGGCGAGGGCCGTGGTGAGCGTGGTGCCCGCGGCGGTGAGTCCCGTGGCGGCAAGCGCTTTGAAGAGCGCGGTAGCCGCGGCGGCGAGCGTCGCGAGGGTGCTCGCGGCAATGGCGGCCGCGGCGGCGCTGGTCGTTCTAACGAGTCGCGCGATCGTCGTGACCCGCGTGCCAGCCGCGATCGTCGCGATGACTGGCGCAACTACGACGATACCCGCGAGGAGCGTCGTGGTGGCTATCGTGGTGGTCGTGGCGGCAACCAGACCGGCTCCCGTGGCGGCCGTGCCGGCGGTCGCGATAACCGTGGCAGCTATGGCAACAGCCGTGGCGGCAAGCGCGGCGGCAGCTCCCGTCGCCCCGGTGACGGCGGCGGCAAGCGCAAGTAACATACGCATCGCCCGCTAGGGCGAGGTGAACCAAGGGCCCCGAGCAACTACGTTCGGGGCCCTTTTTGTTTGCCGTATCCGATCGCTAGTTCAAATGTGATTTCCTCGGGAATGCATCTAGAGGATGCCGTGGACCTGTTTCCTGCCATGCGGCAATGGGTCCCATGAGGTGCGCCGTGCATTTTTTGGAGTATTCTGCAGTTCGAGTTGTCTGCATATGATTCGACGTCGCCAACGGTGGTCTTCGGATATCCCTAGCGAGCGTTTTGAGCCAGATCTCGCCGTTTTCCGGAGCAGGGGCGCGTTATTCTCGCCATGTCGGGACTTAGAATGATACGGCGCCCTACAGTTTTGCCCACCCGCGGCGGTGCTGGCGCGGTCACGTTGCAGAATACTCCGTTTTTTGCACGGGCCAGGATGGGGTACCTCGGGAGAACACGGCGGTATCCCGTAAATATATACAATCTGTACCGTAATTTATACAAAACGAAGAGGCAGACAGCGTAGGGTGGGTGCATTGGGGTGCTTGGCGCATCAAAACGGGGACCCCACGTGCCGTATACTCTGGCTGGATGTGAAAGCGGCTTGACGCGTTGCCAGGCGTAGGGGGAGGGTGTCTAGATGAACGTATTCGAAATTGTGTTTAGTCCGACGGGCGGAACGCGGAAGGTGTCTTGCCTTGTGGCCGGGGCACTGGGCAAGAATACCGTTACCGTCGATCTGACCGATAGCGGGCTAGATTTCAGCGCTGTCACGATGACTGAGGACGACGTGGCCGTAATCTCTGTGCCGGCGTATGCCGGTAGAATCCCGGCTGTGGTGGCTGACCGGTTGGGCATGGTGCGAGGCAACGGGGCTCGGGCAGTTTTGGTTTGTGTATACGGAAACCGCGCGTTTGAGGACACGCTCGTAGAGCTGGAGGACGTTGCGAAGCATGCGGGATTCCGGGTGATCGCGGCAGTTGCGGCCATTGCAGAACATTCCATTGCGCGACAGTTTGCTGCCGGTCGTCCGGATGCGCAGGACTCGGCGCAGCTTGCTGAGTTTGCGCAGCAAATTCAGCAAAAGCTGTTGGCCGAGGATACATCCGAGCCCTCTATTCCCGGCAATCGTCCTTATAAACAAGCCGGAGGTCACCGCATGGCACCCGAGGCAACAGAGGATTGCGTCTCCTGCGGTGCATGCGCCGCGGCGTGCCCCGTTTGTGCTATCGACAAGGGTGACCCCAAACGAGCAGCTGGCGAGGCGTGCATCTCCTGCATGCGCTGCATTGCCGTATGTCCGCGAGGCGCTCGTAAGCTTGATCCCAACAAGCTATCCGCTGTTTCCCAGATGCTGAGCAAGGTTTGCGTCGTGCGGAAGGAATGCGAGCTCTTTATCTAGCGCAAGCGAGATTGGTGCAAACAAACCTGGCCCTTTTGCACCAAAAACGATCCGTTTTCCTCCGTTCCCAAGGGATCATGTGATCCGAAGGGGACGGAGGAAAACGGATCAAAAAGGAAAAATAGTAAGGCGCTCTTTTTCACATTGAATATTGCAATTTGGTAACGCGTTTTATCAAATATGGCATTTATCTGCGGTAATGTTCTATTTCACCGCTGAGGGTGACATTTTATACCGCCTGCCGAACCGTATGGAGACCTCACAACTTTTTAGGTCAGTGTTGTGCGTGTAGCAATTTCGCCCGGCCTCGCCTCCGGGCTGCCATGTGAGAGGGGATCTTATGGCTCGACTGCATGTAATGGAACGCAGCCACGCTCAGGCCGTCATGGACGACCTGCACGATGCGCTCGGACGTCGTCTGGCGGTGAGCTCGCTCGCCCCGTGTCCCGTTGAGTTTACGGCAGCGCTCGTCAACCTGTGCTCCACCCAGAGCTGCGGCAAGTGCACGCCCTGTCGCGTGGGCCTGAGCGCGCTGAGCGATCTGCTCGCTGATGTGCTCGAGGGCCGCGCCGACGAGTCCACGCTCAACTTGATTGAGCGCACCGCCCGCACCATCTACCTTTCGAGCGATTGCGCCATCGGTTACGAGGCCGGCGCCATGGCGCTTACGGCTATCCGCGGTTTCCGCGACGATTTTGAGCACCACATCCGTGAGCACTCCTGTGGCTTTGACCGCGAGGCCCGCGTCCCGTGCGTCTCGGGCTGCCCGGCGCACGTCGACATTCCCGGTTACATTTCGCTGGTCGAGGCCGGCCGCTATGCCGATGCCGTCAAGGTCATCCGCAAGAACAACCCGCTGCCGCTCGTTTGCGGCCTGGTGTGCGAGCATCCCTGCGAGATGCACTGCCGTCGTGGCATGGTCGATGATCCCATGAACATCCTCGCCCTCAAGCGTTTTGCCGTTGAGCACAGCGACCTCAACGATTACAAGCCTAGCGTGGCCAACAACACCGGCAAGCGCATCGCCGTGATTGGCGGCGGCCCGGCCGGCCTTTCCTGCGCCTACTACCTGGCCGTGATGGGCCATAAGGTGACCATCTTTGAGCAGCGCCACCACCTGGGCGGCATGCTGCGCTATGGCATTCCCAGCTACCGTCTGCCTCGCGAGCGCCTGCGGGCCGAGATCGACTGGATCTTGAGCGCCGGCATCGACGTGGAACTCGACCACTCCGTCAACGGCGAGGAGCTTGCCCGCCTGCGCGACGAGTTCGATGCCGTCTACCTGGCCATTGGCGCCCACAGCGATAAGAAGCTCGGCCTTCCGGGCGAAGAGGCGCTCGGCGTGGAGTCGGCCGTCAAGATACTGCGTGCCATCGGCGACGACGAGCTGCCCGACCTGAGCGGCCAGCGCGTGTGCGTCATCGGCGGCGGCAATGTGGCCATGGACGTGGCACGCTCTGCCGTGCGCTGCGGCGCCGAAAAGGTGAGCATCGTCTACCGCCGCCGCATCTGCGACATGACGGCCCAGGATGCCGAGATTGCCGGCGCCCAGGCCGAGGGCTGCGAGGTCCTGGAACTCACCGCACCGCTCGCCATCGAGACGGGCGAGGACGGTCGCGTGAGTGGCCTGCGCGTGCAGCCGCAGATTATCGGCGAGCCCCGTCGTGGGCGTCCGGCCCCGCGTGCCGCTGCCGCGCCCGAGCGCGTCATTCCCTGCGAGCGCGTGTTTGTGGCCATTGGCCAGGACATCGATTCCAAGCCGTTTGAGGACATGGGCATCGCCTGTAAGTGGGGCTGCGTGGTCACCGATTCGGATGGCGCCGTGCCTAACTTCGATGGCCTCTTTAGCGGCGGCGACTGCCAGACCGGTCCCGCCACCGTCATCCGTGCCATCAACGCCGGCCGCGTTGCTTCGGCAAATATCGACCGCTACTTGGGCTTTGACCACAAGATAAAGCTCGACGTGGAGCTGCCGACCGTGCAGTTTAAGGGCAAGCACGAGTGCGGCCGCTGCGAGCTGGGCGAGCGCGAGGCCGGCGAGCGCATCCACGATTGGAATCTGGTCGAGCAGGGCCTCACCGAGGAGGAGGCACGCCAGGAGGCAAGCCGCTGCCTGCGTTGCGACCACTTTGGCTTTGGCGCGTTCCGCGGAGGGAGGAACCTGGAATGGTAGAGCCTAACAAAACCACTGTCAGCGACAACACCGAAAGCGGAGCGCACAACATGGTCAAGCTCACTATCGATAATTGCGAGGTCGTGGTGCCCGAGCGCACCACGATCCTGGACGCGGCCAAGTCCGTCGGCATCCAGATTCCCACCCTGTGCTACCTGCGCGATCTAAACGAGATCGGCGGTTGCCGCGTGTGCGTGGTCGAGGTCGAGGGCTGCGACCAGCTGGTTGCCGCCTGCAACAACTACGTGCTCGACGGCATGGTAGTCCGCACCAACAGCCCCAAGGCCCGCGAGGCGCGTCGCACCAACGTGCAGCTGCTGCTGTCCCAGCACGACTCGCGCTGTACGAGCTGCGTGCGCAGTGGCAACTGCAACCTGCAGACCATCGCCAACGACCTGGGCATCTTCTATCTGCCGTACGAGCAGCACCTGGCGCGCGAGGGCTGGGATTTCGATTTTCCCATCATCCGCGATAACGACAAGTGCATCAAATGCATGCGCTGCATCAAGGTGTGCGAGACCGTGCAGGGCTTAGGGATTTGGGACCTGACCAACCGCGCCACGCATACCGCCGTGGGCACCCGCGGGCGCGCGCCGATTGGCAAGACCGATTGCGTCGCATGCGGCCAGTGCATCACGCATTGCCCGACGGGCGCCCTGCGCGAGCGTGACGATACCGAGACCGTGTTCGACGCCATCGCCGATCCCGACAAGATCGTGCTGGTGCAGATTGCGCCGGCCGTGCGTAGCGCCTGGGGAGAGGAACTCGGCATATCTCGCGAGGAGGCCACCGTTGAGCGCTTGGCCTGCGCACTGCGCCGCGTTGGCTTTGAGTACGTGTTCGACACCGACTTCTCGGCTGACCTCACCATTATGGAGGAGGGCTCCGAGCTGCTCGAGCGCCTGGGTAAGGCCGCCAAGGGCGAGGGCGACAGCCGCGGCTGGCCCATGTTTACGAGCTGCTGCCCGGGCTGGGTGCGCTTTGTGATGGCGCGCTATCCGGAGTTTGTCGACAGCCTGTCCACGTCAAAGTCGCCGCAGCAGATGTTCGGCGCCATCGCCAAGACCTACTACGCCAAGGTGCTGGGCGTGGAGCCCGAGCGCCTGTTTGTGGTGTCCGTTATGCCGTGCACGGCCAAGAAGGCCGAGTGCGCGCTGCCGAGCATGGTGGGCGAGGACGGCACGCCCGATGTGGACGTTGCGCTGACGGTGCGCGAGATGGTGCGCATGATCCGCGCGAACCACGTGAGCGTGGATACGCTTACCGAGGAGCCGCTCGACACACCGCTGGGCTTTGGCACGGGCGCGGGTGTGATCTTTGGCGCCACGGGCGGCGTGATGGAGGCCGCCGTGCGCTCGGCCTATTACCTGGTGACGGGCAAGAACCCCGATGCCGACTTCTTTACCGATGTGCGCGGCCTGGACGGCTGGAAGGAAGCCGTGGCCGATATCGATGGCACCAAGGTGCGCGTCGCCGTGGCACACGGGCTGGGCAACGCCGCCCGTCTGCTCGATGCGATTCGCGACGGCCGTGTGAGCTATGACTTCGTTGAGGTCATGGCGTGCCCGGGCGGCTGCGTCGGTGGCGGCGGTCAGCCCATCCACGACGGCTGCGAGCTGGCAGCCGAGCGCGGTCAGGTGCTGTGGGGCCTGGATGCCGCTGCGGACATTCGCTTCTCGCACGAGAATCCCGATGTCCAGGCGTGCTACCGCGAGTTCTTGGGCGCGCCGCTCTCGCCGCTGGCCGAGGAACTGCTGCATACCGACCATCACGCATGGACGATGCCTAACGAGGAGGCGTGCTAGCGATGCGCGCGTTTGATGTTGAGATGTCGCGCCGGGGGTTTGCCTCGGTGCTCGCCGCGGGCGCCCTGTCGCTTGCGCTCGCGGGCTGTGGCGGCGGGGCTGCCGGTGCCGGGTCCGCCGCGAGCTCGGCTGCCACAGACGGCGCCGGTGCTGCTGCCGAGCCGGTCGAGGTACACGTCGCCTCGCTCAAGGGGCCGACCTCGATCGGTCTGGTGCAGTTTATGGACCAGGCTGCCGATGGCGAGACGGACAATGAGTTCGACTTTGCGATCAACACCGCCGCCGACGAGATTGTGCCCAAGGTCATTCAGGGCGATATCGACATTGCCCTGGTGCCGGCCAACGTGGCGAGCGTGCTCTACAACAAGACCGAGGGCGCGGTGCAGGTCATCGACATCAACACGCTGGGCGTGCTGAACGTGGTGACGGGCGACGCGAGTGTGACCTCGTTTGGCGATCTGGCGGGCCATACCGTCTATATGACGGGCAAGGGCACCACGCCGGAGTACGTCATGAACTACCTGCTGGAGCGCGCGGGCCTGACCGGCCGGGTGGCGCTCGAGTTTAAGAGCGAGCCCACCGAGGTGCTGTCGGCCCTGCTTGCCGATCCGTCTGCCGTGGGCGTGCTGCCGGAGCCGTTCAAGACCGCTGCCATCGCCAAGAGCGAAGGCAAGCTGTCGGCTCCGGTAAGCCTGACCGATGTGTGGGACGAGCTGGCAGGTGACACGGGTTCGCGCCTGCTGACGGGCGTGACCGTGGTGCGCCGCGCGTTTGCCGAGGAACATCCCGAGGCTGTGGCGGAGTTCTTGAGCTGCCATGCGGCGAGCGTTAAGGCCGTCAATGCGGCGCCGGCAGACTGGGCGCAGGCCGTGGTCGATGCCGGCATCGTGGACAACGCCAAGATCGCCGAGAAGGCGATTCCCGGGTGCATGCTTGTGTGCCAGACGGGCAAGGATATGAAGGCGGCACTTAGTGGGTATCTGCAGGTGCTGTTCGACGCGGACGCGAGCGCCGTGGGCGGTAAACTTCCGGCTGACGATTTCTACTACATGGAGTAGCCCGTGCGTGCGTTTGCTCGACAAATGACAGAGCGTATGAAGGCGGTGGCGGCAGCAGGTGCCGTCGCCGCCTTTTGGCTTGCCGCGTGGATGCTGGTGGCGGCGCTGGTGGCGCAGCCGTTGATCTTGCCGGGGCCGGGTGTTGTTGCCCTGGCGCTGCTGCGCCTGGTGTGCGATGGCGGTACCTGGGTGATTTTGGCGGGCTCGGGTGCGCGGATACTGGGCGGGCTGGCGCTTGCCGCGGTGTGTGGCGGCGTGCTTGCCGGGATTTCGTCACGTTCGCGGGCGTTTGCGCACCTGGTGTCTCCGGCGCTGTCGTTTGTAAAGGCGACGCCGGTCGCCTGCGTTGTGGTCCTGTTGCTTATCTGGCTGGGATCGGCGCGTGTGAGCATCGCCGCCGTCTTTTTGATGGCGCTGCCGGGCGTGTATTTTTCGCTGGCCGAGGGGCTGGCTCAGGTGAATAAACCGCTGGAGCAGATGTTCCGTCTGCATGGCGTGTGCGGCTGGCGCCTGTTTTGCGCCCACACCTGGCGCGAAGTCCTGCCGTTTGCGCTTTCGTGCGCCCGTGCCGTGATCGGCATGAGCTGGAAAGCCGGCGTGGCAGCCGAGCTGATTGGCATGGCGGTGGGCACCGTGGGTGAGCGCATCTATCAGGCAAAGCTTTTGATTGAGACGGCTGACCTGCTGGCGTGGACCGTGCTGGTCGTTGCCGCCTCGTGGGCATGTGAGCGCGTGCTGGTGTGGCTGCTGCGGGTTTCGGGACCCGTGGCGTGGCGCGCGGCCGTGCGGGCGCATGGACGTGGACTGCGCGGGCGTGCGGGCGGCTCTGCTGGTGGCGGGGCTGCGGCGGAGCTTGCGCTCGCCGTGGGCGATCGCGCGACCTGGGCGCCGGCGCTGGATGGTCTGGTGCTCAACGTGCCTGCGGGTGGGCGCATCTGTGTGATGGGTGCTTCGGGCATGGGCAAGTCGACGCTGCTTTCGTTGGCAGCGGGGGAGTGCTCGCCGTGCTCGATGGTGTTTCAGGATGCACGCTTGGCCGAGTCCGCCTCGGCGCTGGATAACGTGCTGGTGTGCGCCGATGCGCGTGTGGATGCTTCGAGCGCCGCGGCATTGCTGCGCCTGCTGGTGCCGGGAGTCGATGTGGATGCTCGCGTGGCCGAGCTTTCGGGCGGGCAGCGCCGTCGCGTCGAGATTGCTCGAGCCCTGCTGTGCCCGGGCGGCGTGGTGATTCTTGACGAGCCCTTTACCGGCCTGGATGCCGCCGCGCGCGATGCGACGACCAAGGTCGTGCTCGACCTGCTCGACGGCCGCACGCTTTTGCTTGCCACGCACGACGCCGCCGACGCTCAGGCCCTCGATATCTCGGACATCATCACGCTCTAAAAACTAACTCAGCAACAAAATGATTCGTTTTCCTCCGTCCCCATGGGGTCTGGTGTGGTATTCTATCTGCGGGGTAATACTTAGGAATACCAAGTAATACCAATGCCGCAGAAACAAACTCCAGATGCGGGTCAATCGGGTTGCCTTCACAGCCCGTCGCCCAGCCGCGTGGCCCGCATCTATCCGCACCACCGTCGTTTCAAAAAGGAAGCGCCATGGCAGAACACATGACCCCCGTAGTCGCGAAGGTCTTGCCCGAGGAGAAGGCAGCCTTCGCGGCGGCAACTCAGCTCGTGGGCACCACGCCGTCCAACGCCATCCGCATGTTTATCGCCGCGTTCAATCGCTGCGGCACCTTTCCGTTCGACATCTCGCCCAACGGGGCCTTTGGTAAAGACTGTCCCCAACAGCTAGTCGTTGAAGAACGTCCCCAATGACTAGTCGCCGGGAGGAGGTTGGCATGCTCAATGCGATGATTTGGGCGCTTGCCTGTTTTGGCGTCGTTGCTGCCGATATTGCCCTGAGCGTGGTTTTGTTTTCCGCTCTGGGCGTCGCGTCGGTGTTCATGGGTTTTTCGATCGATGACCTCGACATTCAATTGCTTCAGGCTGCCGCGCAGATGGCGTCGTTTTTGATGGCGCTGCTGTGGTGGCGTTATCTGTGGCCGCGTTCGTTTATGGCACGCCGGCAAAGCGAGCACCCGCTCGGCGGGGGAGCGCGTGGGGCGTGGAAACGCATCGCCTGCGTTATCGTGATTGGCCTTGCCCTGCAGGTGGTCGTTGGCTACGTGACCGACGCCGTGCTGTCGCTGTTGCCCGAGGCCGCGGCCGACTACAGCGAGCTTGTCGAGGAAACAGGCATGGGCGACACCAGCTATCTCGCCGTCCTGACTACGGTGCTCGGCGCCCCATTTTGTGAAGAGCTGCTGGTGCGCGGCATTATTTTTGAGTTTTCGCTCCGAGCGTTTAATCCGCAGTGCCGCTCACTTTGGAGGCGCCGGCGTCGTGCGAGCGCGCAGGACGGCGCCATGGTGCCCTGGGCGGCCCCAAGCACGTGGGGTATCGCCGCGGCGATTGTGTTGCAGGCGGCAATCTTCGGTTTTATGCACATGAACTGGGTGCAGGGTTGCTACGCGGGTGCCGCCGGCCTCATCTTTGGTTGGGTGCTTGTGACCACTGGAAAGCTCCGCTACACGATCCTGCTGCACTTTGCCTTTAATGCCGGGTCGTATCTCATGACGTTGCTCTGGTTTGTGAACACGCCGCTCGACGTGGCGGTCACGGTTGCCATCGCCGGTTTCGTACTGGTAGAGGCGATGCGCTCGCTGCGCCACGCGTGTGGGATGGACGCAGCGAGCGCACCGCTGCCCTAGTTGCGACGCCCGCCGCCGTTGGCGCCCTGCCGTCCCTGTGCCGCGCGGTTGCGGCCGGCAGTGTTCTGTGCGCGCGACATGCCGCCGTGGCCCTTGCTGCCCTTGGGCCCCTTGCCGGCGGCGCCACCGTGGGCCTTGCCGCCCTTCTTGCCGGTGCCATGCCCGCCGCCGGCAGACGTCTCGCCCGGGCGTGGCGGTACGGGACGAATCAGACAATGCTTGGTGTAGCCGATCAGATCGCGGCGGCCGGCTTTTTCCAGCGCCTCGCGCACAAGCTTGTAGTTCTCGGGCTTGCGATACTGGATGAGCGCACGCTGCATGGCCTTCTCGTGCGGGTCGCGCGCCACGTAGATCGGCTGCATGGTGCGCGGGTCCACGCCGGTGTAGTACATGCAGGTCGACATGGTGGACGGCGTGGGGTAGAAGTCCTGCACCTGCTCGGGCATGTAGCCCATGTCGCGCACGGCTTCGGCAAGGTCTACGGCTTCCTTCATCGTCGAGCCGGGGTGGCTCGAGATCAGGTACGGCACTACGTACTGCTTGAGTCCGTATTCGCGGTTCAAGCGTTCAAATTTGCGGCAGAACGCATCGTAGACGGCGCGGCTCGGCTTGCCCATCACGGACAGCACCGCGTCGCTCACGTGCTCGGGCGCTACGCGCAGCTGGCCCGAAACGTGGTGCTCCAGCAGCTCGCACAAAAACTCGTCCGAGGCATCGGCCATGGTGTAGTCGAAGCGGATGCCGCTGCGGACGAAGACCTTCTTGACGCCCGGCAGCTGGCGCAGGTCGCGCAGCAGCTGCGTGTAGCCGCTCTCGTCGACCACCATGTTCTTGCACACGCTCGGCCACAGGCAGCGCTTGTTCTTGCACACGCCGTGCTTGAGCTGCTTGTCGCAGGCAGGGCGGCTAAAGTTGGCCGTCGGTCCGCCCACGTCGTTGATGTAGCCCTTAAACTCGGGATCGCGCGTGAGCAGCTCGGCCTCGCGCATGATCGAGTCGTGGCTGCGCATCTGCAGCACGCGGCCCTGGTGGAAGGTGAGGGCGCAAAATGAGCACTCACCAAAACAGCCACGGTTGGAGCTAATGGAAAACTTGATCTCCGCAAAGGCCGGCACGCCGCCCGCCGCATCGTAATCGGGATGCCAATCGCGTGCGTAGGGGAGCTCGGCCACCTCGTCCATCTCATCGGTGGTGAGCGTCGCCGACGGCGGGTTCTGCACCACATAGACGCTGTTGGGGTAGGGCTCTACCAAGCGGTGTCCGGTGATGGGGTCCATATTCTGCTGTTGCACATTGAAGCTGCGTGCGTAGTTGAGCTTGTCGGCGGTAAGGTCGTCCCAGCTGGGCAGCAGGTCGTAGTCGTAGACCTCGTCGAGCGAACCCGTGCGGTAAACGGTGCCGTTGATATAGGTGATCTGATCTACGGGCAGTCCCGCGTCGAGCGCGTCGGCGATCTCGACGATCGCGTGCTCGCCCATGCCGTAGATGAGGATGTCGGCGCCCGAGTCGAGCAGTACCGAGCGCTTGAGCTTGTCCTGCCAGTAGTCGTAGTGGGCCAGGCGGCGCAGGCTTGCCTCGATGCCGCCGATGATGATGGGGGCATCCTTGAACGTCTGGCGGATGAGGTTGCCGTAGACCGTGACGGCTCGGTTGGGACGGCGCCCCTCCTCGCCACCGGGGGTATAGGCATCGGTGTGGCGGCGGTGCTTGGTCACCGAATAGTGGTTGACCATGGAGTCCATGTTGCCGGCGCTGACGAGAAAGCCCAGGCGTGGCTCGCCGAGCACGGTGATGCTGGCGGGGTCGGTCCAGTCGGGCTGGCAGATGATGCCCACCTTGTAGCCGTGCGCGTCGAGGACGCGGCTGACGATAGCCATGCCAAAGCTGGGATGGTCCACGTAGGCGTCGCCGCAGATGTAGACAAAGTCGCACTGGTCCCAGCCACGCGCATCCATGTCGGCGCGGCTGACGGGGAGGAACTTGTCGCGGCCCGGACGCCAGGGGCGCGTGGGCGCTGCTGGGGTATGCGTGGTGTGCCCACCCTGCGCCTTACCGCCGCGCTTTTGCTGCTGGACCTGTTTGCCCTGCTGACTGCGCTGGTTGTTCTGAGCGTGCTGAGGCTTTTTTGCCACGATCCCTCCCGGTGTTTGTATGCTGCACGTAATTGTAACCAGTCTTTTTGGGGCGGGGCTAAAAAGACTGGTGGAGTACACGAGCCGGCGGATCGGCGTGTCGATGCGGGTGCCGTTTGTTTCCAGACTGTGTATCCCTGTGTCGAAGGGGTCGTCTCGCGCACACGCCATGTTGTCAATGGGTTACAGTATGAACGGCGGCTATGTTTCCGCCAACGCACGAGAGAGTCGTCAACAAGGAGGATGCACGACGATGCAGCGTGCCAAACAGATATCGGAGTCTATTGAGCTGGGCATCATCTTGGCGCTCGCCGGTGGCTTTATGGACGTGTATTCGTACATTGGGCGCGACCATGTTTTCGCCAACGCGCAGACAGGCAACATCCTGCTCGTGGGCGTGAGCATCTCGGAGGGCAACTGGGCACTTGCGGAGCGCTACTTCTTCCCTGTGGTGTCGTTTGCCGTGGGTATTATGCTTGCCGATCTGGTACACGAGCGGTTTGGCAGCGTGATCCACTGGCGTCAGGTGACGGTGTTCTTTGAAGCCGTCATCTTGCTGGGCGTGAGCTTTATCCCGGGCGGCAATTTCAACCTGCTCGCCAACTGCCTCACCTCGTTTGCCTGTGGCATGCAGGTCGAGAGCTTCCGCAAGATCCACGGTCACGGCATCGCTACGACCATGTGCATCGGCAACTTGCGCAACGCGCTGCAAAACGTGGACGATTACATCATCACCCACAGGCGCGGCTTTTTGGAAAACGGCCTGCTGTACTTTGGCGTGATCTTTACCTTTGTGTTTGGCGCTGTGTTGGGCAACTGGTGTATTGAGCGCATGGGCCTGCACGCCATCGTCGTGGCGAGCTTGCTGCTGTTTGTCGCGTTTGCCATCATGTTCATCGACCGCGAGCGCGACTTGCGCTTACGCTGGAAGGTTGCGGCCGAGGCTTGGAAAGAGGGCTGCCGAAAGTAACCGATTGCGGCAAAGGGGCTGTTCCTTTGCCGCAATATTTTTCATCATCTGTTGAAACGCTTTAACACTTTTGACGTTCTCACGCGTTTTTTGTTTCAAAAGCGTTAGGATGGGACTCATAGCGTGGGGCGTAATGGATGCCCCGCACACGATGGGAGGCTATCAATGGCTAATCGTTTCGTTCTCAACACCATCTCTTATCATGGTTCCGGCGCCATCAAGGAGATCCCCGGCGAGCTCCAGCGTCGCGGCTACAAGAAGATCTTCGTCTGCTCCGACCCCGATCTGGTCAAGTTTGGCGTTACCGCTAAGGTGACCGACGAGCTCGACGCCGCCGGCATCGCATGGAGCCTCTACTCCGAGATCAAGCCCAACCCCACCATCCAGAACGTCAAGGACGGCGTCGAGGCCTTTAAGGCCGCCGAGGCTGACGCTATCGTGACCATCGGTGGTGGCTCCTCCATGGACACCGCTAAGGCCATCGGCATCATCATCAACAACCCCGAGTTCGCCGATGTCCGCAGCCTCGAGGGCGTTGCTCCCACCAAGAACCATGCCGTGTTCACCATCGCCGTGCCGACGACCGCCGGTACCGCTGCCGAGGTGACCATCAACTACGTCATCACCGACCCCGAGAAGGTCCGCAAGTTCGTGTGCGTCGACACCAACGACGCCCCCGAGGTCGCCGTCGTCGACCCTGACATGATGGCTTCCATGCCCGCCGGCCTGACCGCTTCCACCGGCATGGACGCACTGACCCACGCCATCGAGGGCTACACCACCAAGGGCGCCTGGGAGCTTTCCGACATGTTCCACTTTGAGGCCATTAAGCTGATCAGCGAGAACCTGCGCGACTCCGTCGCCGAGGCCAAGTCCGGCCAGCCCGGCTCCGGCCGTGAGGGCATGGCTCTTGGTCAGTATGTCGCCGGCATGGGCTTCTCCAATGTTGGCCTGGGCATCGACCACGCCATGGCTCACACCCTGTCCGCTCACTACGACACCCCGCACGGCGTCGCTTGCGCCATGCTGCTGCCGATCGCCATGGAGTTCAACAAGCCGGTTTGCGCTGAGCGCCTGGCCAAGGTTGCCATTGCCATGGGCGTTGACACCACGGGCATGAGCACCGACGAGGCTGCCGACGCCGCTGTCGCCGCCGTCAAGCAGCTTTCCGCCGACGTGAACATTCCGCACGTCTGCGAGGCCATGAAGGCCGACGAGATCGAGGTTCTGGCCAAGGACGCCATGGCCGACGCTTGCTTCCCGGGCAACCCGCGCGAGGCGACGCTCGACGACGTCATCGAGCTCTTCAAGAAGATCTGCCCGGCTGCCTAGCCCAGTTTGGTGGTCCTTCGCCCGTAGGTGTATGGTCTTTTGACGTGCCGCTGGCCCCGCCGTGCTACGCACGGCGGGGCTTTTTGTGCTGCGTCGATGCCCTGAGACGGACAAAACCAAGGCGTACTGCCCGCTGCGGATAGGTGGTGCACTTCCCTGCGTGCATTTTTGGGAGTATTCAACAAGCTCTTAAAAATGCATAACGTTGTGAATGGGCGGTAGTGATCCGCAGGCGCCCATCGACAGCCATTGTGGGCGGGCTATCGATGAGTGGAGGGGGTTGTTACTGAGTTTCTGCTTTGCGACGACCTGCAACACTGCTGTAACCGCGTCGTTTTGTCGTTCGTGGTGGGGCCGTTGGGGCCCACGGTGCTGAATACTCCGTTTTTTGCACGGTCCAAGGTGGGGCACCCTGAGACGAAGCAAAAAGATGCCTCATTTCTATGCAAATACCAATAGGATTTATGCAAGATTGAGATTGTAAACCGTGCACGTGCACAAAACCGGTGCGGGGACGTCTGGAGGCGGCTCGGCTCCTGGGGCATTGCACGTGCAGAACGGTTAAAATCGGGACTCGGTCTTAGTTTTACTTGGAAGGATGCATATGACTTCTAATATTGATGCTTCTCTAGAGGAGACGCTCTCCTATATCGCAGGACAGCTTAAGACGCTGACTTCTATTGCTTCGCCTACCGGCTATACTCGTGCGGCGACTGATTATCTGATGGAGACCCTGCGCGATATGGGGTTTGGGCCTGAGCGTTCTAATAAGGGTAACGTGCTCGTTGAGCTTGGCGGCGAGGGCGAGCCGCTTGTGTTGGCGAGCCATGTCGACACCCTGGGCGCCATGGTGCGTTCCATTAAGGACAATGGCCGCCTGCGCCCCACGACGCTCGGTGGGCATCAGTGGTCTACGGCCGATGGCGAGAACTGCACCGTCTACACGCGCGACGGCAATGTCTACACGGGCGTGGTTCTTAACACCGAGCCTTCGGCGCACGTGGCCGACGAGCCGGTCAAGACCATCGAGAAGAACATGGAGATCTTGCTCGACGAGAACGTCGACAGCAAGGACGATGTGCTCGAGCTGGGTATTCAGACCGGCGACATCATCGCTATGGATCCTCGCACGACGGTGACGGAGAGCGGCTACATTAAGAGCCGCTTCCTGGATGACAAGCTATCGGCCGCCATTTTGCTGGGCTTGGCGCGTGCCGTCGCCGCTGGCGAGATGACGCTTTCGCGTAAGGTTTCGCTGCTCTTTACCGTGTACGAGGAGGTGGGCCACGGCGGCGCCTTCGTGCCGGCCGACACGCGCGAGATGATTAGCGTTGACATGGGTTGCGTGGGCGATGACCTGGGCTGCACCGAGCGCATGGTGTCGATCTGCGCCAAGGATTCGGGCGGTCCGTACAACTACGACCTGGTGACCACGCTGTCCAATATCGCGCGCGAGCTTGAGCTCGATTACGCTATCGACGTGTACCCGCATTACGGCTCGGACGTTGAGGCCACGCTTTCCGCCGGCTACGACATCCGTCACGGCCTGATCGGCCCCGGCGTGTACGCGAGCCACAACTACGAGCGCAGCCACATCGACGGCGTGCGCAACACCTTCGAGCTCGTCCGCGCCTACGTACAGCGTTAGGCGCATTTATAGCGCGTGGCAAGTTAAGAGCGCACTAGCCGGTATAACGTTGCCGGCAGGGGCGCTCTTGTGCGTTGCGGTGAAATAGGGACTGTTTGGCGGTTTTAAACGCTTAAACAGTCCCTATTTCACCGCAATTTATGAAGGGGATGGGGCTACTTAAGTGCGCCGGTCACCGTGCCGCCGCCGAGGACGATGTCGCCGTGGTAGACTACAACGGCCTGGCCGGGGGCGATGGCTCGCTGCGGCTCGTCAAAAGTCAGCAGCATTTGCCCGTCTTCGCCGCGCGTAAGGGTCGCTGCTTGGTCTTTCTGACGGTAACGGTACTTGGCGCCCACGCGAATGCCGCCGGCATCGAGTTCTGCCTCCATGCGGTCGGCAGGGGCGCTCCAGATCCAGTCGTCGGCCGTGAGTGCTGTGGCCGTTAGGTCCTCGGCCTCGCCCAGATGCACGGTGTTGTTGGCGGCATCGACGCCCGTCACATACACGGGATGCGCCATCGCGACGCCCAAGCCCTTGCGCTGGCCGATGGTATAGCGCAACGCGCCGTTATGGCGTCCGACCACGCTGCCGTCGCGCCACACAATGTCGCCCGGTGCAGCGGGATGTCCGCAGCGGCGCTCGATATAGCCCGCGTAGTCACCGTCTGGAATAAAGCAGATGTCCTCGCTTTCGGCCTTCTGGGCGTTGGTAAAGCCTTGCTCGGCGGCTATGCGGCGCACGTCGCGCTCTTTGTCTAGGCCTGCCAGCGGAAAGATCGTGTGCGCCAGGCGCTCCTGCGTAAGCGAATATAAAAAGTAGCTCTGGTCCTTTTTGGGATCTTCGCCGCGATGCAGCTGCCAGGTGCCGTCTACTGTCTGGCTTGTTTTGGCGTAATGACCCGTTGCGATGTAGTCGCAGCCCATGTCCAGCGCCGCACCGAGCAACGCGCCAAACTTTATGTGGCGGTTGCAGATGATGCACGGGTTGGGCGTCAGCCCCTCCTGGTAGGCGTTCACAAAGCGCTCGATAACGCTGTGGTCGAAGGTCTGCTGCAAGTCGAGCACATGGTGGGGTATCCCCAGGCGCTCGGCGACGGCCTTTGCATCGGCGATGTCGCGGTCGACCTTACTCATGCCCGTGACGGGATCGGGTGCGGGGCAGGTGAGGCGCATGGTGGCGCCGACGCATTCGTAGCCCTGGCTTTTGAGCAGGTACGCGGTCACGCTGGAATCGACGCCGCCGCTCATGGCGACGAGCACGCGCTTGTTGTGCATGGGGAGGTTCTCCTTGGTGGCATGTGGCCAAAAAAGAAAAGCGGCGCGGGAGGCTGGTTCCGCGCCGCAGACATTGTAGCAAGTTCGGACGTCTCGTGGGACACCCTGATTGGATGGGCTCAGACTGCCGGGAGAGAGGAGACCGGCTCGTCCGTGGGCTCAACCTATGGGCGACAGGCCCTAGTCCTGGAACAGTGCCGTGGACAGGTAACGCTCACCGGTGTCGGCAAGCAGGGCCACGATGGTCTTGCCCTCGTTCTCGGGGCGCTTGGCCAGCTGCAGTGCGGCCCACACGGCGGCGCCGGACGAAATGCCCACGAGCACGCCCTCCTTGTGGCCCACGGCGCGGCCGGTGGCAAAGGCGTCGTCGTTCTCGACGGGGATGATCTCGTCATAGACTTTGGTGTCGAGAACGTCGGGCACAAAGCCGGCGCCGATGCCCTGGATCTTGTGCGGGCCGGCCTGGCCCTTGGAGAGCACCGGGGAGGTGGCGGGCTCAACGGCGACGACCTGAATCTCGGGGTTCTGCTCCTTGAGGAACTCACCTACGCCGGTCACGGTGCCGCCGGTGCCGACGCCGGCGACGAAGATGTCGACCTCGCCGTCGGTGTCATCCCAGATCTCGGGGCCGGTCGTGGCCTTGTGGATGGCGGGGTTGGCGGGGTTCACAAACTGGCCGGCGATAATGCTGTTGGGGGTCTCCTTCTGCAGCTCCTCGGCCTTGGCGATGGCGCCCTTCATGCCCTTGGAGCCGTCGGTGAGCACGAGCTGCGCACCGTATGCCTGCATCAGTTTGCGGCGCTCGACGGACATGGTCTCGGGCATGGTGATGATCACCTTGTAGCCGCGAGCCGCCGCCACCGAGGCGATGCCGACGCCGGTGTTGCCACTCGTGGGCTCGATGATGGTGTAGTCACCGCCGCGCACGAGCTTGCCGGCCTTCTCGGCCTCGTCGATCATGTTCTTGGCGACGCGGTCTTTGACGGAGCCGGCGGGGTTGAAGTATTCCAGCTTGACGAGTACGCGGGCCTTGAGGTCCTCATCGGCCTCAAAGTGAGTGAGCTCCAGAAGCGGGGTATGGCCGATAAGCTGATCGATGGACGTGTAAACGTTGCTCATGGTGAACCTCCAAAGTGTTCAAATGACTGGATACCGTGTGGTTTTACGGTGTGTGTAGCAGATAAACCCACAAACCGTATAGGTTGTTCGTTTTGCTGTTGGCAAGCATAGTAGACACTAAAGCCTAGTAACGCAATAGGAAATAGAAGATTATTACGAGTCGATTAACCATCTTGACCGGAACGGGTATTTTCAAAACCAATTTTTCGGCTAGAATTTCTACGGACTAAATGACCGAAAGGCAGCACTATACATGTTGGTTTCTACTAAGGGCAGATATGCCCTGCGCGTTATGGTCGATCTGGCCGAGCACCAGGCAGCCGGTCGCATCCCGCTCAAAGAGATCGCGGCGCGACAGGGGATTTCCGAGAAATATCTCGAGAACATTTTGGCTACGCTCGTGCGCGCCAACATGCTCTCGGGCATGCGCGGCAAGGGCGGCGGCTATGTGCTCACGCGCCCGCCCGAGCAATACACGGTGGGCGAGATCTTGCGCCTGACCGAGGGCAGTCTGGCGCCGGTCGCCTGCCTGGATGGCGACTGCAAGGGCTGCTCGCGTTCGGATGAGTGCCCCACGCTCGACGTGTGGAAGAACCTGGACAAGCTCATCAACGACTACCTCGACGGTGTGACGCTCGATCAACTTGTCGCTCCCAACCATGGCTACGACTACGTCATCTAACCCACACCTGCATTTGGGGACGGGGTGGAAATGGTAGATTTTCTCGCCCTTTGAGACTTGGCAAATAAGAAGGCCGCCCATTTTTGCGATGGGCGGCCTTCGTTTTGGGCTGTTGAGACGGACACGGCCGGAATGGCCGTTTTATTCCTCGGCGATGCTGTCGAGGATGCTGCGCGTGATGGACACCAGGATGCTGCCCATAAAGGCCGATCCAAAGCTGGCGATGGAGATGCCGACGCCCAGCAGGTTGACCGACAGGTAACTCGCGAGCTCAAGCATAAAGCTGTTGACGACAAGCTGGAAAATGCCCAGCGTAATGATCGTGAGCGGCAGCGAGATGACCGTGAGGAACGGTTTGACGAACGAATCGACAATGTTCAGGAACAGTCCCACAAAGGCAAAGCAGACCCAGGTCTCGGCAAAGCCGAAGGGTTGGATACCGGGGACGAGGAACGTGGCGATCGCGATGGCGATCGAGGTGAAGAGCCAGTTAAGCATAAAGCGCATGGCGTGAATCCTTTCTTGCGCCGGGATTGCTGGCGTCGCGTGAAGCGGCTTACGGCGGCGACCTGGATGGTTGCGCGGGCGCGCCGCGGTGTTTGGGCGCCCATTGTCTCAAATATTCGTGGAGCTTACGTGCGCATATGGTTTCTAAACGGCGTTCGTCCTGAAAAACGCGCCGCTGGCAGAGAGTCTTGTCGCTTTAGTTTGGTGGTGTGCTACACTGCTACGGGCAAAAGCCACAGGCGTTGCCCTATTGCATAGAACGGGTGAACGATGCCCGATGTCAGTATCAACTTCGATGCCTTTTGGCGGGTTTGGCGGTGATCGATGAATATCGAGAACATGTTTGACAAGCCTGATGTCAAGCAGCTGGTCCACGCATTTAGCCTTTTGGACGACGAGAAGGATATCCAAGCGTTTTTGACCGATATCTGCACGCCGCGCGAGATTTGCGACCTTTCTCAGCGTTTGCAGGTTGCGCGCTATTTGGACGAGGGCGAGCCTTATGTTGAGGTTCAGGCCCGTACCGGCGCTTCGTCCACCACGGTGAGCCGCGTTTCAAAGGCGCTGAACGGCGAGTACGGTGGCTACCGCAAGATCCTCATTAAGTTGGAGGATGGCGAGTAGGCCAGCGACAACATTGAATTACGAAGAACCGTCCCTCCGGGGGCGGTTTTTATATGCCTGCAATCGGCTGGTGCGTTGGGTTCAGGTTGCTTTGTACCAAAAGATGGAACTGCGGTGGCAATGTGTCCGCTTGGGCGGGTAGGATGGATGCATTGATTATTGCGAACGGTTTGAGCGGAGGACCATGCCTGTTCGAATCTATACCACCAATGCCGGCACGGATTTGAGCGATGCCGAGGCGGCGCTACTGGCCGACCTGGTTGCCCGCCACGGGCGCGCTGTTCTGTTGGCGCCAACATTTGCCGAGCTCGACCTGTGCCGCCATGATGCGGCGGAAGCCGGGGTTTCACTGGGTGTCGACTACAAGACGCCCACATCGTGGCTCAGCTCGCTGTGGGAGCTTATGGGCGATGGCCGCAGCTTTGTGGACAACCTTCAGCGCCAGATGCTGTTCTCGGACATGATCGACCGCCGCGACGACGCCGCTCTGCAGCCGCTTTCGCGCAGCCAGGGCACAGTGCGCATGCTCGCGCGCATGGCCCGCGACGTGTTGCCGGGCGTTGCGGGGACGGGTGCCGAACGATGCCGTGGCGACAACTGCCGGCCTGAGCCAAAAAGCGATGCCGAGGCTCGTGTGTTCGAGCTTTTGCGCGCCTACGCGGGCGGTTTGGACCGTCGAGATATGGTTGAGCCCTGCGAGGCAGCTGACATTATGACCAGTGTCCTGGCCGATAGCCTGCCGGCGTGCACTCGCGCCGTATGCGTGCGCGGTATCACGTCGTTTACGCACGGTCTGCTCGAGCTGCTGTCTGCCGTGGCGAACAATGGGGGAGAGGTCGTCGTGCTGCTTGCCCGCGAGCAGGCGGCGATGCGCGAGGAGCTTGCCGCGGCATTTGATGCCCGCGATGTGTTGTTTGAGATCGCGCCGCTAGGGGAGGGTGTCGGCGCGTCTGATGCCGCTTGCGGGACCGCCGCTCAGCCTGCCTTTATTGAGGTCGCTGGCCCCCATGCCCGTGCTCATGCTTATGCGGACGCAATTGATGATCTGGTAAAAACGTGCCGGGGTTCCGAGGTCGACGGCGTCGCGACGCCTGCCGACCCTGTGCGCGTGCTCGTTGTTTCTGCCCGGGCACCCCAGCTGTTCGTTGAGCTCGCCTCTCGTCTGGCGGCGCGTCACATTGCGGCCGAGACGACTGAGTTCACGGCGTTTTCCCAGTCCATCGCGGGCAGGCAGTTTACGGCGCTCGCCAACCTGATCGAGCGTATGAAAGCCGCCGACGAGGGCACCGCTTCCAAGACCGAGTGGTGGCCCGCTCCGGAGCTTACCGACTGGATTTATAGCCCGCTTTCGGGTGCCGACGCCGCGAGCGCCCGCGGCTTCGACAAGAACATACGCCTGTCGCGCAACAAGACCACTGCGGGCGTTAAGAGCCTGCTGCAGAGCGTCCAGGGTCAGGTGAGGGGCGCGCGCAAGGCGGCGAGCGACGAAAACTGGTTTAAGAACGTGCCGTGTGTGGTCTCGGACGTGTTCCAGGCGCTGTGGCGCGACAAACCCGTGACGGCGCTCAAGGCCATGCTCGCCGTTGCCGAGGCGCTGCCCGATCGCGCTCTAGGCGGCCTTGACGGCCAGGCCCGTCGCCAGGCAGAGACGGCTTTGCTGCGCCATGCCATCGACATCCTTATGAACGATGCTCGCGCACTCGACGTGTCGCAGGCCGCGACCGTGCCGGTTCTCGACGGCGTTCGAACCAAGGTGGACAAGCGCAGTACCGCTTACGATTACGCGACCTACGAGGTCGATCGCACGCCACGGGCACAAGTGCGCTTCGTGTCGCTTGCCGATGCGTCGGTTTTGCGTCCTGGCGGCTACGATGCCGTGCTGTTTGCCGATGTCGACCTGGACAGCTATCCGCTTTCGCACGAAGAGGGCCCGCTTGCCACATTGACGGCCGAGCTGCGCCGCGACGGCGTGTCTTTGGAGCCCGCCGCCCTGCTGCGCGTGCGCTTTGGCCGTGCGATGCAGGCGGCGAGCGGTCCGGTCGCGCTCGCCCGCGTGACGCACGATCGCCAGGCGCGCGAGTGCTACCCGGCAGCCGTATGGACCGAGCTGCGGGCACATGCCGAGGCCGCTGGCGCTGCCAAGCCCACGTGCGTGGGCGAGGGCGATATCATCGCCGACTTTGATCCCGCGGCAGGTGAAGGCCTCAAGCGCGAGCGCGTGACCTGTGAAGCCCCTCAGCATCTGAGTGCCGAGGCCGTGCCGTATTTGGTCCTGCGCCGTCGCGATGGCGAGGGCGAGGATGCGCCGCTGGTGCCGCGCTTGACGTCTGCCTCGCAGATCGAGGCCTATTCGACCTGTCCGCTATGCTGGTTCGTCTCGTATCGCGTCAAGCCCCAGTCGATCGACGCTGGCTTTGGCAACATGGAGAAGGGCAACTTTGTCCACGACGTGCTGGAGCATCTGCATGCCCGTCTGCCCCAAGAAGGCATGGAGCGCGTGACGCCCGAGAATCTGCCGCGTGCTCAGGAGCTGCTGCACGAGGTCTTTGACGAGACGTTGGCCGAGCACGCCGGCAAGCGCGGCACGGAGGGCCCGCTGGTGCCGCTCTCTGCGGTGGAGGAGCGCCAGGTGGCCGAGATCTTGCCGCAGCTGGAGGGCGTGCTTGCCTACGAGTCCGAGGCACTTGCCCCCTTTGCCCCGCGCTACCTGGAGTTTGCGTTCAACGAGCTCCAGGTCGAGTATGCCGGTTGGCCGCTCGGCGGGCGCATCGACCGTGTGGACGTGGACGCCGAGAACCGCGCCGTGGTAATCGACTACAAGCATCGTTCGGGTGTCGAGGAGTTTAAGCTTGCCGACCCCACGGTGCGTGACGAGGAGACGGGCGAGGCTCCCATCGACGACCCGCGCTGGCTGCCGCCCCATACCCAAACGCTCATCTACGCGCAGGCCATGCGTCGGGCACTGGGCTTGGATACCCGTGCAGCGCTCTATTTTTCGACCAAGGGCGGCAAGCCCGCGCTGCGCGGTGCGGCGAGCGCCGAGTTGCTCGAGGAAGAGCGCGGTGACGGTCGCATCCCGGGCCTCAAGAAGGGCTTCCCGGGCGAGGGCGGCAGCATGGACTTCGATGCCCTGCTCGATCGCGTGGAGGCCGGCATCGCCGAGCGCCTGCGCGAGCTCGAGGCGGGCAACGTTGCCGCCGTCGACCCGGCGTCGGCTCAGGCCGCGCATGCGCGCTGCTCGTATAACCACGAAGGAACGTTTGTAAGGAGGGACGTGTAGACCATGGATCTTTCGACTTTGATGCCGCAACAGCTGCAGATTGTCAAAACGCTCGACCGCCCGCTGTTTGTCTCGGCGGGCGCCGGTTCGGGTAAGACCTTTACCCTCACGCGCCGCATCGTCTATGCGCTCTCGCCCGAATCCGGTCCGTTCGTTGAGCATCTGGACCAGGTGCTCGCCATTACCTTTACCAAAGATGCCGCGGCCGAGATTCGCGACCGCGTGCGCCGTGCGCTTATCGACGAGGGCATGGACGAGGAAGCACTGACCGTCGACGACGCGTGGATCTCGACCATTCACGGCATGTGCTCGCGTATCCTGCGCGCGCACGCGCTGGAGCTGGGCATCGACCCCGAGTTCACGGTGCTCACCGATACCGACGAGCTCATGGACCAGGCTGTTGAGCATGTGCTGGGTCGCGCGACGGCACCCGATGCCGCCCCCGAGCTCGCGGCATCGCTCAAGGCCCTCTATGCCTGGTATCCCATGGCGGGCGAGGGCGGTTCCTTTGGCGGCGGTACGACCATCAAGGGTCTGGTGCGCGACCTGCTGGAGCTGTCGAGCCAGTTGCCGGGCGGTATGGACGACGCGCGCGTGGCGCGCGGCCAGGCCGATACCTCGGCACTCGCCGATGCCTATCGCGCGGCGCTAGGCGCAAGCAAGGCCGCGACCGAGAAGGCGCAGACGGCGCTCGATGCCATCGACGCGTTTGAGGCGAGTGGCAAAACCATGGAGGATGCGGCGCGACTCATGATGTCGTGCACCATGCCGCGCGCGAGCAAGGCATTCCCCAAGGAGCAGGTCGAGCTGCTCAAGGCCGAGGCCGCCGATGCGTTTATCAATATCGTGCTTGCCTGCGGTGGCCCGGCGCTCGATGCGCTGGTGGGCCTGGCCCGTTCCGTCGAGGCCGAGTATCGCGCATTGAAGGCTGCCCAGTCCGCCCTCGATAATAACGACCTGCTGCGTATGGCCTACGAGGCCCTGCGCGATTACCCAGCCATCCGTGCTGCGTACGAGGGCCGCTTTAAGATGGTCATGATCGATGAGTTCCAGGATACCGATCAGATGCAGGTCGATTTGATTCGCTATCTGACGGGCGCGGGGGAGCGCGCGCTGTGCACCGTGGGCGATGCGCAGCAGTCGATCTACCGCTTCCGTGGCGCCGAGGTCGAGGTGTTTCGCCGCCAGGAGCGCAAGGTGGGCTCGTCTGCCGCGTCCGAGGCGACTGCCGTGGCCGATGCCCCTGCCGGCGAACTCGTTAAACTCGTGCGCAACTTCCGCAGCCATGACGAGGTGCTGCGTTACGTGGCGCGCGTCTTCGACGGCGATGACGGCGGCCTGATGCAGGGCTTTTTGGATCTTGAGGCGAGCGACGGCCGCAAGGACACGCTGGTGGCGGACGCCTCGCGCCGCCAGGCCCTCTTTGTTGCCGGCGGTAGTATGCAGGAGCGCACACAGGCCAAGGCCCGTGCGATCGCCGAGCGCTTCCGCGCGCTTGCCGATGCCGGCCAGCCCCAGGGCGGCATGGTACTGCTGCTGGGCCGCATGACCAACGCCGACGTCTACGCCCAGGCCTTCCGCGATCAGGGGCTCGACTGCGTCATCGCGGGCGGCTCGGTCTTTGCCCAAGCAGCCGAGGTGCAGACGGTGCGCGCCCTGGTTTGTGCGCTCGCCAATCCGGCCGATACGGCGCGGGGCCTTATGCCGCTGCTCGCCTCGCCGATGTTTGCGCTCGGCGCTCAGGAGTTCCTGGCGCTGGCGACCAAGCTCGATAGCGAGACAGGGGAGACCTCGCGCCGGAATATCGACATGGGCATCATGAGCGATTCCGACGTGCCGGGTTTGCAAGACTTGCCGCTTGTGAAGCGCGCCCGCGAGGTGCTGCGGTATGCGCTTCGTCGCGCGGGCCGCGATTCGTTCGCCGCCATCGCGCGCGACGTGGTCAACGCCTCCGGCTGGTTTGTGCGCCTGGCGCAGCGCGGCCCCGAGGGCAAGGCCATTGCCGCCAACGTGCTCAAGGCGCTCGACGCCGTGGCTGAGGCTGAGGCCGAGTTCGGCAACTCGCCGCGTTCCATCGCGCTGGCCTTCGACCGCTTCTTGGCGGGCAAGGAGGCCCCGGGCGCGCTCAACGAGGAGGGTGACGGCGCGGTACGCATCATGACGGTGCATGCCTCCAAGGGTCTGGAATATCCGGTCGTGGCGGTCGCCGAGTGCTTTGGCGTGCGTAAGTCCTCGGGTGCGGCACAGATGGGTCGCGTCGATGGCGGAGCGCAGGTCGTGGCACTGCCGGCACGCTTCGACGGCGTTAAGCTCGCCGACGGAACCTTTGTGAAGGGCGACGACGTCAAAAAGCAGTTTGAGCATGCGTTTAAGGGCAAGGGCACGTCGCTGTGGCTGCCGCCGGAGCTCATGGAGGACGTTTGTGCGACGGGTTCTCCCGCCGAGGCATTTGCTCGCCTGCGCAACGACGACCTGCAGCTCTCGCTCGAGGAGCGGGCCCGCCTGCTCTATGTCGCCATGACGCGAGCACGCGAGCTGGTCATTCTGGCGATGGATGCCGGTGTGAGCCGTGGCAAGGTGACGGCGCCGACCTTCGATGTCGAGACGGATCTGACCTACGACGTGCTGCGCCGTATTTTGCCGACCGACGCTCTGGACACGCCGCAGCTCGATAGCGACCGCCTGGTGTTCGACAACTCCCAGCCGGGCGACTACGAGCTCATTTCGCTCACGGACTTTACCTTTGGCGAGCAGGCGTTTGAGGCAAACGCTTCGCTGGATGCCGAGGGCAGGCTTGTCCGCGGCGATGCGGAGCCGGAGGGTGCCGGTGCAGATGCCCGCGCCGCCGTTCCCGGTCCTGCCGACCCCGAGCCCGATGCGTTTGAGCTCGTGTATCCCCAGGCGGTGGGCGTGCGCATGGGCACCTGCCCGTATCCGGAGCGCGATTCGTACAGCTACTCGTCAATTGCCGCGGCGCTGCATGCCGAGTCCGAGGACCGTGCCGCCGAGGCGCACGTGCCCATGGACGAGGCTGGCGATGATGCAGAGTCGGATGGCTCGGAGATGGCCGATGCGGACGTGGCCGTCGTTGAGCCCGCCGGCAACCCCATGGCGCTGGGCTCGGCGTTCCACGCCGCCTGCCAGTGGCTCATCGAGATGGGTGCCGACGCGTTGCCCGCTGCGCGCGCCGATGCACTGGCGCGTCTGTGGCGCCTGACGCCGGAGCAGCGCGAACGCTTCGACGTTGCCCTGAACCGCTGGCTCAAGTCGGCTGTTCGTGCCGACCTGCTCGCGTGGCCGTGCGTTCGCGCCGAGGTGCCGTTCTTTTCGCTGGGCTGCGAGGACGAGGACATCGCCCGCTACGGTGCATATGCCGAAGGCGCCATCGATGCACTGGCCACCGACCCGGCCGATCCGTCGCGCGCCCTGGTCATTGATTACAAGACGGGTGGCACGCCGGATGAGACGCCGGAACAGCTGCTCGAGAAGCACGCCCTGCAGGCGCGCGTCTACGCCGACGTGTTGCACAAGGCGGGCGTTGAGGCGGTGACGGTCAAGTTCGTTCGCGTGGAGCAGACGAATCCAGCCATCTTCGTCGAACCCGCCGAACCTCAAGTAGTCACCTACAATCTCTAGCCCTCAGATAACTTGCGGTGGAATACGGACTGTTTTGGCCAAAAAAGCCGCCAAACAGTCCGCATTTCACCGCAACTGCAAGAGGAGCCGTGTTGGTTTGGCTAGGTTCGGGTGCCGTCCGCGCCGTGCGGTAAAATCGTTCAGTCAGAACACGAACCCGCATCGGAGCTCATCACATGGCATTCGTCCATCTGCACAATCACACTGTTTTCTCCATGCTCGACGGCGCAACCCGTATCCAGGATATGGTCAACCGTGCCGTTGAGCTGGGCATGCCCGCCGTGGCCATTACCGACCACGGCTACATGTATGGCGTGCCCGACCTGGCGCTGGCCTGCGACGCCGTCAACCACAACACGCCCGAGTACAAAACCTGGAGCCACGACAAGGCCTTCCTGGAAAAGGACCGCCGCGACGAGCTGGTGGAGCCCGATCCCGAGGAAAACCCGCGCGAGCATGCCCAGTATGTGAAGGACATGGCCATGTGGGACGAGAAGGGCAACATCGACGAGCTCAAGCCGCCCCTGGTCATCAAGCCCATCTTTGGCTGCGAGGTCTACTTTACGCCGGACGAGACGCTCGCCCGCGACCACAAGCCCGAGCTCTACCACATGATCCTTCTGGCCAAGGACCAGGAGGGCTACGTCAACCTGATGCAGACGGTCTCCGAGGCCGCCGTGCAGGGCTTTTACTACAAGCCGCGTGTGACGCTCGACAACCTGCGCCGCCACGCCAAGGGCATGATCTGCACGAGCGCCTGCATCGCGGGCATCATCCCCAAGTACATCGACCGCGGCGACATGGAAGGCGCCATCAAGTGGGCCGAGACCTTCCGTGACACCTTCGAGCCCGGCGACTTCTACATCGAGATCCAGGAACACGGCATCACCACCGACAACGGCCTGACCGACGAGCAGATGGACCGCACGCTCATCGACATTGCCAAACAGGTGGGCGTCAAGGTCATCGCTACCAACGACTTCCACTACCTGCGCCGCGAGGACGCGCCCGTGCAGGACGTCATCATGTGCATCGGCATGAACGCCAAGGTTGACGACCCCAACCGCATGCGCATGACCGGCTCGGAGTTTTACATGAAGACCGAGGAGGAGATGCGGGCGATGTTCCCGTATTGCCCCGAGGCCTGCGATAACACGATCGAGATCGCCGACAAGTGCTACGTCGAGCTCGACTGGGACTCCATCATCCTGCCGCGCTTCCCGTTGCTCGATCCCGGCGAGACGCACGAGAGCCAGTTCCGCCGCGAGTGCGAGAAGGGCCTGCGCCAGCACTATGGTGACGACTGGGCCACGCGCGAGATCGGTGGCGTCAACATCAAAGAGCGCTTTGAGTACGAATACAAGGTCATCTGCGACAAGGGCTTTGCCGCCTACTTTTTGATCGTTGCCGAGTACGTGCAATGGGCCAAGGACAACGGCATCGGCGTCGGCCCCGGTCGTGGCTCGGCCGCTGGCGCTATCGTCGCCTACGCCATGAACATCACCGCGTTCGACCCGCTCGAGAACGGCCTGATGTTCGAGAGGTTCCTGTCCCCGCAGCGTACCGAGATGCCCGATATCGATATGGACTTCGACGATGAGCGGCGCCTCGAGGTCGTGGAGCACGTTCGCCAGCTCTACGGCCCCGAGAAGGTCACCCACGTCATCACCTACTCGACCATTAAGGCCAAGCAGGCCATCAACGACGCCGCGCGCGTGCTGGACTATCCGGTCTACATGGGCCAGCGCCTGTCCAAGATGGTCTCGAGCGACCCTAAGGTCAAGCTCAAGCAGGTGCTCGAAAAGCAACCCGGCAAAGAGGATCTGTTTAACCCCGACTTTGCCGAGGCCTATAAAAAGGATGACGACGCCCGCCGCATCATCGACACGGCGCTCTCGATCGAGGGCCTCACCCGTGGCGAGGGCGTGCACGCGTGCGCCGTTCTGATCTGCCGCGATCCCGTCAACGAGCACGTACCCACCAAGCTCGATACCAAGGGCGGCGTCGAGATTACCCAGTACGAGGGTCATACCGTTGCCGACATGGGCCTGCTCAAGATGGACTTCTTGGGCCTGCGCACGCTGACGGTTATCTCCAAGGCCAAGGCCAACATCAAAAAGAACTTCGGCATCGACATCAAAGAGGAAGAGATCCCCTTTGACGATCCCGAGATCTTTAAGCTCATGGGCTCCGGCCACACCGCCGGCGTCTTCCAGGTCGAGTCCGCCGGCATGACGGCCACGATCAAGAACATGAAGCCCACCGAGTACAAACACGTCGTGGCATTGATCGCCCTGTACCGCCCGGGCCCGTTGGGCGCCGGCATGGTCTCGTCCTACATCAACCGTATGAACGGCAAGGAGCCGGCCGTCTCCTACGACGACCGCCTGGACGACATCCTGGGCGAAACCTACGGCACCATGGTCTACCAGGAGCAGGTTATGCTCATCTCCGTCGAGATGTGCGGCTTCTCCAAGGGTGAATCAGACTCGCGTATCCGTAAGCCCGTGGCTAAGAAAAAGATCAAACTGCTCACGTCGACGGTGCTCCACTGGGAGGATGGCTCGGACGAGACCACCTACGACCACTGGATGAACGGCGCTATCAAGAACAACTACACGCGCGAGGTCGCCCAGAAGATTTGGGACGATGTTCTCGAGTTCGCGTCCTACGCCTTTAACAAGTCGCACTCCGCCGGCTACGCCATCCTGGTTATGCAGACGGCGTGGCTCAAGGCGCATTATCCGCACGAGTACATGGCGGCCGTTCTGACGTCCTATACGGGCAAAACCGACAAGATCGTTCACTACGTCTCGGCGTGCCGTCACGACGGCATCCCCGTGCTGTCGCCAGATGTCAACGAGTCCGGTACCGAGTTCACGGCTACCAAGGAGGGCGTGCGCTTTGGTCTGGCCGGCATCCGCGGCGTGGGCACCGGCGTGGCGCAGGCGATTATCGCCGAGCGCGAGGCAGGCGGCCCGTTTAAGACGCTGCACGACTTTGTCGAGCGCGTGGACTCCAGCCAGGCAAACCGTCGCGTGATCGAATCGCTCATCAAGGCAGGCGCCTTCGACTCCACGGGGTATCCGCGTCGCCAGATGATGCATTTTGTGGACAAGAACAACCCCGAGAACATCATCGATGCCGCGGTAAAGCGCCAGAAAGATCGTGCGAGCGGCCAGACGTCGTTCTTCGATATGTTTGGTGATGTTGAGGGCTCGGGCTTTGAGGTGAGCGTGCCCGATCCGGATGGTCAAGAGTGGGACCGCCACCTCAAGTTGAGCCAGGAGAAGGAGGTTCTGGGCATCTATGTCTCGGACCACCCGCTGCGCCCGTTTGAGTATGCGCTAGCCAAGGCGCGTGACTTCTCGTTCTCGCAGATCGACACCGGCTACGAAGTGCAGAACCCCACGGGCGGTACCATCAACCAGGAGATTCCCGAGGGCAAGGCGCTGTGGTGGGCCGGTATGGTCTCGAGCGTGTCCAAGCGCGTGACCAAAAACGGCGACCCCATGGGCATCGTGCAGCTCGAGGACATGGAAGGTGAGGCCACGGTCGTGGTGTTCCCCAAGACCTACAAGGAGGCCGAGGGGTACCTGTACGGCGAGGTCGATCCCGAGACCGGCGCGCAGCTGTCCGATGCGTTTGTGCGCATTAAGGGCAAGCTCGAGCGCTCGGACCGCGGCGACCAGATCATCGCGCAGGAGATCGTGCCGCTGGAGCTCAACGAGGAGAACAACAAGCCCAAGGTGTTTGAGGTCATGGTGCCCAACAGCCGCTTTAGTCAGGGCAATATGGCGCGTCTTGCCACGGTGCTTACCGCCAACCCGGGCGGCGACCGCGTGGAGATCTTTATCGAGCAGGTGGACGGGCGTGTGCTGCGTGCCGAGGTGCCGGCCAAGGTCAACGCACGCTCGATTCCGCTGTTGGCAGAGGCAAAAGCCATCGTGGGTAACCAGGGTCGCGTGACGGTGATCTAAGGGCGACCTTGCTGGTCCGCGCGAGATTGGAGGAAGTGATGGCACAGGGGACGTTTGTGCAGGCGCTTCGCAAAGAGGCGGCGTTGAGCGGCACCTTTATGAAGGGGCGTTCGCTCATGCTCAACGGTGCCGTGCTGTCGTTTGAGGACTCCGGCTCGCGCTTCTCCAAAAACGTGAACATCGAGGGCTCGGTGCGCGGCTCGCGCGGCGACCTGTACAAGACGCACGTGGCGCTCGACATGGACGAGCACGAGGTTATCGACTACGACTGCGATTGCCCCGCCGCCTTCCGCTATTCCGGCATGTGCAAGCACGCCATCGCCACGGCGCTGGCGTATCTGGATGCCAGTGGCGCCGAGCCCGTCGAGGGTTTGCGCACGCCGGTCCGCACGTTTACAGTACCGCCCGCACAGTCCAAGCAGCCCACGCGCTCCGCGCCCACCGCATCTGCGGTCAACCCCAACTTTCCCTTCCCGGCGCCCGTCCCCACGAGCCCGAGCCTTGTGGCGGCGCTTTCCGATCTTTCGGACGCGCGCATGGACGAGCTCGCGGTCATGCGTCGCAAGCTCGCCAGCACCATTGACCCCGATGCGCCCAAAGCGGTGCTGGAGCCCTCGCTGGTGCCGTACTACAATCCGCTGTTTGCCGATCGTTTTAACTGGGCGCTCGAGTTTCGCATTCGTAGCGGTTCGGTGTCCTACGTGGTTAAGGATATCGACGGCATGGCCGATGCCTATGTGCGCGGCGGTACGTTCTCCTATGGCAAGAAGCTTACGTTTGCCCATGTGCCCGAGGCTTTCGATGACGTGTCGACAAAGCTGCTCGACTTTATCGCAATGACGGTCGCCTACCTAGGCGATATTACGAGCCCGCGCTCGGCGTCGTATGACTTTGTCCGCAACGGTTTTGTCGCCGAGCGTCAGTTGCCGGTATCCGAGCATTCCATCGTGTCCGTGCTGGACCTGCTGCGCGGCAGGACCATGTCCTTTGAGCCTGCTTGGTCGCGGGGAACGACGACGCATCGCGCCTACGAGGTGGCAGTCGAGCCGTCGCCGCAGGGGGAGGGCGAAGTCCCGGCTAAGCGCCCGCCGCTCCTTGCCGCCAAGATTGCACCGGCGGCGGGAGGCAGCTACGACTTGCGCCTGCCGGCCGATACGTACTGCTTTGTCGCAGGCGACGCAGCCTATCTGGTCGATACGCGCCGCGCGCGCCGTACCGACACGGCGTTTGCCCAGCATGCGGCGCCGTTCCTATCGCACTTGTTGCCCTGCCGCACGCCGGTCCATATCGCCGCCGACCAGGTGGGCGAGTTCTGCCGCATGGCGCTGCCGATCTTGCGCGACTACACCGACCTGACCGCTCCCGCCGTACTTGACGCCGTGGCGCCCGAGCCGAGTTTTGCCATGGCGATTGGCGTCGACGATGGCCTTGTGACCTGCAAGATTACGGTGGCCTACGGCGATTGGTCGGCAGATCTCTTTAGTCTTGGTGCTCCGGGCAGTCCTTTCGAAGAGCAACGCCCCGGCGTTCCGCCCCGCGATACGCTGGCGGAGTTTCGCGTTATGGACACGGCTGCCCTGTACTTTGATTTCCGCGAGGGCGGCCTGGCGTTTGAGGAGCGCGATGACGAGAGCCTGTTCCACTTGCTGACCGAGGGCCTGTCTGCCCTGTCCGAGCTTGGAGAGGTCATGCTCAGCGACCGCCTGCGCCAGATTTCGGTCCGCCCTGCGCCCAAGCTCTCGGTGCGCGCCACCGTCAAGAGCAACTTGCTCGACGTCGAGCTGGGTGCGAGCGGGCTTTCGGCTGCGGACCTTGCCATCTACCTCGACTCCTACAAGCGTCACCAGACGTTTGCGCGTCTCACGTCGGGCGATATCATTCGCCTGGATGAGGGGGCGCGCGCCGCGTTTGGCCTTGCCGAGGATCTGGGGGTCGATGCTGTCGACCTGCTCGACGGCGTGTCGCTTCCCGCGTCGAGTACCCTGTTCGTCGACAGCATGCTTGCGCGCACGCCGGCGCTTGAGGCCGATCGCGACGCTGCGTTCCGCCGTACCGTCGAGCGCTTGGATACGCTCGGCAAGATGGACTTTACGGTGCCGGTCTCGCTCAAGGCCACACTGCGCGGCTATCAGGTCGACGGCTACCAGTGGCTCGGCTCGCTCGAGCATCTGGGCCTTGGCGGCATTTTGGCCGATGATATGGGTCTGGGCAAAACGCTGCAGATGATCGCGCACATTCTGGCGCGCGTGGAGGCGGGGGACACCAAGCCCACGCTCGTGGTATGCCCCGCGTCGCTCGTGTACAACTGGGCTGCCGAGTTGGAGCGCTTCGCCCCCTCGATTGATGTGTGCGCCATCGTGGGCGCCAAGGCCCAGCGTCGCGTGCAAATTGCCGGTGTCGCCGAGCACAACGTGGTCGTGACGTCGTATGACCTCATGCGTCGCGACATCGACGAATATGTCGAGCAGGACTTTGCCCGCGTAGTGCTCGACGAGGCTCAGTACATTAAAAACCCGCTCACCCAGGTGGCTCGCGCTGCAAAGCGCCTGCCGGCCGGCGTGCGCTTTGCCTTGACGGGCACGCCCATCGAAAACCGCCTGTCCGAGCTTTGGAGTATCTTCGACTTTTTGATGCCGGGTCTTCTGGGCACGCGCGACTCATTTGCCAAGCGCTTTGAGAGCCCCGTCGAGCATGCCGAGGGCGACAGTGCCGCTCGTCTGCAGGCGCTCGTGTCGCCGTTTGTGCTGCGTCGCGTCAAGGAAGATGTGGTGGCCGATCTGCCCGAGAAGATCGAGGATACGGTGATGGCACAGCTTGCCGGCGAACAGCGCAAGCTCTACCTGGCCAACCAAGACCTCATCGCCCAGCAGGTGCAGCACCGCGAGGCCGGGGAGTTTAAGAAAGATAAGCTCAAGGTGCTCGCCGAGCTCACCAAGCTGCGCCAGATCTGCTGCGACCCGCGTCTACACTACGAGGATTACAAGGCGGGGAGCGCCAAGCTCGATACGTGCATGGAGCTCGTGCACGGCGCACTCGACGGCGGGCATCGCATCCTGTTGTTCAGCCAGTTTACGGGTATGCTCGATATCATTGGCAAGCGCCTGTCTAAGGAGGACATCGCCTTCCTTAAGCTCACGGGCGCTTCGTCCAAGGAGAGCCGCGCCAAGATGGTTGCGCAGTTCCAGGCAGGCGAGGTGCCGGTGTTCTTGATTTCGCTCAAGGCGGGCGGTGTTGGCCTTAATTTGACGGCTGCCGACGTGGTCATCCACTACGACCCGTGGTGGAACGTGGCCGCGCAGGACCAGGCGACCGATCGCGCCCACCGCATTGGCCAGCAGCACACCGTGACCGTGTACAAGCTCATCGCCAAGGACACGATCGAGGAGCGCATTATGCAGATGCAGGAGTCCAAGCGCGATCTGGTTAACAGCGTGCTCGGCGGCGATGGCATCTCATCGGCACTGTTCACGCGCGAGGATGTTCTGGCACTGCTCGGTGGCGACGGGCGCTAGCCGCGCGCGGGGTGGGACTGCTGGAATGGGCAGGACGGTCGACGCATTTTGGCCCGACCGCTTGCCTGATCCGTTATGTGTTCATTTGCAATGCCGTGGATGGTTTGTCTGCCTTTGGGCATAAGAACCATCAAGAACATTGGCACATCAGCAAAGGAGAACATCATGGCGAAATTCTTTAAGGACCCTGACGGCAAGCTCATCGCTGCCCTTGGCGACGGCGTTGCGACCCCTGCCGGTTGCACGGAACTGACTGCAAACACTGAGGACGCGGCGCACGAGAAGCACGTGCCTGTTGTCGAGACCGAGCGCGACGGTCACGTGATTCGCGCACGCGTTGGCTCGGTCGAGCACCCCAGCCTGCCCGAGCACTACATTGAGTGGATCGCGCTTGAGGCCGAGGGCCGCTTAGAGGTCCATTACCTTGAGCCCGGCATGAAACCCGCGACGTTTTTCGCGGGCGGCTCCAAGACCGGTACCGTCTATGCCTACTGCAACCTGCACGGGCTGTGGTCCGCGACATTCTAGGAGCGCGCCCCCGCTCGGGGTATCATAGCTAGCATATGCACATGCAAGCGCCGGCTGCATTATGCGGCCGGCGCTTTTACTACGTTTTCGATGGTTTACGACGGAAAGGGCTGAGCCATGAAGCTCGCGCTTGCACAGATCGATATGCGCCTTGGGGATATTGAGGGCATTTGCGGCCGCATCGAGGACCAGGCTCGTCTGGCCCACGAGCGCGGGGCGCGCGTGCTGTGCGTTCCGGCTCCGCTCTTTATGGGCGCCATGCCCGGTGGCCTGGTGGGCGCTGCTGACTTTGAGCACGACGTGCTTGCCGGTTTGACTGGTGTCGCCGAGCGTATCCAGGAGCTTGACATGATCTGCATCGTGCCCGCGGCGGTTTCGTTTGAGGGCCAGCCGCTGCTCGACTACATGATGCTCAAGGACGGTCATGTGGTGCCGGCGCGTTCGAGCATTGCCCTGCAGCGTGGCGAGAACAACGACACGCGTTGGGCGCCGCCGGTGTTCGACGTGGACGGCGTGCGCATCGCCGTGATTTTTGACTTGGACCGCGAGCTCGAGATGTTGCCGACCGGCGTCGACCTCATTGCCTATTTCCAATTCAACGCGTTTGACATGACCGACCGCGAGACTGCCGCCATTGCCGCCGTTCGCAGCGGCGCCTACCGCAAGATCGCATCCAAGCGCAGCGTGTGGTTTGCCTGCATGGCGCCGGTCGGTGCCTATGACGAGTCGGTGTATACCGGCGGTTCGTTTGTGCTCGACGACTGCGGTCGCGTGGTGGCCCAGGCGCCGTGTTTTGAGGAGAGCCTGCTGGTTCAGGAGATTCAGCGCGGCGTGATGCTCGATGCCCTGGAGGATCACGAACTGCCCGAGTTCCGTTCCGAGGAGTGGCTGTGGCAGGCGCTGGTGCTCGCCGTGCGCGACAACGCCCGAGCCCACGGTACGTCGCGTGCTGTGGTGGCGCTCGAGGGCGACTTGCCGTCGTCTTTGCTGGCGGCGCTGGCCGTCGACGCTCTGGGCCCGCGTAATGTGATTGGCTTGGTGCTGGGGCGCAACCGTATCTTTACGCCGGCGCAGGAGGAGGCCGAGGCTGCCCGCTGTGCCGCCGTCCGTGCCATCGCCGAGCGTTTGCACATTCGCACTGTCGAGCGCGATGTACCGGATGCGGCGCGTGTGCTCGATCGCGACGTGTCGGCGGGCGATGCCGAGCGTCTGCGCTTGCGCACGCTGGGCCTCATGCTGGAGGACACGGCGCTCGAGCTGGGCGCGATGGCGCTGAGCCCGCTGTCCAAAACCGAGTATGCGCTGGCGGCGCCGGCGCTTTGCGGCGGTTACCAGGGCGACTTTGCGCCCTTTGGCGATGTGTACCTGTCGACGCTTGAGTTTGTGGCGCGCGCGCGCAACCGCACGTCTGCCGTGGTGCCCCAAGAGCTCGTGACGCTCAACGCGGTGGAAGACTGCATGGAGCGAGTGTTGGCGCAGGCGCTCTCGACGCTCGATGGTCCGGTCGATATGCTCGACCGCGCGGCACAGCTGCTCGGCGGGCTTGAGCCGGGTGAGGTCGATGGCGCGCTCGAGGCGCACGTGGACCGCATCCGACCCTTCGACGACATCCCGATGGCCGCTGGCAAGCCTGAGGCCTGCTCGCTGCTGCTGATGCTCGTGCGTCAGGGCGAGGCCGCCCGCCGCATGCTGCCGACGGCGCCGATCGTCTCGGCCCGTTCGTTTGCCGAGCGTGCCTGGCCGTATATGCTCGCGTGGTCCGACCTGGGGCTTAACGGCAAGGAGCGTATGACGGTCGATTCGCTGGCGCGCGCCGAGGTGCGCCGTTTTGCTGACGAGGATACGAGCGAGCGCGTGCGAAACGAGATGATGGGCGTGCTGGGCGAGCTACTGGGTATTTCGCCCGAGCAGATGGAGGAGCTGCGCTCTGAGGACGGTCAGCGTCGTTTGCATGAGGGAATGAAAAAGTTCGAGGGCGAGGTTCAGGACGCCATCGATAAGATGATGGGCGGTCAGGGCGGCTCGCAAGGTAGTCCCCAGGGTGGTCCGATGCCGCATCCGCCGGTTGATCCCCGACAATTTCCGTTCTTCTCTCAGAATTAGGTCGCTGCGCGCCCGCCAGAGCGGCAATCTGCCTTTCAATCGTCGGACATGACCGCCAGGTCAATGCCCTCCTCTTTCAAGGCACCTTGCTCGCTCTGGCGGGCGCTCGCTTGCGTATACTCAACCTACAATTCGATCTCGGCTGACTTATAGGGCTAGCGTTGTGTTATTCTAGAACAGACGTTCGTGAATGATGCGCGGGGCCTTGTCTTGCGCTGTGCTTGTGGCGAGGGGAGGTCGGCTTGGTTATCTTGGGCATTGACCCCGGTTTGGCTCATACGGGTTGGGGGATTATCGAGGAGCGGCGTGGCGAGGTTCGCTGCCGTGCCTATGGCTGCATCGAGACCAGTGCCGGAAGTCCGCTCGCGGTGCGCCTGTCGCATATCGCCCATGACCTTAAGGATGTCGTTGAGCGTTATCGACCCGACACGGCTGCTGTCGAGAGCATCTACTTTGGCGCCAACGTTCGTTCGGCCATCCCCACGGCGCATGCCCGCGGTGCTGCACTCGTCGCACTTTCGGAATGCGCGCTCGAGATTGGCGAGTACACGCCCATGCAGATCAAACAGGCTGTGGTGGGCACTGGCGCCGCGGACAAGCGGCAGGTCGCCTACATGGTACGCACACTCACACAGCTCGATCACGACCCGCATCCCGACCATGCCGCCGATGCCCTGGCCTGCGCCATCTGCCACGTAAACCTCAGCCGCACCCGCGCCCTCACCGGTGGCGAGTTCTATCAACAGAGAGGAACCGGATACTGATGATTTCCCAGCTCCACGGAACGCTTGTCGAGGCCACGATGAGCTCTGCTGTCGTCGATGTGTCGGGCGTTGGCTTTGAGCTCGGCATCTCGGGCAGCACTGCGGCCACGTTGCCGACGCCCGGTGGCGAGGTCTGCCTCTACACGCGTATGCAGGTGCGCGAGGACGCCATGACACTTTTCGGTTTTTCCTCAAAGGATGAGCGCATGATGTTCGACCGGCTCGTGTCCGTTTCGGGCGTTGGCCCGCGCCTGGCGCTTGCCGTGCTTTCCACCTATACCGTGGGACAGCTGTATTCGCTGGTGATGGCCGAGGACGACAAGGGCATGGCCAAGGTACCCGGTGTGGGCAAAAAGACAGCTCAGCGCCTGATCCTGGAACTCAAGAGCACCTTTGCCAAGGATAAGGGCTTTGTGCCGGTCGACGTGATTCCCGGACAGGTTGCGATGCCCGTGCCCGCTGCCGCTCCCTCGGTGATCGATGATGCCCGTGCGGCGCTCCTTTCCATGGGCTTTAGCCCGCAGGAGACCGATGTTGCCCTGAGCGGGTATGATGGGCAGAATATGCGTGTCGAGGATCTGCTCGGCGCGGCGCTTAAGCGACTCGGAATGGATGCGTGATGTGGGAAGCCGATGACTCTCAGGACTTGTGGGCGACGCCCGGTAACTCGCCGGCGGCATCCATGGCGCACGGCGAGCGCATGGTGGGCTCGGAGCTGACGGCCGAGGATCTCGATGTCGACCGCACTTTGCGCCCTCAGCGCCTGGACGATTACTGCGGCCAGGAGCACATCAAGCAGAGCCTGCGCGTGTTGATCGAAGCGGCGCAGAGCCGTGGCGAGACGCTCGACCACGTGATCTTCTCGGGTCCTCCGGGCCTGGGCAAGACCACGCTGGCCACCGTTATCGCCAACGAGCTGGGCGCTCAGATCAAGACCACGAGTGGCCCTGCCATCGCGCGCACGGGCGACCTGGCGGCCATCCTTACTAACTTGCAGCCGGGCGATGTGCTGTTTATCGACGAGATCCACCGCCTCAACCGTTCGGTCGAGGAGGTCCTGTACCCCGCGATGGAGGACTTTGCCCTCGATATCGTGATTGGCAAGGGTCCGGCGGCGCGCTCGATTCGCCTGGATATCCCCAAGTTTACGCTGGTGGCGGCAACGACCCGCTCAGGCATGTTGACCGGCCCGTTGCGCGACCGCTTTGGCATTTCATATCGCCTGGATTACTACACGGTCGAGGAGCTCGCGCAGATTGTGACGCGCTCGGCGACTATCCTGGGCGTGACGATCGACCATCCCAGTGCACTCGAGATCGGCTCGCGTTCGCGCGGCACGCCACGTCTTGCCAACCGTCTGCTCAAGCGCGTGCGCGATTACGCACAGGTGCGCGGCAACGGCCCCATCGAGCTCGATATCTGTCGCCAGGCGCTCGAGTTCTTCGAGATCGACGAGCTCGGTCTGGACTGGATGGATATTCGCATTTTGGAGACGCTCGCCAAGACGTTCTCCGGTCGCGCCGTGGGACTTACGACCCTTGCCAGCGCGGTGGGCGAGGACCCGGGCACGCTCGAGGATGTCTATGAGCCCTATTTGCTGCAGTGCGGATTGATGATTCGTACGCCGCAGGGCCGTCAGGCAACCCTCCGCACCTTTGAGCACCTGGGGATTGAACCTATCGTTTAGGGCGTTTTGTTTTGGCGGGCTGTTGGACTATCGCTGGGCATCGGGTAAACATATCGCCGTTCATCGGTTATGGGCGTTTTACTATTGCGCGCCCGTGCTATGCTGAATTGGTCTTTTTCTCATTCGGTAACGAAAGGACCGCCCATGCCTACTGACATCGAAATCGCACGTTCTGTCACGCCGCTGCCTATTACCGAGGTGGCCAAGAACGCCGGCGTCGACGTTAAGCACCTTATTCCGTACGGCTTCGACAAGGCTAAGGTCGACTATTCACTGCTCAACGAGCCGACTGATCACCAGGCCAAGCTCGTCCTCGTGACCGCTATCAACCCAACGCCCGCGGGCGAGGGCAAGACCACCACGACCATCGGTCTGGCCGATGGCCTGCGTCGTCGCGGTATCAAGAGCGCCGTGGCCCTGCGTGAGCCTTCGCTCGGTCCCGTCTTTGGCGTCAAGGGCGGTGCCGCTGGCGGCGGTTGGGCCCAGGTCATTCCCATGGAGGACATCAACCTGCACTTTACCGGCGACTTCCATGCCATCGGTGCTGCCAACAACCTGCTGGCCGCCATGCTCGATAACCACATCCAGCAGGGCAATCAGCTCGGTATTGACGTTAAGCGCATCACCTGGAAGCGCGTCGTCGACATGAACGACCGTCAGCTGCGCCATGTTATCGATGGCATTGGCGGTAAGGCCCAAGGTGTGCCGCGCGAGGACGGCTTCGACATCACCGTTGCCTCCGAGGTCATGGCAATCCTGTGCCTGTCTACGAGCATCAACGACCTCAAGGAACGCTTGGGTGAGATTGTCGTCGGCTATAGCTTTGCCGGCGAGCCCGTCTGTGCCCGCGACCTCAAGGCCCAGGGTGCCATGGCCGCGTTGCTTAAGGACGCGCTTAAGCCCAACCTGGTGCAAACGCTCGAGGGCACGCCCGCGTTTGTCCACGGCGGTCCCTTCGCCAACATTGCCCACGGCTGCAACTCTATTATGGCCACGCGTATGGCGATGCGCTTTGGCGATGTTGCCATTACCGAGGCCGGCTTCGGTGCCGATCTGGGTGCCGAGAAGTTCCTCGACATCAAGTGCCGCATGACGGGCGTTCGCCCCAGCGCCGTCGTGGTCGTCGCGACCGCTCGTGCGCTTAAGTACAACGGTGGCGTCGCCAAGGCCGACCTCAACGAGGAGAACCTCGAGGCACTCAAGGCTGGCATGCCCAACTTGCTGCGTCATGTCGACAACATCCAGAACGTTTATGGTCTGCCCTGCGTGGTCGCCATCAACCGCTTCCCGACGGACACCGAGGCTGAGCTTGCACTCATCGAGTCCGAGTGCCAGAAGCTCGGCGTCAACGTTAAGCTTTCCGAGGTCTGGGCCAAGGGCGGCGAGGGCGCGCTCGAGCTGGCCGATGAGGTCATGCGTCTGATTGAGCAGCCGAGCGAGCTCAAGTTTGCCTATGAGGACGGCGCTGATGTCGCTGATGCCCTCGAGGCCGTTGCCACCAAGGTCTACCGCGCCGACGGCGTTGACTTTACGCCGGCCGCCAAGCGCCAGCTCGCCGAGCTGCGCGAGAACGGCTTTGGCAACCTGCCGGTGTGCGTCGCCAAGACGCAGTACAGCTTTAGCGACAACGCCAAGGCCCTGGGCGCTCCCGAGAACTTCCGCATCACCGTGCGTGAGCTCAAGGTTTCCGCCGGTGCCCACTTTGTGGTCGCGCTGACCGGCAGCGTTCTGACCATGCCGGGTCTGCCCAAGGTGCCCGCGGCCGAGAACATCGACGTCGACAACGACGGCAACATCACCGGCCTGTTCTAAGTCTGCTGTCCATAGCTGCTTGTCCGCCCCGCCGTGCCCACAAGGCCCGGCGGGGCTTTTTGATCCTTAGGCCCGCGCATGTCTTGTAGATACCGACGGACTCTGCCCATCATAGGCTTTTGCGCGGGTAGAATGCATGGATAACTTGAGGCTCACGCGCGACGGAAAGGAATCGTTGCATGGATCAGGACAAGACAACCGTGATGGGCGGCTACGGTTCCGCGCAGGCTGGCGATAGCGCCGATGCGACCCGCGTTGTTCCCAACCCCGGTTATGCCGACCCCGCCGCGACGCAGCCTTCTGCCGAGCCCACCCGGGTTATGGGCTATGGCGACACGGCGCAGGATTCTTACGCTGCATCTTCGCAAGGCCCCTATGGCAACGCAGCTCCGGATCCGTTTGATTACACGCCGCAGGATTCTTATGCTGCCTCGACGCCGAATCCCTATGACAACCTGCCGCAGAATCCCATTCCGCAGCCTCAGCAGACGACGTATATGCCTCGCACGGCGCAGCCTCGCTACGAGTCGCGCGAGCCGTATCGCGAGTACCCCAAGTCGATTCCGCAATATAGCGAAGACGAGGAGAAGAGGCCGTCGCGTTCGTCGAGCGTGATCAAGAAGATCCTCATCGTGCTGGCGATTTTCTTTGCGCTGTCGGTTGTGTTTGCCATCGTGTCGGGCATGCTCAACAAGCGGGGGAGCTCAACGGCCGATACCGCTGCCGAGCAAACCGAGTCCGCCTCGTCTAGCACCGTCGATCTGAGCGATATCCCGGGGCAGTATTGGTCCAACGCCAAGAAGCTTCTCAAGTCGCGCGGCGCCGATCTTTCGAATGCCGTGGTCCTGACTGATGATGGCTCAACGCCCGTCGTCGATGCCAACTGGGTCGTTACTTCTGCCTACTATAACGACAGCGGCAACCTCGAAATTCAGCTCACGCACAAGGACGGCTCGTCGGGCAACGCGTCCGGCGACCAGGGCGGCGCGGACAGCTCGAGTTCCAATACGCTGGAGGACTTGAGCAACAAGGCGCAGGAGTTGGGAGACAAGGCGCAAGAGCTGGGCGACACGGCACAAAACCTGGGCGATACCGCGCAGAACTTGGGCGGCTTGGCGACGGATGCCTGGAACGCCCTGCAAAACGGCATCTCGGGCGCGCAGGGAAACTAGCTGTTAAGCAGGCTACAACTGCTCGGCCGGACGCTCGGGCGAGCTAAAGCCCGAATCAAACGTGACGACGCATGAGGCATCGGGTCGGCGCTCGTGCACGATGCGCGTGACGAGCTCCAGCAGCTCCTCGTCGGATATGTCAAAGCCGTCGGGACGCACCAGGTCAAACGAAACGAACCCGTCGTGCTCGTGCAGGTCGTGGATGGAGAGCGCGGGATCGATCTGCATGACGCCGCGCTTGACCCAGCTGCGCAGGTCGTCGCTGGTGGTGGCGATGGGGTCGCAGTGCAGCGTGATATCGATGCCCATTTGGCGCTTGATGTCGTGCTCGATGGTGTCCAAAATCTCGTGGTGCTCAAATGCGTCGCCCTCGCCGGGCATCTCCACGTGGGCGCTGGCAAACTGACGACCGGGGCCGTAGTCGTGCACCATCAGGTCGTGTGTGCCCAAGACCTGCGGATAGGACATGATCTTATCGCGGATTGCCTGGACGAGCTTGGGGTCGGGCGCTTGCCCCAGCAATGGGCTGATGGCGTCGCGCACTAGGCCCATGCCGCTGATGCAGATGAAGATGCCCACACCCAGGCCTGCCCAGCCATCGAGGTCAAAGCCGGTCGTCTGCGAAATAAGCGCCGCCACCAAGACCGAGCCCGAGGTGATGACGTCGTTTTTGGAGTCCTGCGCCGTGGCGATGAGCGTTTCGGAATCGATGCGGTTACCCAGCGTGCGGTTGAACGCGGCCATCCAGAGCTTTACGAGCATGGACGTAGCCAGTGCCGCAAGGGAAATGAACGTGTAAGCGGTGGGGGAAGGCTTGATGATCTTGGTGACCGACTCGAGGATCAGGTTGATGCCGACGGCGCAAACCAGGACGGCGACGAACAGGCCGGCTAGGTACTCATAGCGGCCGTGACCATAGGGGTGGCCTTCGTCTGCCGGGCGGCTGGCAAGGCGGAACCCGAGCAGGCTCACGATGTTGCTCGAGGCATCGGAGAGGTTGTTGAAAGCGTCGGCGATGAGGGAGACGGAGCCGGCGAGCAGGCCCGCGATGCCCTTGGCCAGGCACAGGGTGATGTTGAGTCCAATGCAGATGAGGCTTGCGGTAAAACCCGCGTTGGTGCGGCAAGATGCATCGACCGGCTCGTCCTCGCTGCCGGGAACAAGCGTATGTACCAGCCGATTTACAAATAGCATAGCGGTCGTCCTCACAATCATGTTTAAGGGGATAGTGTAGCTCGCGCGGGGGCGCCGTGCACCGATGCTCAGAAAATGCAGCAATAGTCTGCCGGTGCTAACGAGCGAGCCTTCTCGTCTGCCTGGGTGGTCCATTTTGGGCCACATGGGTATGGGCATGTGCCTGTTTGATCGACATACTTAATGCCGACAGCCCCTGTGCAAAGGAGGACGTTTCCATGGACGAGATGTTTGCCATTAAATGTCAAAACTGCGGCGGCCCTATGTACACACACCAAGCTAAGCGCAGCTTTGAGTGCGCTTATTGCGGTGCGGTCATTCCGTGGCAGGCGGACGCCGGAGAGCCCAAGAGCGCTTTGGGCATTCGCCATACGCCGTTGACGGTGGTGGATGGACTGCTCAAGCTCACGCATGTGTCGCAACTCGAGCGCCCGGAGGACCCGGACTGGTATTTCTTCAATTCGCACTGGCGCAATCAGTCGGTCCTGGAACATCTGCTGTGGGAGGATCGCGGCACGGCGCAAGAGTTCCAAGAGGCTACGCATGTGAGCATTCCTTGCCCCTTCTGCGGAGCGTCCTTTGAGGGCGAGTCAACGCAGCGTGTGTTTGAGTGCCCGTCCTGCGGCAACAAGATCGGCATTGCCGACCTGCTCAAGCCCGGTACCTTCAGCAAGCGTCTGACCATGGGCGTGGGTGCAGAGTATGTGCCGGAGCAGGGCATTCCCTGCGAAATCTCGCCGCAGCAGGCACGTGCCAACGCACTGCAGCTGGTGCGCCAGTACCCCGACGCCTTTGCCGGGCACGACGTGGAAGATGCGATCCAAAACGACATGATGCTCTTCTATTTCCCCATGGCGCTGGCGGACCTGCGCATGATGGCGTCCTTCCCGGTCAAGGGCCTGAGCAAGGAGACCCTGGTGTACTACGAGGTGCTCGACTGGGCGTATCCCAGGGCAAACTACCTGGACGTTCGCCTCCTGGGCATTTTGGAGCCGTGGGACTTTGCCAAGGTCGGTCCGTTCGATCCCGCCATGCAGGAAGGCGACTTTCGCGTCGTCTCCGTCGATGCGTCTACCAAGGACCAGGTGGTCATTGATAAGCTGGCGCTCGACGTTGCGGGCAACGACGCCGAGGCTGTACTGGGGCTCAATAAAAAGAGCATCCGCACCTGGGCGCGCAAGGCCCGCAAGCACAAGGACGGCCTAGTTATGGTGCCGGTGTACTTTGTCGACCGTCCGGCAACGGATAGCCGCGACGGCGAGCAGGTGCGCATCGCCGTAAACGGCCAGACGGGCCGCGCGGCCGCGGTGGTGTTTAGCGACAAGCGCGAGACGCATATTGTGGCGCCGCTCAGCCCGAGTCTGCATCTGTCCGGTGAGAGCACCGTGCACGCCACGCCCGTCGAGGTCAAATACGTTAAATCGCCGTTCCTGTACCAGATCGTGCGCCGTGGAGGCGGCGAGCAACCGCGCCAGGTTGCAGCCGCCGTCGAGGGTTCCTACCGAGAGGAGAAGCCCAAACGTCGCGGCCTGCTGGGTGCGCTATTTGGGAAGTAGGGGAGCGGTGCCGGTTGGCACCGTAACGTGATGGCCGGGGGTATGGGGCGGCTCTCAGGAGTGCGGGCTGCCGTCTGATTGTTTGAGGGTGCCAGATGTAAATAAACAGTGGAGCGGCTGCAAAAGAGCTGCCTCACTGGGTAAAATCAGGGTGTGCGGCGGAACCCGCTCCTCAGTCGGTCAACTTTGGAAGCGCGGGCAACGCAGGCGCTATCGTCTAAAGGGCCGGCTGCAACCGGCCCTTTTCTGTGGCAGCCAATGGACCCACATCAGACGAAGGCCGCGTCTTTGCCTGTCAGGTCACGCTCGCCAGCCACGGCTAGAATGTCGTTGCCGGCGTCCATGACCGGTATTGTTTCGTAGCAGCCGTCGCAACCGCGAGTGCGCCTGCGACGGCTGCGATGGTTTCGGTCGCAACGTGCTGCTACCCTTGCATTTCGCCATTAGTCGCTTCGTTGATGGCGCGGTACTCGGCACTCAGCTCGCGCGCCAGCTCTTCCTTGCTTGGAAGATACGGCAGGTATTTGGCGGCAAACACTTGGTCGTTGTCTTCGGGCAGCGTGTACTCGACGATCGAATCGCTTTTGTCCGCGCAGAGCACGATGCCTATGGGCGGATTGTCGCCTTCGTTCATGAGCTCGCGCGTGTAGTAGTTCACATACATTTGCATCTGGCCCAGGTCCTGATGCGTAAGATCGTCCGTCTTAAGGTCGATGAGCACGAAGCAGCGCATCAGATAGTTGTAAAAAACAAGGTCAATATAGAAATGGCGCCCATCAAAGGTGATGCGCTTTTGGCGCGCCTCGAAAGCGAAGCCACGGCCAAGCTCCAGCAGGAACTTCTGAAGATGCGTGATGAGCGCCTGCTCTAGATCGCTCTCGCGAAACGTAGCATCGTCCGAGAAACCTAAAAACTCCAGTACATATGGGTCGCGGATGATATCCTCGGGGCGATGGGTCGGGGCGCTCTTTTGGATTTCCTGGGTGACGGCCTCTTTGTCTTTGCTGGCAAGTAGGCGCTCGCGGAACATGGTGTTGATCTGGCGTTCGAGCTGGCGCGTGCTCCAGCGAGAGTCGGCGCATTCGTTCATGTACCAGGTGCGAGCTTCGGGGTCGGTTATACGCGATAACCTGCGGTAATGTGTCCAATTCAATTCGGAACGCAGCGCGTTCCGGATTGGGAACGCAAGATAAAACTGACGCATGTATCTTAAGCTTCTGGCGTTGAAGCCTCTGCCAAAATCCTTAGTCAATCTAACGGCAAGTTCGTCGATCAGTGCATCGCCATACTTGGCACGCTCCTCTCCGCCCTGTTCATCAACAATACTCTTGCCGATCTCCCAATATGCCTCAACCATCGCAAAGTTAACGGCGGTATAGGCCTTGTCGCGAGCGGCGTTGAGAATCGAGGAGACCTGCTTGTAAAAACCTTCGGGCACGATTGCCGATTCTCCACGGTTTACCAGTTCACCCATCACTGTCGCCCCACTTTCCTCTTGAGGAATGCATCTTTATTACATTTAGTTTAAAGCCTCGCGCGGACACGAATTGCTTTGCTGTCTGGCACCTTCGCATGGGAGCCTTGCGGTGACTAAAAAGTGGCCATAGAGGCAGTTTTAGCGAACCCCACGGGAGTGACGCGTATGGACAACAACACGCTGCTATTCCAGGACAAAGGTTCGGGTAGGTATAAAGACGTCAAGATCTACCCTAACCGTATTGAGGTGCTCAAGAAGGGCACGTTTGGTGGCAAGCACACCGAGATTGTCTATCTTAAGGACATTACGGGCGTCAATAGAATCAAGGGCCGCGATGTTTTTCTGCGTAACAGGCTGTTGACTGCTTGCGTCTTTAGCCTGAGCAGCCGTGCGAAGGCCCAGGAGTTTGTTAACGCGCTGAACATGGTGATGTAGCCGATAACGGTGTTCGGGCTAAGGTAAAAATCGGGGCGCAGAACGGTATTCTGCGCCCCCCCAATTGAGTCGATGTGTCTAAAAGGCGGGCTTGCCTATTCGCTGTCGTCCCCAACGTTTTCGCGGTCATTGGCAAGCATCGCCGCGCCGGCGACCGTTGTCGCCACGGCGGCGGCAGCGAGCCCGGCGGCAATGCCGGAGCCGTCGCCCGTGTCGGCGAGTTTTCCGCCCGAGCCCTTGCCCTTGTTGCCCTTACCGTTCTTATCAGCGCTGCCTGCGTTGGAACCCGTGCCGCTGCCGGCGCCGGTGTCGCCTGCACTGTCCGAGGCCGCTACGGTAAAGCTTGCGGCTCCGTCGCTGGCGAGCGTGTAGTTCTGCGCCGCGTTGCCCAAGAGACCGTTCACGCGCACCCAGTACGTTCCTGCGGCAAATGTTTCGCCCTCGGCCATTGCTGTGCCCGGAGCGCCGTTCGCGTCGTGCACAAACTCGAGCTGGGCCGTGCAGGCATCGGTTTCGAGCTTGCCCTCGAGTGATGCCGCAATCTTGGCGCGCACGTCTTCGCCGGCCTTAAGGCCTTCGAGTCCCTCAAAATGGGGCGTCAGCGCGCGTGGATCGATATCGATGGGCACGGAGCCCCGCAGCTCCGTAACGGTCTCGTTGCCCAAGGCGTCGACATCCACATATTCGATGGCAAACGCCCGGCCCGAAGCCGCCACGTTGAGTACGTTGCTGCTGTTGACGAGGCGGAAATGACCCTCGCCAACGGTCTTGCCGTCCTGGAGCGAGGCGTCGCTCAGCGAGTCGCCATATGTCATGCGCATGCGGGTCGGGAGATAGTACGGGAGATAGTACGAAGCCGTCTGCTTGTGCTCCGTATCGTAATTGCGCTGGTAGATGCTCCGGGCCAGCGCCGCATCAACAAAGTCGGATGCGATGATGCCAATGTGCTTGAGGTAATCTGACTTTGTATCCTCGATGCCGCTGGGATTGATGTACGGGCTCTTATACAGATGCTCGTTGACTACTCGTGCCGAGGTAAAAGGATTGCCTCCGTGCGACAAGCCCGTGCAGCTGGTGTAGTTGATAGACCAGCAACGCTCCTGGACTGGCACCGTGGCCCCGTTATCGTCCTCGACATCTACCTCGTTGCGCGTGCGCCCGGTCGTTTCCTTCAGCGCATTATCGACCCAGCTGAGCTTGTCGGTTCCCGTGAGTTTGTACTTGTCCTGGGCGTATACCTTGGTGCAATAGGGCTCTTTGTCGCCTGTTTCCCCCGCGGCTTCAAAGCCCCGCGCGTCTTGGACGAGGCACATGGAACTGCTGTCGGTGTGCGCTGCGATTTTGTTATCCCATTCGGTGAGGTCGAGTCCCCACGTGTGGCCGCTTACACTGTTGCCGGCGAGCCTAAATCGACGTAGCAGAACGATCTTTCCGCGCACCTCGCCCAGTGTGGGAACGCGGCTCGACGTATAGAACAGTTTGGGGTTGTCGTCCAAAACCTTGGCGAAAGCCGTCGTAACACTTTCGTCGGTAGCCTCGTCGTTGCCTCGTGATACAAGCATGATGAGCGCTTCTGTCGGGTTTTCGTTCAAAAACGTTTTGAAGTAGCCTATGACATCGGAAAGATGCAAAAAGTACGCGTCTTTTTTGAGCAGGTAGTAATCCCCGTGGTCGATACCGGGGTTGTCGCCCTTTCCGAGACGGATATCAAAATAGCGAATGCCTTCGAGCAGCTGCGTGGGAATGTAATCCTGCTGGCATTTTACTTGCGAGGATTGGGGCTCAGTGTCGTTGTCCACGCTGCAGGTGCCCGAATCGTGCGTACCCGGGATGCTCAGCTCGTCGAGGAACTTGTTGTCGTCGACGTATTTCATCCAACATGGCCCATCGACGTAGCTGCTGTACGTGATCCAGTCGAGGCTGCTAACCGTGGCATCGTTCTTTTTCATGTCGTAACCGATAAGTTCGAGCTCCCACGGAATGCTCTTACTCTTATGGCAGATCTTATTGTTGTCCTGGTCTTCGCCGTCCGATTCTATTGCCAGGTACTTAATGTCTTTTTTCTCGGTTTCTTTCTCGACCGTGCGGTCTCGGATGATATAGGTTCCGTTTGATTGACGCTCGAACGCAAAAGAGCGGCTGGGCTTGCCGTCATGCTCGCCACTCCATACGTGGATGACCTTTCCGTCTTTGTCCGAGTCGCCATCGACCGACCAAATGCTGTAGCCTGTCTTCTTGTGCTCTTCGAAATTGAGCAGGGTGCGGATAGCATACCAGTTTGTATCGTCATTCTTGGTCGTTACGTTCTCAAGGATGAGCTTGCTGGACGTGCCGTCATTAAACAGATGGCAGACGTTGCCGATGACGTTGCCGTCTTCGTTAACGCTTGCGGTACGAAAATAGCCCGCGGGGCGAAGGCGAATGACGAAATTGTCGAGGCTGACCGACGCTGTGGCAGCGTCGTCTGCAAATGCCGCTCGTGGGCCAATGCCCAATGCCGCGGTTTCGGGCAGGCTTGCAAGTGGCGACAACGCCGCGAGTCCAAGGCCCAACGTAAATGCTCGGCGGCTGATGGCGTGGTGTTCGGTCATAACTTCTCCATTCGTAGAGTGCGGTTATGCGATAGTTTTGGTCACTATACTGCTCAGATGTTTAAAGATGCTGGTTTAATTGCCTGCGCGGCACAATAAATCGGCGGGCGGACGTGTTGGGGCGTTTGCCGTTTTCGTACTGTTGCCACATTTGGGGCGGTTCCGACGTCCGGCATCCTCGCGTTCGTCGGCTACAGGCATAAGAAAGGGAGGGTCGGTTTACCGGCCCTCCCTGGGTACGAAGCGCTGGGGTACCGTCGCTTGTTTGCACTGCGACCGTGTTTTCCGTTGCGCTCGCCAGTCGCTTAGCGCTTGATCTCGATATCGTCGAGCTTGACGTCCATGGCTTCGGTCTTGGCCTCGGCGATGTCGTCGGCAAATTCCAGAGACTTCATCATGGTCTCGACGGCGTCCTTGTGCTCCTCGACGTTGTCGATACGCACATACACACTGCCCCCGTCAACGTCGGTGAAGTATTCGGTCGTTACGCCGCCCGAGTGCGTGAAGTAGGCACTGCGCCAGGTCTTGCCGTTGTACTTAACGGGATCGCTCTCGGTCCATCCGGAGTTGGCCTTCCACTTTGCCTCGTAGTCGAACAGTTCATCGGCGTTCTTGTCAGGATCGAAGACGGGGATGAAGCGATCGCTGGCGTGCTCGCTCTCGGTGAACTTAAACTGGGCCCTGTCGGCGGTGTCGCCTGCGACGTCGGTGATCTCGACGCCCTCGGGGACCTCGACTTTAAACCAAATGAAGTCAGTCCTCATATCCACGGCTGGCTTTTCCGCTCCACCGCCACCACTGCTGCCGGTAGCGCCGTCGCTGCCACCGCAACCCACCAAGGCAACTGCGGCAAAGAGACTGATGCAGAGGGTGAGAATCGCAAAGGCCTTCTTTTTCATGGTCGTGTCCTCCTCGATCTGTAACCGCTCATGGATTACCTGCCTTTACTGTACGCGTGGACGGCTCCTTCGGGTGGGCCATGTGTCCCATTCTGAGGGCCGGATTTGCGCCGTTAAGTGGCAATATGCGCGGGTTCAAAAGAGGGGAGGGCCGATGCTGTCGGCTCTCCCCGGGGTGAGGTGCCCGTTGTTTTAAAGGGTCGCGTGTACGCGGGCGTTGCCCCAACAGGTTCCTTGTTTATAGATATGCCTCAGTTTTTGACGTCCGGAAGTCTCGAAAGGTGGGCCATGTGTCCCATGTTTGCGGTGCCGACGCCTATCGTTCGTCATAGAAATCCGCGATGGCCAGGTGCGCTGACGCTCATGTACTTATGGGCTAGACTTAGCACCATTATGTGATTGATGCGGTCGGTCGGCGGTTGCCACCCGACCGATGTATATGACTTGAAGGTGCGTGCGTATGAGCCAAGAGATGATGGATAAAACCTGTCGAGAGTTTGCCCAAGCGCTGGCTGCTCGCGAGCCGGTTCCCGGTGGTGGCAGCGCGAGCGCCTTTGTGGGCGCGCTGGGCGCCTCGCTGTGCGGAATGGTTGCCCGCTACGGTGCGACCAATCCCGCGCTTGCTGATCGTGCGGATGACCTGGCGCGCGCGTTTGCTCAGGCTGATGAGCTGTCCCAGGAGCTTGTCGAGTTGGTTGCCGAGGACGTTCGTGCCTACGGGCAGGTGTCCGCGGCGTACGGTATTCCGCGTGACGATCCGGCTCGAGCGACCGCGATTCAGGATGCGCTGCATGTGGCCGCTATGCCGCCGTATCGCATTATGGATGCCTGTGGGCGTGCGCTGGCGCTGCTCGAGGACATGGCCGACAAGGGCTCGCGTCAGCTGCTGTCCGATGTGGCGTGCGGCGCCGTGTTCTGCCGTGCTGCTATGCAGGGCGCGAGTTTGACGCTCTTTGCGAACACCACGTCTATGAAGGATCGCGCTCGTGCTGAGGAGCTTGAGACGGCGTGTGATGAGTTGCTCGACACATGGTTGCCGCGCGCCGATGCGCTGGCGCGTCGCGCCTCCGACGCTGCAAGGAAGAGAGGATAGCCATGGCTGAACTGCTGAAGGGTGCTCCCGTTGCTCGCGCTTTGACTGAGGAACTTGCTGCTCGCTGCACGGCTTTGCGCGGGCGCGGCGTTGTGCCGACGTTGGCTATCGTGCGTGTAGGTGAACGCGAGGGCGACCTGTCCTACGAGCGCGGTGCGCTCAAGCGCTGCGAAAAAGTGGGGATTGAGGCTCGTCGCGTTTTGCTTTCTGCCGATGTTTCGCAGGACGAGCTGTTGACGGCCATCGAGGACATCAATACCGATTCGGCTGTTCATGGCTGCCTAATGTTCCGCCCGCTGCCCGCCGGCCTTGACGAGAACGCCGTCGCCGCAGCGCTCGATCCCGCCAAGGACGTTGACTCCATGACGCCGGCTTCGCTGCTCACCACGCTTTCGGGGCGCGGCGAGGGTTTTGCCCCCTGCACAGCCGAAGCCGTGCTTGCTTTGCTGGATCATTACGACGTTGAGCTGGATGGGGCTAAGGTCGCGGTCGTTGGTCGGTCGCTGGTGATTGGCCGCCCCGTTGCCGCCATGCTTACGGCTCGCAATGCCACCGTGACGACGTGCCATACGCATACGCGCGACCTTGCTGCCGAGTGCCGTGCTGCCGACATTGTGGTTGCGGCCGTTGGACGCGCGCGTACGATTGGCGTGGATGCCGTTCGCGAGGACCAGACGATCATTGATGTGGGCATTAACTGGGATGAGGACGCTGGCAAGCTGGTGGGTGACGTCGATTTTGTTGCCGCGGAGCCGGTTGTTGGTGCCATCACCCCCGTGCCGGGCGGCGTGGGCGCCGTGACAACGGCGATTCTCGCCAAACACGTGATCGAAGCGGCCGAGCGCGCATCGAAATAGGCGTTTTGGGCTGTTTGAGGGGTTAGTTCTATACCCCGTGGACAAAAAATGCCAAATATGAGTACTGTTGCCAAGATAGTCACATATATTTTAGGTTAATTTGGCTCTCTAACGATATTTATTATCGATAGAGAGCCTATTTTATTGGACCTATGGGGAAGTACATTATCTAATTTATGAACAAATGTAGACTTTCGACACCCATGCGTAGCAAAATTGCTGTTACTAAATTAGTGACAGTACTCATATTTGGCATTTTTTGACCACAGGGGTTGCCAGCGCCGTGGTTTCGCCCTTTCTGCGCCGAAGCGATACACTGTTATCGTTTGATTTCTTCGCTCAAGGAGGATGCGCATGCCGTGCACAACGATTTTGGTTGGTAAGAAAGCGAGCTACGACGGGTCGACCCTGGTCGCGCGTAACGAGGACTCGTCCAACGGGGTGTTTGAGCCCAAGCACATGCGCGTAGTGCATCCCGACGAGCAGCCGCGCGTCTACACGAGCGTCCTGAGTCGCCTGACCGTTGAACTGCCCGATAATCCCATGCGCTACACGAGCGTTCCCGATGTTATTCCCGGTCACGGCATTTGGGCTGAGGCGGGCTTCAACGAGCTCAATGTTGGCATGTCCGCAACCGAGACGCTCACCACCAACGAGCGCGTTCGCGGCGCCGATCCGCTCGTGGACTACGTGCCCGCCAAGGGCAACGAGGGTGAGGACGGCTATGTGCCGGCGCAGCCTGGTGGCCTGGGCGAGGAGGACATGGTGACCCTGGTCCTGCCGTATGCCAAGTCCGCCCGCGACGGCGTTCGTATCCTGGGCGACCTGCTCGAGCGCTACGGCACCTACGAGAACAACGGCATCGCCTTTAGCGACGTGGACGAGATCTGGTGGCTCGAGACCATCGGCGGCCACCACTGGATCGCCAAGCGCGTGCCCGACGACGCCTATGTGACCATGCCCAACCAACTGGGTATCGACAGCTTTGACCTGGATGACGCTGAGGGCGCCCAGGCCGACCACATGTGCTCTGCCGACCTGCGCGCCTGGATGGCCGAGTGGCATCTGGACCTGACGCTGGGCGTCGATGGCGACGGACCGGCTGCGGTCTTTAACCCGCGCGAGGCCTTTGGCTCGCACAGCGACAGCGACCATGTCTACAACACGCCGCGCGCCTGGTACATGCAGCGCTGCCTCAACCCCAGCGATGTGTGGGACGGCCCCGACGCCGACTACACGCCCGAGAGCGACGACATCCCCTGGAGCCGTGTGCCCGAGCGCAAGGTGACCATCGAGGACATTAAGTACGTACTCTCGAGCCACTACCAGGGCACGGAGTACGACTGCTACGGCAGTAAGGGCACGCCCGCCACGCGCGGCGCCTATCGCCCCATCGGCATCAACCGCAACAGCCAGCTCGCCGTGTTGCAGCTGCGCCCCTATGCGCAGCCGGCGTATCGCGCCGTGCAGTGGATGGCCTTTGGCTCCAACTCGTTTAACGCGCTGGTCCCGCTGTACGCCAACGTCGAGACCATGCCCGAGTACTATGCCGACACGCAGGCTCGCGTGACGTCCGAAAACTTCTACTGGGCCAACCGCCTGATCGGCGCCCTGGCTGACGTCCGTTTCCATGAGTGCGGCCGCGCTGTGGAGGACTACCAGGAGAAGGTCGGTGGCATGGGCCACAAGCAGATCCATGACGTCGACGCTGCCGTAGCCGCGCTGCCCGAGGCCGAGGTGCCTGCCGAGCTTGCGCGCGCCAACGAGGCCTTTGCCGAGCGTGTTCGCGTGGAGACCGATGCTCTACTGGGCAAGGTGCTCTACACCACGAGCTGCGCCATGAAGAACTCTTTCGCGATGAACGACAACGTGAGGTAGGGATTTCCCGTCGATCGAATAGCGCTAAAACGCTTTGTCGCTTTCGCTCGATCTTGGGTACAAGAACGCCAATGCAGTTGTTTGTGATTGGAGACAACCATGGTTATGAAACTCGATCAGCTTGTTAACGGCGCCATTAACGTGGGCTTTGGCGCTGCCGCCGTTGCTGTCGAAGGCGGCAAGAAGGTCCTCGACGACCTTAACACCAAAGGCGAGCAGGTCCGCAAGGACACCGCCACCCCCGATATCGCCCGCAGCGTGTCCGACATGTTCGAGCAGGCCGGCGGCACCATCTCCGACCTGACCGAGCGCTTGGGCATGCAGGGCGAGACCGCGGCCCAGCGCGTGCTTGACGAGCTCATCCTTGCCCGGGTCCGCGTCATGACCGCCCCCGAGCGCACGGCCTTCCTGGCCCATGTGCGCGACATCGTCGATTCGGTCGAGGACAACGTGACCTCGGTGCCCGTCGAGTCCGTTGAGCCCGACGATGCGAAGGATACCGAAGAGGCCGAGTAGCAGCGCAGATGGCAGATTCCACCACCGATTACAACAATCTAGATCCCTTGGGTGACGAGGCGGCGGTTGTCGATGAGGTCGACGCCGCCGTCTCGGGCGCTCGCAAGAAGCCGCGCGCTGTCGATATGGTGCCCGAGGAGCCCGACGCGATGGCGCCGGACGAGGAATACCAGCTCACGCCGGCGGGTCGCCGCGAGCGTATCGGGCAGATTGTTCGCCTGGTTAAAAAGTACCGCGTGTGGGATAACCTCACGCCGGTTCGTTTGCGCCGCCTGCTCGAGGAACTCGGCCCCATGTTCGTCAAGATGGGGCAGATTCTGGCCAACCGGTCCGAGATTCTGCCGCAGCGCTTTTGCGATGAGCTGCGCCGTCTGCGTTCCGACGTGGAGCCGGTGCCGTACGAGGTAGTGCTCCGCTGCTTGGAAGAGGAATACGGCCTGCGCCTGGGGGAGATGTTCGATGCGATCGACCCCAATCCGCTTGGTAGCGCATCGCTCGCGCAGGTGCACCGCGCTCGTCTGGTGACGGGCGAGGACGTGGCCGTCAAGGTGCAGCGCCCCGGTGCGCAGCAGGTTATGGCGCAGGACATCGATATCATCCGCTCGGTGGTGCGTATCGTTTCCAAGTTCGTCAACACCGATCAATTCGTTGACCTGCACGGCGTAGTCGAGGAGCTGTGGACCTCGTTTCGCGAGGAGACCAACTTTTTGGCCGAGGCCAAAAACCTCAACGACTTCTACGAGTTCCATAAGAGCGTTCATGGCGTGACGTGCCCTAAATCCTATCTGGACCTGTGCACCGAGCACGTGGTGGTCATGGACTACGTCGACGGCATTTCGATCGCCGATCCTGAACGCTTGGTGGCCGAGGGCTATGACTTGGAAAAGATCGGTGCCGCGATTGTCGAGGACTACTCGACGCAGGTGCTCGATGACGGCTTTTTCCATGCCGACCCGCATGCGGGAAACATCATTCTCAAGGACGGCATCGTCTACTTTATCGACTTGGGCATGGTCGGACGCATGTCGAGTCACGATCGCGGTATCGTCAAGGACATGATTTTCGCCGTGGCCGAGGGTGACGTGCCCAAGCTCAAGGATTCGCTCATGCGCTTCGCCGTGACGCGTGGCGACTCGGCCGAGCTTGACCATTCGGCCTTTTTGTCCGACTTGGACTTTATTGTTGCCGACTTTGCCGGGCTCGACCTTAAAGACCTGGATATCGGCGAGTTTTTGACTTCGCTGTTAAACCTCGCGCGCAAAAATGACGTTGAGCTGCCGAGCGTGGTGACGATGTTCGCCCGCGGTATGGTGACGCTCGAGGGCCTGTTGACCGAGTACATGCCCAACGTCAACATGATCCAGATCATCCAGACGCATATTAAAAACGAGAAAAGCACCTATGCGCGCATGCGCGAGATGAGCCGCGACTTTGCAGCGAGCAGTTATCGCGCGGCGAAGGGCTCGCTCGAGGCGGCCGAGTATCTGGGCTTGGCTTCGCGTATGCTTACGCGCGGCCAGCTTAAGGTGAACACGCAGATCATGAGCAGCGATAAGGCGCTGCGACAGCTAGGTGGGATTATCGACCGCATGTCGATGGCAATTGTGATCGCCGGTCTGTTTATCGGTTCGTCGGTGGTGTACTACGCGCGCATCGAGCCGGTTGTGTTTGGTATCCCGGTCATTGGCTTTATGGGCTACGTGAGCGCGCTGGTGCTGGCGCTTATGCTGGGCCGCAATATCTGGCTCAACAGTCACGGCGGCAAGCACTAGGGGCTGCGGCCGTCACCGCTTTTTCCTATCGCAAACAATAGCTTTTACCTTGGGCTTCGCCTGCGTGCGAGGCCCTTTTGCGTGATACCATTTTGACAGTAATAATCGATGGCCTAGATGGTGGTGCGGAGACGCACGAATGCGCGGTTATCCTGCGCATTTGGGAGAATCGGGGTGCAAGTCCCCGACTGTACCAGTAACCGTAATTCCTCTTGGCTCGGGATGCTCGCGTCGCAGATCGGACGACGTGCCCGAGTCGTTAAGGTTAAGTCGGATCGCCTCCCGTCTTGCATGCGGCTGCGGCTTTTGCCGCCGGTGTGCATAGGGCTCTGGAGGGAAGGGGGACCCCGATGGGGGAACTCGAGCGCAACATGCGCGATGACGTGGGGCAGTCTCAAGGCAACGCTCCAAGTACAGACAGTAGGAGACAAATGGATATGTTTGAGGACGAGCGCCAGCGCGTCTCGCATCGCCGTGGCGCAATTGCGCGCGGCGTAGCCAAGCGCGGCCTGGTGGCATTCCTGGCCTTCGCGATGGCCTTTGGCACCACACCGGCTCAGCTGTGGGCCGAGGGCGCCGAGGGCATTGCCGAGGCTGCGGCTCAGGCTACGACGCCGGGCGAGGACGCAGCGCTTGCGGGCGGTACCGCTGAGCAGAGCGGCGCCGAGGTTTCGGATTCCGAGGGCGCGCCTGCAGCTAGTGCAGCCATAACAGAGGCAACAACTGGCGACGAAGGCTCGGCGACGGGGGAGAGCCCTGCTACGAGCGAGCAGTCCTCGACGGCGTCCGCTGGCCAAGCAGGATCTGCCGCCGCGGCTGCCGTCCAGACGGAGAACCCGACAGAAACTGGCGATGTCGCCAAGAAGCAAGTCGAGGTCTCGTTCTCGATTATCGGCACCGATGCTGACGGCAAGGCTCAGACCTGGGTGGCACCTACGCAGCTCAAGCTCGACGAGGGCGCGACGGCTGCGGATGCCTTCATTAAGCTGCAGGAGAAGACGGGCTTCAAGGCGAAGTACGAACCGAACACGGCATACGGTTTCTACCTCGAAAGCATCACATCCCCGAGCGATGGTCGCACGCTTGCCTACGATCCGACGACTTATGCCTTCTGGCAGCTGTTCGTCGACGGCGCGTCTTCCTCGGTTGGCGCGAGCAGCGTCAAGCTCACCCAGGGGCAGAAGATTGAGTTTGCCTATACGGCTGGTAGCTCGTCCCCTGTCGTTAAGGACCAGGTTGCCGCAAATGTGACCGTCATTGGTCGCGATGCCCAGGGCAAGACTCAGACTTGGGTCGATAACGCGCAGTATGTGGTGACGTCCGGCTCGAGCGCACTTGACCTTACGAAGGTCGCGCTCGAGGCGAATGATATTGACGCCGTTGCTGCGGGCTCCTTCATTCTGAGCCTTAAGTACAACGGTGTTGAGCTGGGCACGCCCCAAGATTATTCGACCTATTGGCAGCTGTTCATCAACGGCAAGTCGAGTGACTATACGGCGGACAATGTCACCATCCATGCCGGCGATACCGTTACGTGGTTCTACGGTGGCTGGGGCGACCAGCTGCCCTCCGATTCTGTCCATGCTTCTGTTCAGGTTCTCGGTAAGGACAAGGACGGCAAGCAGCAGGTTTGGGCTTCGACGGGCCAGACGAGTCTCAAGGCAGGCTCCACTGCCAAGGATCTCCTTGAGCAGACCGGCCTTAAGCTCGATGCTAGCGAATCGTCTTGGGGCTGGTTCCTCAACGGCATTTATTCGCCGTTCGATGGTAAGTCCTATGGCTGGGATGCTGCGACCAATAGCTATTGGCGCTTCTACGTAAATGGCAAGTTCGCCGACGTTGGCGCCGGTGCCTACGAGCTCCATGAGGGCGATGCCGTCACCTTTATGTATGGTGCTGACGCCGATGCCCTCCCCGGTCAGGTGCTTGGATCCGCCGATGTTATCGGTCCCGATGTCAACGGGAACAATACGCGTTGGGGCACGGCAAGCAATGTTTCTCTGCCCGAAGGCTCCACGGCCCAGAACCTTATTGAGGCAGTTCTGAAGGCCAAGGGCGTTGCGTACAACGGCTCCCAGAGTGGTGAGTACTGGTTCCTGAATTCCATTACTTCGCCGTTCGATCACAAGCCGTATGGTTGGGATGCTGCGACCAATAAATATTGGCATCTGTATATCAACGGAGAGCCCTCCTTACTCTGCGCCAATCAGATTACGCTCAAGAGCGGCGATAAGGTCACGCTTGCCTATACCACCGATAATTCGCCCATGCCCGATCCCGACAAGATTGTCGTGGATCCGAGCGCGACGACTCCTGATTGGGATGCCGAGTGGGCCGGCTACGGCAACAGTGGCAACGGTTCGACCGTAACGGATGCCAAGACGCCTGCGCAGGCCGCCGGTCTTAAGTGGGCCTTCGATTGGAAGGCCGAGTCTGGTCAGCAGTATGCCAACTGCAGCGAGCCTGTCATTGCTAACGGCTTTGTGTACATCGCGACCGAGAACGAGCTCATTAAGATCGATTCGTCCACGGGCAAAAAGGTTGCCTCTGCGCCGCTTGCCTCCAAGGTGAGCTATACCTCTCGTCCGATCTATACCAATGGCCTTATCATCGTTCCGCTCAACGGCGGTGCGGTCCAGGCGATTTCTGCAGACAAGCTGATCTGCAAGTGGCTGACGCCTGGTTTGACGGACTTGACGCAGAGCTCCTGCACCGTCGTTTCGGACGGCGAGTACGTCTATGTAGGCTCGGTCGATATTTCGTATGACGAGAATTACAACGCGACCTACGGCAACGGCTCCTTTGCGCGCATTAAGATTGCCACGGGCGAAGTTTCTTGGCAGAACATCGACCCTGCCGAGGGCTATTACTGGACTGGTGCGGCTTTGACGGATAAGTATGCCATCGTTCCTACGAGCGCGGGTACGCTTAAGTGCATTGATAAGACGACGGGCGATGTCGTTTCGACCATGAAGCTCGGCGCTGTCGCAAATGCCGATTGCATTGCCGATCCGTCCAATGGTTCGACCTTCTATCAGATGACGCACGACGGAAAGCTCCATGTGATTTCGCTTTCGGCGAAGGGCGTGCTGAGTGAACAGAAGACGGTTGATCTGGGCCTTACGAATAATCTGAGCGCCCCTGCGGTGTCTGGTGACAATCTGATTGTCGGCGGACAGACGGCTACTGGCTCTGCTCTGGTTCTCTATAACCTGAAGACGGGTAAGACCACGATGGTCGCTGCTGCCGACGGCAAGGCGCTGCCGGCTGGCCTCAACGGTATTGCTGCTACTCCGCTGGTGAGTGTTCAGGGCGGCAAGACCTATGTGTACTTCACCGTTAACAGCGCGGATAGCAAGGATTACGTCAACTACTCTGCTGGTGGTGGCGTGTATCGCTATACGCTCGGCGATGCAGAGGCGACGCAGATTTATGATGCGGCTGGTCATTACCAGTACTGTGACTCTCCGGTCATTGCCGATGCTTCTGGCAGCCTGTACTACATCAATGATTCGGGCACGCTGTTTAAACTTGGAGCTGTCGAGTCTTGGACGGTTGCCTTTAACTCCAACGGCGGGTCTGCTTGCGACACTAAGTTTGTTGCTACGGCCGATGGCAAGCTGGTCAAGCCGGCCGATCCGACGCGCGATGGCTACACTTTCGGCGGTTGGTATACCGATGAGGCTTGTACGCAGGCGTATGACTTTAGCACGCCGGTGACGGCCGATCTGACGCTGTATGCCAAGTGGACCAAGAATGCCGTTAACCCTGGCGGTGATGGCGGCGCTGGTTCGAATGGCGGCGGCGGTTCTGGTACCGGTACTGGTTCCGGCACTGGCGCTGGCGCGGGTTCTGGCTCCGGCTCGAAGGGCGGCGCTATTGCCCCGGGCAAGAAGCCGGTGACCAAGACGACGGTGTCGACCAAGACCAAGACCAAGGACAACAAGTCCGACAAGAAGTCCGACAAGAAGTCCGACAACAAGTCTGACAAGAAGGACGGCAAGTCCGACAAGAAGTCCGACAAGAAGTCCGATTCCAAGTCCGATACGGGTGCTGCTTCTACGATCACTGCTAAGAAGTCCTCTAGTGCTTCCGAGCAGGAGACTGGCACCAACCCGCTCGCTATTGTTGGCGTTGCCGCCGGCGTCATCGGTCTCGCCATCGTTGGCGTGTTCGTGTTCACCAAACGTCGGTAGGTGAGGGTTGTGTCCAATAAATCCAAGGACGCTGACCCCAAGCAACCAGATTCCTCGTTCATTCAGTTCGACGATGCAAAGCAACAGGGCGCCGCTTCGGCGGCGTCCGCATCTCGTCGCAAGGCGCTCCTTGGCGTTCTTGCTGCCGCATGCACCATTCTGATCGTCGTCTCGCTGGGCTTCGTCCATCCTTCCGAGAGCGGCGCCTGGTCCATTGACTGGATCGTTCAGACCGTGACGGGGGAGAGCGTCGTCGCCAAGGACACCAAGGGGTCTGGCTCGTCTACCGCTTCGGGCGAGGCCAGTTCCAAGGATTCCAAATCTTCGGATGCTGCAAAAGATGAGTCCAAGGGCTCGAACGACGCCAAGGATGATTCCGAGTCTTCGCACAAGGAATCGGACAAAAGCTCGGATAGCAAGAAGTCCGATGGTCAGGACAGCAAGAGGTCTGGCGATAAATCCGCTGCCCAAAATACGGGAGCCGGTGATACTTCCAATGTGTCTGGCGGTGCTTCTTCGGGCGGCGGTCAGTCGTCTGATGGAGCCTCATCCTCTAATGGCGGAAGCGCTTCCTCGGGCGGTCAGGGCGGCTCGCAGGAGTCCAACTACGTAACGGTGACGGTTTCGGTCACATCGAGTGCTGTGGGCAATCCCGTGTCCTCTGGTGGCACCTTTACCTTTAACGAAGGCGCTACCGTTTACGATGCCCTGTGCGCGCTGGGCCTTTCTGTCAACGCACACGGCTCGTCGTACGGCACGTATGTTTCCGCGATTGGTGGTCTGGCCGAGAAACAGTACGGCGGCACGAGCGGGTGGATGTACTCCGTCAACGGCACAACGCCCATGACGGCCTGTAGTAACTACGTTCTCTCAAACTGCGACAACGTAGTCTGGTATTACGTTACAGGCTAGAGGCCTCGACATAGCGCGCCAGACGGGCGGTTCGGACCAACATCCGAGCCGCCCGTTTTTCATGCGAATGGGACTGGATCGCCGGGTCTCTCGGCAAACAAAAAACCGGTTGGAATGGGAATTCCAACTGGTTATACATTCAAGCAAATAGTGAATCGACTACGACCGTGCGCCCTCGAGGAAGAAGCGGCGGCTGAAGTAGTTGTACCAGGTGACGAGGAACGTGGCGATGGCCTTCATGGCCTGGTAGCCGATGCTCAAAAACGTGACGCCCACAAACATGTACAGGTCGTTGAGGCCCAGGCCGATCACCGACAGGATGGTGAAGATCGTGAACTCGCGCTTGCGGCTCATGCCTTTGCGGTGGTCGAACACGTACTTCATGCTGAGCCAGTAGTTGACCACGACGGACGTGATAAACGAAACCGTGGTGCTCATCAAAAAGTCGAGGTGGAACAGCTCGACGAGCGCAATGAGCATGCCCCAGTCGATGCCAAAGGAGATAAGACCCACGACGGCAAACTTGAGGAACTGCTTGGTATGAGGTTGTGCCAGCGCCTTGCGCACGTAATCACATCCAATGCGTTGATGAATCGAGCAGAGGATACTTTAGAGCTTTTACAAGGGAAACGTAAGGTCTTTGCCAAGAACTATATGAACTCGCCAAATTTTCAAGAGCTAATCCGCAAACGTTGAAAATTTGCCCGTAAACGAGCGACACCCACGGACGATACTGCGCTGAGTGCGCGTCGTCCGTGGGCGCCGTAATGCTGCAGGGGTTTCGAGCTATTTTGTCTCGTCGCCCTCCAGGAAGATTTTTCGGGTCACAAAGTTGTAGACCATGACAAGCGCGGTGGCGCAGATCTTGGCGATATTGGCCTCGAGTCCCAGGCCGGCGTTGAGCGCCAGCACGATGCCGTCGTTGAGCACCAAACCGATCACGGACAGCACGACAAAGATGATGAACTCGCGGTGGCGGCTCATGCCTTCCTTGTGCGCAAACACGTACTTCATGCTTGCGAGGTAGTTAAAGATGAGTGAGATGATAAAGCCGCTGGTGTTGGCGATTAGGATGTTGAGGCCCAGACCGTAGTGGAGCAGATTCATAATGCCAAAGTCGATAACCGTGGCAATGACACCGACGACGCCAAATTTCATGATCTGCGCAAGGAGCTTTTGCATGGTACCTGCCTTAAGCTGGCGCCGAAGCGCCGCGGGGATGACAAACTCAGCAAGTTTAGCCAATCCCCGCGGGTGGTGCTAGGCGCGCTTCTCGATAGCACCGTTTCTATATGCATCGAGCAGCTGACGCAGGTCTTGGATTTGGCTGCGGATCTTGGCGCCGGTATCGGTGTCGCTCACCATGCGGCGACGGTCCGCTTGGTCAAAACGGTTGGTCTCGCTTTCGATGTCCACGTTGCGCGTGAGTGCCTCGGCAACCGTCGTAAAGGCCCGGTGCGACTTGAGGCGGCAGCCGCGCGAGCTCGAGATGAGCGTATAGCCGGCGATGCCCGTCTTGGGATGGTAAGCGCGGCAGAAGCCGCCATCGATGACCAGCAGCTTGCCCTCGGCGCGGATGGGCTGCTCGCCCTTGGTGGTTTTAACGGGCGTGTGGCCGTTGATGATGTGGCCGGTCGGCGAGCATGCCATGGGCGCGACGCCAAACTCGCGCATGATATCATCGCAGACCGAGGGCGACTTGGTAAGCGTAAAGTACGGGTCCATCGGCTCGACCCAGGTGCTCTTATCGGCGATATAGGCGCGCTCAAAGGTACGCACCAGGCGTCCGCTGGCGGGTGAGTTAAAGCCAATCCACAGGTACCACATCCAGTCGAGAGCGTCGCGGTCGCCCACGCGCCAGGCGCGGCGGGCGATGTGGTCGCAAAAATCGAGATAATCGCGGCCGGCGTGCCAGGTGCCCAGGCAGTTCATACTGCTAAAGGTGCCGTCTTCGTTGAGCGGCACGCAGCCATGGAAGAGCAGGTTGCCGTTGGCGACCTTGTACATCGAGCCGTGGGTGTAGAGGAAATCGATATGGCGATGCAGGTGATCGGCGGTGACAAACTCGGACACGAGCTTGTCGATGATGTGCTGCTCCTGAGACGTGAGCGTATAGGGGTCCGCCGGGTCGACGGTGGGGAAGTCGTTGGTCGTGAGCGGCCACACGCTGCCGTCGGCGAGCGTGACCGTGCCGGTGTCGTGGTCGATCTCGTCGAGTAACAGGCGGTCGGTCATATCGAACTCGGGGTGGCGCTGGATAATCTGGCCCTCGAGCTTAAAGAGCAGCACGTTGATGGCCTTGATCAGCGGGGTGATGGACTCACCGGCGGTGTAGGTGGCATCGGCAAAGGCGACAAGCTCACGCAGCGAGATGCCGTAGTCGTTCTCCAGGATCTCGTAGTTGTCGTAGCGTAGGTTGTTGCGCAACACCGTGGCGATGCAGGCGGGCTCACCGGCCGCAGCGCCCATCCACAGCAGGTCGTGGTTGCCCCACTGGATGTCGAGTGAATGGTAGGTGAGCAGACGGTCCATAATCTTGGCCGCGCCGCCGCCGCGGTCGAAGATGTCGCCCACCAGGTGCAGGTGGTCGACGGCCAGGCGCTTGATGAGCGAGGCGAGCGACTCGATAAAGTCGTCGGCGCTGGCGGTCTCCAGGATGGACTCCACGATGCGCTCGTGATAGCGCACGCGATAGTTGTTCTCGTCCGGGTGCGTGTGCAACAACTCGTCGATGATGTAGGCGTAGTCGCGCGGGATGGCCTTACGCACCTTGGAGCGCGTGTAGCGGCTTGAAAGTGAGCGCGCGACCATGATGAGCTGGTCAAGCATCGTCTTGTACCAGGTGGGCGAGTCCTCGCGCCGGCTGCGGACCAGGTCGATCTTCTCGCGCGGGTAGTAGATAAGCGTACACAGCTCGCCCTTTTCGTCAAAGGAGAGCGTGTCGCCAAAGATCTCGTCGACATGTTCGCGCACGACGCCCGAGCAGTTGTTGAGGATGTGCATAAAGGCTTCGTACTCACCATGCACGTCGCTCATAAAATGCTCGGTGCCCTTGGGTAGGTTGAGGATTGCCGAGAGGTTGATAATTTCGGTAAATGCGGATTGTTCGGTGGGGAACTGTCTCGACAGCAGGCGCAGATACTTGAAGTCTTGCGGGTTGCGATCGAATGCGACCATGAAACACCTTCCGATATGGTTGGTAAAACTGATAAACAGCGTCAAACGTTTATCAGTATGCGCCGCTTTTGTTTCGATTTTGCGCCAGCGGCTGAATTGTCGGCTGAACGGTTTGGTAAATCGATTTAGTGAAGGTAGATGTGTTGGTCGGGTGGAGACGACAGAGGGTGTTTTCTCAGATATTTATGCGTCGGGTCGGTGGAGACGATAGTGGTAAAGATGTTCACTATTTTTGGTTCGATTTGGTAAATAGTGGACATATGTACCGCATGTAGGCTCACTGTGCGATAATTTGCGCAGCAATGAGTAAGGAGCCTCATATGAGTGATTTTGTCCTGACCTGTGAATCCGCCGCCGATCGAACCCGTGAGTTCTTTGCGTCGCGCAATATCCCTGTCGTGTGTTTTCATTACGAGATCGACGATGTTGTCTATACGGACGATCTGTATCAGTCGATTACGCCGGACGAGTTTTTTGCCCAGATTGCCGCGGGCGCCATGCCCAAGACGTCTCAGGTGAGCGTGGGTGAGTACGAGGAGTTTTGGGAGCCGTTTGTTGCCGAGGGTAAAGACGTGCTGCACCTGACGTTGTCGTCGGGTATTTCGGGCACGTATGGATCGGCCTGCGTCGCGGCGCAGATGCTTGCGGATCGTTATCCCGAGGGCGGCAAGGTGCGCGTCATCGATTCGCTGGCGGCGTCTTCGGGCTTTGGCCTGTTGTTGGAATATGCCGCCGATGTGCGCGATAGCGGGGCTTCACTCGACGAGACGGCTGCCTGGATCGAGGAGCACAAGCTCAACCTGCACCACTGGTTCTTCTCGACCGATCTGTCGAGCTACCTGCGCGGCGGTCGCATTTCGGCCGCGAGCGCGATCATCGGCACGGCGCTTAAGATTTGCCCGCTTATGACGGTCGATTGCGAAGGTAAGCTGTCGCCACGTGAGAAGATTCGCACTAAGAAGCGCGCGATTTCCGAGATGGCTAAGACCATGATGGCACACGTACAGGACGGTGCAGATTATTCGGGTAAGTGCATCATGTCGCAGTCAGCGTGCCGCGAGGATGCTGAGGCGGTCGCGGCGCTGATTGAGGAACAGGTTCCGCAGCTTAAAGGCAAGATTGAGATCAATGACATCGGTACTCTGATTGGCTCGCATACCGAACCTGGTACGGTGGCGCTCTTCTTTATGGGCGACAAGCGCGTGGATTAATTTGCCCCATCACGTCGCTGCATGATTGCTCAAACGAAAACGGCCCGCCTCACGTTTGTGGGGCGGGCCTTGCTGTTGCGGCTAGCGTTTCTTTCCGCGGAAGAAAAAGCCGTGCAGTGACGGCTTGAGGCCGCGGTTGGCGCGATGCTCCTCGACGCGCTCGTGGATCGAAGCGACGCGCTCGATGACTTCGTCGGGAATCGGCACATCGGGATTCATGTTCTCGACTTGGCTGACCTCGGCGGCGGCGACCTGGTCGATAATGGGCACGTCGTCGCGCGAGATGACAGGTGTGGCGTCTTCCTTCATCTTGCGATAACGCTGCATCATGTCGGTCTGTAGCTGCTGGGCCGAAGGCGGTGTCCAGATGATGGCGTTGGCGCCGGCGGCGATGGTCTCGCGAATGCTCTCGGGCGTCTTGCCGCCCGGCGCGATAAGCGGCAGGTTGGGATAGTGCTCGCGCAGCTCGCGTAGGACCTGGGGCGTGTTCTTGCCGGCGGCGATGTTGAGAATCTTGGCTCCAGCGCGCACCTTGGCGTGGGCATCGTCGTCGCAGCGAACGACCGTGGCGATGACGGGGATGTCGGCGATGTTGGTGATGTGCTCGACCATCTCGGCAGTAGCGGGGGAGTTGACCACGCAGCCCGCCGCGCCCTGCATCTCGGAGACGGCTGCCATCTGCACGGAGCGCTTACCGGTCGTAGTTCCGCCACCCACGCCTACAAAGACCGGGCACTCGGCGACGGTCAGCAGCGCTTGCGTAATGGCGGGCTGCGGCGTGAAAGGGTAGACCGCAAAGACGGCGTCGGCGTTGGAGTTGCGGATAACCGCGACATCGGTGGTGTAAATGAGCGACTTGATGCGTCGGCCAAAGAGCGTGAAGCCGCTGGCCTCCTCGATCTCGTCGGGCATGCGAAGGGCAGCCTTGCGCAGGCGTCCGTCGATGGGCAGGGGCTCCATAGGGAGCAGGCCGTTGGGCGTGACGGCTACTTGGGGCTCGGTGAACCCGTCTGCAAGCTCGACCTCGGAAAAATCGACCGAGGCGACGATGTCCTCGTGCACCTCGGCGGGCACATCGATGGGAGCTTGGTCGTTTGCCGCCGCAGGCGTGTCGAAGGAGCTGGTGCCGACGAAGGCGTCGACGCGCTCATTTAGATCGTTGAGGGTATCCATGGAGGCTCGATTCTATGTGATGATGGCCGGCGCGATGCAGCCGGAATTGCGAATGCTAAATCGTTTGACGAGTTGATTTTTCCCGCCGCGCCATCCGTTAGACCGAAGGGCCGGCGAACGTGAAGGAGCTGTGGTGGCGGGTATCGAGGTGCTATCTTGAAAGCCCCGTTTAAAAGAGAGGTGACGCGGTATGGAATTGACAGCAATGTTTGGCTCGATCGGCCTGTGTGTGGCCGCAATCGTTGCCGCCGCGGTCATCTACTTTGTGGTCACGGCCATTAAGGGCAAAAGGGCCGAACGCAAGGAGCGTGCGATGCTTAAACAGCATCGCGACCAGCAGGGCAAACGCGCACAGAGATAGCTTGTTGAGTTTTGGATCCGTGCGCTAGCTGCGTTTTCGGATCAGGGCAATGTAGAAGCCCTCAAAGTCGCGGCTAGGCGGAATGGTGAGCGTGCCGGGCAGGCCGTTGGCGATGGCCGATACCTGACCCGCGGCAATGGCTTCGGTCAGAGCGTTGGACTCGATGCGCGGCTCCTCACCAGCTTCCTGGGTGCGTCGTGCTTCACTTTCGCTTGGCGTGCCGTCGAGGGGGATGAGCTCGCAGTCCATATGCTTGTCGAGGGCCTCTTGCAGGGCGTCCTCGTTTTCCTGCGGCAAGATCGAACAGGTCGAATAGACGAGCGTGCCGCCCGGTTTGAGGGCACCCATGGCGCGGTCCAGAAGTGCTCGCTGCGAGCGGGCGCACTTGCTCAGCAACTGCTCGGTGAGGCCGCGCAGGCTTTTCTCGTTGCCACTGATGACGGTGCCCGTGCCGGTGCAGGGAGCGTCGAGCAGGATGCGGTCAAAGCGGAAGAACTCGTCGAGCTCGCGTGCGTCGATGCGCATGACGGGCACGTTTTTGGCACCTTGGCGGTGGAGGTTGGACTCAAGCTTTTCGGCGCGGGGAATGCTCATCTCGCAGGCCGTGAGGTGTGCCTGGCCCTGGGTGAGGGCGGCGATCTGCGTCGTCTTGCCGCCAGGGGCTGCGCACATGTCCAGGATGTCCTCGCCTGCCTGGGCGCCCAGAACCAACGGCGGCATCATGGACGACAGGCTCTGCAGATAGATCTTGCCGTCGCGGTAGATGTCGAGATCCCACAGATCGGAAACCTGGGCCTCGGGCAGGATAAAGGCGTCCGGGTACCAGGCGACGGGGTTGTGGGCGATGCCAGCGGCATCGAGCGCCGCAGCGATGTCCTCGGCGGTTGCCTTGAGCGTGTTGGCGCGCAGTGTGACCGGGCGTGTGACCGCGGCGCCGAAGCCCTCGATCATGAGCTCGGCATCGGCGGGCGCATAGGCGCCGGCGACCGTATCGACCATAAAGCACGGCAGGTCGGCGGCGCAGGGAAGGGCGGCAAGCTGGTCGGAAAGCTCGGTGGAGGCAAACTGCCTAAGCTTGAGCTCGGGCTTAACCTGCTTTTTCTGCTTACGACGACGCGGCTTGGACATCCGTCTTTCCTTCCCATTCCATTACATGTCGAGTGTTTTAGTACTGGCTCTCGTGCTTGCTGAAGAAGTCGAAGCGCGGGGGCAACGGCTTCACGCGGTGCTCACCGGGCTTCTCGCCCAGGCTCTCCACGAACTCGTCCGTGGAGGCAAAGATGTTATCCCAGCTAAAGAAGGCGACCGGATCGACGTCGAAGTACTCGCAGATGAGCTCGCAGCCGGCCGGCACAATACCGTGCATCAGGACGGTTGCCACGCGCAGCTCGGTAAAGGCGTCGACGAGGGCCTGCGTCATCGCGGCATTGGCCGGCTCGCCCTCGAGCTTGTTGGCGGCCTTGGAGGCATCGCTCCAGCGCTTGTTGGCGGCGCGCAGGTAGTCGTCGCACACGGCAAGCGCGCGGTGCGTCTCGAACTTGTACATGGCCTGCTCAAAGGCGAGGGCTGCCTGCTGGGCGGCTTCGACCACGGTGTCAGAAGCGGTGCCGGCGGGGATGCAGCCGTTGCGGTAGGGGCTCTCGTCGCCCTCCTTGACGGCGACGCCGTAGAAGCAGCTGCGGGCCAGGCGGTTGAACACGCCGGTCAGCAGCGCGCTCTCCTTAAGGGCCGGGTCGATAACGCGCTTGTCGTCGCAGGCGCGCACCTCGTTGCCGTCCTTGTCCTTGCCGGTCACGCGCATGTCGTATGCCTTGGGACTAAAGCTTACCGGCTTCTCGGATAGGCCGAGCGACAGCCAATGCGCGCGCATCTGCTCGCAGGTGTAGTGGTTGAGCAGGTCGTCTGCCGGCGGGGGAGGCGTCTGCGAGGACGAGCTGGCCTTTTTGCCCATGTAGAGCAGGTGGTAGCAGGCGCTGACGGTGCTCTGCGTGAGGTCCCAGCCCAGGGCCTCCCACATGGCGGTCTGCGCGATGCAGTAGAAGTAGATGTTGTCCTGACCGATAAACTGGTAGATCTGAGCGTCGTCAGAGCACCACCAGTCGCGCCAGTCGAGCGAGCTGTGCTGGTAGGTGGGCGCGGGGACCTGCGTGGAGTCGGCAGCGGGCTCGCCCATGAGGGCGGCATCCTGGGCGGCGACGCCCTCGGTTACGCCGGCGGCCTTGGCATCGCGTGCGAGCACGGTACGCGTATAGCTGATGGGCGCCCACAGGCTCTCGGGCCAGCACCAGCAGGTGACGTCGGAGACGCCATCGACCTCGGGCACCGGAACGCCCCAGTCGATGTTGCCGGTGATGCGGAAGGGCACGAGTGCCTTGCCGCTGCGGAAACGCACGCCACCGTTGGCGAGCACCGCGTGGGCATCGTCGCGCTCCTTCCAGCTGGGGAAGGTGACGGTAAAGCTGCTCTTGTTGCCCTCGGGCTCCAGCACGGTGTGCTCGGGAAGCTGATCCTCGACGGCGTCGAAAGCCTCGCGGAACTTGTTCTGGATGTAGAGCTGAGCCGGCAGCAGCCACTCCTCCATGGTCTTGGAGACCACGGAACGAACCTGCGGGTTCTGGGCGAGCTTGGCGGTGTAGGTCTTCATAAAGTCGAGGTAGGCCGGCAGGTCGAAGTAGAGGTTGTCGACCGGGCGCAGCTCGGGCACCTCACCGGTGAGCTGGCTCTTGGGCGCGATGAGCTCCTCGGGCTCAAACTGGTGACCCAGGTCGCACTCGTCGGCATAGGCCTTCTCGGACTTGCAGCCCTGGATGGGGCAGCGGCCGATCACCTGGCGGCCGTTGAGAAACGTGCCGGCCTTGGCGTCGTAGAACTGCAGCGTGGAGCGCTTGGAGATGGTGCCCTGCTCGTGCAGACGCTCGATAATCTCGGCGGTAACCTCGTTGTGAATCTGCGCAGCCGGCTCAAGGCCCGAGCCGCCGTAGATATCACAGCTGATGTTGTAGTTGTTGAGGGTCGCGGCCTGGCGGGAGTGATTGGACTCGACATACTCGCCGATGGACTTATCGTAACCTTCGTTCTCCTTGAGCTTGCGGTAGCTCTCCATGATGGGCGAGCCATAGCAGTCGGTGCCCGAGGTGAAGATGACGTTCTCGCGGCCCAGACGGTCGCGCAGGAAGCGGGCGAAGAAGTCGGCCGGGACAAAGACGCCGCCGACGTGGCCAAAGTGAAGGCCCTTGTTGCCATAGGGCTCGCCGGCGGTAACGATGGCGCGGCGAGGCCAGCTGGGACGGTCGTTCATGGAGTATTTGGATGCCATGGGACTCCTTCGCATATAGTGAGAGCGCGGCCGGGCGCGGGGCTCGGCGGCGCGGTGGTCAATTCGTGCATATCGTTCGACATTATCGCACATGCTGACGGGTACGTGGCAGGGACGCTATCCTAAGATGCTATGAATGAGATTTCCAACATACATGCGTTTGAAGACGAGGATTTTCTGCACGCCTGCTTTGTGTGGGGGATGGCCGTGCTTGGCGCATTTGCTGTGTGCTTGGTGCCGGTGTTTATGCTGATGGGCGGGCCTGCGGACTTGGATGCGGCTGACGCGGGCGGCTGGACCACGGTCTTGGGCTGGATAGTCGGCTTAGCTGCGGTTTCGGCGGCGTCATTTGCCGTGCACGAGCTGGTGCACGGTGTGTTTTTTAAGCTGCTGGCGCCTGCGGGCGCGCAGGTGACCTTTGGGGCGAATCGCGAGACGGCGATGATCTATGCCTGCGCCGAGGGCGTGGTATATTCGCGCCGGCGGTACGTGGCAGTTTGCCTGGCGCCGACGGTTGTTGTGACGACAGCGTTTGCCCTGGGGTTTGCGTTCTCGGGCTATCCGCTGCTGTGCTACCTGGCGGCCGGCTTGCATTTGTCGGGCTGTGTGGGCGACTGGTACTACGTGCGAACCATTCTACGCGATCGCCGCATTGTTGCCTGCGAGGACACGTCCTTTGGCGTGCGCTTTTTCGCAAAGTAGTCTTTTTGGAATGATTTTTCTGGGACGGGGATTAAAAAATCATTGCGGGAGAGGAGATGTTGATGAAGCCGTTGTTGTTGCACGCTTGCTGCGCACCGTGCTCGCTTGAGCCGGTCCGCCTGCTGCGCGAGGAGGGGTTTGAGCCCACAATCTGCTGGACCAACCCCAATATTCAGCCGCACGATGAATGGCAGCGTCGCCTGGACGAGCTGCGCCGGTGGTGTGCCGAAGGCGGCATCGAGCTCGTCGAGGCGGGGGAGGACCGGGAGCGCTGGGAGGCCGGCGTGGCCCCGCTGGGCGCCGATCGAGCCCGTCGCTGTCGCGCATGCTATGCCCTGCGTCTGGCCGAGGCGTGCCGTGTGGCCCAGGAGCGCGGGTTTGAGTTTGTGGGCACGACGCTCGCCGTCTCGCCGTACCAGTTGTTCGAAACCTGCAATGATGTGTTGGAGCGTCTGGCTGCTGCCCGCGGTCTCACTCCGGTGATTCGCGATTTTCGCCCGTATTATCCCGAGGCTACGCGCCGTTCGCGCGAGCTGGGCATGTATCGGCAGAACTACTGCGGCTGCCGATTCTCGGCCGTCGAGGCGGCCATGGACCGCGCCCGCATCCGCGACGAGCGCAAAGCGTCCAAAAAGTAGTTCATTTGGGCTGGGGCTTTGAGCTGTCTGTGCGGTACGGTCGTTTTTGGGAAAGTCGATTTAATTAAGCGTGTGATCGTGGCTCGCTTGATACCAAACGACGACTCCTATGATTCTAATCCTCCGTTTGTTAAACATCAGATCCGGACTTGCTGTTGCATATGAATGGGACGACAGCACAATCATGTCGTTTCCTTCTGCAAATCGCCTAATTACCGGTGTTTTACCGTCTGCGAGCGCCAATACAGCACAGCCGTTCCAAGGCTTTGCGGTGGTATCGACAAGTAGTAAGCTGCCGGGAGGGTAAATGCGGGACATTTCGTCACCTTTGATTTTAACGAAAACGCTATGTGGGTGACGCTTGGCTACGTCTACAGGCGCGCAAGCATTTTGTTGGCTGTGCGTGATGCGGCGCTTTTGCGATTCGATATCGATGACGGGAAATGCGCCCTCCATTTCGCGGATAGCAGGGTCTTCGTCGGTGACGATTCTTTTATTTGCGAGCTTTACGGCCAAACCGTTTTCCTCGCCAACAAGTTCATCGCGGGTGCAACCGAAGAGCGCTTGTAACTTTTCAATATGGCGCTCACGGGGGGCATACCGACTTTTTTCCCAACGACAAACGGTCTCTTTAGATACCCCCAACATCTCTGCAAGTTGCGCCTGACCAAGATGCTCCATGGTGCGGAGTTTACGAATATTTGCCCCGAAGCCCATGGCTATAGATCCTCTCGCCACAGAGGGAGGCATAGACAGTTTGTGCCACCATAGCCTTTGGTGAGCTCGTCAATGGATAACGGGAATAATTCCATTCCTGCTTTCTCAAGCGCTTCGTTGGTCCAAACGTTTTCTTCATATACGCATAGTTTTCCTGGCGAGAGCGCAAGGATAGACGTTGCGTTGTTCCGGCGCTCTCTTTCGTAGGCGGTTTGATTCCCGCCTCCGCAGTCAATTACTTTTATTGGTTCGCAACAGGCTACAGAGAGTATTTCCGGAATCGTGCGATCGATAGGAGTGATCGTAAGGCCCTTTCCGGATCGTTTTAGTTGAATGCTGTATGCATCAACGGCATTGCATATCTCACGATCGATGAGGAACGCGTCGTGATCAATTCTACTTATGAACGTATCGAGGTGGATACGCAGCCCGTCAGAGGGGACTCGAATCGCAATTAGCTCGGTGGTCTGGAATTTATTTGAGGTCAGGAGCTCTTTGGCAAGTGACTCGACGGCGGCGGGTTCAGTTCGGTCAGAGATTCCAACTAATAATGTCTTAGCACTGATAACAAGAACGTCTCCGCCTTCGATATGGTAACTACTCCTGTTCAAATCACATACCGGGGTTTCTCCCATGATCTTGTGGTGGGTGAATATCTGCCGGTATAAGGCGACCTCACGATCACGCTCAGGCCAATACATATGATTTAGGATGATGCCGTCTCCGACTACCACAGCAGGATCACGAGTGAAAAAAAGCGTGTTGAGGGGATTGACCAAGAGCGAGGCGGGGTCAAATTGCTCGTGCACGAGCGCCCGTAGTGTTTCCGACTGGTTTGAACATAGCTCAGTGTCTCCAAAGCGAATGCCGTTAAGTACTATATTCACCAATTCCTGGGTGTTCTTAGCGTTCTCAAACAGCTGGGTTATTGTCTCGAGGAACTCTCTGCCTGTTGCCCCACTGCAACGGAGGTAGTCATCAATAAAACATTTAAGTGATTGGGGCTCAGTTTCAAGTGAGTCTTCGAGAAGGTCCCTAATTTCAATGGTTTCTACGCCATGCTTCTCAAGCAATTGAACCATGGAATCGTGCTCATATATTGCTTTGTCGAGGTCAAAACGACCGCTCCATTTTCGCAGGGAGAAAACTTGGCTGAAGTCGGCATCAGGGTAGTTTTGTGTTTCAGTTCCTGGTCGATGGACAAGTACGGCTTTTAAATGGCTCTTCGGGGGTTTGTGTGGGTTAGCCGCCCGGTAAAAGTGCTCGCCTAGCA
>CATYLC010000009.1 GCA_958408685.1 uncultured Collinsella sp. | reverse complement strand
CGCAACGCGTTGCGCTGAGTCCTGAGGCTGTTGCAATGAAAATGAGAATCAAGGGAGGATAAGCCCGCATTTGAGTTTTCAAAATGTCCCGGATCGGTGGGGCGATTCGGGATACAATATCAATAGAAAACGACGCACCCCGCGTAAATGTTTGGGAGCGCGGGCGGCCTAGTTTTCTGGTTTTGTTAAATGCCCGGGCCTCTAACCCCGGGCATTCTTATTTGCGCTTGTTGCGGCGCAAATGCCTTCTACCGTCCGCACCGCGCGTGCGCCTACGGACCTTAAACCGAACCTCATACGAGTCAAGAAACGCGATGACGAACGTGCCCACCGTCGCGAGGGCGGCGAGCGCGTTAAGGAATTTCAGCATTTGGGGACCTCCGATCGAGTCGTCGGCCGCCCGCGCACGGGATGCGTCGCAAGGGTATTTTACTGCGAGCGTATGCACCCACAGCTGGTAAACGCGATTTTGACAAACATTTGTTCGATAGTTATAAACATGGTCCCTCGTCCGGCGGAGCCTGGCCGCATTGTCCGGGTTTGCCCGACGTGTTTGCGTTTTCAAAATGTCCCGAATCGGCTGGGCGATTCGGGATACAATGCTAATAGGAAACGACGCACCCCGCGTAAGTACTTAGGAGCGCGGGCGACCAGTTTCCGACGTTGTTAAATGCCCGGGATCCTACCCCCGGGCATTCTTATTTGCGCTTGTTGCGGCGCAAATACCTTCTACCGTCCGCACCGCGCGTGCGCCTACGGACCTTAAACCGAACCTCATACGAGTCAAGAAACGCGATGACGAACGTGCCCACCGTCGCGAGGGCGGCGAGCGCGTTAAGGAATTTCAGCATTTGGGGACCTCCGATCGAGTCGTCGGCCGCCCGCGCACGGGATGCGTCGCAAGGGTATTTTACTGCGAGCACTCGCACTTACAGCTGGTAAACGCAATATTTGCAAACATATGTTCTCTAACCATACGCCCGATCCTGCGAGCAACGGCGCCCCGGCTGCGTTATCCAAAAAAACGGGGCAGACTCCAGTGCGGAGTCTGCCCCGAAAAAAGAATGGCAAAGCAAGAACGTGGATGGACGAGAAGAGTGTCCGCAAGTCTCATGGCCATCACATCCCACCTGCCAAAGGGATGGGTGAGCAAGCGTTACTCCTGCTCGGACTCCTCAGCCTGCTTACGGCTGCGGATGAGGTGCGCCACGCCGATGCACAGCACCGCGCCACCAGCGATCCAAGTGAACGTCACGCCGTTAAGACCGGTGAGCGGGAGGCCAGAGCCCTTCTGGTCGACAATGGTGAAGCTGAGCTTACCGGTAGATACGGCGGCAGAATCGGCCTTTACAACACCATCAGCAGCAGTAACGTTGGCAGAATCCTTGTCAGGAGTCACCGCGGTGCCATCCTGCTGAAGCGTGCCGCGAGCAATGGTAAACGTGACACCTTTGGAAGCAGAGTTGTTGTAGCCAGGCTTCGGGGTGACCTCTGTAAGGGTGTAGATGCCCTCATCGAGACCGACAACGTTTATCTTACCGTTTGCGTCGGTCTTCAGCTTGGCCTGCTCACTATCAGTCGTCTTGGTACCGTCCGCTTTGATAAAGTTGCTCGTATCACCGTTCTCCTGCAGCGTGAACTCAACGCCCTCGAGCCCCTTAGCTTTGTCATCAGAGCCCACCTTGGTGACATCGATGCCGTAGGTGTAGTCATAAGCAAGGTGCTCGACCGTGGTGCCGACATCCTCAGTATGCGGATTGTTGGAATAAGTCAGCGTAACCATATTCTTCTGGGCTTTACCAACCAAGCCATCGAATTCTTTTTTGATCTTGCCATTATCGAAGATCTTGGTGGAGTCGAGCTTGGCCTTGTACTCGACAGTCACCTTCGAGTCACTGCTCAACGAAATGGCAGTGCCTTCCACGTCCGTGCAATTCTTGAGATTGGTGAAGTCGACAGTTATCGTATCGTTCTCGTACTTGGCGGTGTAGCAGCCTGTCTTGACCTCGGTATCACCGATCTTGACCGTGACGTCTGGCGTCGTGCTATTATCCTTAAACTTCGGCGTCATGGATTTGGGAAGATTATCCGTGAAAGTGTACTTGTAGGTGCTGTAAGTGTTGATGTTACCCGCAACGGTACCGGTAAGCAGGTAGTCGACATAGTCGTCCATCTGAGAGTCCGCAGCCTTATTGGGCTCCTCGGGTGCGCCGAACGTGCTGCCCTTTGCGTCGTCCTTTACGGCCTTGGTCACAGTTGGGACCTGCTTCTTGGGAGCAATGGTCTCAGCAGAACCGCCAACAACGACGAAAATGGGCGAAGTGAAGGTATCGGTGTCGCGCTTGGGTGAATTAGTGCTAGTGTTGACGTTTTTAGTCACGAAGAGCCAGTAGCCGGTATTCAGACCAGTGAAGGTGCCATTGGGGCTCGTTTTGCACTCATCCGTCCCTTCAGTGATATTGGCGTCCTCCAGTGCCTTGGCGATCTTGTCGAGAGTCTTTCCGGCATCGAGCTTAGTAGTCTTGTCTGTACCTGACTTGTACTCACCTTCGGTTTTAACTTTAAGCCAGTCAGCCCACTTCTGAGCATCATTGCCGGAGGGCATTGTAACGTCGCTAGTATCGGCAGCCCCGATCACAGCATCCCTAACGGCATCTGACGCCCACTCAATGTCGGAAAGCGTCTTAGCGCCATTCCAGTTGTTAACGCCTTCCAAATCCTGCGTGACCTTGGCCTTGAAAATCTGGATACCCTTAAAGGTTGTATCCGTATAGGTCTTCTCGTCAATCTTTACATTGCCATCCGTAGCCACCGTCGGCGTACCCTCAGCAAACGCCATAGTCACCGGGGCCATGACGCCGCCGAAGCTCAGCGCTGCTGCGAGGCCGGCGGTTACTGCCAGGCGTGCGATGTTCTTGCTCATGCTCATCTTCTTTTCCTCTGCTTTCTGCTCGAATTCCATTTGATCTAAATCTATCTGTCTGTGTTTTAGCATCTACTTCGCTACGTCTCGCCCCGCTCTCTGTGGGGCTGCCAGCTACTCTTTATGGCTGCCACCTCCCCGCTTGACCAGGAGCGCGACCACGATGAGCGCGGCTCCGGCGACCGCTGCGGCGGCCGCGGCGTACATTGCCATATCGCCAGTCGAGGGCATAAAGCCTCCGGTGGTAATGCTAGGGGGTGTGCCGGTGGGCGTGTTGATGAGCGACGCCTCCAGGCTGCCCGTCGACCCGTCCGCGCTGTCGGCGCGCAGGGGCGACTCGGCCGTGATGGTGAGCTTGGGCTTGGCGGCGGTCACCTGGTCGACGTCCAGGCCCTCGGCCTTGACTGTCACGGATCGCGTGCCCTCGAAGGCGGTGTAGCCCTTGGGCGCCTTGAGCTCGCGGACCTCCAGCTTGCCCGAGTCCACGCCCGAGACGGTCACGCGGCCGTCCTCGCCCGTCGTGACGGTGGCCTTGCCCTCCGCATCCCACGTGCCGTCGGCCGCCAGTGTGCGACCGCGGTCGTCGGCGATGCTCAGGACCGCCCCGGCAAGCGGCTTGTCGCCGTCGCTGCCGCGCTTGGTGAGCGCGAGATCCCAGGTGTAGGCGCACGCGTCGTCGCTCGGCGTGCGGGTGAAGCCGGCGTCGCCGGACTGGTCGGCAAAGGGAGAGCGCGGGTAGCGCAGGTAGACCTCGTTGGAGTTGCCCTTCGCGATGCCGTGGTTGCATGCGCTGTTGAGCGGCGCGTTGTACACGGCGACCACGCGGGCGCCCGCGGTGAAGGCGTCGGCCCCGCCGAGCGCGGCGACCAGGTCGCCGGAGCGCACGGTGAAGGTCTTGCCGTCCGCCGCTACCTTGGTGGCGCACTGGGCCGTGATATCGGTCCATCCCTTCGCGGGCTCGGTGCCGGTGCGGCCGTCCTTGTCGGTCTGGACCGCGTCGAAGTCGCCGTCCGCACCCGCCGCCACGTACACGCGCATGCTCGCGGCGACCTTGGAGGGGTCGAGTCCCGCGCTCATGGTGTCGACGAACCGCACCGTATAGGTGTCGTAGGCCGTGAGCCCCGCCGGGACCGTGGCAGAGAGGCGCCAGTACAGGTCGTCGGCGACCGTGGCGTCGGCGGCCTTCTGCCAGGCGGCGGTGCTGTCCTCCAGCACGTGCTTGGCGACCTTGGGGGTCGCGGCCTTGGGCTTGACGGTGACGGCGCTGCCGCCGACCAGGGCCATGATCGGCGCGGTGCCGGCCTCTCCCTGGGCGATGGCGTCGTCGTCGGCGACGATGAGCCAGTAGCCGCAGGGCAGCTCGGCCGCCGTGCCCGCGTTAAGGGCCACGGGCACGGCGCCAGAGCTCTGGAGAGAACGAGTGAGCTGTGCGCTCAGCGCGCTCGTAAGGTGGGAATCGGTGTTGAGCCACTCGGCAGCTTCCTGCGCGGTGGTCTGGGAATTGGGCATGCCGGCGCTGTGCAGCACGGGCAGCGCCGCGTCGCGCGCGGCGTCGCTTGCCCAGGCGAGATCGGTGGCGATCTTGGCGTCGCTGTCGCCGTCGACGACGTTGGCGCTAAAGATCCGGTAGGCGTCGTAGCTGCTCGCCACGGTGCCGCTCACCGTGATGGAACCGGTCGAGGTCGGCGCGGCCTGCGCGGAAGCGGGGAACACAACCGCGCAGATGCCGATCAGGAGGGCAAGCAGCGCAAACAAGATCGGGAAGGAGCAAACTTTCTTATTCACGACGCTTACCTCCCTTCGCATTCGCCTTGCGACGAATGTGCATCCAGGCCGCAGCAGCGCAAAGCACCGCCGCGCCGGCAAGGTACGTCAGAGTGACGCCCGACATACCAGAAAGGGGCAAAGAGGTGGAGTAGGTGTTGGTGAAGGTGGGAAGGCTTTGGCCAGCGTTGGCGTCCTCGCCGTACTGTTTCTTTTCCCGCTTATCATCAGGAATTTCTTTGCCTTCGGCATCGACGATCTGGGTGTAGGTCACATTGGTTGTGATTCCAGCATCGTCATCCTTTGCGACAACCGTAAGCTTATAGACCGACTGATCAAACTTGTAATGCGGATAGGTCGATCTTTCGTTCTTCTCGCGCACGTAGTACTTGAAGGTCTTGGAAGGGCCGCCCGTGGAGTCGCCCGGGGCGGAACTATTCCTGATATCTGAGAGCGAGTACGTGAGTTCGATCTCTTTACCATTGCCATCCAAAAATGAATGCGTCTGCTGATTTTCATTACCAGAGGTCACGGCAGTACCGATGATGTCTTCAAATTTGCTGTCTTTCGCAAGCTGAAGTGTAAACTCCTTCATCTCGCCACCCTCAACGACCTTAGTCGCCTTAGGAGTCCAGGAAACACTAGGGGTGTACTTGTTGGTGAATGTACTTCCCCCACCGGAGTCGGCAATCGAATAATAGCCATCATCTAGTCGCACATGGCCCTGAGAGTTAGCTGAACCCCCAGGATTCTTAGTCACGGACACATTATCAATCGTGTAGTTATAGACGTTAAGATCTTTAGTCGAATTCGAATTCGAATTATTCTTTATCGGAACAGACATAAGTAAAGTCTTGTTGTATTCGACTGTCACGTTAATCTCGTATACAGCATGATCGTAATCAACACCAGGAATATTGTCCGCATCTTCGACCAAGTAGTATGAGTATCTAATTTTGCCAGTATCACTCGCTAAGGGCTGCTTGCTAAGTTCATTGCTAAGGTCATTGCTAAGATCAAAGGTAATGTTGCCATCAGCGTTATTCGGGGCAGATTTAACCGGCTTGCAGCCACCACTGTTGAATGTTTCGCCATCCCAAGAGGGCGTCGACGCGCCATCCGAATCCTTACGGTAGACGGAGAAGGAGAAGGGGAACTGGTTTGTGTCGAGCGTCATGTTTTCGTTGGTCTTCTTATTTTTCAGCGCCTTGGTCGCCTTCAGCTTAAGGCTCGGATAGACATACGTGTCTGCTGGCTGACCCAAGTACAAGTCGCCATTCGACATGATGCCGCCACCATGGTTCCAAGAATGGTTGCCCGTGATGAAGGTTGTCGCATTTTTCTGTACTGCTTCAGTCGCCGTTTTATCCGTGGCACTAACACCCGAAGTCAGACCGATGCTATTTTTTACCTGAGCAACACCGTTGGCGGGGATGGTGATTCGATCCGTTAGCTCAATGCTTCCCGAATACCTGGCGTCTATATCGCCAAGCATCTTGCCGCTTACCACTGCGACCGGCGTTGTGTGACCTTCCGCCGCGAGGAAGAAATCGGCATGACCACTGTTACGAAAAACATGTTCGTTGGTTTTTTTATCGATCGATTCATAGGCGACCTTGTCTTGATACTTATTGCTGCCGCCGCCAGAAAGATGGGGGTTACCATCATTGTTTTCACTATCGTAAGAACCGGCGTTTCCAGCGTCAGTGTTGCCAAAAATCGCCGTGCCATAAGTGTTCGTTACCAACGTCTTGCCCGTGGGGCAGACTGCAACGCCGCCGCCGTAGCCGCCAGCCGTATTGGCGCCAATGTACGAGTTGTACACAAAGAGCCTGCCAGCATTAGATGCTGCAACATGCGAATCACCCTGAACAAAGATGCCGCCGCCGCCCCAGTCAAAGCGAGACATGCAGCAGTTGTTAGTGATGTAGACTTTGCTGCCTGGAGTGCCGTTGTTGTCTGGAGCGTCGCCAATCATCGCGTCAACCTTCTGGCCCACTCGAATGCCAGCACCCTCAGATCGGAAGCTCACGTTAGAGGCAATAATTCCTCCCGTAATTTTGAGCCATGCCATATCTTGTCGAAAAATATTGGTAACGTAAACGCCGCCGCCAGCTTCCTCGGAATAGTTGCCAGTAATCTGGCCATCGGAAATCGTGACATGGGCGCCGTTATTGGCAGCAAGCCCAGCTCCACCGTGGTTACCCAGGCCATCCTTGCCGCAATACTTGGCGTATTTATTGTTAGTGATGTAGCCACCAGAAACGGTCACACTACCGCCCGAAACCAAGATGCCGCCACCGAGACCATCCGAATCAGAATACGTAGCGTTGCCAGAGATGATTCCACCCGTAAGCTTCAAGGTGGCTCCATTGTCAGCGTAGACGCCGCCGCCAGAAGCTGCCTTGTTTCCCGCGACCACGCCGTCTGTCATTTCAAGGCTGGCATTCGCGCCCGTTATGCACAGACCACCGCCCCAGCCACCGCGGTTGCCGTTGGTGACGTAACCGCCTTCGATTGTGACCTTACCCATAGAAAGAATCACATGGCCGTTATCGCTCAGACTGGCGGCCGTGGTAATCATGCCGCCCTTGAGATCGAGCGTGCTGCCCTCTTCAACGGTGACCACTTGCTGTACGGAACCTCTGTCCGATGCCGCAACGATAGCGCCAAAGCCCGTAACGTCATGCTTGTACGTAGTCTCGGTGGTGCAAAGTCCATCTGTATTGGGCGTGCTCTTAGTCTCATAGTAAGTAAGACTCTTGGGTGCGCCGCCATTAGAGCTAGACCCGTCTCCCTTTTCCCATGTCATAGTCGCAGGCTGACCCGCCGTCGTTTCGACCCGAGACTGTTTGTCTATTGTTTTACCTGAAGTTTTACCTGAATCCTCGATAGTGAGTGTGGCTCCTTCTTTGACAACAAAGAAGGAGTCTTTGTTGCCGGAACCATGGCAGAGCATGTTGCCGTTAAGATCGATGGTGGTGTCTTTGTTGATGGCAATCTGCTGATTCGAATAGGCATAACCCGTCAGTCGAAACGTACCGCCACCGGTGAATCGTCCAGCAACGTCACCGTTTACCTCGATATAGCCATCGTCACTGACGGGAGCGATAGCGTTTTCGTCGCTATTTTCATTATCGGAAGGCTGTGCGTCGGAAGGCCGCTCGGCACCCTTAACTTCCGCGCTATCGGCAGTCGAGCCTGCTGCGACGTTGTGCTCGCTCGCGCCGTTCTTGGTCTCGTCACTATTCTGGTTTTCGGTATCCCCGTTGTTGGTGTTATCTACATCAGTAGACTCACTTGAGGAACCCCCCCCCATCACAGTTTCCTCGGCAGGAACCGTCTGGGCATCGTTGGCAATGGCCTGCGAGATCGGAGGCATGACGAGCGACAGTACCAGGCTCAACACGGAGGCTCCGCACAAAACGCCTGCCAGTACACGGCGCGTCGCTTTTTTACTCTGCTTAGTTTTTTCTGAATTCGCTTTCATCGATGTCTCCTCCCCAAGAGACCGCGATCTTGCTCTTTCACTATCAAACGTATCTGCGCAACCTGTAATTGCGCACGCTTAGTAATACTATTGTAACGATTGTTTGAACATCTAAGCAAAAATACCGATAGTTTTGTAGCGAATTATCAATTCTCTTGACATTTGCTCGGATTAACCTTCGTTTATTCGCTATGAAATATCTATTTCTACTGGTAATTAAGTTAGTTATCAGTTTTTAATAGCATTTTATTTATTTGCACAACATTTTGCTCAAGAGCAAACATCCTGTGAACGGTCGAAAATCCGCCGTGAACGGTAGGTCATTAACCGGGAGGAATAGACTACTAAATTGATGGGAATATCTTTATCTTATCGGTAGTTAGAAGCGTAATGTTCAGACAACCATATCTGAATTTTCGCGCAGTTTTTAGGCATCAATTCGCCCAAATCGCCTGAGGCCACCGCAAAGGAGCCTGCTCCCTTTGCGGTGGTTCTGCCCCGGCGCTACAGCAGATGCTCCTCGATAAAGATCGCGATGCCGTCTTTGTCGTTGCTGGCGGTTACAAAATCGGCGGCGGAGCGGGTGGCGTCGCTGCCATTTGCCATGGCCACGCCCACGCCGGCGTCGGCCACCATGCAGGTGTCGTTATCGGCATCGCCAAACACGCAGATGTTCTGGAGCCCCATGTCGTTGAGCTCCGCCACGCGCACAAGGCCGCGCGTCTTGGACACGCGCGGATCCATGAACTCGTAGAGCCGCTGCGTGGTTTGCAGAGCCGCCGCCTTAACAGTGTCGTCGGCAAACGTCGACGCCCGCTCAATCACCCGCGGCATCACCTCGGGCGCCATGGTAAACATCACCTTGGGCTGCGGCTCGCGCAAAAACTCGGCAAAATCGACCACCTGGTAGGGCACGCCGTCGACGCGCGACAGGTGCTCGACGCACGCGTTGCTCTCGGGCACGTAGAACACGCCGTCTCGGGGGCAGACGGGCGTTGCCGGAAGGTCCGCCATGTGCTTGCAGATGCGGGCGATGGTCTCGCCCGGCAGCGGATAGCTCAGCTCGTTGACGTCGTGCGCGCGGTCGATGATCTCGGCGCCACCGCAGCCCACCAGCACGTCTACCAGGCCGTCAATACCCCAGAGCCCAAACATGGCTTCGGTCGCCTGGGCGTCGCGTCCGGTGCACAGACCAAACAGCACGCCGCGCTCACGCAGAGCGCGAATCGCCGCCACGGTGCGCGGGGACACCGTGTGCTGGCTCGTGAGCAGCGTGCCGTCGATATCGCAGAACACGGCTTTGATGTGGCTGAAGGTGGTGTCCATGGGGGCCTTTCTGGGTTGTGCGGCGGTGTGGGGTGTATTCGCGAACGGCGTACATGGTATACCAAGGCACAGGCCGTTGGGACCCGATCACCACAAAGGCGTCTGGCCCCTTTGTGGTGGCCGGACCCGAAGGGTGTCCCGGCCCGGAGCGCAAACCATCACAACATTCGACGTTTTTCGGCAAAATCGCGATTTTCATCGAATGTTGTGATGGTTTTTACTGCCTTGCGGCACGATCCAAATGTCGGCGTCCAAACAGCAGCAGCGTCGCGGGAACCGCCGTCACGACCATGCCTGCCCCCACGAGTGTCTGCTGCACGCCAAATGTCGCCGCCAGCCACGGGGCAATCGCCAGCGGCGCCACGCCGGCGAACATGTTGCCAAAGCCCATGACCGAGTTGACGCGACCGAGCTGCTCGAGCGGAGCCGTCGTTTGGACAATCGTGTTGTGGAGCGGGTTGACGACGCCCCAGGCCACACCAAGGACAATCTGGCCGACAAGGGCTACGCCCACGTACGGTGTTCCCACATAGAGCAGACTTCCCAGGCCCACGAACATAAGTGCCACGAGCAGCGTTTTTAGGTTTACCAAGTGCAGCGGCAAGCGGAGCGCAACGACGGCGCCCAGCACCGCGCCCACGCCCGAGGCCGACGAAAGCCAGCCCATCCACTCAACACCGACATGCAGAACATCGCGGTAGAAGAACGACTCCAGTGGATCGAAGGCACCGTAGCCAAAGTTCGAAAGGAAAATAATGCAGAACAGCAGGGCGAGGACGCTGTTGGCGAAGACTGTCTTGATGCTAGTCGCGAAGGTTGCACGGGAAGATGTGTTGGGGTCGGAGCTTTGGCTGGCCTTATCCGATGTGATGTCGCCGATCGCGGGTTTGCCTTCGTGTGTGGCGGCCTGACCTGCACTTTGCCTAAAGTCCCAGCCGGCAATGAGCGCCAATGCGGTAAAGAGCATCATGAGCACAAACACCGCGCGCGACGACGCAGCCGCCGCGACAAAGCCGCCCAATGTGGGGCCAACGATGATACTCACGTTTGAAAACATGGCTATGGCGGAGTTGATGCCTTTGAGCTCGAGAGGATCATCGGTGAGGTAGGCTGGATAGGACGTAGCGATGGGCTGGGCGAATCCCATCACAAAGCCCAGGAGCACCGCGCCGAGCAGGACGATGCCGGTCGCGCTGCCAAAAACGAGGATCGCCGCGCCGGTTGCCAGCGTGCCCACGATGCTCAGCAAGAAATGACGGCGCGGGCCCCAGGCGTCGAGCGCAGCGCCACCCGCAAAGGATCCCAAGATCACGAATACGTTCATAAAAAGGACGGCCAGCGATGTCGCCACGACCGAGGCATCGTCTGCATAGGTGAGTGTTCCGATAACGCCGATAAAGTAGCTGGTCTGAAAACCGGTGTAGATGAGAAAGCGCATCGCCACCAGGCGCTTGGCCTGCATGGACAGCGATGATTGAGGCTTTGAGAAAAGATGGGTGAGCATGGAGGCTCCTTGTTTCATACGAATGTGGACGGCGGGCATTCGCCACCGTCTGCCAAATCAATCTATCCGCATGAAACATTAAGGACGCATCAAGCCCCTTCCCTCCGTTTTCGCCCGTCATGAACTACTTGGTAGATTGTAAGGCATGCCCCACACATCTACCAAAGCAAAAACCACCACAAAGGTGCCTGGCCCCTTTGTGGTGGAAATGACGTTTGCCCAGATAAAACCTGCCAAAATAAACCTGTCCCTTTTTGGCAGGTTTTAGGCCAGATGATCTTGGATGAGATCGCAGATGGCTCGGGCGTCGTTGATGTTAATAGCTCGGGTCGCAAAGCCGGCGTCGAAGGCCTGACGCGCCAGGGCCTCGTTGCAGGCAAGGGCCAGCGTGTGGCCATCGACCAGGTCGAGCGAGCTCTTGCCGCGCAAACGGTCGACACCCGATCGCGCGACGACGATGTTGTCGAAGCCCTCGGTCTTGTAGCCCTCGATGATCACCACGTCGACATCGTTGTAGCGCGACAGCAGCTCACGCGCGGGCATCTCGTCCTCCTCGCGCGTGTCGGCGTACTCCGCCCAGCGCGTGGCGCAGATGAGCCCCACGTGCTTAGATCCGGCCTGGTGATGGCGCCACGTATCCTTAGCGGGCACATCGATATCAAAGCCGTGGTGCCCGTGATGCTTGAGTGAACCCACGCGCAGGTCGCGGCGGGTGAGCTCGGCAATGACCTTCTCGACGAGTGTGGTCTTGCCCGAGTTTTGGTAGCCGATAAACGCGATCGTGGGGACGGCCGGTGTCGGAGCTGCGGACGCGACGGCGACGGGTGCGCTTGCGGGCGCGGCACCGTCAGCGGCCACGGGCTCAACGGCAGCGGCCTGACGCTCTGCACGATCCCACACGCCCGAGCGGCCGCCCTCCTTGTGCAGCAGGCGCACGTCAACGATCTCCATGCCGCGATCGACGGCCTTGCACATGTCGTAGATGGTCAGACACGCGGCACTCGCGCCGGTCAACGCCTCCATCTCGATGCCCGTCTTGCCCGTCACGCCCGCCGTGACCAGCACGTGAAAGCCAACCTGTCCGTCCACGCGCGCCGGCGCCCAGCCCTCGGGCACGTCCTCGGCCGGCGTCCCCGACGAAGCGATGGGCGCAATGTCGCACTTGCTCTTGGTAATGAGCAACGGATGGCACATGGGGATGATGTCGCTCGTGCGCTTGATGGCCATGATGCCCGCCACGCGCGCGCAGGCAAGCACGTCGCCCTTTTTGGCGCGGTCCTGCAGCACCATGGCTTGCGTCTCGGGGTGCATGAGGATGGTGCCCTCGGCGATGGCGATGCGATGGGTCTCGGCCTTGTCGGACACGTCGACCATGCGAACCTCGCCCTTGGCGTCCACGTGCGTCAGCTCGTCGCGACGGGCGTCACGGGCGGGCTCGGTGGCAGCGCTGACAGTCGGCCGCGCAGACCCGTCGGCGTTGCCAGCATTCGCCGCAGCCGTGACTTTGTGGGCAGACATCGCGGCCCTGCGAGCGGCCTTGGTGGCATCGGCGTACCTGCTCTTGGCCATATGATCATCCTCCGATTTGGGACATAAATCGTTGCGTGCCCTCAATTATCGCGTGTTCCTGCGGTTTGTGGGCCACGGCATCGCGCCAAATCGAAAGTACCTGCATATCATCACCACGGCGCAGCGCCTCACGCACCGAATATTCGGCATCGCTGAACAGGCACGGACGCACGTTGCCATCGGCCGTCAGGCGCAGACGGTTGCAATTCGCGCAAAAATGATTGGACATGGCGCTAATGAAGCCAACCGTTCCCGCCGCGCCCGGAAAGTGCCAGTAGCGTGCAGGGCCCGCGCCGGCAGGAGCGTCGTTGATGTCGAGCGGCTCGAGCTCGCCCAGGCCCGCCGCGGTGGCCCCGGCATTGATGCGCACCCGCAGCTCGCCGCTCGGCACGGTATCGCTCGCATCCCACAGCTCGGGATTGAGCGCGGGCGCATGCAGGTCCACAGCGCAATGCGAGCTCGTGTGCTCGTCGCCGATGGGCATATATTCGATAAAGCGCAGGTGGATGGGGCGATCGACGGTCAAGCGCGCGAGGGCCGCCACATCCTGGTTGAGCCGGCGCACAACAACGCAGTTGACCTTAACGGGCTCAAAGCCCCAAGCCAGCGCCGCGTCGATACCAGCCATGGTCTGTTCGAGCCGGCCCAGGCGCGTAATCTTTCCAAACAGCTCGGGGTCGAGTGTGTCGAGCGAGATGTTGACGCGGTTAAGCCCGGCATCTTTGAGCTGCGGTGCCAGCTTGGGCAGCAGGGCGCCATTGGTGGTAAGCGAGATGTCCTCGATCTGCGGAATCGCGCGGATGTCACGAATAAGCGGGATGATACGGCGGCTGACCAGCGGCTCGCCGCCCGTCAGGCGCACGCGGCGAATGCCCTCCCCCGCCACCAAGCGCACAAAGCGGGCGATTTCCTCGGCGCTGAGTAGCTCGTCGTGTGCACGGGGTGCCACGCCATCGGCCGGCATGCAATAGATGCAGCGGAAATTGCACTTGTCGGTAACGGCAATGCGCAGGTAGTTGATGTCGCGGCCAAAACCGTCATGTTGCACGTGCCCGTCCACGCAGCCCTCCCCTCACGCGGCTTTTTATTCTTCGGAAAACATAATACCCCACGAGAGAATCATGCCGACACCCGTACGACAGGACAGGTCGCTTCGAGCAAGACCGGCTTCCCAAGCCCATCCTCAACACACAAACCATCACAACATTCGATGCTTTTCCCGATTTTGGCAAAAAACGTCGAATGTTGTGATGGTCCGCCTGCCCACGGCACCCCGTAGAAGGGCCGGAACGTCCCTAAAGGCCGCTGTCCCAGTGCCGAATCACGAATTCTCGCAGGTCGTTTTGCCGCTTTTGGAACGCTTCGCTTCGATCGCACTTAAGGCCCATAGCGAGCGCGATGGCGTTCATCGCCCGATGCAATTGCAGCTGGTGGGCAAACTGAGTCCCGGTGAGGACGATCATCCTAAAGCCCAGCGCGCTCAGCACGGTCATACGCTCCGCATCCAACGCGCTGCGCTGTTTATCAAGATGGTCCGAGCCGTTGTATTCAATCCCCGTACCGCTCGCAGGCGCATATACATCGATCTCGAAATACCCGGCCTTTGCGAGGTATTTGAACTCGCTGGGAACATTGACCCGATGATTGAGCTCGATCTTGGCGTATCCCAGCCCTCCCTGGGAACGTTTCGCTACGACCATGATTGCGGTGGCCGTCTCCATGGGCGAACGCGCGCCATCGTGCACGCGCTTGAGCACGGCGGCCGCGCGTATAGCCCCCTGACGAGATCGGTTCTCATTGCAATAAGCAATCAAGTCGGCAACGGTATACCTCTGCCCCATCTCGATATAATCGCCTGTCGACAGATGATTCAAATGGTATCGGGCGCAGATTTCGTAGCCATATTCCAGCTGCTCGGGCTCGCTCATCCACGAACCCACTTGGACAAAGCACATGACCTCATCAACCACAAGAAGGTCCTCTGCCACCTCGATAAGATGGCCTGGAGGTACCGGCGCCCCAAACACGTGGCACCTAAATCCAGCCGGCGTCGAGCGCTCAAAATCGAAGTTGACGAGCGTGTCGATATGATCGAGCTCTTCTCGTGGAATACCAAGCGAAACCAGATAGTCGGTAACGATCCCAGCTGCCGTTGAAGCCCTCAGCCCCTTGGCATCGAGCCCCAATTTGGGCAGGTCCGCAGTCGGCTCCGCCTCGTTGGCAAGCGAGTCCTCATCGTATAGGCTGCTTGCTCGCGAGAGCGGCTCGGACGGACGCACCACGTTGTGGTACAGCCAGGCAGTCTTATGGGACAGGACGATCGGCAGGTCCATGAGCCCTCCAATGGAGTCGGATAACCAACCTTATTCCCCTGCCCACGGGTCCGCACACCTTCGTGCGCAAGAAAGCGATTCCACCCGGTCGAGTGGCAGAAAAACCATCACAACATTCGATGCTTTTCCCGATTTTGGCAAAAAACGTCGAATGTTGTGATGGTTTGAGGCGAGGTGAGGGGCACGGAGAGATCAAGGCATCGTGCTCGAACGGGTTAATCCAGCTCTTTTAAGCCATGCGCCAGCTGCCAGTACTCGCCGTGCTGGGCGAGCAGCTCTTCGTGCGTGCCGCGCTCGATGATGCGGCCGTGTTCGAGGACCATGATGGCGTCGGCGTCGCGGACAGTGGACAGGCGGTGCGCGATCATAAACGTGGTGCGACCGCGCATGATGCGGTCCATACCGCGCTCGATGAGCTTTTCGGTACGCGTGTCGATGGAACTCGTGGCCTCGTCCAGGATGAGCACCGGCGGATCGGCGACGGCCACGCGCGCGATGGCGAGCAGCTGACGCTGACCCTGCGACAGGTTGGCGCCGTCGGCCGTGACCGGTGTGTCGTAGCCTCTAGGCAGGCGGCGGATAAACGAATCCGCGCAGGCGGCCTCGGCGGCGGCGCGCACCTCCTCGTCGGACGCGTCGAGCTTGCCAAAGCGAATGTTCTGCGCAATGGTGCCGCTAAACAGGTGCGTGTCCTGCAGCACAATGCCGAGCGACCCGCGCAGGCTGGCCTTGGCAATGTGCTTGACGTCGATGCCGTCGTACGTGATCTCGCCGTCATCGACCTCGTAGAAGCGGTTGATGAGGTTGGTGATGGTCGTCTTTCCGGCGCCCGTCGAGCCCACAAACGCAATCTTTTGCCCCGGCTTGGCAAACAGGTTGAGATCAGTGAGCACACGGGTGCCCGGCACGTAGGAAAAATCCACGGCATGGAAGCGCACGTCGCCGGCAAGCGGGACCAAGCCGCACGTGAGCTCGGTGCCGTCGGCAGCCACCGCGCGGCCCGACTCATCAACAGCAACCACATCATGCAAGTGCCCGTACGCGCCCACGCCCTGACCCTCGGGAATCTTCCACGCCCATGCGGCGTCGCCCGTCTGCACCAGCTCCACGCAGCCCTCGTCCACCTCGGGTTTAAGGTCCATAGCCGCAAACAGGCGCTCGGCACCGGCCAACGCGTTGAGCAAGAAGTTGCCGAGCTGCGTAAACTGGTTGATGGGCATGGCGGCCTGGCGCACAAAGACCAGGTAGCTCGCGAGCGCACCTACGTCGGCGAGTCCCTTGATGCAGAGCATGCCGCCCGCCACGGCGACGATGGCATAGTTGACGTAGCCAATCACGACGGTCATAGGCACCATGGAGTTGGCGTAGCTCACGGCGGCGGTGCCGGTGCGGCGAAGCTCGTCGTTGCGGCAGGTGAAGCCGGCGACATTCGCTGCCTCGCGGTTAAAGACCTTGATGACCTTTTGGCCCGAGACCATCTCTTCGATATATCCGTCCAGGTCGCCAAGCGATGCCTGCTGGGCGGCAAAGAAGCGCTTTGAGCGCGCGCCCGAGTAGCGCGCATACAGCACAATGGCCGCATCGCACACGAGCGTGATAATCGTGAGCTGCCAGTTAAGGATGATGAGCATAGCCGTGGTGCCCACAACCTGAATGGCGGCCTGAATCACGTTGGCAAAGCTGTTGTTAAGCGCCTCGGAGACGGTGTCGACGTCGTTGGTGAAAAAACTCATGATGTCGCCCGAGCGCGTGCTGTCAAAATAACTGAGCGGCAGCGTCTGGATGTGCGCGAACAGGTCGCGGCGAATATCGGACACCACGTGTTGGGCCGCGCGCACCATGATCTGTGAGTAGCCCAGGGCCGAGAGCACGCCCGCGGCGTAGATGATCGCCGTCAGGATGACCTGCTTGGCGAGCAGTTCCTCCCCGCCCGTGGCCAAACCGTTAACGATGGGGCGCACCATGTAGGTGCCGGCGAGGCTCGCGATGGCGGCAACGGAGGCGAGCACGCCCACCGCGAGCAACGAGAACTTGGCATGCCCCATGTAGGAGAGCAAGCGGCGCACAGTGCGCTTGAGGTCGGCCGGGCGTGCTTGGGCTGCGGTCTTAGGCATGACGCTCACCCCCTTCCAAGAGCGATCCGCATGCGACGGAGGAAAACGGATCATTCGCGCAACCATCGTCGCTGCCGTCGCCGGCGTCCGCGTTCCTCGCAAACTCCATCTGCGAGGCATAAATCTCCTGGTATATGTTGTCGCCCGCCAGCAGTTCCTCGTGCGTGCCCACGCCGTGGACACGACCGTCGTCCAGCACCACAATGCGATCGGCATCCATGACACTCGCGATGCGCTGGGCGATGATGAGCACGGTCGTATCGGAAATCCGGGCGATGTGCTCGCGAATCTTAGCGTCGGTCGCCATATCGACCGCGCTGGTGGAGTCATCAAAAATGAGCACGCGCGGATGCTTGAGCAGCGTGCGCGCGATGCACAGGCGTTGCTTCTGGCCACCCGAGACACCGGCGCCGCCTTGGCCCAACTCGCCGTCCAGCCCGCCGATGCGATCAAGGAACTCGTCCACGCACGCCGCGCGGCAAGCCGCGAGGAGCTCATCGTCCGACGCCTGCGGATTGCCCCACTGCAGGTTCTCGCGCACGGTACCCGTAAACAGCACATTCTTTTGCAGCACAATGCCCACAGCGTCGCGCAAGGCGGCGAGGTCGTAGTCGCGCACGTCGTGTCCGCCCACAAGCACGGCGCCTTCGGTGGCGTCGTACAAGCGCGCAATCAGCTGCACAAGCGAGCTCTTGCCCGAGCCCGTGCCGCCGAGGATGCCCACCGTCGAGCCGCTCTCGATGCGAAGGTCGATATGCTGGAGCACATCCTCGGCTGCATCCGCGCGGTATTTAAAGGAAACGTCGCGAAACTCGATACTGCCGTCCGCCGGCGCCGCAATCGCGAGGTCTCCCGCGGGGTTGGCGATAAAGGGCTCCTCATCGAGCACCTCGGCGATACGGCCCACACTCGTGAGAGCGCGCGTGAGCAGCAAAAACACATTGGAAATCATCATAAGCGAGTTCATGATCAGCAGCACGTAGCTCATAAAGCCCGTGAGCGAGCCCACGCCCAGCTTGCCGGCGAGAATCATGCGGCCGCCAATCCACAGGATGGAGAGCGCAGCCACGTACATCGACAGCTGAAACACCGGCAGGTTGAGCACGGCGGTGCCGAAGGTCTTGGTCGCCGTGCCGGCGAGCTCGGTATTGACGGTGTCGAACTTGGCCTCCTCGTGCTCGGTACGAACGTAGGCCTTGACGGCACGCACGGCGGTGAGGTCTTCCTGTACCACGCCGTTGAGGTGGTCCATCGAGGTCTGGAGTTGGCGGTAGAGCGGACTGACGCGATAGGTGATGACGCCCAGCACGATTGCCAGCACGGGCAAGATGATCGCAAAGACGGTGGCGAGCGGGCGCGACAGCATCAGCGCGTAGATAAGGCCGACGATAAGCGTCACCGGGCCGCGCACCATAGGGCGAAAGCCGTTGCCCACAGCATTTTGGATAACGGTGATGTCCGTGGTCATGCGGGTGACGAGCGAGCTGGCGTCGTAGTTGTCCAGGTTACCAAAAGCGAGCGTCTGAATCTTTTTGTACTCGGCCTCGCGCAGGTTAGCGCCTAGGCCCGAGGCAACGCGGGCGGACGTGCGGGCATAACCCAAGCCCAGTACCAGCGAAAGCGCAGCGCACACCAACATGTACGCGCCCTGCAGCAGCATGTAGTTGATATCACCCGCAGGCACGCCCACATCGATGATGTTGGCCATGATGACCGGGATAAACAGCTCGAGCACCGTCTCGACCGACACAAAGAACACGCCGAGGATGGCATCGCGACGGTATGCCCCTAGATAGGAAAACAGTATTTTGAGATTGCGCACGCAGGTTCAACCCCCATCAAACGTTGTTCGCAAACGCACGTATTATTGCGCGCCGAATAATGGTGTCAAGTATTCCGAAATCGTTTTCTGCAAGGTTAGCGCCGGCGGCGAGTTCTCGTGATGTGTGTCCATATTCACTCGGAATAATGGTGCGCGCGACTTTTTCGCTCCGGCGTCATCACAAACCTTGACTCTACAATCGTTGTAGGGTTTTCACTACACTGGTACGTGAACAAACCCAGCCAGAAAGCCCCACCCATGGAACACGACCTCACACGCGGCAATGTCCTTAAGACCATCGCGGTCTTTGCCCTGCCCTATATGCTCTCGTACTTTTTGCAGATGCTCTACGGCATGGCCGACCTGTACATGATGGGGCAGTTTAGCGGCGCTGCCGGCATCACCGCTGTGGGCAATGGCGCGCAGACGCTCTATATCATTACCGTGACGCTCGTGGGCCTGGCCATGGGAACGACGGTCATCGTTGGCCACGCCGTGGGCTCGCGCCGCTTCGACCGCGCCGAGACCGCCATCGGCAACACCATCACGCTGTTTATGGGTGTCTCGGTGGTGCTGGCCGCTGTCCTGCTCGCACTGTGCCCGCAGATCGTGGCACTCATTGGCACGCCGCCCGAGGCGGTCGAAGGCACCGCCGCCTACCTGCGTATCTGCTTTGTCGGCATTCCCTTTATCGCCGCGTACAATATCCTCTCGGCCATCTTTCGCGGGCTGGGCGATTCGCGCTCGCCTATGTACGTGATCGGCGTGGCATGCATCATCAACATCGCGCTCGATTTTCTGTTTATCGGCCACATGGGGCTCGGCCCCGTGGGCGCGGCGTTCGGCACGGTGACCGCCCAGACGGCCAGCGTTGCCCTCGCGCTCGTGTGGCTCAAGAGCCGCCGCACGAACATCCACGTAAAGCGCAGCGACCTGCGCCCCCAGCCCGAGGTGCTCGGCAGCATTCTTAAGATTGGCGTGCCCGTGGCCGTGCAGGACGGCTGCATCCAGGTGGCGTTTATGTTTATCACCGTCATCGCCAACCACCGAGGGCTCGTCGACGCCGCCGCCGTGGGCCTGGTCGAGAAGATGATCAGCTTTTTGTTCATTGTGCCGAGCTCCATGGGCGCCACCGTCAGCGCACTCACGGCGCAAAACGTCGGCGCGGGCAAGGGTGACCGCGCGCGTCAGGTACTCAAAGATGCCATGACGATCTCGGTGGTGTACGGCTGCCTGATCACGGCGCTGATGTGGCTGGTGGCACCGGCGTTTATTGGCTTTTTTGCCAAGGACGCCGCGGTGGTCGCCGCCGGCACCGGCTATATGCGCAGTTATATTTTCGACGCGATTTTTGCCGGCATCCACATTTGCTTTAGCGGCTTTTTCGCTGCATACGGCAAGAGCTATATCGGCTTTGCGCACAACGTGCTGGCCGTGGCGCTCATTCGCGTACCGGGCGCTTGGCTGCTGTCGAACGCCTATTCCAACACGCTGTTTCCCATGGGCATCGCTTCGCCGTGCGGATCGATTTTGTCGGCGGTCATTTGCGTTGTCGCGTTTACCGTGCTCAACCGGCGCGGGGCTTTTGACAAGTTGGCAGCGTAGCGGGGCAACGCGAAATCGCCCCCATCGACGACATCATCAGCGACGATCCCACAACCTACGTGACGCAGATCACGATGCCTGTATCGCTAGGCTAGACCGAGCCTCGTCTCCAGCTCGGTCAACGCCTCAAAAGCATCGCGAGACACACCTGCCAAGCGCTCACGTTCCGCAATGCGAATTCGCGCCATCAGGTGCTCTTTTGCCTGCCCTTGGGCGTGCTTCGTGCGCCCTTCCGCCTGCGAGCAATTGCGATTCTCTATATCCATTACGCCTCCGGCACCTGACCAGTAGCCAAGATCTGCTCGAGTGCGTCCTCGTCCAGCACGGGTACGCCCAGCTGCTCGGCTTTGGTGAGCTTGGAGCCCGCTTTGGGGCCGGCGACCAGATAGCTCGTCTTCTTTGAAACACTGCCCGAAACCTTGGCGCCGAGCACCTTGAGCGCCGCGCCCGCCTCGTCGCGCGTGCGGTTGACGAGTGTACCAGTGAGCACGAAGGTCAAACCCGCAAGCGGCTGTGCGTCGGCGAGCTCGCCCGCCACGCCAGCGTCGGCTGCGGCTTGCGCGTGCGCGGCGCCCAGGTCGACCTCGAGCGACAGGCCCGCCTGACGCAGGCGCTCCAGCACGGCAAGGTTTTCGGGCACGGCCAGGAACTGCTTGACGCTCGCCGCGATCTTGGGACCGATGCCCTCGCACTCGGCGATGTCCTCTTCGCTCGCCAAGATAAGTTTGTCAATCGACAGGAATCGTTCGGCGATGACCTCGCCCACGCTCTTGCCCACGTGGCGTATACCCAGGGCAAACAGCACGCGACCGAGCGGCTGACTCTTGGACTTGTTGAGCTCGGCGATGATTTTCTCGGCCGTCTTGAGGCCTACCGGAATGGGGTCGCCCTTCTTGACGCCCTTTTTGCTGTTGGAGCTGGCATAGGTGCGCCCCGTGTCCAAGCCGGCGATGTCGTCGACCGTGAGCTGGTAGAAGTCCGCGACATCGTGGATCAGCCCGGCGGCGATCATCTTGTCGACAATCTCGTCGCCTAGGCCGTCGACATCCATGCAGCCGCGACTCACCCAGTGGAGCAGGCGCTCCTTGAGCTGCGCGGGGCAGTCGATGGACACGCAGCGGTAGGCGACCTCGCCATCCTCGTGGACCACAGGGCTGCCGCACACGGGGCAGACCTCGGGCATGTGCCAGTCGACCGAATCGGCCGGGCGCTTGTCGAGCACCGGGCCCACGACCTCGGGGATTACGTCGCCCGCCTTGTGCACGATGATAGTGTCGCCCTCGCGCACGTTTTTGCGGCGGATCTCGTCGATGTTATGCAGCGTGGCGCGCGCGATGGTGGAGCCGGCGACCGTCACCGGGTCGAACTCGGCGACCGGCGTGAGCACACCGGTGCGGCCCACCTGGATGCGAATTTCGCGCAGGACGGTCTGCTTTTCCTCGGGCGGGAACTTAAAGGCAATGGCCCAGCGCGGTGCGCGGGCGGTAAAGCCCAGGTCGAGCTGCTGCTGAAAGCTGTCGACCTTTACGACCACGCCGTCGATGTCGTAGTCCAGGTCACCGCGATGTTCGAGCGCCTGGGCGCAGAACTCGTGGACCTCGGCGGGCGTGGCGCAACGAGCCACGTTAGGGTTGACGCTAAAGCCGGCGCTACGCAGCCAATCGAGGAACTCGCGCTGACTGTGGACGTGCAGCGGGTCGGTATCGGCGATGGCATAGATAAAGGTGGCAAGATCGCGGCGCGCCGTGATCTTGGGATCCTTCTGACGTAGGCTGCCGGCGGCAGCGTTGCGCGGATTGGCAAAGGGGTCGCGGCCCTCGGCATCGGCCTCTTCATTCAGGCGAACAAAGCTGCCCTTGGGCATATAGACCTCGCCGCGTACCTCAATGGTGCGCTCGCGGTCGGCACCCATGTGGGCGAGCGCTGCCTCGGACAGATGCATGGGCACATCCTTGATGGTACGGACGTTAAGCGACACGTCCTCGCCCGTGGTGCCATCGCCACGTGTGGCCGCACGTACGAAGGTGCCGTTTTGGTAGGTAAGGGCCACGCCCAGGCCGTCGATCTTGAGCTCGCAGGTATAGGTGACGTTACCGGCACCGAGCGCATCCTCGGTGCGCTGGAGCCATGCGTCGAGTTCGTCCAGATCCATGGCATCATCCATGGAATACATGCGGGCCATGTGTGTGACCGGCGTAAACTGCTCGCTCACGTAGCCGCCCACGCGCTGGGTATAGCTGTCGGGCGTCACCAGGTCGGGATAGGCCGCCTCGATTTCCTGCAGCTCAACGAGCATTTTGTCGAAGGCGGCGTCCGTGATCTCGGGCGCATCGAGCATGTAGTAGCGATAGGCGTGGTAGTCGAGCTCGTGGCGCAGCTCGGCCGCGCGCGCTGCCGCCTGGGCATGGGTGTCGGTCGGTGCAGCGGTATCCGTGCTCGCGGGCGTTTCGGTATCGATGTCCACGCCGTCACCAAACAGGCTCGATTGCTCCATAGCGGCACTCCTTCGCTCGATTTCAAACGGATACTAGAGTACCACCGGTCACGATGGGGCCGAATAACCCTTTCGAACCGCACCGAATCGGCAGCCGCCGGACCGGGGTGGACAGTTAGTTCAGATACGTATAAATCCTAGAGCTGAATCAGGCACGAACGCCCCTGTTTCAACTAATTTGGGCTCCTCGAGACCATGTAAACGTCCCGCTCTCCCTTCCAAACACCCATTCGAGCCCCATCCCAATCAAAAATTGCTCAAAACGCATCCCAAGCTGCCCCAGATTTATACGTATCTGAATTAACTGTCCAGACCATTCCGAACCAGGCCTCTTGTCAGCCCCAAGTGATCCGTTTTCCTCCGTCCCCAACGGATCAATAAGAAAAGAGGGGCTGTCCCACGTTGATGGGACAGCCCCTCTGGCTTCGGCATGTGCGAAATGGCTCGTTAGTAACCCTGGCCGTAACCCTGACCCTGCTGGCCCAGCAGCTCCTCCAGATACTGGCGCAGCTGCTCGTCGGTAATACCGCCGTTGCCGGTGTCGGTCGCGCTGTCGTTCTGCTGCTGGTTCTGCAGCTCCTCGTCGGAGCCCAGCTCGACCGTGACCTTCTTCTCGTCCTTGCCGCGCATGAGCGTGATCTCGACCTTCTCGCCCACCTCGTGGCTGCGCAGCGCGATGATCAGGCCATCGGCGCTCGTGATCTCGTCGTCACCCAGCTTGGTGATGACGTCACCTTCTTGGATGCCGGCCTTGGCGGCGGGACCGTCCTCGACGACGCTTGCCACGTAGGCGCCGCTGTCGGTGCTCAGCTTGTTGGTACGGGCATTGAGCGCATTGACGCTCGAAAGCGTGGCGCCCATATACGGATGCACCGGCGTCTTGCCGTCGATGATCTGGTCGGCAATGTTCTTGGCATAGTTGACCGGAATGGCAAAGCCCACGCCCGAGCTGGAGCCCGAATAGCTCTCGATAAGCGAGTTGATACCCACCAGCTCACCGTTGTCGTTGACGAGCGCGCCGCCGGAGTTGCCCGGGTTGATAGCGGCATCGGTCTGAATCATGTTGGCATAGATGGTATTGCCGCTGGTGGAGCTCATGGCCGTGGAGCGATACAGCGCCGACACAATGCCCGTGGAGACGGACTGCTCGTTGCCGAACGGCGAGCCGATCGCCATGACCCACTCGCCCACGTTGAGCTTGGAGGAATCACCGATCTCAATCGGCGTGAGCTTGGAGGCGTCGGCGTCCTTGAGCTTGATGACGGCCAGGTCGCTCGAGGCGTCGTTGCCCACGAACTCGGCCTCGTAGGTGGTGCCGTCGTCCATGGTCACCACGTACTGGTCGTAGCCGTCGACCACGTGGTTGTTGGTGAGGATGTGGCCCTCGGTATCGAGCACCACGCCCGAGCCGACGCTGCCCGAGCTGTCCGACTCGTCGGCAGACTGCGAAAGCGAGCCATTCTGGCTACCGCTCGAAGTGGCGGTAATGGAAACCACGGAGGGCAGGGCCTTAGCAGAAACGGCCTCGGCCAGCGTGGTATCCTCGGAGTCAATGGTGATCTTTTGCGTCGACGAACCCGAAGCACCCGCCGTCACGGCATTCTTGCCGCCACCGATATCGAGCGTGCCGCTCATAATGAGCGCAATGACCAGCAGGGCTCCGCAGGCACAGCCGGCAAGCGCCGTAATAAAGATCGGCAGCTTTTTGGTCTTGGTCTTGACCACCGTGTGCTTGTTCACGACCTGCTGGCCACCCAGCGGCTTGCCGGTCTGCGTGTCGTAGGCCTGCACGTAGGGAATGTTGCTGTCGGCAGGCGTCGACTCCACCTGCACGCGCGGCTGCTGCTGGGTCTCGCCGGCGTTGCCCGCATCCTGGGGACGCTGGGAATCGTACTCGCTCATAGCTGCGATCCTTTCGTCAAATAACCAAAGGCCCGCCAAACATGTGGCGGGCCATCATTGTTCACGTTGAGTTGTACCCCAATATGCGGGCGAACGTGTATGAGAACGCAATCTTTTAGGAAGGCTTAAGTTCTGCTGCAGACCCGAAAGGACCCGGCCTACGGCAAAACCACCACAAAGGTGCCTGTCCCCTTTGTGGTGGAAATCTAGTCCTTAAACAGATAGCCCACGCCGCGGACGGTGGTGATGTGTGCCGCGATCTGCGGGCCTACCTTGGAGCGGATGCGTCGAATGTGCACATCGACGGTGCGCGTGCCACCGCAGTACTCAAAGCCCCACACGCGGTGCAGCAGCACCTCGCGGCTGTAGGCGCGGTTGGGGTGCGTCGCCAAAAAGCTCAGCAGCGAGTACTCCATCAGCGTCAGGTCGATGGGCTCATCATCGAGCGTCACCTGGTAGGTGGCCAGGTTGATCTCGAGGTTATCGATGTTGAGCACATCGTCGGCGGTGACGGTCTCCTCCTCGCCCATCAAGCGCTGCGCGCGAGCCTTGAGCTCGTTGGGCGTCGCCGTGGGGCATACAAAGTCGGCATGCGCGTGATTCGGCAGGCGCAGGGTGCCGAGCGCCTCGTCGTCAACGATCACCAGCATGGGGACGCCGCCGCGGTCGTCGAGCCATTTGGCAATCTGATCGATGCGGTCGCTGCGGATGCCGTCGGAATCGAGGATCAGCAGGTCAAAGTCGTGCGCCGCAGTCGGCGAATCGGGGGTAGCCAGGCTCACCTCGACACCCAGGGTGGTCGTCAAGCTGCGGGCAAACTCGTGGAAGCGCGTCGTGCGCGCCATGAACAGGGCACTCTTTTCGGACATATCGGCCTCCAAGGAAATGAGCTCAATCGTACTGGAACAAGCCAGCGCGATTAGGAGTTCGCCAGATAATGCTTGATCTCCCACTCGGTGATCGTGGACTCAAACTTATGCCACTCGTTGCGCTTCTTTTTGAGGAAGAAGCTGTGGATGTGCTCGCCGAGGGCATCCTTCATAAACTGCGAGTCCTCAAAGACGTCGAGCGCCTCTTTGAGCGAGCGCGGCAGCGGCGTGTAGCCGGCCTCGAGCATCTGACGGTCGGTGAGTTTGAGTGTCTCGGCCGTGGCCTCGGGCGGGAGCTCCAGCTTACGCTCGATGCCGTCCAGACCAGCCGCCAGCGTGACGGCGTTGACCAGGTACGGATTGGCCATGGGGTCGGGGCTACGAAGCTCGATACGCGTGGACAGCTGCTTGCCGGGCTTGTAGACCGGGATGCGGATCATGCTCGCGCGGTTGCGCAGGCCCCATGTGGCGTACTGCGGCACGGAGTCGCCGCCCGTGGTGATGCGCTTGTACGAGTTGACCGTGGGATTGGTGATGGCGCTAATCTCGCGCGCGTGCGCCAGGATGCCGGCCATGTAGTGCTTGGCGATATCGGAGAGGTGGTACCTCTCGTCGTCCTCGCCCCAAAAGACGTTGTTGCCGTCGTGGTCGAACAGCGACTGATGCAAAAACATGGCGCTGCCGTCCTCGCCCGCCAACGGCTTGGGCATAAAAGAGGCGTGGCAACCGCTCTCGTAAGCCTGCTGCTTAATGATGAGTTTGGCCGTGGTGATGGCGTCGGACATGCTCAGGGCCTCGGCATGGCGCAGACTCATGCCGTGCTGCGAGCGGCCGGCGGCGTGGAAGGTGTACTCCACGGGCACGGACATCTTCTCGAGCGTGAGGACCGTGTTGCGACGCAGGTCGCGGGCGGCATCGCTCACCGAAAGATCGAAGTAGCCCACGTTGTCGAGCGGCTCGGGGGTGTGCTCGTCGGGGAAGTAGTAATACTCCAGCTCGGCGCCCACGTTGAGCAGATAGCCAGCCTTCTCGGCCTTGCGGAACATGCGGCGCAGGGCATCGCGCGGGTCGCCGGCAAACGGCTTGCGATCGGGAGTGCACACGTCGCAGAACACGCGGGCGACGCCGTTGTGGCTCGGGCGCCACGGCAGAATCTGGAAGGTCGAAGCGTCGGGAAACGCCAGCATGTCGGCTTCCTCGGGCGTGGCAAAGCCCTCGATGGCGGAGCCGTCAAAGCCAATACCCTCCTCAAAAGCGACCTCGAGGTCCTCGGGGCTAATGGCAAAGTTCTTGAGGCGGCCGAGAATGTCGACAAACCACAGGCGCACAAAGCGGATGTCACGCTGCTCTACGGAGCGGAGTACGTAATCGATGTTCTGCTGGTTCATGTCGCTCCCCTTTCTTTCGGGCGGGTTTCGACTGGTCTATATCGCAGATACTATCGCAGAAAAATGTTTCCGCAGGGTTAAAGCGTATCAAGCGCTCAAAAAACGTGCGCGAACAGGCCGTTGCGAACGAGCGGTTAGCGTTCAGATTCGGAGACAATTTGTCTACAGGCTCGTTCCAGCGTAGGGAACTCCATCGTCACTGCATCCCAAACAACCGAGCGGTCGACATTGCCGTAATCATGCGCAAGATAATTTCTCATGCCGACAATTCCACGCCATTCGATTTCGGGATGAAGCCGCTGCGAGCGTTCCGACAATTTGCCCGCTTCTTCCGTCACCCTAAGCGCACACATCAAAAGGGAGTCCGCCAACGCCCTCGTCCGCACGTCATTCGCATGCAGAAACTGGTCCTCGGTGATATCAAAAGCCTTGATGCGCTCGTTCGTTTCGGAGATGGCCTCCAAAACCTCTTGGGCGCGGAGACCGTCTGACTTACGCGCGATCATAAAGGATCACTCCTTCGCGCTCGATTACCGCGGCAAGATCGTCATCAAGATGATCACTAGAGACGAGATCAACCTGCCTCCCGGTTTCTTTGCGCACCGCCTCACCAAATGCCGACAGTGCGAAAAGACCAAAGCCCTGCTCGCGATCGACTTCGAGACGCAAGTCAATATCGCTATCGACATGCGCCTCGCCCCGGGCATACGAACCAAAAAGAATCACGGTTTTGATGGCGGGAATCGAGCTGGCTGCCTCGCGGACGGCGGACTCAATCTGGGCAGTATCCAAAATGCCCGTCGCGGCGCTTTCGCTCGCAGAGCTTTTACCAAGTGAAGGAACAAACGGCAGAGAGCGCTCGCGCAGCATCTGCCTCATAAACATATTGACCGCAACAGACGAAGTCATGCCAAGCTCTTCGCACAGTTCGGCAAATGAGTCTTTAATTGACGAGTCCACTCGCACACTCAGCACAGACGCAGCCATGGATACCTCCTGTATGACATTGTCTATATATTATCACACAGGCTAGCGCGAGGTTGATGCGCGGTGTTCGATGTGGCCGGGGATCTCGATGCGTTTGGGCGCCAGCTTTGCGGCCTCGCCCACTGTAGTGGTAACAACGTCGATGCGCTCGGAGAGGCGCTCGACCACGCGCTCGGCAATGGTGATGGTGTCTTGCGCGGCCGTGGTCACGCCGCCAAAGAGCACATGGTTCCAGGGGTAGTCGTCAAACGTCGCGATTTTGAGCCCCGCCGGCAATGAGGGTCCAAGCTGCGCCAGCGCCTCGGTCAGACGCAGGAAGACCAGACCGTTGACGGCAATGAGGCCGAGCTTTTTGCCCGCATTGTCACGCATGGTCTCGTCCAAGCGGCCAACGCCCGTGGCACCGCCATCGGTCAAGGTGACAACCTCGCCGGCAAGGCCGCGTCGCGACAGCTCGTCGGTAAAGGCCTCGGCGCGCTCTCGACGCACGGGGCTATCGTCGCTTGCCTCGGTGAGCAGGCACAGACGCTCGCTGCCCGCAGCGGCCAAGGCGTCTACCAAGCCGGCGACTAGCTCACGGTTGTTAGATGTCACCAGATCGACACCGCCGTCGGCAACATCGCGGTCGAGCAGCACAACGGGCAGACGTCCCGCTGCCGCGGCAATCGCCTCGTCATTACCTCCGCAGGTGTTGACGACCAAGCCGTCCACGCCGGCATCGATGAGCCTGGTGAGCGACTCTGCTTCCTTAGCGGGGTCGTTGCCGCTAATGGCCGTCATGAGCGAGCAGCCGCGCGCGGCGGCACTGGAGGAAAGTCCTTCGAGCATGGCGCTCGAGAACGGGTTGGCGATGTCGGCCAGAATCACGCCGATGAGGTTGGTGCGTGAGCTGCGCAGATTGCGCGCGGCGGCACGCGGGCGATAGCCGGTGCGCTCGATAACTGCCGCGATGCGAGCACGGGTTTCCTCGGTCATTTGCCCGGGGCGGTTGTTGAGATAGCGCGAGACCGTGGCCGGACTCACGCCCGCCTCGGCGGCAATGTCCTTGATTCTCATCTGCGCCATAGCGCACCCCGTTTCCCAATGTCGGCAGTCTGAGCCATTTTAGGCATTTTTTAAAAATCTCGGTTGCAAAACGCTGTAGGTGAGCAGCATCGTTTTTGCGTCTCGAGCAGATGCGATAATGGGCTAGATAGCCGAGTCTTTGGACAGTTCAAAATAGTCAGGATGCAAGGCGATAACCGGACCCTGCTCCTCGGGCATCAGGTGCAAGTGCGTCTCTGCCAGATAACTCGCCGCATCGGTATCGCCCCTCTTAATGGCCTCGAGAATCCGGCGATGCTGCCGACGAATCGGCTCCCAATCCAGATCCTGCGACACCATACGCAACCAGTTGTATCGCTCAAAATGCGTGTTGATGCTCTTCATCCAATCCCACAACATGTGACGACCGGCAATTTCAAAACATGTCTCATGGAACAGGTTATCCAGGTCAAAGAAACGGCGCGTTTCGCCATGGTCGAGTGACTCAGACTCGGCAAGAATCTGCTCGAGCCGATGCTTTTGCTCAGGCGAGGCGGCCGAACAGCATTTAATAAGCACGCTTCTCTCGAGTTTCTCGCGCAAGAAACAGGCGTTCTCGGCGCGCTCCATGCTGATTTTTGAGACATAGGTGCCGCTTTTGGGACGCGTTTCCACCAGCTCCTGCTCACGCAGGCGCACAAAGGACTCGCGAATGGGCGTGCGCCCGATTCCCGTCTCCTTTTCCAGACCAATCGCCGAAAGGCGCGTGCCGGGCTTGAGCTCGGCATAGATGATCTTGGAGCGCAATGCGTTGTATGCCTGGTCTTGCAGGCTCTGATTATGCTGGTGCTGTTCCATAAAGCCCTCGGATGAAGCTCACGGTTTGTCGAATTTCACCACGTAATACTATCGCATCGACACGCCCCGGCTCCCAATCAGTCTTTTTGGGACGGGGCTCTTTTAGCTACCCTGGCCCGCAGATCGGCCCCCTTGCCACAAAAGTGGCCCATCTACTACGTTAACACGGATAGCCTCGGCCATACCGAAAACCGTGAAAACAAAGCCGCAGGTAGACAGCTTGTCGATTTTCGAAAAAGCCGACTATGGTTGACCCCTGCGGCTTAAACGTAGTAGATAGGCCCTTTTCGTGGCGCAGCACTACTGCACCCCAAATTGGCACCCCGAGCCCTCGTGAGTTGCCAACAAGCTGTTCGCCCAGCGCTTTATCCGCGCGGCATTTGGAAAATAGCACCACCGCAAAACCCGCGAGTAGCGCTTACTTTGCTATATCTCACTATACTTTGCTATATCTTGCTATACTTTGCTATATCTTGCTATATCTTGAGCAAAGGTGGCTCACATGCAAACAAACCCTTTTAAGCCCACAGCAGGTAAAACACCTCCCACGATTATCGGCCGCGAAGATGTGCTCGAAGAATTCAATGAGGGCCTCGTCAACGGGCCTGGTGCCCCGGGGCGCCTAATGCGCATAGCCGGCGTCCGTGGAACGGGCAAGACGGTCCTCCTTGACGAGTGCTCACGTTTGGCGCAAAGCCGTGGCTGGACGGTCATAAAAGAGGTCGCAACTGAGGGACTTTGCCAGCGCATTCTCGAACAGCTGCAGCCCAAATTCCAGGCCAAACACGCCAGATTTGAGCCCACCGTAGCTGGTATATCCATCGGCAGCATAGATATTGAGCGAATCGGCCCATCGCTACGCGACGCCATGAGACAGACAATATCCAAGAATGGAAATGGCCTGCTCATCACTCTCGACGAGGTTCAAGACGCAGAGCTCGATGAGGTCCGAACGCTCTCCATTGCGATTCAGCAGGTTATCGGCGAAGACCTTGATATCGCCTTTGTTTTTGCTGGGCTGCCTTCGATGATTGAAAGCATCATCAACGGAAAGACACTTGCGTTTTTGCGCCGCGCCCTCCCCTTTGACCTGAAGGCTGTGGCAGTAACCGAAGTGTCGTACTCCCTCGAGGAAACCATTGAAGCGTCTGGCATGGAGTTGCAGCCAGGTATTGCTGGCCAACTTGCCGAGGCAACGCAAGGTTATCCTTTCATGATCCAACTCGTTGGATACTACGCATGGCAGTTGGCAAGACGCGCACATACACCGATTATTGGAGAAGAAGAAGCCGAGCGCGGCATTGCAACGGCACGCGAACGCTTCTGTGCCATGGTGATTGAGCCCGCGCTACAGCGCATTCCGCCCACGTGCATCGCTTATCTGCTGAGCATGGCATCTTTGGGGCAGACGAGCTCGACCAGCATGGTTGCCGACGCCCTAAACAAAACGCCTCAACAGGTGAGTTCCGTCCGCAGCCGCCTGTTAAGAGAATCGATTATCGAGGCTCCCTCGTACGGCAAGGTCTCATTTGCCATCCCCTACATGCGCGACTACCTCTACGAGCACAAAGCCGAACTGGAAGTTGAACTGTAGAAACGGCAACTGCCCTGCAAGACGAAAACCGTTTTCGTACGGATTTAAAGCAGACGTAAACGATTTTCGTCTTGATTTGCGTACGGAATTAAGACGTAAATTGCGCTTTCGTACGCTTATTACCAGACGCAAATTGTTTTCGTCCGGCCATGCGTCCCCAATCTAGACGAAAAGAGCCCCGAGCTCGTATTGAACTGCATCCCAATTCTTGGACGGGCGCCGATGCCCTGATCTCTGCCATGTCGAGGTGCGAGATCAAATCCTTGGCGCGCTCGCCGGAGTGGTATGCCTTGTTCGGCGCCACCTTCCTGTAGAGCTTCTTGAGCTTCGTCTTCCCCTTGTTGCCCGGCGGCATCTCCGTCTCAGGTGGCAGCCCTAGGAAGGACAGGACGCCGGGCAGGTCGCACAGCATCACGTCCTCGATGTCGGCCTTGGCCGCCAGGTCGACGACTCTCTGCGCTGTCGGCGAGATGTTCGGGGTGCTGCTACCGCCCGCTGGTTCGGAAGCTGGCGGGCAGTAGCGGGCAGTAGCGGCAGTAGCGGTGTGGCTCGATAGGCCCGAATATCCGTAAGGAAGGTGCTCGCTCTCATATGTGCTGATATGCCTCGCCTCGCGAACCTTGGGATGCTTCCTGAGGTAATCCCTCAATTCGAGCCACTCTTTATGCTCATAACGCTTCGAAATCGTTTCCCCGTCGACAGTTTCCTTCACATAATGGTATGTTCGAACGCCTTCGAACTTGCCGAACCCGTTCTCGACGCTGAAGTTTCTGAACCAGCGCGAAAACCCATTCAGGTCCATGAAGTTGACTTGGGGATGCCTGTCTTTCGTTCGTTCGAATGAGTGGACGAGCGGAGTGCCTTTGACTTGTTCCAGGCCGAAGGCTTCCATTTCGCGGGCCTGCTCCTTTTTCCAGAATTCGAGATACGACGTCAGCGTCTCGCTTATCGAGATCCTCCGCACGCTTTTCTTGCTTTTGGGCGAGCGAACGCTTCGATCGGCCGCGAACTGCTGCTCAATGAGGATGCTTCTGTTCTCGACGGAGACATCGGACCACGTCATCCCGAGGGCTTCTGCCCTTCTCATGTCGGTGTCGAGCATGAGCATCACGCATGTGATGTGCGCGTCCGGTTCTCGATTGAGTAGGATGTCGAGTAGGCGAGCGGCGTGATGGTTCCTTCGCGGTTGTCGTGGAACTTTTTTGCGTACGAGCCGACGGTGTCCCTCGATTTTTGGACGTAGGTGCCGCTGTTGAGTTCTGCCTTGTAGGCTTCGAGTGCGGCGTCGACCTCTCGGCTTTTGGTGGTATGTATGGTCTGCCACGGCGAATAGCGGTATTTGCCCGTGACCGGATCCTTGCCGAGGCTGTGACGGTAGCGCCACGTGTATTTGTCGCGGCGTTGCTTCGTTCCTTTGCCTATGACGAGAGGTCGGTCGTTCATCGTGTTCCTTGCCTGAAGTGCCTGAGAATCGCGCTCGGTTGCGCGGAATGGCGCAAAGGGCTGGGGCGGGTGGGCATTACCCTTGGTGGTGGGCCCTGCGTGGGGTCACACCCCAAGGGTAATGCTCCGCCTGACCGCTTTCAAGCTCGTTGTGGGTCGAATTTGGGTCGAATTATTCCGCGTACTTTTCTTTCGTAAATCTATGAAAACATCAAATGACCTGGAGTTATATTGACTTCAATTTGGGTCGAAATGTCTGAATGAAACAACGTCGTAGCGACCTCATAACCCGAAGGTCGGTGGTTCAAATCCGCCCCCCGCGACCATGAAACTTCAGGTCGGAAGCATAAAAGCTCCCGACCATTTTCTTTGTCTAGGGGTTTCGGCATCTCTCGTTCTTTGGGTACCTCGAGGCGGGCAATCAGATAGATGCTTACTAGTATCATAGGGTCTTTTTACGTCGCGGTCGTGTCTCGTACTGGTGCGCCGCTCTTTGTGGGACGTGTCACTTTGCCATAGGTTGTCCGACGGCGGGGCGCAGGTCGTTCCCCGTGGCGTCGCTCCTTTCGACGCTACGCTGCCTGGCTACTCGTTCCACTGGTGCTTTTTCATGTCGACGCAGCCGTTGTCTCGGAAGGCGACTCCTTCCTCCGTCAGTAGTGCTCGCTGGTCGGGGAAGTTTGGCGCGAGGCGTCCCGCGTGGTTGACGACGCGGTGGCAGGGATAATCGCCGTAGCGATCCGCCTCGCTCAGCACCGCTCCGACCAGGCGAGAGTTTTTCTCCCTGCCGATGAGGCGCGCTATCTGACCGTACGAGGCGACGCATCCCGCCGGAATCTCTGCCACGACGGAGAGAATCTCATAAACCAAATCTTCGTCCAGGACTTTTCCCATCGTATCGCTCCCGTGTTCGCTTTTGCCTTCGGGGGCGCGGCGCCGATCACCCGTGCTGCGATTTTCGCAGCTCCCCTTACCGAAGCATCGAGGGAAAGCGCGTGCGTGTCAAGGTTGTCTGGTCCAGTTGCTGGCTCGATGCCTCGAGATGTTCGCCTCAAGTGCGACCTGCCCCTATTGGAAAAGGATGCCGAAGATGTATTTGGTGATGGCGGAGCGGCGGATGACCCCCACGAGTTTGCCCTCGTCATCAACCACAGGAAGCTTCTTGAACTTCTTCTTCGCCAGCAGCGCGGCGACGCGGGCGATGCTCTGCTCGGGACGGGCACACACTACCTGGCGCGTCGCGAAATCCATGACGCAGCGATCCTTCAGGTCTTCGATGCGCTGCTCAAAGCTCTGATCGTCGAAGTACAGCATGGACGCGTCGCCGCCCGTGAAGATGGTGTGAGCGCGATGCTGCGCGATGGCTCCCATGACATCGCCGTCGGAGATGAACCCGACCACCTGGTTGCGCTCATCGATTACGGGCATGCTGCTCACCTCGTTTTCGGCGAGCATGCGCACCACGTCGGAAATCGTGCAATCCTGCGTGCAGGTGAACGGCTCTTCAATCATGATGCTCGAAACGGGCGTCCCCTCGAGCTCGAGCGGGATGCGCTCGGACAGAATCTCGGACATCGCTTATGCCTCCTTCGTTTTCGGTGCGGTTTTCTTGGTGCGCACGCTGAATATGGCGCAGATAAGGGAAACGAGGCCGATTGCCGCGCACACCTTGTAAGCGACGCCCGCGCCCACGGCGGTGGCTACTTGGATGCTCGCATCGACGCCGGCCGACGCGGTGACGCTTGTCATGACCGTGATGATGAGCGCCGTGCACAAACCGCCGGCGACCTGGCGGCCGGTGTTCGCGATGGCGTTGCCGTGGGCGATCATGTCATTTTTCAAGGCATTGACACCCCATGTGTTCACCGGCATGTTCGCGAGCGACTGGCCGGCGGACTGCAGCATGCAGAACAGCGCAACCACCAAGATGGGCGTGTTTACCGTCGAAAGCGAGAGCAGGAACAGGGCGCCGGTCATGAGGGCCAGGCCGACGATCGAGATGGCACGCGGACCGAACTTGTCGAACACCACGCCGGAGATAGGGCTGATGATGATGCCCACCGCCGCGGCGGGAAGCATGGCCATGCCGGTTTCGAAGGCCGAAGCGCCAAGCGAGGTTTGCAGCAGCAACGGCAACAGCGTGTTGGTGACCAGGCATGCGGCGTTGATGAGCGTGACGATGATGGCGGCCACGCGGAACTCGCGCGTCTTGAGCGTGCCCAGTTGAAGCAGCGGGTCCTCGATTTTGCCCTGGCGTACGACGAACAGCACCAAGCACACGACACCCGCGACGATCGAGCCGAGCACCACGGGGTTGCCCCAACCCATCGACGAGGCGCTCGAGAACCCGTAGAGAAGTCCGCCGAAGGCGATGGTGGAGAGGACGACCGAGGGCAGGTCGAGCTTGGGGTTCTTCAGCTCGCCCACGTTTTTCAGCATGAACACGCCCAGCACCAGCACGAGAATTGCGAGGGGGACGATGGCGCCGATCATGGTGCGCCAGCCGTACGTGTCGATCACCGCGCCGCCTACGACGGGGCCGACCGCGGGACCCGCCGACATGACGATGCCCGCCATGCCCATAGCCGTTCCTCGTTTCTCGACGGGGAACACCAGCATGGGAACCACCGAGACAAGCGGCATGAGCACGCCTGAGCCCGCCGCTTGCAACACGCGACCGATGATGAGGAACAGGAAATCAGGGGCTGCGGCGCACAGCAGCGTGCCCAGCGCGAACACCAGCGTCGCCCCGAAGAATAGCGCGCGGGTGCTGAACTTGTCGATAAGGAACGCCGAAACGGGGACCATGATGCCGCTCACCAGCGGGTATATGGACATGATCCACTGGGCAGTCGAGGCATCGATGGCGAAATCGGACATGATGACCGGCAGCGCAGGCGACATCACCGTTTGGTTCAGTAGCGCCAAGAAGGCACCCAGGACGACGACCGCGACGATGCGGATCTGGGTACCGGTAATGCGCCCATTGGCGGGCGCGACCGTACAATTATCAGACATAAGCTTCCTTCGTATCTATTCGATTCTTCGCCGAAGGCGCGCCGGCCCACGGGCGAAATAACATGCACGTGCTATGCGTGCATCAGATACGACAGGAAGAAAGCGGCTGCTCAGAGCGCACTTGGGGAACAACAGGAGAGGCCCCGTATACCAGGGGCCGCCGAATTGCGATGTATGCTTTGGTCAAATCCTTCATAGCGGGGAGGTATTCTAGCAGCCGTCTTCGCCCCTTTCAAGGGATGTAACCCAGACGTTGATTTTCTTCACCGAGGCGCCATCGTTGACGGGTGGCGTGCTTCTCTATCGCCACACCGCGGGGCGAGGGAACGCCGCGGCGAGCTTGTACATCGGCTATGTGTGCAGCTGCGAGCGTGTCGCCGGCGCGCGCTGGGCGCCAGTCCGATCCGGCCGACTCTTGCCGACGGTCGGTCGCCGTCCTCCTCCATCTCCGCCTGCTCTGTTTTTGCTCGGCTCCCTTGTCATATCATGGACGGACGAGAATTGAGCGAAGGCGGTACTTATGAACATCCAGATATTCGGCACGAAGAAAAGCTTCGATACTAAGAAGGCGCAGCGCTATTTCAAGGAACGTCGTGTGAAGTTCCAGTTCATCGACTTGAAGGAAAAGGGGATGAGCAAAGGCGAGCTCGAAAGCGTGGCGCGCGCCGTCGGCGGGATCGACGCTGTGATCGATCCAAAGGCGAAAGATGCCGACACGGATGCGCTCGTACAGTATCTTGCTGCCGACCAGAAGTTCGAAAAGGTGCTCGATAACCAGCAGATTCTTCGTGAGCCCATCGTTCGCAACGGCCGCCAGGCAACCGTTGGCTACGAGCCTGACGTGTGGAAGGGCTGGGAATAAAGCGGCTGGGAATAAAGTGAAGCGCCCACGCCCGTGGTTTTATCCACGGACGCGGGCGCTTGCGTAAGACGTCTCTTGTCGTTTGAGTGGAGCGCCCCGGCGGCGCTGAACAACGCGCCCCGGTGACGTGGCTCGAGGCTCTTTGTGCCGCGCATCTATGAGAGGAGATATTTGATGCGCGCGGGCGCTACTCCATGTAGCCACCCTGAATGGCGGAAACTGCATGCTCGGTAAAGAACTTGAGCGTGCCGGAGGTATATCGATTAGCCTTGGGCTTCCAAGCGGCTCGGCGCTCGGCCAGGACGGCGTCGATCTCGGCCGGCTCCATCTCCTTGCCGGCGATGCCCACGATAGACAGCGAGCGCTCGGGGATGTTGATCTGGATAAGGTCGCCCTCCTCGATCAGGGCAATCGGGCCGCCCACGGCAGCCTCGGGCGAAACGTGACCGATAGCCGGGCCCTTGGAGGCGCCGGAGAAGCGGCCGTCAGTGATCAGAGCAATGCTCGCGCCCAGCTCGGGGTCGCTGGCGATAGCCTCGGTGGTGTAGAACATCTCGGGCATGCCGGAACCCTTGGGGCCCTCGTAGCGAATGATGACGGCGTCGCCGGGCTTGACCTCGTGCGTCAGGACGGCGTGAATGGCGTCCTCCTCGCAATCGAACGGACGTGCCTTAAGCGTGGCCTGGAACATCTCGTGCGGAACAACCGTGTGCTTGACGACGGCGCCCTCGGGGGCAAGGTTGCCGTGGAGGATGGCGATGGAACCGTCGGTGCCGAAGGCCTGGTCAAACGGACGGATGATGTCCTCGCGCTTGAGATTCCACTTCTCCAGGTAGCGGCCGCACTTCTCGTAGTAACCGTTGTTCTTAAGGTCCTCGAGGTTTTCGCCGAGGGTCTTGCCGGTGACGGTCATGACATCGAGGTGGAGCATCGACTTGATCTCCTCCATGATGCGCGGCACGCCACCTGCATAGTAGAAGAACTGCGCCGGCCACTCGCCTGCGGGGCGAACGTTGAGCAGGTAGTGGGCGCCACGGTGCAGGCGGTCGAAGTCGTCGGCGGACATCTCGATGCCAAACTCGCGGGCGATTGCGGGGATGTGCAGCAGGGAGTTGGTGGAACCCGAAATGGCGCCGTGGACCATGATGAGGTTCTCGAAAGACTCCTTGGTCACGATGTCGCGGGGGCACAGGTTGTGCTCGGAGAGCCACACGGACTGGCGGCCGGCCTCGCGCGCAAACTCACGCAGGTCGGAGCTGGTAGCGGGCAGCAGGGCCGTGCCGGGGAGCATAAGGCCCAGGGCCTCGGCGGTAACCTGCATGGTCGACGCGGTGCCCATAAACGAGCAGGCGCCGCAGCTGGGGCATGCGTTGTGCTTGGCAAACTCAAGCTCCTCGCGGGAAATCTCGCCGCGCTCGTAACGGGCAGAAATCGCGCCGAGCTGCTCCAGGGTCAACAGATCGGGACCGGCATCCATGACACCGCCGGTAACGACGATGGAGGGGATGTTGATGCGGCCCATGGCCATAAGGTTCGCAGGCAGGCCCTTATCGCAGCTGGCAACAAAGACGCCGGCGTCGAACGGGGTGGCCTTGGCATGAATCTCGATCATGTTGGCGATCATGTCGCGACTGGGCAGCGAGTAGTTGATGCCGTCGTGGCCCTGGGCCTCGCCGTCGCAGATATCGGTGCAGAAGTAACGGGCACCATGACCGCCAGCCTCGGCAACGCCGGCACGGACCTCCTCGACCAACTCAAACAGGCCGGCAGAACCCGGATGCGAGTCGCCGAACGTCGACTCGATAATGACCTGCGGCTTGTCCAGATCCTCGATGGACCAGCCAGAGCCCAGACGCAGCGGGTCCATCTCGGGGCTGATGGTGCGGAACTTGCCGGAACGCGGCTGCAGCTTGGCAACCAGGTCGGCTGCCTCCTGCTGAATCTGTGCCTTGGTCTTCTCGTCCATGATGCTCTCCTCTTTTGATTTGAACGGTTGTACCAATCGTTGGTTAATGAATCAGGTGTAAATGGGTACCGAGCGATGCACTCGGCGAAAGATGCTTAGCTACGCGAACTAGGCGAAGAACGAAATCACCAGGGCGCAGGCAAGACCCGAAAGGCCGATGAGCGTCTCCATAACGGTCCAGGACTTGAGGGTTGTCTTCTCGTCAATCTCCAGGAACGAGGAGCACATCCAAAAACCGGCATCGTTGACGTGCGAGAGGGCCGTGGCACCGCCGCAGATAGCACGCATGGCGGCCGAGCACGCAACCAACGACCAGGTCGTCTGTATCAAAGAGCTCTGCGACGAATCCGAGCGCCTGACCGAGGCCGGTGAGGATTACTCCGCCGCCGACACCGCGTTCCACAATGCCATTGCCGAGAGCTCCGGAAACCTCGTCGTTCCCCGCCTGATGGGCGTGTTCAAGGCATCCGTCCCCCTCTTTATCGACGTGACCGGCAAAAAGCTCGTCGAGGAAACTATCCGCACGCACCGCGATGTGGCCGACGCCATCGCCGCGCGCAATCCCACCGCCGCGCACGACGCGATGTATCTGCACCTGGTGTATAACCGCAACATGATTGCGGAGGGAGCAGAAGCAAAAGGCATTTAGGGCCCGACAATAATCTTTCTTTGGCAAAACGCAGGCGGCGGCTGCCCAACACACAGGGCAGCCGCCGCTTTTTGCAATCGATTGGTGCAAAAGGGTTGACTAGAGCTCGCAGGCAACCTTGTAGCCGTCGCCGATGGCATCGCGGATGTTGCCGCACTTGTTGGCGTCGCCCAGCACGTGGGTGGTAACGCCGGCAGCGGCAAGGTCGTCGGCCAACTTGGTATTGGGACGATAGCCCATGGCAAGCACCAGCGTATCGGCACCGGTGATGGTGTGGACCTCGCCGTCCTTTTCGTAGCTGATAGTGTCCTCGGTAATCTCGGTCACCTTGGCCTCTGTCAGCACATGAACGCCCTTGGAGAGCATGCGCGTGATAAGCACCGCGCGACCGGCACCACCCTCGTTGGCGGCGAGTGTCTTGGTCATCTCGATGACGGTGACATCGCGATTGGCCGGCGACAGGTCGTTGACCAGCGGGGCCAGGTAATCTGCCGTCTCGCAACCGACGGTGCCGCCGCCCACGATGACGATCTTCTTGCCCGGGAAAGCCTTGCCACCCAGCAGGTCGTCAGCCGTCATAACCTGCTTAAAGCCCTGCATGAAGGCCGGAGCGATGGGCTCGGCGCCATAAGCCAGGACAACCTCGTAGCCCGCGTAGTCGCGTTGAATGTCCTCGGCAGTAAGCTCGGTACCAAATGCGCACTTCACGCCGGCCTCGGCCAGGCGACGATACTGATACTTGATCACGCGGGTGAGTTCCTGCTTTGCCGGCGGAACGGCCGCGATGCGCATCTCGCCGCCCGGCTCATCCTGCTTGTCAACGAGCACCACGTTGTGGCCGCGCTTGGCGGCAATGTAGGCTGCCTCCATGCCCGCAGGACCGGCACCCACAACCAGCACGTTCTTGGCCTCGGCGGCAGGCTCGTAGCCAGCCTCGTCGCGCTCCACGTCCGGGTTGACGGTGCAGGAAATGCGCTTGCCAAACATGATACCGTTCAGACAGCGCAGGCAGCCGATGCAGGGGCGGATGTCGTCGGCGTTGCCGGCAGCGGCCTTATTGCAGAACTCGGCATCGCACAGATTGGCGCGGCCCATCATGCAGATGTCGGCAGCGCCGTCCTCGATCAGCTCCTCGGCGATCCAGGCCTCGTTGATACGTCCGACGGTGGCGACGGGAATGTTGACGTGCTTTTTGATCTCGCGCGAGCAGGCGGCATGCGAGGCCTGCTGCGTACCGGCGGCGGGAATCGCGGAGCCGCGCTTGATGGTGGTACCGCCCGACACGTGAATCATGTCGACGCCGGCCTTCTCCAGACGGCGCGAGACATAAATCATGTCATTGAGGGTCAGGCCGCCATCGGTGTACTCATCGCCCGAGATGCGGACGTCGATGATAAAGTCCTTGCCGCAGCGCTCGCGAATCTCGGCGATGACCTCGAGCAAGAAGCGCATGCGAGCGTCGAGCGAGCCGCCGTACTCATCGGTACGCTTGTTGTAGAGCGGGGTTAAAAAGCCGCCGAGCATGCCGTGGGCGTGCGCCGCATGGACCTCGACGCCATCGACGCCAGCCTTCTGCATACGCACGGCAGCGTCGCCAAACTGATGCGTGAGCTCGTGGATCTCATCGACCGTAATGGGGCGCGGCGCCTCGCGGGCATAGGACGGGCCCACAAAGGACGGAGCGATCAGGCGCGGCGTACCCGGAATGTTAAAGGCCATGTAGGCGGGGTGGAAGAGCTGCGGCATAATCTTGCAGCCGTACTCGTGCACGGCCGCGGCGAGCTTTTCCCAACCGGGGATAAACGTGTCGTCGTAGCAGCACATGTCACCCGGCAGATAGGTATAGGTGGGCTCAACCGTCACGACCTCGGTGATGATCAGGCCAACGCCGCCCTTGGCACGGGCACGGTAATGATCGACCAAGTCGTCGGTCACATAGCCATGATCGGCCAGGTTGGTGGACACCGGCGGCATAAAGACGCGGTTCTTGACCTCGGTCGTACCGACCTTGATCGGGCTAAAGAGCATCGGATAGGCGGAAGACTCCATACAGGGTTCCTTTCGTTTAAGCCGCTCGGCGGCAGTTGCTAACGTACCTATCGTATCAGCAACTGCCGTATCCGCAGCCAAACATACCCAAACGCTGGTCAGCTAATGAATACCGCGACCCAAGTCTTCGGCGATTTTGTCCACGCCCTTAAGTGCGGCGCACGTCTTTTTGTTGGAGCAATGCCCCGTGCAAACGCCACCCTGAGCACAGTCAGCGCAGGTACCCTTGCGGTAAATGCGCACGCATACCGCGACAAACGCAATACCGATAACAGCCAGTACAACAATATCGATAGGTGCCATAGCAAGCCTCCTCTAGTTAACCACCACTTACTTTACCCCATTCTCCACCTGCCAAAAAGGGACAGGTTTATTTTGGTCGGTTTTATCTGCGGAAATGCCACATCTCCCCCACCAAAAAGCCCGAGTGTCGCTGGGACACCCGGGCTCGTGGAAAGGGGTTAATCCTTATTCGGACTTAAGCGGAAACTGCGGCGGAAGCCGTGTTGGTCTCATCCTCTTCGGTCCAAGCGTGCTTGGGCATGGGACGGAAGATCTGGAAGAGCATCGCAACGAGCAGCACAATGGCCACAATCGTCCAGATACCAAACTGTCCGAGAACAAGCAGGTTGTAGAACTGGTTGATGAACAGGCCGATAACCCAAGCGAAGGCGCACTCGTAACCGATGGCAATCGCAGTCCATTTGCCCGAGTCCATCTGGTTGCGGATAGTGCCCATGGCGGCAAAGCACGGGGCGCACAGCAGGTTGAAGGCACCGAAGGCCACGCAAGCGCCCATGGTGGGGAACATGCCGGCAAATGCGGTCCACAGGCTCGGGTCGGTCTCGGCGGCGTCGGCAACGGACAGCAGCGAACCGGCGGTGGCGACGACGTTCTCCTTAGCAACAAGGCCGGAGACAGTCAGTGCAGTAGCCTGCCAGGTGTTAAAGCCGAGCGGGGCGAAGATCCAGGCGACCAGGTTGCCGAGCATGGCAAGCACGGAGTAGTCCATAAACTCCTCGGGGATGCCGTCCATCGCAGGCAGGAAGCCAAAGGAACCATTGTAGCTACCAAAGTTGGAGAGGAACCAAACGACGACAGTGGACGCGAAGATGACCGTACCGGCCTTCTTGATAAAGGCCCAGCAGCGCTCCCACACGTGCAGCGCCCAAGAGCGGATCGCCGGGAAGTGGTAGGCGGGAAGCTCCATAACAAACGGCGTCGGACGGCCGGCGAAGAGCTTGGTCTTCTTGAGCATGAGGCCCGAGGCGATGACGGCAAAGACGCCCAGGAAGTAGAAGAGCGGGCTGATCCACGCGGCGGTGGTGGAAGAATCGCCGATGATGGAGCCCATGAGCAGGGCGATGATCGGCAGCTTGGCGCCACAGGGAATAAACGTGGTGGTCATGACCGTCATGCGGCGGTCCTTCTCGTTCTCGATGGTCTTGGTGGCCATGACGCCGGGGACGCCGCAGCCCGAGGACACGAGCATGGGGATAAAGGACTTACCGGACAGGCCAAAGCGGCGGAACACGCGGTCCATGATGAAGGCGACACGGGCCATGTAGCCGCAGTCCTCCAGGAAAGACAGCATGACGAACAGCAGGAACATCTGCGGCACAAAGCCAAAGATGGCACCCAAACCACCGACGATACCATCACAGACGAGCGAATCGACCAGACCGCCGTCCTCGGTACCGCCCGCCACGAGGGCATCGTGCACCACGGTGGTGATACCCGGGACATAGGGGCCGTACTGCGCCGGGTCGACCGAGTCGGCGTTGTCGCCCGCGGCCTCGACAGCCGCGTCGTAGGCGTCGCGACCCTGACCGAGCACGTACCAACCATCGGTACCGAAGAGCTGGTCGTTGGTGAAGTCGGTCACCGTGCCGCCCAGGGTGGAAACGGCGATGTAATACACGCAGAACATGATGACCACAAAGATCGGCAGGCCCAGAATACGGTTGGTAACCACGCGGTCGATCTTCTCGGAAGTGCTCATCTTGGCAGGAGCCTTGGTCATGCACTCGTCGATGATGTGGGCAATGACGCCATAGCGCTCACCGGTGATGATGGACTCGGCATCGTCGTCGCAGTCCTGCTCGCACTGGGCGACCAGCTCCTCCACGCGAGCGGCCTTCTCCTTGGTGAGGTTGATGAGTTTGCAGGCGTCTGCATCACGCTCGAACAGCTTGACAGCGTAGTAGCGACGCTTGTTAGCAGGAACGCTCGCAGGCAGATTGTTCTCGATGTGGTCCAGAACGTCCTCGATGGAGGAGTCGAACTTGTGCTCCGGCACCTGGCCCTTGGAAGCAGCGGACTTCTTGACCTGCTCGAACAGCTCCTTGATACCCTTGTTCTTAAGGGCCGAGATCATCATGACCGGGCAGCCGAGCTTCTTGGAGAGCTTGCCCGTGTCGATCTTGTCGCCGTTCTTCTCGACCAAGTCGGCCATGTTGAGGGCAACGACCACGGGCAGGCCGGTCTCGATAACCTGAAGCGCCAGGTACAGGTTGCGCTCGAGGTTGGTGGCGTCGACCACCTGGACGACGACATCGGGCTCGCCGCTCATGAGGTAATCGCGCGAGCATTGCTCCTCGGGGCTGTAGGGGGAAAGCGAGTAGATGCCGGGGAGGTCCGTGATGGTAACGTTCTTGTCGCTTAGGAGCTTGGCCTCCTTTTTCTCAACCGTGACGCCGGGCCAGTTGCCAACGTAGCCGTTGGCGCCGGTGATCAGGTTGAAAAGCGTGGTCTTGCCGCAGTTGGGGTTACCCGCCAGCGCGACATGGATCTGAGAATCCGCCATTCAATCCTTCTTCCTTGTGTGCCCGCGCTGCTTTCTCCGCGCAGGCTGGATAATGTGCTTCAAAGTTGCAGCATTAAGTTAGAAATACCTAACTTTACCTGCAGAAATACACGCCGCGAGTCCTTACTGGACCTCGACGACGGCCGCCTCCTCCTTGCGGATGGAAAGCTCGTAGCCGCGCACGTTGATCTCGACCGGATCACCGAGCGGTGCAACCTTCACGACCTTAAACGAAGTGCCCTTGATGAGCCCCAAGTCCATAAGGTGGCGGCGAAGCGCACCCTCACCGTGAAGCTTGACGATGGTGGAGCTCTCGCCCACCTTAACGTCACCCAACGTCTTCATCCTCTTATCCCCCTTTCGGTTTTTATGAAATGCTGCTGACTAACCGACGGTCATGATGTGCATGGCAACCTTGGAATCGATACCAAAGCGTGCGCCCAGCACCGTGACGATGATATTGGCGCCACTCGAGCTCACAACGTGGATTTCGTTGCCCTCGACAAAGCCGAGGTCCTTAAGGTGGTGTTTCATGTCCTCATTGCCCTTTACCCGAGACACGCGCACGGTTTCGCCCGCTTTTACCATCGAAAGCGGCATGGCCGGCATCTGCGGTCCGCAAGACATGAGTAGCTCCTAACGTCAGTTCGTCCTCAACATCGACGCGATAAAAGTTAACCACGTCTATGTTCGCTTTAGTAAACTAACACGTGGTTAACTTTTTGGAAAGGGTCTCTATTCAGTTTTCGAAAAAGTTTCCTATACGAAACAAAAGGGCGCGGCAAAGACGGTCTCTTTGCGGCGCCTTGTCATACCAATTTATGCAGCAGAGAGAACTCTCCCCTATTTCACATTGTTGAGCTTAGAGTGAGAGGTTTCTGATCGACGTGACGCAGGAAGCCTCATCCACGCCCGAAACGCGGAAGATGATGTCCTCGCCGCACTCGCCGTAGAGAGCCATGAGGCCCATAACGTCGCGACCGTCGGTATGGCGGTCGCCGATGCTGACCGACACGTCGCTACGATGCTTGGCAATGATGTCATAGAGCAGCGCAACCGGGCGGGCATGCAATCCCAACGGATCTTTAATCGTCTTCGAAAACTCGACCATGTCCCCTCCCGCGACATCGCACATTCGGCCGGCAAAACCCAGCCACGTGGTAGTTATTGTACGTTACCGGCGCACCCCCGTCTCACAAAAAACGAGGGAAGGCACGCGTCCTTCCCTCGTTGCGGGCAATATGTAGCCGCTTGCCTACATCAGGCGCAGGCTGACGTCCTTGAGCTGGGCGCCAGAAACGGCACTCGGGGCGCCCGACATGAGGTCGGAGCCGCTGGCCGTCTTGGGGAACGCCATGACGTCACGGATGGAGTCGGAGCCGGTGAGCAACATGCACACGCGGTCCAGACCCAGAGCGAAACCGCCCATCGGGGGCGCACCAAACTTGAGCGCCTCCATGAGGAAGCCAAACTGAGACTCGGCGCGCTCCTCGGTAAAGCCCAGGAGCTTGAGCATGGACATCTGCATCTCGGCGTTGTGGATACGCATACCACCGCCGCCGGCCTCAAAGCCGTCCATGACAAAGTCGTAGGTGCAAGAACCGGCCGCCAACGGGTCGGCCTCGATCTTGGCGATGTCGGTCTCGGTCGGCAGGGTGAAGGGCTGATGCTCGGCAGCGTAGGCCTTGCGGTCCTCATCCCAGTGGAACAGCGGGAAGTTGACGACCCACAGGAAGTCGTGGCCCTCGCGCTTGATCTCGAGCGCATTGGCCATGTGGGAACGCATACCGCCCAGGATCTCGTCAGAGAGCAGGCGCGGGCCGGCGGCAAACATCACAAGGTCGCCGGGCTCGACATCCATGCGCTCGCGCAGAGCCGTCATCTCCTCGTCCGAGAAGAACTTGACGATGGGGCTGTTGATGGAGCCGTCCTCGCGGAAAGCGATCCATGCCAGGCCCTTGGCGCCAAACGTGGAAGCCACGCCGGCGAGCTTATCGATCTTGGCACGTGCCCAGGCACCGGCGCCCTTGGCGTTGATGGCCTTGACGACAGAGCCCTCCTCGTTTGCGGCAGTCGCAAAGACCTTGAACTTGGAGTTGGCGAAGATGTCGGTCAGGTCGACCAGGTGCATGCCGTAGCGGGTATCGGGCTTGTCGGAGCCATAGGTGTCCATGGCCTCCCAGTAGTCCATGCGACGCAGCGGCGTGGGCATCTCGACACCCATGCGGCCGAAGGCGTCAGCCAGGACCTCTTCGAGCGCGCTCATGACATCGTTCTGGTCCACGAAAGACATCTCGATATCGACCTGGGTGAACTCGGGCTGGCGGTCGGCACGCAGGTCCTCGTCGCGGAAGCACTTGGCGACCTGGTAGTAGCGCTCAACGCCACCGACCATAAGCAGCTGCTTCAGGAGCTGCGGGGACTGCGGCAGGGCGTAGAAGTTACCCGGCTGAATACGGCTGGGAACGATGAAGTCGCGGGCGCCCTCGGGCGTGGACTTAAACAGGGAGGGCGTCTCGACCTCCATGAACTCACGGTTGTGCAGCGCCTCGCGAATGGCAAAGGTAAAGTCGGAGCGCAGCTTGAGGTTGGCCATCATCTCGGGACGGCGGAGGTCCAGATAGCGATAGCGCAGACGGGTGTCCTCGCTGGTCTCGATGCCGTCCTCGATCTGGAACGGCGGGGTGACAGACGTGTTGAGCACCTCGGCGTGGTCGGTCAGGACCTCGATCTCGCCGGTCGCGAGCTTGGCGTTGGTGGTCTCCTCGCCACGGGAGCGCACGACGCCGTGGATCTTGATGGGCCACTCGGGACGCATGGTCTCGGCGATCTTAAAGGCATCGCCGTCGGAGTGCTCGGGGTCGAAGGTGAGCTGCGTGATGCCCTCGCGGTCGCGAAGGTCGCAGAAAATAAGGCCACCGTGGTCGCGGCGACGGCTCACCCAACCGGTGAGGGTGACCTCTTCGCCCACGTTCTCGAAGCGAAGCTCGCCGCAGGTACGGGTGCGCATGGAATGCTCGTCAATGGGACGGGTCTGGCTCATACCAGTGATCCTCCTTTATGGATCTGTGCCGCCCCGTGTCGTTCCGGGCAGCGTCGTACAGATTTGCCCAGCCTGCGTAAACCGCGCAGCCGGACATGGCGTTCTATCTTATCGCACCCGCGTCGATGTGCCGCGAAAAAGTGGCTCCTGCCCAAAGACTTGACGGAGACGAAACAATTGACGCGGCCTGGCCGTCGCCAAGGCGTGCGGCGTGCGACAATGTGCCCCAATACAACTGCACTCGGAAGGGCCCGCCATGACTGCACGCCTCATCGTTATGGATATCGACTCCACGCTCATCAACCAGGAGGTCATCGACCTGTTGGGCGAGGAGGCCGGCGTAGGCGAGCAAGTGGCGAAGATCACTGAGCGCGCCATGCGCGGCGAACTGGACTTTAAGCAGGCACTCGAGGAGCGCGTGGGGCTGCTTGCCGGCTTGGATGAGAGCGTGTTCGAGCGCACCTTTGAGCGCGTGACGTTTACCCCCGGCGCGCTGGAGCTTGTGCGCTCGGCGCACAGCAAGGGCTGGAAGGTCGGCGTGGTAAGCGGCGGCTTCCACGAGGTCGCCGATAAGATCGTGGCCGCCGCGGGTATCGACTTTTGCCTGGCTAACCGCCTGGAGGTCGTGGACGGCAAGCTCACCGGTAAGCTGGCGGCAGACATTGTGACCAAGGAGTCCAAGCTCATCCAGCTGCTGGACTGGGCAGTTGAGTGCGGTGTCGACATGGCCCATACCGTGGCAATCGGCGACGGGGCAAACGACATCCCCATGATTCAGGCCGCGGGCACGGGCATCGCGTTTTGCGCCAAGCCCAAGACGCGCGAAGCCGCCCCGTTTGCCATCGACGAGCGCAACCTGATGCTCGCCATGGACATCATCCTGCGTGACTAGCCGATCCGTCTAACAATTGAATCAGTCTGTCCTATAGTTTCCGAACAATTTTGTCTTAGTGTTCGGAAACATACCCTTTGAGTGCTAGACTTTGCGCCGTCGAAGGGAACATATATGGATAAGCAAGATCTTGAGCAATTGCTGAGCGATGTTGCCGGCGGAGCAGTCACCCCGGCAGTCGCCCTCGCGCGCATCCAAACGGCGCCAACCGCCGATCTGGGTTTTGCGCAGCTCGATCTTTCACGCGGGGTACGCCAGGGAGCCGGCGAGGTTGTCTACGGTGCCGGTAAAACCGCCGAGCAGATTGCCGCCATTATCGAGGCGCTGCGCGATGCCGGCCAGGAGCGCATCCTGGTCACGCGCCTGGACGCCGAAAAGGCAGCCCGTACCTCGGAGCTCCTCGACAACGACATCGACCTGGGATATGTCCCGGACGCGCAGCTCGCCCTCGTGGGCGGCAAGCCCTCCCCTACTGGCAACGGACGCATCGTCGTCGCCTGCGCCGGCACGAGCGACTTGCCCGTCGCCGAGGAAGCCGCGTTGACGGCCGAGTTCTATGGCAACGAGGTCGACCGCCTCTACGACGTAGGTGTCGCCGGCCTGCACCGCCTGCTCGCGCATGCCGAGGAACTTGCCCAGGCGCAGGTGGTCATCGCCATCGCCGGCATGGAGGGCGCGCTGGCGAGCGTTATCGGCGGTCTGGTGAGCTGTCCGGTCATCGCCGTTCCCACCAGCGTTGGCTACGGCGCAAGTTTTGGTGGCGTAGCTGCACTGCTCGCCATGCTCAACTCCTGTGCCAGCGGCGTTTCGGTCGTCAATATCGACAACGGCTTTGGCGCCGCCTACCAGGCAAGTCTTATCAATCATCTGAGCGCCGGCACACCCCGCGCCCGCTAAGGAGCATTCCATGTCCAATCATCAGCACACGCTTATCATCGACGGCACCTCAGGCATCAGCGGCGATATGACCGTCGCGGCCCTGCTCGATCTGGGCGCCAGCGAGGAGCACCTGCGCGAACAGCTCGCCACACTGCCGGTCGACGGCTTTACGATCGCCGTCACGCGTGCAAACAAGCATGGCATCGACGCCTGCGATTTCGACGTCCAGCTTGCAGAGGGACTCGAGAACCACGACCACGATATGGCCTGGCTCTACGGCAACGAAACAGCTGTCGAGCACACGCACGAGCACGAGCACGGGCATGAGCATGAGCATCACCATCATGATCATGGCGGGCACGAACACGAGCACTGCCATGAGCACGACCATGAGGGCCACGCCCATGAGCACGAAGATCATCACCACACCCACCACCATCACCACCGTTCTTTGGCGGATGTCGCCGCCATCATCGATGGCTCGCAGTTAAGCGATGGCGCCAAGCGCCGCGCGCTCGCCATCTTTACCGCGCTCGCCGCCGCCGAGGCCAAGGCCCACGGCAAAACGCCCGAGACCGTCATGTTCCACGAGGTAGGCGCCATCGACTCCATCGTCGACATCTGCTCGGTCGCCATCTGTCTCGATGACCTGGGTATCGAGGACATTGTCGTCGAGTCGCTCTCCGAGGGTCACGGCACCATCCACTGTGCCCACGGCCTTATGCCCATCCCGGTGCCCGCCGTCGTCAACCTATGCCAGGCAGGCAATATCGCCCTCACGCCCGCACCGGTCGCCGGCGAGCTCGTGACGCCCACGGGCGCCGCCATCGTCGCCGCACTGCGCACGTCCGAGCACCTACCGGCCCGCTACCGCATCGAGGCCGTCGGCTACGGCGCCGGTAAGCGCCCCTACGAGGGTTGCTCCGGCACGCTCCGTTGTCTGCTCGTTCACGTGGATGCATAGCCATGGATGCCCGCAAAGAAAAAAGCCGCGCTGCCATCGTTGCGGCGTTCTCCGAGCTGCTACGCGAAGTGGACTACGGCAAGATTACCGTCGGCGACATCATCGCGCGCGCTCACGTAGGCCGCGCGACATTCTACGGCCTCTTTAAGAGCAAAGACGACCTACTGTCCGAGCTCGTGAGCGACATCTGTACCCACGCCCTCGACGACGATGGCACACCGCTCGACGACCCACTCGTGCAGGTCGAGCATATCCTCAACAACCTCTGGGAGCGCCGCCAGGGCGTTCGAGCCCTCGTAGCCGGCGCCGGCTCCCGCGTCTTCGCCGACTGCTTACGCAAGACCATCATGTCACGAGCAGCCGAAACCGTCCCCGCCGACTCCACAGGCCCCGCTGGCACCATGGACCGCAGTTTCTTACTACACCACATAGCCTCAAGCTTCGTAGCCACCGTCCAATGGTGGGCCTGGCACAACTTCCAAGCAGACAAAGCCGACGTAGCCAAAGACTACTTATCAGCCATAAAGCCCCTCTTCAACTAAGTAAACCCCTTATCCCAAAGTTCCGCCCTCATCTCAAAGACCCGAACCCAAAGCACAATCCATCCCAAAGTGTCGACAGCGGCCCAACGCCCCTACCAGCAACAAGCCCCTCCCATCCAAATTCAGATATATATGTTGGGTTGCTTGTACGAACGCAACAAAGACCCCGCAGCTGGCCGCATGGGGTAACTTCCCAGCGCATTCCGCAGGACGCAAAAAGGCTCGCCGCACGAAGTGCGCAGCGAGCCTTTTTGCATGTCCGAGGACGCGCTGAGAAGTTACCCCATGCGGCCAGCGGACAACTATGTAGCCTCAGACTAGAACATGCCCAAGAAACCGTGCACAAACAGCGCGGCCAGAGCGGCACCGACAAACGGAGCGATGCCAGGAACGAGCAGGCCGTACTTCCAGTTGTTGTCAGCCTTGTTCTTAATCGGCAGCACCTGATAGGCCATGCGAGGACCAAGGTCACGAGCCTGGTTCATGGCGAAGCCGGTGATGCCGCCCATGCCCATGCCAACAGCCCAAACGATCAGACCGACGCAGATAGCGAGCATCAAAACGTTCTCGCCGGCACGGCTAGCGGTAGCCAGGATGGCGCTGATGAACACAAAGGTGCAGATAGCCTCGCAGAAGAAGTTGCGGGCATAGTTGGTGCCCTCGGTGGTGGGGTTGGTCGAGAAGATGTTGCGCTGGGCAATAGGGTCGACGACGCCGTCGGAAGCCTTGAACTCATCGGCATACATCAACCACGCGATCACGGCGCCCACAAAGCCGCCGAGCATATCGGCAATCATGAAGGGGATGCAGCTGCTCCACGGCACCAGGCCCACGATGCACTGGGCAAGCACCATGGCGGGGTTCATGCACACGGCGCCGCCAAAGATAAACAAGGCGACCGAGATGCCAAAAGACCAGGTGGTGATGGCAAACATGTGGCCGGAGCCCTGATACTTGGTGCCCTTAAGCACGGTATCGCAGTGCACGCCCACGCCAAAGATGATCATGAGGGCCGTTGCGCCGAATTCGCAGAGGAGTTTGGTAAGCATAAAACCTTATCTTTCTTGTCGGTTATAAACGATTCGTTTAGGCCGCGTACTAGTGCTGTGCGACGACAACGCCCAGGCCATCGGGAATGACGGCCACCTTGGCATCGGCACCCTTCATCTCAAAGGCGAGCTTGAGCGCCTCATCGAGGGTGTTGACCGGCGTCATGTGCATATCCTTGATCATCTGGTGATCGCACAGGTCGGTGACCATGATCACAGGGTGATGCGCCAGGATGCGGGCAAAGATCTGGCTCGTCCACTGGTCGGGCAGGGTCTCGTCCTTAGGACGGTCGATGCAGGCACGCTCAAACTCCGCCGGATCGTTGTCGGCGATGTTGTGATAGAAGCCCTCGCCACCGTGACCGTCGGCACAGCCGGCGACGTCGATGATCACGCCGCCCTCGGGAAGCGTAGCCTCGGCAGAGCACATGCCCTTCACGGCCTGATAGATGTTCTGGTCGAGCGGGTAGCCGCCGTTGGTGGTGATGGCAATCTCGCACTCGACGGGCTCAACACCGGCAAGGCTCTTCACGAACTCGCAGCCAGCCTCGTGCGCCTTGTGGATGTCGCCGGCAAAGGAGCCGATGACCTCGTGCTTGCCGTTGAGCACCACGTTGAGCACAAAGGCAAGGTGAGCCATCTCGGCAGCGGCAAACATGTCCTCGCTCACGTGGTTGTGGCACAGGTTGCCGGCACGCGAATGGGAATCGTTCACAAACTGACCGTTGTGGTTGTACATGATGGTCTTGTAGCTGGCGATGCCAGGCAGGACGGACTTGCGGCTACCAGAGAAACCGGCAAAGAAGTGCGGCTCAATAAAGCCCTCGGCAAGCAGCAGATCGCAATCGGCAGCAATCTTGTTGATGATGCACTCGCCACCAGAAGGCAGGGTGCCGATCTTTTTCATCATGCTGTCGTCAGTCGCGACGTGCATAACGATTTCCTCGTTGGCAACGATCTCCTCGCCGTACTTGTTGACGAGCTCCTCGTGCGTCGACGGACGATGCATACCCGTAGCAACCAAAATACGCACGCGAGCCTCGGGCGCAGCGGAATGGATGTGATGCAGCAGAATAGGCATCGTCACACGCGAGGGAACGGGGCGCGTATGATCGGAGCTAATAATGACGATATCCTTCTTGCCAGCACAAAGCTCCTCGAGCGAAGGCGAACCATAAGGGTTGGCAAGCGACTCCTCTACCAGCTCTTCCTGCGATTTTGTAGTCTTAAACTCGTTTTGATGACCTTCCATCACACCCGCGAAGTTCTTATCCTCGAGCTCCAGATGCAACGTCTTGTGGTCAAACGGCAGTTCACATTCAAACAATGACGAGCGCCCTCTTCCTTTCAACTGACACACTAGATAAACCGTTGGAAGGATACGCCGCTCACCGAAAAACACCACCGTCCACCGACTCATTAACACAACGTTCATATTTGACCCACAACAAAACGGCCACGATCCCAAACGGGACCGCAGCCGCAACAGTCGTAAGGCGAGAAGCACCAAATGCGCCACCGGGATAGACCCCATCCAAAACGCGCGAAGCGCGCCAGCTTTTCCCAGCCAGTAATCCGCCGAAGACCGGACATCGCAGGGTCCGCCATTAGTTTACTTTTAGGCACACTCCGCAGGACGCAAGAAGCCCTCGCCGCACTCCACATTGAGCGCGAAGCGCACTTTATTTTCATCAGATTTAATCCTAGAAGACCGAGGACGAAGGGACCCGACGGGTTTCCCTCTGAATGCATTCCGCAGCACGAAGCCCCCTTATCCGCAGCTCCGAAGGAGCAGGATAAGGGGGCTTCAAGTGCGAGGACGCATTCAGAGGGAAACCCGTCGGGTCCCGGTGAGAGCCACAGGGCTATCGATTACCCCGTGTTCTGCAGTCCTGCCGAGACGCCGGTCACAGTCGAAAGAATCAGGCTCATGTACTCGGCCTTCTTCTCCTCGGCCATCTCGTCCTGGTTCATACGCACCTCGCGAAGGGCGCGGACCTGGGCGATGGACAGGGCGTCGACGTAGGGGTTACGTACACGGACGGCGCAGCCGAGCACGCGACGGCGCTGCAGCGGCCACTCGTCACCGACGATGGCAAGGACCCACTTACGCGTGAGCTGCATCTCGGTAAAGACCTTCTCGGACAGATCCTGGCGGTCGCCCAGGTGCAGATACATCTTGGCGATGCGCTGGTCGGTCTTGGCGATCGACATCTCGATGTTGTCGATAAAGGTGCGGAAGAACGGCCACTCCTGGTAGGCAGCCTTGAGCTGGTCAAGATCGCCAAGCTGCTCGCAGGCGGTGCCCAGACCGTACCAAGCGGCCAGGTTAATGCGCGCCTGGCTCCAGCTGAAGATCCACGGGATGGTACGCAGGTCATCGAGCGACTTGGCGCCCAGACCGCGCTTGGCGGGACGCGAGCCGATCGGCAGCAGACCGACCTCGGTCAGCGGCGTCACGGTCGAGAACCACGGTGTAAAGTCCTCGGTGTTCAGCAGGTCCAGATAGCGTTCGTGGCTTGCAGTGTTGAGCTTCTCGGCCATATCCCAGAACTTCTGCGTGGTCTCGGTGTTGGTCTTCTCGACACTCGGGGCCGACTGCAAAAGCGTTGCGGCGGCAACGGACTCAACATGGCGCTGAGCCAGCGTGCGGTTGCCGTAACGGGCAAAGATGACTTCGCCCTGCTCGGTGAGCTTAAAGAAGCAGTTGACCGAACCCTTGGGCTGCGCCAGCACGGCCTTGTTGGCCGGGCCGCCGCCACGGCCCACGGCACCGCCGCGACCGTGCATGAGCACCAGGTCGATATCGTTCTTCTCTGCCCACTTGGCGATGCGCTCCTGCGCGGAGTGCAGCGCGAGCATGGCCGTGGTAGGACCGGCATCCTTGGAAGAGTCGGAATAGCCCAGCATGACCTCCATGCGGCGGTTGGTCTGGGCAAGGCGCTTTTGCACCACGGGCAGCGTAAGCATCTGGTCGAGCACGTCAACGCAGCCCTCGAGGTCCTCGAGCTGCTCGAACAGCGGGATCACGTCGAGCTCGGGAACGTCTTCCTCGTGTGCGAAGGACAGGTGGGCCAGCTCAAAGACGTCGGCCACATGCTGGGCACTCTTGGTAAACGAGATGATGTAGCGGTGTGCCATCTTCTTGCCGTAGCGCTTTTGGATGGAACCGATGGCACGGAAGGTGTCGATGACCTCGCGCGTCATGGGCTGCAGGTCACCATGGATACCGTTCTCGTGGATATCCTTGAGGGCGCGGGCGTGCACCACGGAGTGCTGACGGAACTCCATCTCGACCATATGGAAGCCGAAGGACTCGACCTGCCAGATGATGGTTTGGACCGGACCGTAGGCGGCACGGACGGCACCGCAGGCAGCAAGCGAACGCTGGACGACGCGCAGGTCATCCAGGAACTCGTCGGCGCTGTGGTACATGGTGTCGGTGATGCGGCGCACGGTGGCGTTCAGGCGGTCGGCCATGACGAGCATGACGGCGCGATGCGGCTCGTGCTCGGAGATCAGCTCGGCGCGGGCCGTGTAACGAGGGCTCATCTCGACCTGATGGTTCCACAGGTTAATGAGCTCGGCAGAAGGCTTGCTGTAGGTGGCCTCGAGCGTGAGGTTGTGGCCGATGCGGCGGCACTTGTCCTCGAGCTTGAGCACCATGTGAGTGAAGTACTTGGCGGCGACTTCGCGGCTCACCTTGGCGGTGACGTTGGGGTTGCCGTCGCGGTCGGAGCCGATCCAGCTGCCGGGATGGAAGAACGCCGGGCACAGCGGCGGCACGGTACCGGCCTTGTCGCCCAGCACCCAGTCGTCAAAACGACGGTAGATGACGGGGATAACGTCGAACAGCGTGTTATCGAAGATGTCGATGATGGTATCGGCTTCCTCGACCGGCGTGGGCTTCTTGAGCGCGATGGGGCTCGTACGCACCAGGGCGTCGATCTCCTGCAGCATATGGCGCTCGTTCTCCACCAGGTCGGAGCCGCCCAAACGCGGACGCTCCTCCAGCAGGTTGGAGATACGGCGAATCTTGCCCTCGACGGCCTTACGACGGGCCTCGGTGGGATGTGCGGTAAAGACAGGGTGGAACTCGAGCTTGCCGAGCAGCTCATTGGCACCCTCGACGCCCATCTCGTTTACCAACTGGTGATAGGCGACGGTGAGTTCGTTGGCGGGATCGACCTCGGTATCGGTCGATGCGCCGGCCTCGCGCTCGCGCAGCTGCGCCACACGGTAGTTCTCCTCCGACAGGTTTGCCAAGTGGAAGAAGCTCGTAAAGGCGCGAACGATGACCTGCTGCTTATCAAGCGGCAGGCTGTCAATCAAATCGACGACTTCGCGAAACGCCACGGCGGTGGGCTCGTCGGCAGTGGGCACGCCCTGTTCGTCAACGGACTCGTCGGCAGCGCGGCTACCGGGGTTGCCAGCATTGACCACAATCTCGGCTGTCAAAATCTTGTCGAACAGGTCCGCGATCTCGGGATCATACTCGCTAAGCACACGACGTTCCAGGCGCAGGAACAGCGCCAGATTATCGCGCAGCTCCTCGGGGATCTCGATCTCGGCGAGACGCTCCCTGGACTCGGCATTCGAGCCGATTCGGTTAACGAGGCGGTTGACCACGGCAGCGACGCGCGCCGCGGCTTCGGGTACAGACTGGTTGCTTAGGTTCTCAGCCACGTTTCCTCCCATTCCTCCTTCTATGCACGTAACATGCGGTATTCATTATAGGCGCTTGAGAAATACTTTCGACACTGATTGCGCTTTACCACACAAAAGTATTTTCTGCATTGCAAGGGTTTTTGCCCTAAATGGTCGTATTTCTCGGTGGACGGCATACACAAACGGGGGCATTCCGCATAAAAGCGAAACACCCCCGTAACAATCGCTCTCCATGAGCAGGGCACGTTAGCAGGCCCGCAGCTCAAAAAGATGCGCTACAGGCGCTCGCGAACCGCCTCGACCACGTTGGCCAGATCGACGAGAACCTCGTCATGGCTCTGCATGTCGCGCACCTTGACCTTGCCGGCGGCAAGCTCGTCGCCGCCCAGGACCAGGATGAGCTTGGCGCCTACCTTATCGGCCTGCTTAAACTGGGCCTTGAGCGAACGGCCCTGATAGTCGGCCTCGGTCACAATCCCTGCGGCGCGAAGCTGCTGCGTAATGGTAAAGACGTTCTGACGCAGCTCCTTGCCGGCATTGGCGACGTAGACGCACGGGACCTCCTCGGCACCCAGGTCGCTGCCAAAGGCCTGCAGGGCCAGCAGGGCGCGCTCAAAACCGACGGCGAAGCCGACGCCTGCCGTGGGCTTGCCGCCCTCGAGCTCGACGAGGCCATCGTAGCGGCCGCCGCCGCCGATGGAGCCGACGCCGGCGCCAGGGGCCTCGACCTCAAAGACAGTACGGGTGTAGTAGTCCAGGCCGCGCACCAAGGTGGGATCCTCGACATACTCGATACCGGCGGCGTCCAGATAGCGCTTGACTTGCTCGTAGTGCTCGCGGCACTCATCGCACAGGTTGTCACCCATCAGCGGAGCCTCGGCCATGATCTCGCGGCAGTGGTCGTTCTTGCAGTCAAAGGCACGCAGCGGGTTGAGCTCGGCGCGCTCGCGGCACTCATCGCACATCTCGTCTGCGTGATCGAGGATAAACTGCTTGACTTGCTCGCGGTAAGCCGGACGGCACCGAGCGTCGCCCATCGAGTTAATGAGCAGACGAAGCTTGGAAAGATCGAAGCCCAGGCGCTTGTAAAACTCCATGAGCATGATGATGCACTCGGCGTCTGCCGCCGGATCGGGAGCGCCGAGCCACTCGATGCCCACCTGGTGGAACTGGCGCAGGCGGCCCTTCTGGGGACGCTCGCCGCGGAACATGGCCTCGGCGTAGTACGCCTTAAACGGCGTGGAGCCCTGGGGCACCAGATTGTTCTCGACGACAGCGCGCACCACGCCGGCCGTGCCCTCGGGGCGAAGCGCCAGGCGCTGCTTGGGCTTGAGTTTGGTGTCGGTGCCCTCGGTAAAGACGCGCTCCAGGTTGGCACCGCTGAACACGCGGAACATTTCCTTGCGCACGACGTCGGTCGACTGGCCGATACCGTGGACAAACACGTCCACCTGCTCGATCGCGGGCGTCTCGATGGGTTTAAAACCAAACGGCTCGAACACGCCGGCCGCAATCTGCTGCATCTTTTGCCAGGCGCGCATCTCGGCGCCGATAAGGTCGCGGGTTCCCTCCGCCTTCTGTGCCTGCATGGGCAAACACCTTTCTTTTGTATCGCGTCATAGGTAACGGTCATTATACGGCACAAACACAAACCGCGGCGGTGCGTCAGGCCGAACGAGGGTATGGGGACTCGTTCGGCCTGACGCACCGCCGCTGTTTGCGATCCGCTTTCCTCCGTCCCCTTCGGATCACGTGATCTGTTGGGGACGGAGGAAAACGGATCATTTCGTAGGCCCGTGGCCGCCTTGGAAACCGAATGATGGCACGAGCATCCATTCGGCTTCCAAGGCGGCCACGGACAGAACGGGGCGAACAGAAAAGAGCGACGGACGCCTACTCCCCCGCCACGCTTGCGCGCAGCTTGGCGGCGATGGGCTCCGAGGCCAGCAGGAATACGAGCATGACAACAGAACACACCAGGCACACGATCCAGGCGCTCGCAAAGGAGCCCGAGACGGCAAAGAGCACATAGACCTGCCAAAGCTCACCCACAAAGCTCATGCCCGCGAGCACCGCCGAGGTGGCGATAACGGTGAGCGAGCCCAATACGCGGCCACTCACCTTATCGGCAACATGGCCGATAACGAGCGAACCCACGACGCTCACCACGGTGGAGATAGCGTTGGAGATGTTGTACTGCGCAAGGGAAATGCCCAGGTCGCTGACGATCAGCGGCTGGAACAGGCTCATGCAGTTGACGAAAATCGTGTAGCACGTGGCCATGATCACAAAGCCGGAGGTCACCACGAGCCAGCCGGGGAAGAATTTGCGTTGCTGGGACATACCGCTCCTTTTAAAAAACGAATAGCCTGCGCCGGGCGCCGGTAGTGCCCAAGATTGCCTTGAAAGACAAGGGCATAGGCCTTACGGCCATGCCCGCAGGCTTGAAAGGCAAGGTTGGATGCTACCGGTGGTCGGCGATATAGCCCAAAGAGACGGCGGTATAAGCCGCAGCACCGAGCGGCAGCTCGGCATCGTTAAAACGTGCCTTGGGATGGTGCTGGGCAAAGTGTTCGTCCGTGTCGGTTACGGCCGCGCCCACGGTAAAGTACGCACTCGGAATCTCGCTCGAGATAAGCGCGAAGTCCTCACTCGCCATGGCATGGAAAAGCGGCAAGAAAGCCGACTTGGGCAGCACTGCGCCCACGTAGCCAAGCGACGCCTGAGTCATATCGCTGTCGAGTACAAGCGGCGGAACATCCGAAAGCGTCTCGATGGTCGCCGGCGTACGATATGTTGTGGCAACGCCGTTAACGACCTCCGCGATGCGGGTCTTGAGGTGCTCCATGAGCTCAACATCGAAGCCGCGCAGCGTTCCCTCGAGCACGCAGGTGTCGGGGATGACGTTGGCCGCCAAGCCGCCAGCAAACTTACCAACGGTAAGTGCGACTTCCTTGGTCGCCGGCACCTCGCGGGCGATAAGCTCCTGGAGCGCCAGGTGCACATGGACGCCGGCCGCGATGGGGTCGATGCAGATCTCGGGGCTCGAGCCATGGCCGCCCTTGCCCTGAAGCGTGATGCGAAAACCGTACACGCCCGAAAGCGCCGGGCTGCCGTAGAGCACCAGACCAAGCGGCGACTGGCTGTTGACATGCATGGCAAAGGCCGCCTGAGGGCGCGGGTTCTCGAGCAAACCGTCGGCGATGGCAGCGCGTGCTCCCTCAAAGGTCTCCTCGCCCGGCTGGAACAGCAACTTAACCGTAGCGTTGGCATCAACAAGCTCTGCCTCGCGCGCTTTGAGCATACGAGCCGCACCAAGCAGCGCCGTCGCGTGCATATCGTGACCGCAAGCGTGCATGCAGCCGTTGGTGGATGCAAAGGGCTCGCCGGATTCCTCGGCAACGGGCAGGGCGTCCATGTCGCCACGAAGCATAACGACCGTACCGGCCTGTTCGTCCGTGCAGACGCCATTGCCCTGGGCCGCGGTGGCACCGGCACCGACAAGGCCCACAACACAGGAACCATCGACGAGCGTGGCAAACGGGATGTCCATCTCGGCCAGGCGCGCTTGGATATACGCAGAGGTCTGCGGGAGGTCGTTACCAAGTTCGGGCGTCCGATGCAGATCGTGACGCCATGCGGCAAGCTCATCGGCAAAAGTTTGAGCCTCTTTGACCAGACTGTCGCCAATGGCGGCTTGCGCCGCCGCGGTGGCCTTGGGCGCTGGTTGCGGTTGAAGATCGGACAGTGCTGGTGCCATAGATGCCCTCCAGTAACGTTTTTGCAGCAAGCACTTTGATAGCGTAAAGTGCAAGGTACTACTTTAAGGGCGACGCATAAAAAATGCCGCCCCGGGAGGCGGCGCAACAAATTGTTTACAATTGCGGGCGCGGTTTTCGACGCAAAAAATCGAAATGCGTCTCGCTCAAGATAATCGAAAGAAAGATGAGCGCGAAGCCGGCGAGCAGGCGCGAGGTGAGCGCCTCCCCCATCAGCAGCACCGAGAACAGCACACCCGAAGGCGACTCCATCGAAAGGAGCAGCGAGCCCGTCGAGGCCGGGACATGCGCCAGGCCGACGTTTTGGATGAGCAGAGCCACACATGTGCAGCCCACCGAGAGAAACGCCATCACACTGATAAAGCTCGGCGTCCAAACGGACAGCGGCGCTTGGGTCTCGAATAGCAGCGACGAGATAAGGCTCAAGACACCATTGCCCACAAACATCCAAAACGTGATGACGTTGATGTCCATCTTGCGGCCGTACTTGGCGGTCACCGACATCTGGATGGCAAAGAAGACCGCGCCGCCCAGCGTAATGGCATCACCGATGTTGAACTCGACGCTATCGAGCGCCACCAGGCCAATGCCCGCCAGACAGAGCAATGCGGCACCCAAGTTGTAACGCGTGAGCTTTTCGCCGCTCAGGAAATAGCTCGCAAAGGGCACGAGGATGCAGTACGTACCCGTCAAAAACGCGTTCTTGCCCGCCGTGGTCTGAGCCAGACCGACCGTCTGCAGGGCGTAGGCGGCCCACATAAGTGTGCCCATGCCAAGTCCGACGATCAGGTTGCGGGCGTTGAGGTGCGCGATGATGCGCTTGTGGAAGATGGCGAACATAACCAGCGAAGCCGGAAGAAAACGAATATAGAGCAGTTCGAACACCGGAATGGTGTCGAGCGCATCTTTCATGGTGGTAAAGGAATAGCCCCAGATGACCGCCACCGATAGCAGCAAGACCTTCCAGAAGAACGGGGAACGCGCGCCGGCGCCGCGGGAGGTGCCGCCGGCGCCCAGGTCCTCCCGTGCGACAGGGCTATCGGGCATGTTTTCGATTTCGTTGGCAGCGTATTGGGCCATGGAACATCCTCACACTCAAACTGGGCGTGGTGTCCGCACGCGTATGGCTGCGTGCCGCCTCATGGTCAAATAAAAACGAGGCGCACCGGACCCCCGGCACGCCCCGCTACTGTAGCAACAACCAAGCAACCCACGCAATCCAGCCCACTAAAGCGTTTTGTTCCGCCGTTCTACCGAACGGCGGACCGGCCGACGCTACGCGAGCCGCATTCACGCCAATCTGACGTTCAATTTCAAGGGCGCGACCAGAAGGTCAGCGCCCTTTCATTTCACGTCACCTTGGCGCAAATGCGGCTCGCTCGCTGGCATTAGTGCTACATCAGCGTTAACGTTGCCGCACTAAATTAGCTTTGTCGATTCCAGCTTTTCGATGATCCAGTCGTTGGCTTTGATGACCGGACGGCGGAAGACGACGCCCAGGGCCAGCGACGGAATCAGATAGCTCGCCAGAATGCCCAGCTCAACCCAGTACTCCATATGGTAGGCGCCAGCCATGGCGGCATGCATGGCGTTAATGCCATGGGTAAACGGCAGGAACGGATAGATCGCCTGGAACACAGGGCCGGTCATCTCGATGGGGAACGTACCGCCCGAACCGCCGACCTGCATGACCAGCAGCACAACGGCGAGCGCCTTGCCGATATCGCCAAACGACACCGTAAGCGTGTAGACGATATTGGAGAACACGAGACTCGCGACCCAGCCCGCCAGCACAAACTGCAGCGGGTTGTCGCACTGGATGCCAAAGAACAGGATGTCGCCCGCGCACACGAGCGTTGCCTGCAGCAGAGCCAAACCGCCAAAGAACAAGTAACGACCCAGGTAGATCTCGTGTAGGCGTACGGGGATGAGCTCGTTGATAAGCTCATCGTCAACCGACACCTTCATCATGGCCGCCAGCACGATCGAGCCGACCCAGAGCGACAGAATCGTGTAGAACGGCGCCATGGCCGAGCCGTAGTTGCGGATCGGATAGACCGGTTTGCGATCGAGCGCGACGGGACCGGAAAGCGACACGGCCAAACCCTCGGGATCGTTGCCAATCATCGTCTTGATCGTGGCAAGGTCGTCCGACATCAGGGCGCCATCGAGCTCATCCTTAAACGCACTGATCTTATCGGACGCTTCACCTAGCTGATCGGAAGCCTTGTTGACCAGCTTGGCGGCCTTGGAGAGGCCCTTCGCCAACGAGCCGGATGCGTCGGTCAGGCCGCCTACGGCGCTATCCAGGTCGCCCGAGATGCCATCAAGCGAGTCCAGAATGCCCGAAACCGTCTTCTTGAGCTCCTTGGCCTTAACCGAGAACGTGGAATCGTAATCGGATTTGGCACCCGCGATGCCGGCCTTGGCATCAGCGATGGCCTGATCGACCTCGGCACGCAAGTTGTTGACCTCGGCCATGCTATCGGAGAGAGACTTCGCGGTAGCCGCCAGATCCTTGGCATTGTTGCGGTACTCAACGGCGATTCTGCCCAGCGACGTCGCGGCGGACTTGAGGCCGTCCTTCAAATTCTCATCGCTCACCTGGTCGGCAAGGCTGCGGAGCTGATCGGCCATCGCATCGATATCCTTGGCGCGCGCATTGAGGGCCGCAGCGGCATCGTTGAGTTGGGACACCGTAAGGTCGACATGCTGGTTTGCGGTGTCGAACGCCTTCGCGAGCTCGGCAGACACATTGTCGAACGAACCCGCACTTCCATCGATTGCGGCATCGATGGCATCGTTTGCCGCCTTAAGCGCTTCTTTGGAATCATCGATGCCGCTTTTGGCATGTTCCATGAGCTGCTTTGTCGACTCATCGACGGCACCGGTCTGCTTGAGCATGCCGCTCGCCGACGTCAGCGAATCGGACGTGGAGCTCAAAATGACCGCCAGCGACGAAGCATTTGCCCGAACGTCTCGCAGGTCCTCAATCGAATCGCCGAGCGTCGAGGACAGGTTGGCGATAAAGTTGCTGACCTGGTCGGTGCTCATGTAATCGAGCAGGCTGGACACCGTCTTAAGACCGATGCTCGTAATGGTCTCGGTAAAAGTTTCGTTAACCTGGCTCTGGACGGCGCTCGAACCCTTCTCGGTCACGATCTGCGCAATGGCGTTGGCCTTCTGATTCTCGTAGAACTCGATATCGGCATGCTTCACGTCGGTCGAGAAAAGCGTCATCATGTCAGCGCTAAACGTTTTGGGGATAACGACGGCAGCATAGTACGCGCCCGACTTAACGCCCTCGATAGCCTTTTCGCGATTGTTGAGCACAACCCAATCGAAGCTCTCGTTGCCGCGTAGGGTGGCGGTCACGTTTTCGCCCACGTTAACCTCGACGGGGATCAAATCGCTCTCGTAACCCTCATCGGTGTTGACCACGGCGATCTTAAGATTGCCGGTGTTGCCGTACGGATCCCAGCTGCCGGCGATGTTAAACCACGCGTACAGACACGGTACGATAATGAGGCCCATCACGACAACCAAGCCGATCACGGAGCGAGACACGTTTTGGACATCGCGCTTAAACAGATGCAGGATGTTCTTCATTTATGCCTCACCTCCTTTGGAGTGCTTGCCAAGCGCGGTGGTATCTCCATCATTTGTGGCTGTGCTGTCGCTGCCCTGAGATTTATGGTGCGAGCCGATATGCGGCAAGCGGCCCGTGGACTGATCGCCGCCCTTGGCACCACGCTCGCTGGCGTTGAGGCCAAACATGTGGCGGGCGGCAGGAATGGCGGCCGTGTGTTCGCGCATCTCGCGACGCAGGTCCTCATCCGAAAGCGCCGAGATGCGCATCTGGGTATTGAGGCTCGCTCGGATATATTCGATATTGATCAGCCAGCCGCAGATGGCAATAACCGAGATGATCCAAATGACAAGCAGGATGATCTTGCCGTTATTGTCGATATCGAGAACCGTCGACAGGACAAAGAGCAGGACCTGAACGCCCACCACGGCGGCAAAACCGCCCTTGATGTAGTACGGGTAGCGATGTTCAAAGGCGACCGCATGATCGAGCAGTTCGCGACGGTACGAATCGGAATCGAGCATGACGCGCATGGCCGTGCGCAGCGAGTAGCGCTGGCGCGGCAGGTCGTTGGACTCGCAAATCATCATACCGGTCGTGGAGAGCTGTTTATCAAAGAGCAGGTTAAGGTTGAGCAGCAGCGGACGCAGCTGCAGGCCGATAAAGAGCGCCACGATCAAGAACACGCCCAGAATGCACAGGTTAAACAGGTAGTTAAACGAGTACATGCCGCCGACCGTCTCGCGCAGCAGATTGATGCCGTAGGTAAAGGGCAGCAGTGGGTGCAGCCACTGGAAGAAGCCAGGCATCATCTCGATGGGGTACATGCCCGATGAACCCGGAATCTGCACGATAACCAGAATGACGCCGATTGCCTTGCCGATGTGCTTAAACGTAGTGGACAGCGCGTAAATGATGTTGACGTACGTAAACGAGATGGCGATGCCGCCCAGCACGAACAGCAGCGGGTTGACGCACTGTACGCCAATGACCAGATCACCCACCGTAACGATGATGGCCTGCAACGCGCCCAGGATCACCATGAGCAACCAGCGGCCAAAGTAGCCTTGGCGCGCCGTAAAGCTGCCAACACCTTCACGGTCGACCTCGAGCTTGTAGATGGCGATGAGCACATAGCCGCCCACCCAAAGCGCCAGGTTGGTATAGAACGGGGCAATGCCCGAGCCGAAGCTCTTAACCGGATAGATCGACTTGGACGCGAGCTCAACCGGAGATGCCATGAAGTCTGCGACGTCATTGACGTCGACGCCCATCAGATCGGCCAGCTCGCCCATGGACTCGGAGGTCTGTAGCGCCGCGATGTCGTTGGCGGCGGTTGCGAGCTTGTCCTGGACCTTGGCAAGCGAGGAATCGGTCTGGGACAGCGTGGTCTTGGCCTGGCCGAGCGTAGCGTTAAGCTGCGAAAGCGTACCGCGCGCGCTTGCAATCGTGGGCGTGAGGCCAGATACGATACCCGTCAAATCACCCGAGACGGCGGCAAAGGAATCAAGCGCGCTCGAGGCCTTCGGCAGCGCGTTTTGACCCAAGTCCGTCTGGGCCTGGCCAAGGTTGGTCGCACCGGTCTGAATTGCGTTATTGATAGCGTCGCTGGCACCCGAGACAGCCGCGGCGTCATTCGCCATGGCGCTCGACTGCGCGGACAGACCGTCCTTGATGCTCTGCAACTTCTCGTTCTGCTCACGGAGCGTATTGATGGTCGATACAATGCGCGCGTCAATTTCCTCGGAACCTGTCGACGTGTCATTGGCGAGAATCTCCAAGTGCCCGATAACGGCCTTATTGTGGTCGATCGTCGCTTGGAGAGACTCGAGCGAGTTGTCGATACGGGTGGTCGTAGATGTGACCGTGCCCGTCAGCTTGCCGATGGCAGCGTTCGCGGAGGCCGACGTCTTGGTGAGCGCAAGGCTGCCTTCCGAGAGCGCCTTGGAGAGCGAGGCGATAGAGTTGCCCGCCGTGGTGCGAGCTTCACCCAGCAGGTCGTTGCCCTGAGAGATCGCTTGCGTCAGTGACGGCGCCTGACCCTGCATGCCGGCAAGTGCCGCATCAGCCGAGGCGATAGCGCCACTCGTCTTATCGATGGCGGCATTCATGTCGCCAATCGAATCGCGCACCTCGCCCAAGGTATCGGATGCCTCGGAGACAGAACTTGCCAACGAATCCTGAGTCTGGGTTGCCTTGTCCTTTAAATCGACTCCGGCATCCTTGGCAATGCTGGCAACGGTCTCGCCCACCGTGGAGACAAATTCCGAGTTGATCTGCTCCTCGATGGTGCTTGCACCGGTGTCGGTAACCTTGGGCGCAATAGCGCTCTTCTTCTCATTGACGTAGTACGTAAGCTTGGGCTGATGGTAGTTACCGTCGAGCATCGAAACCAGGTTATCCGAGAAGTTCTTGGGGATTACGATGGCCGCATAGTACTCACCGCTCTCGACGCCCTCCTTGGCATCGAACGCCGAATCGACGAAGGTCCAGCCCAGCTGATCGTTCTCCTTGAGCTGATCGACAACCTGGTCGCCCGCGTTGAGCTCGCCCACCAAGTCGTTTTGGGTGCCCCGATCGTTGTTGGCGATGGCAATCTTGATACCCTGGGTGTTTCCGTACGGATCCCAGTTGGCCACGATGTTGTACCAGGCATACAGCGAGGGAATAACGCACACGCCAAGGGTAACCACCAAGGCGACGGGGTTCACAAGCAGTCGCTTAATGTCGCGCTTAAATATCGCAAAGGACACCTTTGCATTGGATAGTTTGCTGCCGAGACTCACGCTTGGACCATCCATCCTGTCGTTAAATCGAATCGTACTATCGACAACCATTGTACGTAGGCGCTTTAGCGTCTCAGAGCACAATGGTATTGAGTTTTGCGGGTAGCAATATACTACGAAGACAAATTAACGTACAGTTGTACAGTATCCTAAATTTCAGCAGGTCACAAAACCACAACCCGCACAAATTAGCAATTCAAATAGTCATCGGGGACGTTCTTAAACGACTAGTCAAACAAGAACGTCCCCAATGACTACTTAGGACCACGGCAACGTCGATGTTTTGGCAATGCCAGCGAGCGGGCGCCAGAGCGAACAAATTGGCATGAAAAGAGGACGGCATAGACCTTCTGGTCATGCCGTCCTCTTTGAATGACAAGTTGTCGCTCTGGCGCCCGCGCAGCGTCGACTGGTCCGCCGTTCGTTAGAACGGCGGAACTGAGGGCAGCGTCGAGCCGTTACGCGGTTTGGTAAAACCGCGTAAATACCTAACTACATCAAGTTGCAAACAGCCGCCGCGAAGGCAACGGGATCCTCGGGGAGAATGCCCTCGACCAGCAGGGCCTGGTCATAGAGCAGACCGGAGTACTGCTTGATCTTGTCGGCGTCGCCTGCCTTCTGGGCAGCGACAAGCTTGTCAAAGACCGGGTGCTTGGCGTTGAGCTCGAGCACGCGTTGGCTCTTGGGCATGCCGTCGGGCGCGCCCTCGGGTCCCTTCTGGAGCACCTTCTCCATCTCGAGCGAAAGTGGGCCCTCGGTGGTGATGCAAGCGGGGGCATCGGTCAGACGCGCGGAGACGGCAACTTTCTCGACCTTGTCACCGAGTGCCTCCTTCATAGCGCTAAAGAGGTCCTCGTTTTCCTTGGTGGCGTCCTCGGCCTCCTTCTTCTCGTCCTCGGTCGCCAGATCAAGATCGCCAGTCGCAACGTTCTTGAGCTCCAGATGACGATCCTCGACCTCGGGCTCGGCACCGTCGGCCACAGCCTTCTCGGCAGCCTCGCGGGCAGCATCGTCCTCGTAGATCTTGGGCATATCGGCAGCAACGTACTCACGCATAGCTTGGAACGTGAACTCATCCACATCCTGCGTCAGCAGCAGCACGTCATAGCCGCGGTCGAGCACGCCCTTTACCACGGGCATCTTGGCCAAGCGCTCGCGCGAATCGCCGGCGGCGTAGTAGATGGCCTTCTGATCCTCGGGCATGCCCTTGGCATACTCGGCCAGGGTAATCATCTTCTGTTCCTTGGCAGACCAGAACAGCAACAGGTCGGCGAGCTCATCGGCCTTCATGCCATAGCTCGAGTAGATGCCGTACTTAAGGCCGCGGCCAAAGTTCTCAAAGAACTTCTCGTAGGCCTCGCGGTCGTTGTCACGCATATCCTCAAGATCGGCAGTAATCTTCTTCTCCACGCGCTTGGCGATGGCCTTGAGCTGACGGTTCTGCTGCAGCGTCTCACGCGAGATGTTGAGCGACACGTCGGCGGAATCCACGACGCCGCGGACAAAGTTGTAGTAGTCGGGCAGCAGGTCGTCGCACTTCTCCATGATCAGGACGTTGGAGCTGTAAAGCGCCAGGCCCTTCTCGTAGTCCTTGCTGTACAAATCGAACGGCGCGCGTCCCGGCACAAACAGCAGGGCGTCATACTCGAGCGTGCCCTCGGCGTGGAAGCTGATGGTGCGCGCAGGATCGTCAAAGTCGTGGAACGTGGACTTGTAGAACTCGTCGTAGTCCTTCTGCTCGACATCGGAGCTGCGCTTCTTCCAGATCGGTGTCATGGAATTGACGGTCTCGAGCTCCTGGTAGTCCTCGTACTCGGGCTTGTAATCGTCGCCAGCGTCCTCGGGCTTGGGTTTCTGGCGGCTCTTGGACACCATCATCTGAATCGGGTAGCGCACATAGTTGCTGTACTGCTGAATCAGGCTCTTGAGGCCCCACTCGGTCAGGAAGCGATCGTAGGTCTCGGCCTCGCCGTCGGCATCGAGCTTCTCGTTCTCGCGCAGCGTCAGGATGACATCGGTACCGTGCTCGGCACGCTCGCCGTCCTCGATGGTGTAGCCCTCAAGACCATCAGACTCCCACACGTGAGCGGTGTCCTCGCCATAGGCGCGGCTGACGACCTTCACGTGGCTGGCGACCATAAAAGCCGAGTAGAAGCCCACGCCAAACTGGCCGATAATGTCGACATCCGAACCCTGCTGCTCGGCGTTCTCGGTCTTAAACTCCTCGGAGCCGGAATGGGCGATGGTGCCCAGATTGCGCTCGAGCTCCTCGGCGGTCATGCCAATGCCGTTATCCGAGATGGTAATGGTGCGGGCGTCTTTATCAAAGGAGACGCGAATGGCCAGGTCGCCCTGGTCGATCTTGACGCTCGGATCCTGCAGGCTCTTAAAGTTGAGCTTGTCGACGGCGTCGCTCGCGTTAGAGATAAGCTCGCGCAGGAAGATTTCCTTATTGGTGTAGATGGAGTTGATCATGAGGTCGAGCAGTTTTTTGCTCTCGGTCTTAAATTGACGCATGTGCAGTCCTTTCGCGCTACCCCCGTCCGCAAAAACGGCCCGGTCGCCCGAGCCGCATCGCAGACCTGCTATGTTCAGACTTAGATTTTATAACCCATTAGCGCGCATATATACATACGGAATCGAAAAACTGTATGTTGAAACGACCGTGCGGCGGATGCCAAGGAGTGTCCCCAGCTGCCGGCAGAAAAGGAACGTCCCTATCTGCCATCTACGCGCTTGGCCATCCAGACATGGGGCTGGCCCTCGTCTTCGTAATCTACCGGGGCGATTTGCGTGTAGCCCGCCTTTGCATAGAGCGGCAGCACGTATTCCTGCGCATGCAGCTTAATAAGCTTAGCGCCGGCATCGCGTGCACACGAAGCACTGGTATCGACGATCGCACTCGCCAGTCCGCGACGACGCATAGCCGGCAGCACGGCGACGCGCCCCATAATGTAGGTCTCCCCCGCCACAACGCCTTCGTCCATGTCGCATGCCGGCAACACCGGGGCCTCTGCGTCAGCCACGCGCTCAAGCTCTTCGGGAAACACGCGCGAGCAACCGGCAAGCTCGCCGTCTACATAGAGCGTCACATGAATGCAGTTCGGATCCTCGTCGATAGCGTCGAACTCATTCTCGTAGCCCTGCTCGTCCATAAAAACGACGCGGCGCACCAACGCCGCGTCATCAAAGCATCCCGTCTTAAGTTGGATATCCATGGCTGCCCTTTCATTCAATGCGAACGTTAGGGACAGATATTAGCGAAAATGAGCTCCGCGCACACTAAACTTCGCGCGAGCCTTCGCCAGGCAGTCGTAATGACCCACGTTATGGGCATCGCTCGCGATGAAGCTGTACAGGTTCTGATCGAACAGGCGCTGTGCCGGCTTTTTCTCGCGACCAAAGCGACCGCCGGCAATAAAGTCCGCCGAAGCCTGCAGTTTGCAGCCCATATCGACCAGGCGCTCCGCCACGCTTACATCCTTTTGAACCGCACGATAGCGCTCAGGATGAGCGATGATCACCTGGTAGCCACGACACTGCAAATCGTAAATCGTGTTCTCGTACTCTCTAAACGCATACGCATCGGCATGCGTCGAAAGCTCGAGCAGAAACTCGTTGGTCCCATCGAAATGCAAGTGCTCCGCGGCATCGATACCAAGCTCAACGAGCTTTCGATGGTTGACCTCGAAGCCCATCTGGAGCGGAAAACCGTCAGCGTTATCACGCAGCAGCTCAAAGGCATCCCACATCTTGTCGTAGTCAAAATAGGGATCACGGCAGTGAGGAGTGCAAACGATTCTGGTTACACCGGCCCGCTTGGCAGCCTCGAGCATCGCCAAGCTCTCATCGAGATCGGCGGCGCCGTCGTCTACACCCGGCAAGATATGGCAATGAATGTCACGCATAGGTCAGCCTTAATCAACTAAACGTTTGCTCGGTTGGTGAAGATGCCCTTTTTGGAAGTCCCCTGATCGTCGGAGCCCTTCTTAACCTTCTTACCGTCCTTGGTGTAGTAAGAATAGTAGTACTCGCTGGTCTCGGTCTCACAGTAATTCATGACGGTACCGATGAGCTTGACCTTTTCGGACTTCTTAAGCTGGCCGATGGCGTTGAGTGCCTCCTCGCGCTTGGTGAAGTCCTCGCGCACCACGAACAGCGTGCCGTCGGTCAGGCTGGCAATCTCGGCAGCATCGATGAAGGTGCCGACCGGGGGAGCGTCGAAGATGACGTACTGGAACTTAGCAGACAGTGCCTTTACCAGCTTGGCAAAGCGGTGAGAGACGATGATGTCGGCAGGATTGGGAATATGCGGCTCGGCATCGAGGAAGTAGAAGTTCTTCTGACCCGTCTCGACAATTGCCTGGTCGATGGAGATCTGCTCGGAAAGGACCGCATAGAGTCCGCCGCGCGAACGAACGCCGAGCATATCGGAAAGGGACCTGCGGCGCATATCGGCCTCGACCAGGAGCACGGACTTGCCGCTCGTGGCGATTGCCTGAGCAAGGTTAATGGAAACCGTAGACTTGCCCTCGTTGGGAATCGAGGAGGTAACGGTGATGGTGCGAATGGGGTCGTCCACGCTCGCAAAGCGGATGTTGGCCAGAAGGGTCTTGGCGGCATTCTGTACAACGAGCTTATCGGTGTTCTTTGCCTTAGCCATGCCTATTTACCACCTTTCATAGCCGGAATTCGGCCAACAACGGGAATGCCCAGGAGCTCTTCTGCCTCTTCGGCACCGCGGATGCGGGTATTGAGCATGTCTGCCAAAACGACATAGGCAACTGCGATAAAGATACCGGCGAGGAACGCGACGGCAATATACAGCGTGCGCTTGGGGCCGCTGGGGGCTTCGGGGGTCTTGGCCTCGTCGATAACGTTGATGCTCTGGGCAGCGCCGACGTTCTGAGCGACCGTACTCACCGAGCTGGCCATGGCCTTTGCGACCTTAGCCGTCTCCTTGGCATCGGTGCCGGTAACCGAAAGCGTAATGACACGCGTGGTGGTCTCGGAGGAAACAGACACCTTGTAGTCATCCAGATCGGTGAGGCCCAGTTCATTGGCTGCGCCGCTCTTAACGCTATCGCTATCCAGCAGCGTGGCGATATCGTTGGAAAGCATCTGGCTCGCCGAGAGATCGTTGTAGCTCATCTGACCGCTATCGTCGGTCTTGGCGAGAATGTACATGCTCGTCGTCGCGGTGTAGGTGTTGTCCATCGCAACGAAGGACACGATGCCCATGGCGATCGCGCAGACCACCGGAAGGGTGATGACCAGCTTGAGGTGCTTCTTCAGCAGCTGGAACAGTTCGAGAAGGGTCATGCAGCTTGCCTTTCATTTCCCCAGTTCGGATTGACAAAACTGTTCGTATGTTATCGCATCTTTTTACCGAGACCAAACTCTATACATAAGAAACAGGCTCTCCTGTAAAAATGTCGGAAGCAATCGTAAAATTGCACAACAACGCCGCACCCGAAAGTCGAATGCGGCGTCTACATCAATATCTATGTTGTATCGCTATGCGAATGGCTCGTCCTGCTGTATGGGAAACGTCACCGCAATGGTGGTTCCCACGCCCAACTCGCTCGACAGATCGAGCGTGGCGTGATGATACAGGGCCGCATGCTTGACAATGGCAAGCCCCAGGCCGGTTCCGCCGCGTGCCTTGGACCTACTCTTGTCCACGCGATAGAACCGCTCAAATACCTTGCCCTGTTCTTCAGGCGCGATACCGATTCCCGTGTCGGCGACCGCGAGGAACGGATGACCTTCGTCGTTGGTGCCGCACTGCAGCGTAACCGTACCGCCGGGTCGATTGTAGCGGATGGCGTTGCTTGCCAGATTATAGATGAGCTCGTCAATCAAGCGCGACACGCCTTCGATGACCACAGGCTTGGTCTCATGACTTATCGTCACATTCGCCTGACGGGCGACCTGTTCAAGACGCTGCTCAACCGCGTAGATGGCACGCGAGAGCTCAATAGGCTCCGTGGACCCAATGGGCACCGCCTCGCCCTCAGTTGCACGCTCGGCCTCGTCCAAGTTAGACAGCGTAAGGATGTCGTTGACGAGCGCTGCCAAGCGGCCCGCCTCACGATAGATGCGACCGCCAAAGTTGCGCAGGTCGTCCTCGCCCTCGACCATGCCGTTTGCGATGAGCTCGGCATAGCCCGAAATCGCCGTAAGCGGCGTCTTGAGCTCATGGGTGATATTCGCCGTGAACTCGCGGCGCATACGGTCGTTGTCCGCCAGCACCGCCATTTGGCGCTTGAGTTCCCGGCGCTGCGACTCGATACGCTCAAGCATGGGGACCATCTCGGCATAGGCGTGCTCATAGCTACGGCGTGGGTGGTCCAAATCCACCTCTTGCAACGGCGCGATGATGGCACGGGACTCGCGGCGCGCCATAAAAAACGAGAGTACCGCACCCGCTGCCGCGATAAGCAGCATCGGCGCCACCATCGACAGCAAAATCGCCGCAACGCCAGGCTGGGCCTGCGCCAAGCGGACAACCTGGCCGTTATCAAGGGCGACGGCGCGATACAGCATAATCTCGTCGAGCGTAGAGCTTGCGCGCTCCGCGGAACCCAAACCACTCTCAAAGGCCTCGATGACCTCGGGGCGATCGCCGTGGTTGGGCAGTGTGGAAGGCGACGCCTCGTTGTCGTAGGCAACCGATCCATCCTTGTTAATCAGCGTGATGCGCAAGTCCTCGCGATCGAGGCTACGCAAGAACGGGATGGGCTCCTGCTGCTCGTCGAGGGCGGCAGCAATGAGCTCGGTTTCCTGCGCCAGGTTGGCACTCGTGGCATCCGCCAAGGTGTTTTGCACAAAGAACGCGCCCAGAACCGTAAACGCCACGATAACCGCCATGGCGCAGACAAAGATCGTCACAAAAACGCGGTGCGACAGCGTATGTTTTCCCTGGGGGGCGAAGACCACGGGTTACTCCTCCGATGCGGCGGCCGCGGTGTCGTCACCTTCGGCACCATCACCGGCAGAAGGCTCGGCCAAGCGGTAGCCCACGCCGCGCACGGTCTCGATGGCGCCGGCATGCTCGCCTAGTTTTTGGCGAAGCGTCTGCACGTGCACGTCAACGGTGCGCGAACCGCCGTCGAAGTCCCAGCCCCACACGCTCTGCAGCAACGACTCGCGGGTAAAAACCACGCCGGGCTTGCGCATGAGGTACTCGAGCAGGTCGAACTCGCGCAGGGTGAGCTTAAGCGGCTCGCCGGCAACGGTCACCTCGCGATGGCTGGGCGAGAGCACGATATCGCCCACGCTGAGCACATCGCTCGCCTGCTTGACCATGCCGCCGCGACGCAGCAGTGCGCGGCAGCGGCTCGCAAGCTCCATGAGCGAGAAGGGTTTAGTCAGGTAATCGTCGGCACCGACATCGAGCGCCATCACCTTGTCGAGCTCGGTGTCCTTGGCGGTAAGCATCATGATGGGCACCGTCGCCGTCAGGCGATCGGCACGCAGGCGACGCATAATCGCCAAGCCATCGGTATCGGGCAGCATGATATCGAGCAGCACAGCATCGGGCACCCGTCGCGCCACGGCAGCTTTAAACTCGCCATCGCACGAAAAGCCCTCGGCCTCGATTCCCTGCTTGCGCAGCGCGTAGACCGTCAAATCCCTGATGTTGTCATCGTCCTCGACGTAATAGATCATGTTGAACCCCTTTGCGGCCGGCATGACCGCATCTTAACCCTAAAGGTACCTTTACTAGATGGTATCAGCCAAAACGTCCCGTTAAATAATCCGCCGTGCGCGGGTCGGTGGGATTTTTGAAGAGCTGAGCGGTGGGTGCGTGCTCCACTAACTCGCCCAGCAAGAAAAACGCGACCGAGTCGGAGATGCGCGCCGCCTGCTGCATATTGTGCGTAACGACCACGAGCGTACAGGTCTCTTTGAGCTCGCAGGCCAGCTGCTCAACCACCAGCGTCGACACGGGATCGAGAGCGCTCGTGGGCTCGTCCATCAGCAGAATATCGGGCTGCACGGCAAGCGCGCGGGCGATGCACAGACGCTGCTGCTGCCCGCCCGAAAGGCCCAGCCCCGACTCCTTGAGTTTGTCCTTGACCTCATCCCATAGCGCAGCGCGACGAAGAGAGTCCTCGACCAACTCATCCAGAACGGCGCGGTCGCGCACGCCCATGCCGCGTGGACCATACGCGACGTTGTCGTAGATGCTCATGGGAAACGGGTTGGGGCGCTGGAACACCATGCCCACGCGCTGGCGCAGGCGGCAGATGTCGTAGTCGCCCAGGATATCCTGGCCGTCGAGCGCGATCTTACCCTCGATGCGGCAGTCCTTGATGTCGTCGTTCATGCGGTTAAAGCAACGCAGCAGCGTCGACTTGCCGCAGCCCGAAGGACCGATAAACGAGGTGATCTGCTTGTCGCGAATCTTGATGGATACGTCCTTGAGCGCGTGGTGGTCGCCATAGAACAGATCGAGGCCCTCGACGTCGATGCGCGTCGACGAGGCGGCAAGATCCTGCGCCGTGGGACGAGTCGCGTCCCCGACTTCGCGCTCGTGCGCAGCCTCGGCTTGCGCCTCCATTAGCTCCTCGAGCTCCGTGGGCTCCATAGCCGCAGCAGCCGTCATACCGCATACCTCCACATCGATATCAATTCAGCAGTATCGATAGTAGAAATCGCGGCTCATATGCACGTGAGCGCATTGTCAGGTGTTTGTAAGGGCGCCTACGCTACGCGGCAGGCAGCTCGATGGTAAAGACGGTATGCTCGGGCGTCGATTCGCACGCGATGGTACCGCCATGCGCGCATACAATCTCCTTGGCGATGGCGAGGCCCAGCCCAGCACCGCCGCGATTGGTCGCACGCGCTGCATCCAGGCGATAAAACTTCTCAAAGATCACCTTGAGCTTAGCCGCGGGAATCGGGTCACCATGGTTAATAAAGCGCACGCGCACGCCGCCGTCATCTTGGCGTCGGGCCTCGATCGTAATGGTCGAGCCTTCGTAACTATAGGCGACGGCGTTTTTCATGATGTTGTTGAACACGCGCGCCATCTTGTCGCCATCCACAAGCACCGTCAGGTCCTCGCAGATATCAACCTGGACTTCCTTGTGCTGTTCGTTGAGAATGGGATAGAACTCGTCGGCCACCTGCGCCAGCAATAGCCCCAAATCGACGTAGGCGCGGGTAAGCACGATATCGTGGAAATCGAAACGCGTGATGTCGAAGAACTCCTCGATGAGCGCATCGAGCCGGTGGGCCTTGTCGAGTGCCACGCCTGTAAAGCGCGCACGCTGCTCAAGCGGCAAATCGGGAGCCTCCTGCAGGAGCGAAAGATAGCCCACCACACTGGCGAGCGGCGTACGCAGGTCGTGCGCCAGGTACGTAACCAGGTCATCTTTGCGATGCGATTCGTCGCGCAAGGCCTGTTGAACCTTACGCTCGCAATCGCGCGCCCGGTTGAGCGCACCCTCGACCTTGAGAAAGTCGCCGTCGATGGTATCCCACGTGTCGGGGTCATCAATCAGACGGTCCTGAATACGGGCGGCGATTACGCGGTCGGCATGCTGCTCGCCTTGCTCATAACCCTGGTAATACAGGGCGCGCCCGCAAAAGAACAGGACACAGACGGCGAGCGCCAGCACAAAGCCGAGCATGTTGAATACAAAGCCGGCATCGAACAACACCGGCCCTTCGATGCCGCCGAGCGCCATGGCGCCAATCGCCAACGTCATGGCCCACGCGGCGCCGCCAATCACCACGCAGCGGCGCACGATCTCAAATCGATCGATCAGCAAAAAGCCGACAAGCAGCACCGCCAAGATTCCGACGATGTTGTCGATGCCAATCAGCAGCAGGCTCAGCAAAAAGAGCAGCACCGTTGCAAGCGCGCGGTTGTCGACGACCGACCTCACGTATTCAAAGAGCCGATCGGGCACCTCGAATGCCCGCCTATCGTCTTTTGTCATATCCACTTCCCCACCATCAAAGGCGTTATTCGATTATGTAGCCGACGCCCCAGACGTTTTTGATAAAGCGCGGCTTTTGTGCGTCGTCGCCGATCTTTTCGCGCAGGTGGCGAATGTGCACCATCACCGTGTTGTTGGAACCGGGCATAAAGTCCTCGTTCCACACCGCGCGGAACAGGTCCTCAACGGCCACCACGCTGCCATGATGCTCGACCAGATACAGCAAGATGGAATACTCGATGGGCGTGAGGCGAACCGGCGAACCGTCCACTGCCACGGAACGAGCATCGCGGTTGATCTCCAGGCCGTCGAGCTGGATGGTCGGCGACTCGGCCGCCTGCGAGCGGCTACCGTAGCTGGTGTAGCGGCGAAGCTGAGCGTGCACGCGCGCGATGAGCTCCAGCGGACGGAACGGCTTAACCACGTAATCGTCCGCGCCAAGCGAAAGGCCCTCGATCTTGTCTTGCTGGGCATCACGCGCCGTCAGCATGATCACGGGATAGGTATGGCTGGAACGGATCGTACGCAGCAACTCAAAACCATCGATATCGGGCAGCATGACATCCAGCAGCGCCAGATCGAACTCCTGCTCCAAGATTGCCTTGGCAGCATCGGCCCCGCTATAGGCAATCTGGACATCAAAGCCCTCTTTTGTAAGGTAGATACCAACCAAGTCGGCGATGGCCTTCTCGTCATCAACTACCAAAATGCGCTCATTCATGCGTGCTCCTCTCGCGCTCCATTATGCCCGAGTCGACGCACGCCACACACAACAAGCGTGGGTGATTAAGTCGGCCTTGAGCACCCTTGTGCCCGTTCGGGCGCAGATGTGGGCCACGCACGCACGCGATGATTGCCGACGCCGGCAAACGATATACTCTAGTTCCAGAAGAGACCATCCCGTCGAAAGCGAAATCTGTGAAGCCCCTCACCTCTTTTGCACAGCGCTCAGCCCAGCTTGCCGCCGGCTTTGTCTGCGCTATCGCCCTTGCCGCTGGCGCGCCCACCGTCGCCGGCGCCCAAGTGCTCACGACCGACAATGTTTGCGGCAAAACCGCCGATGCGCGCGGCATCACGGCTGAAAACCTGCCCGATATCGATGCGACCAATGCCCTCGTCATGGGCAAAGACGGCACCGTCTACTATGCCCGCGATGCTGACAAACAGGTCAAGATTGCCTCGATCACCAAGGTCATGACCGCAATCCTAACCGTCGAGAATTGCAAGATGGACGAGAAGGTCACGGTGAGCAACGCCGCAGCCACCGTGGGTAATTCGACCGCCGGCTTGCTCGAAGGCGACGAGCTCACAGTAAAACAGGCCCTGCGCGGCCTGATGATTCCCTCGGGCAACGACGCCGCCATCGTGCTCGCCGAATATGTGGGTAAGAAGATCGACCCTAAGACCAAAGACGCCGAGGCCACATTTGTGAAGGCCATGAACGAGCGCGCCAAGAAGCTCGGCTGCACCGGTACGCTTTTTGAAAACCCGCATGGTCTGGACTTTGATGAGTGGACCGGCGACATGCACTCAACCGCACACGACGTAGCGCTGATGATGCAAGAGGCCATGAAAAACGACACGATCCGCGAGGTCGTAGCGAGCGATGATTCCTGGATTGAGGTTACGGGCGCCGACGGTTCCGACCATTCTCATTCCATGGATACACACAATGAGCTGCTGGGGCAGGACGGCAATATCGGCGGTAAGACCGGCACCACCGACGATGCCGGCTATTGCTTTACGGGAGCCTACAACCGCGATGGCGACGAGACCTACACCGTCGTTTTGAACTCCAGCACCACCGACCAGCGCTTTGCCGACACGGCCGCCCTTGCCAACTGGTACTACGGCCACAAGGTGACGGTTGCGATCGCCAACACGCAGGAAAAGACCGCCAACGGCAATCCGCTCATCGCGCGCATTAGCCAGACCGATTGGACGGACAAGACGATCGATGCCACGCTCGCCGACCCCGCAGCTCAGGCAACCGTCTTTTCGCTTGCTGGAGAGGTGACCGAAAAGGTTACCTACGATGACCTTTCGGGCACGGTGCATGTGGGCGACAAGGTGGGCAGCGTGACGCTCAAGCAAGACGGCACCAAGATCGCCGTCATGGATTTGGTTGCCGACGAGGAAGGCTCGGGACCGAATCCCATTGAGTGGCTCCTTGTAAAACTCGACCGCCTGGGCCGCCGCATCGACAACCGCCCACTTACGGCAGAAAGCGAGACCGTAGCCAAGGCACCCGAGGTGTAGGGCTGGGGGAACATTACATTTGAGATTGGAGAGGCGTCCAACGGGGCGCCTCTTTTTGAATACCTCTTAAACGGGATGCGTCAGAATCACCAAAGCGACATTGCTAGCCGTTTACCTTCGCTGTGCCTTTTCGGACCTTGAAAACGGGTCCACCGGGCATGCTAGTAGATCCTTTCGACCTCCTTGGTCAAGGCCCTGAAAAGATCCCCAGCTGAGGGGTCTGCCCCAGGACACAGCGATTGCCAGGCACCCGTTTCTCCGATGGTGCCCGCACTCGTCATAACAAGATCGTCGCTCCGCCTGCGAATGGAGACACTAACGGAGCGGCCATTATGGAACCCATGGATATCGACTTTATTTATGCGCCCATCAGCTAGATAACTAATCGTGACATTGATGCTGTCACCATACTCCGGCAATTCGAAGCCGTGGGAATCCATCAATAGCTTCACGTCCTGATGGTAAATGCGGGCCTCGACGACATTCTTGGGCATTTTCCCCGTCTTTGTTGGAGAGCAAAAGCTGATGCTTGGCTCCTCTTCGCTCATGCCTCGGTCAAACCTAAGCATGCACGGGCATACCGACTCAATGGTTCGCAAGGCGTCCGCCGCGACCTTTTCCTCGGTAAACATCTCCACGTCGATGCCGTTTTCTTCCATATAGGCACGGTTTTTACGTTGAAGCTCTAGCCGAGCCGCAGCCTCCCCATCTCCACGCTGTTCCCAATTTCCGGAGTCGGCGACATTTCGATCGAATGTAGAATCAACGGAACATGGCGCTTGCTGTTGAGTCGGATCACTGTCGCCGAGACGCCTTAGCTCGGAGCGTCTCATCAGTAGTGTCACAATATCAAACAGCCAACCAAATCCAAAAAGGCCAAAGGTAAAGAGATATAGAAAGAAGCTACCCCACATCCGTGCATACGCCCTATGAGCGCCCGACCACCCAAGAAGGAAGCATAGCAAAAGCGCCTTGTTTGCCCCGTCAACCGACGTAATCTCTCGAGTGAGAGATTTCTGTTCAGGCTTCGCCAAAGGTGTAATTTCATGCGATGAAACAGTAATTGAGGACGTCCTTGACGCCGAGCTCCGAGCGCCTGATTTAGCAACGGCGCGAGCGACATCCCCAACTCCGACGGTCGTTCTGCTGTATACGGCATTGTAAGCAGCCTTCTTCGGATTTTTGATCCACCCCATGCCCTTCTTACCATAGCCGGGGATTATCGCCCGCTTTACCGCGCGCTTCGCTCTGCCGGTCGTTCTTGCCTTGAGTGATGTCTTTAGATTCGGCTTACGCAGCCCGACCTTTACCATATTTCTACTCCATCCCCTCGGAACCCCACACCGGGGTGCACGAGCACGCCTGGGTCTCCCCGTTTTCAAGCGCCCCGTGTTTGCCTAATGTTCACGCCCTTTCGGACTCTAATCCCCAGCCGCCATTCTTGATAATAAAAAAGGGCCCCAAATGGGACCCTTCTTCAAAGTCATACTGGCGGAGAGCTGGGGATTCGAACCCCAGATGCCCTTTTGGGGCATACTCGCTTAGCAGGCGAGCACCTTCGGCCTCTCGGTCAGCTCTCCGTAACAGCCGTTCTATAGTAACCAAACAGCCGAAGTTGGGCAAGGGGAATTTTGAGGCGTTTCCTCTTTTACCTCTCTTTTACCAGTAAACGTCTCAGTCAATCATCTCAATCTGTAACATTTGCAGGCCGTAATCCCCTCCAGATGTTACAGATTGAGACAAAGATACAAGGACGGCCCCAGCGACAGCGCGGACAGCCCATTCTTTATTAGTTCTCTCGAACGGTCTCCAACAGATAATCGCGCATGTACGGAATTGCAAACGAAACACAGCCATAGCCCGCGGGCTCAATCAACCCCGCATCGATCAGACGCTTGCGATATGACCCAACTTTGTTCGCCGGCAAACCCATCTTCTTGGCGATATCGCCGTTGGCGATATCGACGCCCTCGCATTGAGCCATCGCCGCGAGATACTGAAACTGCCGTTCCGACACCCTGCGCAGCGCTGGGGCAATCACCATAGCATTAAAGCTATCAAGAGCCGCCTGGATACCCTTACGAGCCGCCTCTTCGCTCACGCTCTCCGCCCCACTGCGCGCAGCAACCTGCCAAGCGTAATATCCGACCAGCTGGACCATAAAGGGATAGCCTGCCGAAGCTTTTGTTAATAGCTCAGCGGCACCTTTGTCGAGCTCCTTGCCCGCTCGTCTCATCGTATCCTCAAACGATCCGCCAACTTCAAAATCGGAAAGCCGAGTAAGTTCAACATGTTTGGCTCGCTGAAGGAACGTCAACGTATCATCCACCACCACGCCATCTACCGATGTCGGCAGCCCGGCGAAAGCGAAAGCGACATTCGCTCCTTGGCGGATCAAGAGCTGCATCTCATTGCCTAGCTCGCGCATTTCCTCAGTTGAGGCATCCTGGATCTCGTCGAGCGTAATGAGCAGACCACCGCGCTTTGCAGCATCGTACATCGCCTCGCCCAGATGAGAGGCCGACTTCGACATCTCCATAGAGCCAAGGCTGACCCCTAAAATCGATGGGGAAATCGAGATTGATTCAAGACGAACGTTTCGCTGCAGAGCCTCGAGGATTCTATTGCAAAAACCAGCATTGGAGGCAACGTCAACGACCTCGAATCCTTTTTTGCGTGCAAGGTCACCCAATGCATTAAGGAGCACCGTTTTACCTGTGCCTCGGACGCCCGAGATGCGCATGAGTCGATCGGGGGCACCAGGACCATTCTCAAGAGCCTCGGCAAAGTCATCCAAAACAGTGTCCCGTCCGATAAGCTCAGGCGGATTCATGCCCGCCGTTGGCTTAAAGGGGTTAACAGCTTTCGTCATTCTGTCCTCCTCTGCTAGTTTTAACAACTTTAACAAAGTTTAGCAACTTTAGCAGAGTTTAACAGTTTTAGCAGGCTCGGCGGCTTTATGCCTTACCGATCCTGCCGGGTCCTCCCGCCCGCGCCGATACAAATAGCGCGGTGCGGCCCCTCTATATCGCCCCTACCCCAACGAGCGGTTGAGGGAGCCAAGTTCGTCGTTGCCCATGGTGCGCCACATTTGGAAGATGCAGACGCGCGCCAGGAAAAAGAAGCCGTTATCGACCAACTGCACGGCAGCATCCGCCAGCTGGTTGGTCACGGCGGGCACGGGAGGCAGCTCGAGCCCGGCTTTACGGATGGTCTCAACCGCATCCTCGAACGTCGGCGGCTCATTGACGCCCATCTCGTTCATAAGGCCCTGCATTTCCTCCAACGCGCTGCTACCCGACTCCTCGCCGCGCGGCACGAGGCGGTAGCACGCCAACGCGAGCTCGAGCTGGTCGCAGTTCCAATAGGCAAACGCCAGACGATAGAACAGATAACCGATTGAGGGGCGGTCGCTGGCAATGCGCAGGCCGTGTCGCGCCACCTCGATAATCTCGTCAAAGCGCTCCAGGCGCGCCAGCACGTTGATGAGCGCAAAGTGCGATTGCATGGACGAGCGAGCCAGATCGTAAAGACGACGCACCTCGGGCAATGCCCGTTCAAAATCCTCCTGCTCGGCGTAAAAGCTGCAGATCTCGTGCTGAGCAAAGTAGAGCGCGTCGGGAGCGCGCAGGATGCGCACCGAGCGATCTTCCTCCATTACCGGCAGCACCATACGCACCAGCTGGTTGTCGCAAAACTGCGTCTGGACCGGACCCGTTGCCAAAAGCTCGGCAACGGCGCACTTAGCCTCCAACTCCTCAACAAGACGGGAGAAGCCCTCAAACGCGCTTGCACGGTCAACTTTTGCCTGCTCGCGCAACTCGACGACGCGCGCCACATACGGGTCATCGTCCATCTCCATGACCTCGAGCTCATCAGCCGTATCGGCAAGCAGCAGGTCGCGCAACGCCGGCGGCAGCGAACGGTGGTCGTCACGCGGGCGAGCGTGAACCTCTGCAGGCTCAATCGCATCCGGCGCGTCCGACTCATATGCCTCAAGCATGCGCTTGCACGGCATATCGTCCATATCCATGCTCTCAAGATCCTTGGCGACAGGCACGCAATTGGCCAGATAGGCCGCACGCCCAAAGGAATATGTTGCAATGACGCGCTCGCCCTGCTCGCCGTCGGGAGCCGCAATCTGAACATAGCAGCGCGCAATGCAGGCACCTGCGGCAAAGCAAGCCGCTGCCAGCGTAAGCGCCACGCGCGCGTCGTGCTCCGCGGCCCAAATCACACGCGCGTTCTCGTCCAACTCGCGCCAGACATCCTCCTGAGCGTCGTATTCACGCTGTGGCATGGCATCCACGACAGAGTGCCCAAACCGAACGAGCATAATCCCCTCGGCAACGTTTGCCCGATAGGTATAGTCGAGCCGTGTGACCACGTTAAGCGCCTCGACGATACGCGCGAAGCGGGTACGCACATCCCACTCACCGCCCGGCTGGCAAGCTACCGTTCCGGGTTTGCCCCACGGGTTGTCGCTCGAGGTCGTATCGAGCAGTCGGGGAACATCGTTGGTTGTCTTGGCGATATGCCACGCATCAAAGAGCGCGCAGCCCTCAAGGCTCGGCGAGGATGCCGCGGGGACCAATCCGGCCCCGATGCGCTCAAGGATGCCGGAGAGGCGGTTGAGACGGCACTCGATGGCAAGCAGCATGTCAATCTCGTCCTGGTCCAGCAGGCTACGATCAAAATTGAGATAGAACAGCTTTGAGCGGTCAATGCGCGCTAGGCTCATTTCGGACTTGGCAGCAATGGTGCGCAGACGGGGCAAGTCGATCTCGCTCATCAGGGCGGCGGCATAACGCTCGATACCGCTCGGATTCTCGGCATGGTCAACACGGTAAAGCAGCGTCTCGATAGCATCGGGGAGCGGTGCCGTGTCAAAGCCCAAAAACACCTCGACCGGCTCGGGCAACTTTACGAGTTTGATCTTGTCGACAACGTTTTGCATGCCTGCATCGAGACCGTCGACGCCCGCCGTGTTCGCAATAGCGCTTTCAGAGTTGGCAAATATCACGTAGCGCAAGAACATCGAGGCCATGAACTCGCCGAAAGGAAGGGCGCGGGTCGAATTCCATGTCTCGTGGTCGGACTGCTCGCGCATGGGGCCTTCGGGAGAGCCGGCAGTTCGCGCACACGCGCGCATTGCACCGTTAGCTTCCCTCACCATAATCTCGCCAATACTGGAATCGGACTCGTGAAGGACCAGCTCCATGTCAGGGTCCTCGGGCAACGGTACTTCCCGAACAGGACGATCAACCTTATAAACCTTGCCCGACACGCTCACGTAGCCCAAGAGCGATATGTGAGTTTTGCCGACGAATTCGACGACATAGCACGACTCTTTGGGGTCCTCGCCAAACACTTTCCAGACAACACCATATGAGCGCCCCGCAGGCTGCTCTGGCATCGATGGAAAACGCTTTTTGGGGTCGAGAAACCTGAGCTTGTATGTCGGACGCTCTGCCACGAAATATCACCCTGATCAGTCGTTGAAAGAAGGAGTGGTCGCGGATGGGCCGCGACACCTACTCGGAATCTTACACGAGTCGATAAGAAATAGTCCGCTTCACGTTCGCGCCTCGACCGAGGTTCGAATCCATGGGATGCCGCCATAAAAGAAAAGCCCCCGTTGCCGGAGGCTTCAAGCTCAAATGGTGCGGCGTATAGGATTC
>CATYLC010000008.1 GCA_958408685.1 uncultured Collinsella sp. | reverse complement strand
CCCTGCCGGGGCGCGAGGCGTAGGGACTACCCACACGAACTCACGAAGGCTCCTTTTTCTATTACAGTTTTTGTCTCATTACCGATGAAATCGGCTCAGTCCCTTTGTCACATTCTAGAGCGTGCGGAGCAGGGCGATGAGGAAGCGGGTGCCTTGGAGGTAGGCGCGACGGGTGATGCGCTCGTTGGTGCCGTGGACGCCGCGGTCGCATTCGTCATCGTCGACCACAAAGGCGGAGAAGCGGATGCACTCGCGGCAAATGCGCTGGTAGTTGGCGGCATCGGTTGCGCCAATCACGGTCGAGGGCACGATGCTGATCGGCTCTTGGCCCACCGCAGACGATCCGTTTTCCTCCGTCGGCTTGGGATCACGGAAATAGCGGGCGGCGATGGCGCGGACGGCCTCGAGCCCCGGACCGCCCACGCGCGGGGACGGCGAGGGCTCGGAGCTGCCGGGGCCCAGCTCGACCTCGACTCGGCCGGCGAGCCCAGCGGTGGCAACGGCCTCGCGGCAGCAGGCCACGACATCGGCCACGCTCGTACCCTCGAGCATGCGGAAGTTGATATTGACCCACATATCTTGCGGCATTACGTTGGCACCGGTACTGCCGCCCTCGATTTGCGTGGGCGCACAGGTGGTGGTCACAAGCGGGTACAGCTTTTTGCTGGCAAGGCAGTCGCGCACGATGGCATCCTTGCTGGCAGCAATCTCGTCTGCGGTATAAAGCCCCAGCTCGACGAGCTGCGCGGCAAGCAGATCGGTCACACGCGCCGGCCACTCGATATCGCAAATCGCGGCAATAGCGCGGCTGAGCACTTCGAGCGACGTGCCACCGCAAGGGTTGGAAGAATGCCCGCCCTCGCTCTTCGTCCTGAGCACGATATCGGCATAGCCCTTCTCGGCAAGATCGGCATGCATAAGCCAACCCTCGCCTGCGCCGTACTCGGCAGCCTCAACGATACGATAGTCGCCCTCGTCAATCAGGTACTCAAGCTCAATGCCGCGCTCCTCGAGCGCGCGGCCGATGGCGCCTGCGCCGTACTGCGTCGTCTCCTCGTCCTGGCCAAAGGCCAGGAGCAGCGTGCGCTCGTGCTGCCAACCGTGCGCCAGCGCATACTCGACCGCCTCGAGAATGCCTGCGACTTGGTCTTTCATGTCGATTGCGCCGCGGCCCCAGATGTAGGTATCGTCCACGTGCCCGCTAAAGGGGGCGTGCGTCCAGTCAGCCTCGGTCCCGGGTACCACGGGAACCACGTCCATGTGGCCCATGAGCATGACGGGTTTGAGGGCGGGGTCGGAACCGCTAAGCGTCACCAACAGCGAATGGTCGATAAGCTCGACCTCGCCCGCCGCGAACACACGCGGCCACGCCTGCTGCATATAGGCGCGCAGGTCGTCGAAGGGCTGCCAGTTCACCACCTCGGCATCCATGCTCGAGACGGTCGGAAACGACAGCACGCGGCCCAGGCGCTCGCACGCGCCAGCTTCGTCCAAATCGGCAAAATCATCCTCATGCGCAAAGAAGCGCCAAACCTCGGCCATGACATCCTTTCGATTGTGATGACAAGGGCCGCCCCACCGGAGCGGCCCTGCCACGTAAGCGTTTGCGGTTGGTTATTTGTCCTCGAGATAGCGCGAGAGGAACTCGCGGGTGCGCTGGTGCTTGGGGTTGCCGAAGAGCTCGGCCGGTGCGGCGTCCTCGAGCACCACGCCCTTGTCCATAAAGACTACGCGGTCGGACACCGTGCGGGCAAAGGCCATCTCGTGCGTGACGACGACCATGGTCATGCCGTCGGCAGCGAGCTTGCGCATGACCTCGAGCACCTCGCCCACGATCTCGGGGTCGAGTGCGGAGGTCGGCTCGTCGAACAGCATGATCTGCGGATTCATGCACAGGGCGCGCGCGATGGCCACGCGCTGTTTTTGACCACCGGACAGGCGGCCCACGGCGGCGTGCGCGAACTTCTCGAGCCCCACGCTCGTCAGATGCTCCATCGCGACCTTCTCGGCCTCGGCCTTGCTCATCTTTTTGAGCGTGACGGGCGCGAGCGTGCAGTTGTCGAGCACGTCCATGTTGTTGAACAGGTTAAAGCCCTGGAACACCATGCCGATGTCCTCGCGCAGCTTGTTGATGTTGCAGCGCTCGGCCGTGAGGTCCTGGCCGTGGAACCAGATGTGGCCCGCGTCCGGGGTCTCGAGCAGGTTGAGGCAGCGCAGGAAAGTCGACTTGCCCGAGCCCGAGGCGCCAATGATGGTGACGACCTCGCCGGGATTGACGGACAGGTCGATGCCCTTGAGCACCTCGAGCGAGCCGAAGCTCTTGCGCAGGCCCTCGACGCGGATAAGCGGCTCATTTGTCTGTGCGGCGGCCGCAACGCCGGTAGTGGCGGTATCTGCCATGATGATTCTCCTCGTCTTGAGCCTAGTTGGAGCTGGGCAGCGTTGTCGGGGCCTCGGCGCCGAGCTTTTTGCCAAAGGCCTCGAGCAGGCGGCTCGCCACGAGCGTCAGGATCAGGTAGACCACGAGCGCCACGCAGTAGACCTCCATCTGGCGGTAGTACACGCCGGCGACGGTGGTGGTGGCGTACATGAGGTCAAACACGCCGATGACCGAAAGCACCGACGAATCCTTGATGTTGATGATGAGCTCGTTGGTGAGCGCCGGAATCGCGTTTTTAATGCCCTGGGGGAACACGACCTTGCGCATAGCCTGCCACTGCGAAAGGCCCAGCGAGCGCGCCGCCTCGGCCTGGCCGGGATCGATGGACTCGATGCCGCCGCGCAGGACCTCCATCATGTAGGCGGTGGAGTTGAGCGAGATGGTGACGAGGCCAGCGGTAAAGGTGCTCCAGATCTGGTTGGCCTGGGCGGTCTCGAAGCCCATGCCGCGCAAAACGGTGAAGCCCGCGTAATAGATGAGCAGACCCTGGACCATCATGGGCGTGCCGCGCACGATGGTGGAGTAGACGGTCGCAAAGCCGCGGCCGATGCTCTTAAAGAAGCGCACCAGGTCGTTATCCACGCGGTCGAACGTCTGAATACGCAGGAACACAAAGAGCAGTGCCAGGAAGAATGCGATGACAGTGCCGAAGGTGGCAAGCGCGATGGTGATCTCGATACCGCGAATGAAGAAGTCGCCGCTCTTGTAGGTCATGTAGACCAGGCTCGACAAAAAGTCGCTGGGGTTGGAATCCGAGACAATGCTCACCTGCACCAGGTCGATAAACGACATGACGCAGCGGTCCACGAAAAAGATCGCCGCGATGGCGACCACGACGTAGCTGCCTAAGCGTGCGCCACGACGGAAACGCTCGGATGCGAACGGCGACTTTTCGCGATAGTCACTCCAGTGCATGAGCTTGGTGACCAGCGCCGCCGTCGACACGACGAGCCAGGCCCACAGGATCGCCCAAAGGCAATCTTGGAACACGCCCGTGGGGGCCAAGAAGCTCAGCGGCGTGGGGTCGCGCTGGCTAAACGCCAGGCCGAGCGCCGCGATAACGCTCGTGCCTAGGTATACATAACGGTGGTCGGCCTTGATAAAGGAGGCCAGGCGATTGATGGTTTTCATGCTGCCTCCCTATGCCGGCTGACGGTCGAGGCACGCGTCCCACATTTGGTCGCGCTCCTCTTGGCTAATGCCCTTGAGTGTCTTGTCGATGAGCTTAAGCAGCTTGTCCGAGCCCTTGCGGCAGCCGACGTTTGCCGCGACCTCCTGCTTAAAGCCCTCGCCCTCGGCAAAATGGATGGGGACGATACCGGGATTTTGGGCCATATAGCCCTTCTCGTTTTCGGTGTTGTAGGTCACGGCGTCGCACGTGCCCTGCAGCAGGTTCGAAAACACCGTGGGGACGGAGTCGACCGGGTTCTTGTGCACAACGCCCGGGATTTCGTCGATGACGGTATCGAGCATGGTGTCCTTTTGGCCGAGCACCGTAGCGCCGCTAAAGTCGCTGAGCTTGGTCGCGTTTTGGTAGGGCGAGCCCTCTTTTACGAACAGGCCAAAGTAGCCAATGAAGTACGGATCGGAAAAGCCGACGGACTCCTCGCGCTCGGGCGTGGCGCTCATACCGGCGATGATGAGGTCGATTTGGCCGTTGTTGAGCGAATCGATAAGACCCGAGAAGCTCTGCTTGACGGCAACGGGCTCGCCGCCGAGGGCCTTGCAGACGATCTTGGCGATCTGCACGTCGTAGCCATCGGCATAGGCGCCCTGCACGTTGTCGATGGGGATGGTGTACTCGCTGGCTTCGGAGACCTGCCAGTTGTACGGGGCGTAGGCCGCCTCCATGCCAATGCGGATCTTGTCCTTGCCGATAACGGAATCGGACAGGTCGTCGCGATCGCCGCCCGTCGTGGGCTGAACTACTTCCAGCGTGGAGGGGCGCTGGCAACCGGCAAGTGCGCCGGCGACGATAGAAGCGCTCGCAACGAGAGCGCTTCCCAAAAAGATGCGACGGCTGCATACCGGCTGGCGCTGCTCATCGCACTGTTGGGGAGAATGCATAATCTGCCTTCCCTGTTGAATCGTATGCTGATGACTTAACAGGATACCGCTCAGCGCTACCTCCAGCAAATGCATATATAAATGCATATATGCAAGTTTACGAACTGAAAACGATTGGTAGTCGTTGGGGACGTTCTTAAACGACTAGTCAAACAAGAACGTCCCCAACGACTAGGCATGAAAAAGGCACGGCATAGACCTTCTGGTCATGCCGTGCCTTTTGAATGACAAATTGTCGCTCTGGGTGGCGCGCAACGTCGACCGGTCCGCCGTTCGTTAGAGCGGCGGAACCTCTAGAGCAAGGTAACGCTAAAGCTGCGCTTGTCCGTCTCGCCGGGAGCCAAGGTGATGGTGTTGACCTTGTGCTCAAAGACGTCGTCCTCGGTGTCCATGGTGGTATGACCGGTCCAGGGCTCGAGCGCCACAAACGGAGCGTCGTTGGCGGCAGACCACACGCCAATGTACTTAAAGCCCTCAAAGTCGATCTTGACGCCGTGGCCCGACTTGCGGCCGCGCAGCGTGAGCGTGGAGCCCGGGGTATCGGTGAACATGATGGCGTCGTTATCGAAGCTGCGGTGCGTGATGGGCAGCACGTCCGAGTTATCGGGAGCCTTGTAACTACCCTCGAACGTCATAAGACCGTCGGGCGTGATGATGGGAGCCTCATTAGTCCAAGCCTCGGTAAACGCCAGCTCGTAATCCTCGAATGCCTCGTCCTCGGCACCGGGAGCCGGTACGTTAAACGCGGGGTGGCCGCCCACCGAGAACGGCAGGTCCACGTCGCCGGTGTTGGTGACGGCAAAGGTCTGCGTGAGGGTGGCGTCGCCGGTCAGGGCATAGGTCATGTTGAGCTTAAAGTGGAACGGAAAGGCCTTGAGCGACTCGGGCGTGTCGGTGATCTCGTACGTTACCGAGGAGCCGTCCTCCGAAACCTCGACCAGCTTGTGCTCGACGATGCGTGCGAGTCCGTGGCGCGGCATCTCGCAGGTGCCGGCCGCAGACGTCGCCGTGTTGTTGCGCAGCGAGCCCACAATGGGGAACAGGATGGGCGCATGCTTGCCCCAAAAGGCGGGGTCACCCTGCCACAGATACTCGTTGCCGTTGAGGGCAAGGCTCGTGAGCTGGGCACCCATGGAATCGATGGCCGCGGTGAGGCCACCGCGCTTGATGGTAGTGACGGTAGACATGCTGCTTCCTCCAAAAGTAAACAATAGTGTCGAGGGCTATTGTCCCACTCTTGGCGGCGGGACGGGGCGGCAGGCGATTATTGAGTAGCCATAGCGGAATGAGCGGCGAGCTCCTACTGGGTATCCACGTAAAGGTCGAACCCGCCCTGCGGTGTGGTGTCGACCGTGTCGGGCGCCTGTGAGTTAAAGCTCACGGGGACCATGCGCTTTGAGGCGCGGAAGCGCGTGCCGTCGGTGGCGACGGGCGGTTCATCGACGGTGAGCTCGTAGTCGCCGGGCTTAAGTTCGATGCCGTCACCAGCGGAATTGACGTATTGATACTCGTCAATCGTCTGCCCTTTGAGCGTGCGCCCCACGATGTGAATGAGCATTTGGCTGTCGCCGCGCGCGGTGTCCCACGTCGCGCCGTCCTTGACCTCGACCGACACATGTACCGAGCGCGTGCGGCCGAGCGATTGCTCGACAGACATCTCGACCTTGGCGGCGTCTTTTCGCTGCTGCTCGACATGGCTCCAGACGTTTCCAATTACCGAGCATGCGATAACGCCGGCCATAAAGGCGATAAGGATGGGGCCGAGCGGCGAGCGACGTCCTGCATCTTCCTCGCGAGACAGATTGGGGCGGCGTGTGGGCGCGGGCGCCTGGGCACCCTGCGAGGGCACGTCGAGAATGCTGAAGGATGCCGTGCTGTCGGGATCGATAGTGTGGCGCGGCTGCGGGGTCTTTGCCGGCGAGATCGACATGTCGGCTGGCTCGCCGAGCGTGGCCGTAGCGTCGGCCTTGGCCTCGTCTGCCTCGGCCTGGGCCCAGGCTTGTTCGAAGGTCAGGGGCTCGGCGGCATCGGAAGCGGCGTCAGGCTCGACAGCGGCATCGTTGCCGGTCTCGTCCTCGACGCTCGACACGTCACGCGGCGTGGGCTCGTCCCACTCCTCGTCCGGAGCCTCACCCTCGCTATACCACCATTCAAAGTTATCGATATCCATACGGGGCGCCCCTTAGGCCTCGCAAATAAACACTCGCTAGTCTTATACCCCCAGACGGCACGGCGGCTCGCCGGCACAGATAGGAAAACCATCACAACATTCGACGCTTTTCCTCGTTTTCGAGATTTTCATCGAATGTTGTGACGGTTTGGGCGGCAGCCACGCCGCGAATGTGACAAAGGGACTGTCCCTTTTCACATTCTGTTAGAGTTGCAGGGATTGAATCCCGCTTATTCATGCGACATTGGAGTGACAACCTTGACCGCCGCAACCACGCCAAAAAGTAAGTCAACCGCCGCCGCGCTCTCCCCCGCGCGCACCAAGCTCTGCCTGGCGCTGCTCGTGCTGTTGGGATTCTCGCTCGGCTGCTCCGAGTTCGTGGTCATCGGCATCGAAAGTGACTTGGCGACGGAACTCGGCGTATCGCTTGCCACCGCAGGCCAACTTATTAGCGTGTTCGCACTGATCTACGCTATCGCGACGCCGGTGCTCGCGCTCAGCACGGGGCGCTTCCGTCGTTACCAACTGCTCGTGTGCTATAGCATCGTCTTTGTGCTCGGCAATCTGGTCATGGCGCTGGCACCCAACTTTCAAGTGCTGTTCGCCTCGCGCATCATCTTGGGCTCCGTCTCGGGCGCACTGCTCGCCGTGGGCGTGACGTATATCCCCGAGCTGCTGTCCCCGCAGCAGACCTCACTCGCCATCTCGGTGGTGTACGGCGCGTTTTCCGTGGCAATGGTCTTTGTCACTTCGATCGGCAAGTTTGTGGCCGACACGCTCGACTGGCACGTGGCCATGTACGGCACGCTGACCTTTGCCGTTCTGATCTGCGGAGCGCTCGTGATGTTTATGCCGCGCGCTGGGCAAACCGACGAGCCCGCCACCTTTCGCGAGCAGGCGGGTCTGCTACGCGAACCGAGCATCGTCACCGGCATGCTCATCTTTTTGTTTGGCGTGGGGTCGGTCTACGTTTTCTATGGCTACGTGACGCCTTATCTTGAGCAGGTGCTGGGCATGGGCACGGTCGAAGCCAGTACCACGCTCATGGCCTACGGCGTGTTCTGCCTGATCTCGAACATCCTGGGCGGATGGATCGATGCGCGCTTTGGCATGAAGGCGCTACTCGTGACGTTTGTGCTGCAGGCCGCAGCGTTACTCGGACTGTTTGCTGTGGGCGGCACCATGCCGCTCGCGCTGGTCTTTGTCTTTAGCCTGGCGCTGCTCATGTACCTGTTCTCGGTGTCGTGCATCACGCACTTTATGGACGTGGCACGCAGCCGCCATCCCAAGTCGATGGTACTCGCAAGTTCGGTTGAGCCCATGGCGTTTAACGTCGGCATCTCGTTTGGCACCGCGGTGGGCGGTGCCGTGGTAAGCGGAGCTGGCATTGCATATGTAGGCGCAGTGGGTGCCGCGTTCTCGCTTGTGGCCTGGGTGCTTACGCTGGTGACGATTAAGTTGGCTCGCTGGGAACGCAAGAGGGCGATGGCGCAGGCGTAGATGCGATACTCGAGCTCGATGATGGCGATCGAAAGGAAACCGCATATGCAACGTGTACTGTTTATCTGCTATGGAAACATCTGCCGCTCGACGATGGCTGAGTCGGTGTTTACCGAGCTGGTGCGCCGCGCTGGGCGCGCGGGCGAGTTTGTCATTGACTCCGCTGCGACCTCGACCGAGGAGATCGGCAACCCGCCACACCACGGTACCGTTGCCAAGCTGCGCGAAGTCGGGATTCCTGTCGTTGCGCACCGTGCCCGCCAGGTGCGTCGCGCGGAGTATGGCAACTGGGATCACATTGTCTACATGGATGCTGAGAACGCGCGTGGCCTGCGTCGCATCTTTGGCGACGACCCCGACGGCAAGGTTACGCGCTTGCTCGATTGGACCGATCGCCCCGGCGACGTAGCCGACCCCTGGTACACCGGCAATTTCGACGCCACCTACCGCGATGTACTCGCCGGTTGCACCGCTATGCTCGAGCAGCTGTAGGCGCTCGGGCGGCGCGGGCACACGGGCCACGCCATCGGCATAAAACGAGCGTGGGAGAAAATCCACACTCATGAATGTGACAAAGGGACTGTCCCTTTGTCACATCCGGGACTGGCCCTAGACCGGCTTGACCTCCAGTTTTATCCCCTCGGCGCAGGAGTCGCCCAAAACATCCGAAAGGCCCCAGGTCGCATATAGCGGCAAATAGAGAACCGCTCCGTTGCGCTCAACGTTGCCTCTCGAGAAAACAATCCCGAGCCTTACGCCATATTCAGCCGTATCAAGCACATGACCGAGCGCAGCGTGCGCGTGGTAATAGGAGCCCGATTTAACCTCGATCGGAACAGCCGTCCCATCCGGTCCATCGACCACAAAGTCCACTTCACCGCGCTTTTTTGTCTGATAGTAGTAAAGCTGGCGATTTTGGGCAGCCAGCTGCTGGGCCACCACGTTTTCGTAAATGCCGCCCAGATTGGGCTCCTTGCTATCAAGATACGCCGCTTGGGCGACTCCAACGGGGTAGCGCGCCATCAACATGCCCGTATCCGATTGATATAGCTTGAACTGCGATGGCCGTGCCGTCTTGAGCAGGGGCGATTTTGGCTCGGTTACGATATCGGCTTTGAGAGCAACGCCGGCATCGGCAAGCCATACAAAATCTCGCTGATACTTCTCGTAGTGAGCCTTGGGGTCAATGGAATTGAGCACGAAGCGCTTGTTTTCGCCCTCGAGCATAATAGGGAGCTGATCGTAGATGCTCTGCACCTGAAGGGCTCGCCCGCTTGCATACTTGGAGATATCCCGTCGGTACTGTTCGTTGAGCTCTGACTGCAGCTGACGAACAGAGGCAAGGTCGCCCCGCGTGTCAAGGAAACGCTGCACGACCTCTGGCATTCCGCCGACAACGGTATAGGTCCTGAAGTTTGCCATCATCGCGTCATGAATGTAACCAGGAATGGGCTTCTCGTTGATGCACGCGTCGCGTATCGTTTGGCGAGCCCCTTCGCTCACCCCGATTGCCCAGCAAAACTCCTCGAAATCGAGCGGGAACATCCTAAGCTCGTGAACATATCCCACGGGATAGGATCTGACGCCCTTGAACTGAGTCCCGAGCATTGACCCCGAAAACGCCCAGTGGCAGCGCCCATCCTCAACAAGGAACTTTGCCATCGTCATGATGTCGGGGGCCTCTTGGACCTCATCGATAAACACGAGCGTTTTGCCCGGCGCTATCGACTTTCCCGAGAGAAGCGTCACCCTGCTGATGAAATCATCGGCATCCCGCGCCTCGAGAAGAGCGTCTTTTGCCTGACGATTTTCCATGAGATTGAGCTCGATGTAGGTTGCATGGCTGGCTTTGCCAAATGCGCGAATCGAATAGCTTTTGCCGATCTGGCGAGAACCCGTGATGAATAAGGCCTTTTGCTCGGCAGACTTCAGCCAACGCTCCAGCTCTGCCGCTATTTTCCTGCGCAGCATAGGCTCTCCCCTCAGTGTCATCAAATGAAATGCAAAGTTTTATGCGCTTAATTATCGATGAAATGTAGGATTTTTAGAACCTAAAATCGGATGAAATGCAGAGATTTAGGATTATAAGCAAAAAGAAGGGGCAGCCCCGGCGAATGTGACAAAGGGACTGTCCCTTTGTCACATTGCGCTCGACTACTCGTCGACGATCTCGGCAAGCCAGACGTTCAGCGTATCGACCTCGGGGCAGCAGAACTTTGCCGTACCGGGCTCGTTGCCAGGCACGGTTCCGCCATAGCGCAGGATATCGATATAGGGAAAGCCCACATGGCAGGCCATGGCACACATCTTGCCGCGGTCTCGGTCGAAGTCAAAAACGTCGCCCGGCTTGTGACCATGGTGGCAGCGGCACGCACCCAGCTGGTCCACGCAGCTCACGCGGATGCGCGGACGCTTGCCCCGCGGCGCGCCGAGCGGCTTGCTCTCGCCCGCAGGCTTGGCGCCACCCTCGCCAGCATTACTCATGGTCAATCACATCCAGGCAGGCCTCGATGGGAAGGCCAGCCGACTTGTCCTCTTGGTCGGCATTGCGCTCGATAAGCTCAGCCACCACGCGCATGGCATCGGACGTCGCGCGCTGCAGACTCCAACCTGCCATAACGCGGCCGACGAGCACCGCCGAGAACGTGTCGCCCGTGCCCGGGAAATAGACCGGAATGAGCTCAAAGGGAATCGTAAAGTACTCCCCCGCCACATGGTCGTAACCGATAACCGCGTTCGTGCCATTGACCACGGCGCTCGTAATGACCACCGACTTGGCACCCAGCTCGCGCACGGCGTCCACAAGGGCGCGGGCCTCGTCGGGCGTGATTTGCTCGGCGATAGGCCTATTGGCAAGCAGGCACGCCTCGGTATAGTTGGGCACCGCGTAGTCTGCGCACTCCAGCAGGTGCCGCATAAGGCCAATCGTGGACTCGGGCACGCCCGCATAGAGCTTGCCGTTGTCGCCCATGATGGGGTCGACGAACACCTTAGTGCCCTTTTGCGCACGGCGGTGGCAAAAGTCCGAGATGATGCGCGTCTCTTCCTCGGTCACGATAAAGCCGGTCGAGATGGCGTCGAACTCAAAGCCGAGCTCCTCCCAGATGGCGAGGCTCTGGCGCACGTACTCGGTGGTGTCGTGGATGTAGAACTTGGGGTAGTTGAGCGTGTCGGAAACGAGTGCCGTCGGCAGGTTATGGATACGGTAGCCCATGTGCGACAGCACCGGCAGCATGGCGGAAAGCGCGACCTTGCCGTAGCCGCACATATCGTTAATCAGCAGCAGCTGAGTATTCTTCATGAGGGTCTCCCTTGGTTCGGGCACGGCGCAGCAGCGCCACAGTGCGACTAAGTGTAGCGCAGGGAGCACGGCAGGCGGGCGCTGGTGCCGTGGAGGTCGAATTGTTGCGGAAAGGCTACGGGAAGGAAGTTAGTCGTTGGGGACGTTCTTAAATGACTAGTCAAACAAGAACGTCCCCAACGACTAACCCAACGACTATCAGCGCAAGGAGTGTCCCCAAGTGCCGGCACATAAGGAACGTCCCTAAGTGCCACCTAAGTGCCAAAACGACTGGTCGGGCAACACCGATGTTTTGGCGAAGTCAGACACTATGACCCAATCCAGGGGCACGGAAACGACAGGAGCCCCCGCTCGTGACCGCGGGTCGGGGCTGCGACAATGTTGTTGAAGTGCCAGAGGCGCAGCCGCGCCGCAACGAGGTTGGGAGGCTCCCGTGCCTAGATATTCTACCGCCTTCGGAATGGACGTACACCTCAGGTCCACCACCGTCTGCGCGCTCGACGCGGAGACGGGCGAGGCCGTGACGAGGAGGTTCCGCGGCAACCCCTGGGGCGAGGTCGCGGAGTGGATGTCGGGCTTCCCCGGCCCGTCGCTCGCCGCCTACGAGAGCGGCTACCTCGGCTTCGCCCCGCAGAGGGAGCTCTCCGGGCTCGGCGTCGACTGCGTCGTCGCGGCCGTCTCCAAGGTCCCGAGGTCGGCGGCAGACCTCTCGTCCAAGAACGACCGCAACGACGCGGCCAGGATGGCCAAGGCGATACTGTCGCACGACGTCACCCCGGTATGGGTGCCGTCCCCCGAGATCGAGGGGCTCAGGGACCTCGCCGGGGCCCACGACGCGGCGACCGCGAGGCTCGCGGCGGCGAAGCAGCGGCTCCTGGCGTTCCTGGCCCGCCGCGGCTACGCCTACGGCGGCACGACGCCGGCCGGAAACCCCCGGAGGTACTGGACGTACGGCTTCCTCAGGTGGCTCGACAAGGTCCGGCCCGCCGACGACGGCGGCATCCGGGCGCTTGCGGCGCTGAGGAGCGAGGTCGAGGCGGCCGCCGAGACGCGCGACGACCTCCTCGCCGAGTACAGGGCCGCCGTCGCGGCGGGCCCCCTCTCGGCGGAGGTCGAGGCGCTCCAGTCGATCAAGGGGTGCGGGTTCGCGCTCGCCGCCGCCTTCGCGTCCGAGGTCGGCGACTTCTCGAGGTTCCGCTCCGGCAGGCAGGTGACGTCCTACTTCGGCCTCGCCCCGAAGCAGAGGTCGAGCGCGGACTCCGTGCGCCTCGGCGGGATCAGCGGGGCCGGCAACGCGCTCGTCAGGAGGCTGGCCGTCGAGGGGTCCTGGAGCTACGTCCAGGCGAGCCACCAACCGAAGCTGATGCCCAAGGGCAGCGGCGTCCCGCTCGAGGTGAGGATGCACGGGAGGAAGGGTTCCGAGCGCCTGCTCCGGCGCCGCGAGGAGATGCTCGCCCGCGGCATGCCCCAGGCGAAGGCGAACGCCGCCACCGCCGCCGAGCTCGTGAGGTGGCTGTGGGCCCTCGGCGCGATGTGCCGGGAGGCAACCGAATAGACATAGCCCCCGTCCCGGCGAGCCGGGCAGCCTTCGGGGACACCCCCGTTCTCGCTGTGCGCGCGGCGACCGCCGCATGCGCGAAGTCAGACTAGGGGAACCCCGCCGAAGGAGAGGATTGCGGGCCGCCGGAGCGGTATCCGCGGATATGAGACTGAGCCGAAGGCGTCGACGACATGCCGGGGGCGGACCGGGACGGGTTCAACGGCAGGCCCCGCCGACCGATTGCAAGCGGTCGGCGGGGCCATTGTGGCTCTTGACAGCGGATTGGGTCATATGAGCGAAAACTCGCCAGAGTGAGCAAGGTGCCTTGAAACGAGGCGGCATTGACCTTCTGGTCATGCCGCCGAAGTTGAAAGGCAGATTGCCGCTCTGGCGGGTTTGCAGCGTCGAGCCGTTACGCGGTTTGGTAAAACCGCGTAACCACTAGTTTGGTACCTTGACATTCATTTCTCATGCTCCTAGATTGGTTAGGCACAAAACAATTCCACTACCTAACTAAAGAAAGGAGCAACACTAATTCATGTGCGATGAACCTCTTAACCTTTGTTCGCACGAGCCCGACGGCCACCCGTCACAACCGGCGGATGCACCCGAAGCGGTTAGCTCAGAAGACAAGCTTGCCAAGCGCATCCTCAATGGCCTGGGCTTTTGCGGCCATTACATGCATTTTCATGGCGGAGGCGTGTCCGGCAAGGCGCCCATCATCTGCCTGCTGGCCAAGAAACCCGGCGGCGAGATGTCGCAGCAGGAACTCGGCATGCACTTTGACCTCAAGCCGGGGTCGCTTTCCGAGATCCTGTCCAAGCTCGAGCTCAACGGCCTCATCGAGCGCAGCCGTAACCCCAAGGATCGACGGCAGCTCACCATTCGCCTGACCGAAACCGGCCGGGAAAACGCCCGCATCGACCAGGCAGCCCGCATTCGCTTTAGAGAGCAGGCCTTTAGCGCGCTCACCCACGACGAGCGCGAGGACCTCGCCGAAATGCTCGATAAAATCCGTGTAACCTGGGAGGAACTGGATGATTAAAACCCTCATGGGCAGCATCCGCGACTATATGAAAGTCACTGTTGCCACGCCATTGCTCGTGCTTGGCGAGGTACTCTGCGAGATGCTGATTCCATTTATCACTGCCAACCTGATCGACGCCATCAAAGACGGCGCCACCGTAGCCGAAATGCTTCCCACCGCGGGCCTTTTGGTGCTCATCGCGCTGACGTCGCTTGCTTTTGGTGCCGCTGCCGGCGTCACCTGCAGCCATGCGAGCTGCGGCTTCGCCAAGAACCTGCGTCACGACCTGTTCTACAAGATCCAGACGTTCAGCTTTGCCAACATCGATGAGTTCTCGAGCTCCTCGCTCGTCACGCGCCTGACCACCGATATCAACAACGTGCAGCAGGCCTTTATGATGATCATCCGTATCGCCGTGCGCGCGCCGCTGGTATTGATCTTCGCCTTTACCATGGCATTTATCATGGGCGGCAGCGTCGCCATGGTCTACCTGGTCATCATTCCGCTGCTGGGCTTTGGGCTGTTCTTTATCATCTTTAAGGTGCGCCCCATCTTCTCGCGCGTGTTCCACAAGTACGACGCCCTTAACGAGTCCGTCGAGGAAAACGTCACCGGCATGCGCGTAGTTAAGAGCTATGTGCGCGAAGACTTTGAGAAGGAGAAGTTCGCGACCGCTGCGCGCGACGTCCAGATGGACTTCACCCGCGCCGAGAAGCTGCTTGCCTTTAACAACCCCATGATGAACATCTGCGTCAACGGCGCGTTTGTCGTCATCATCTACCTGGGCTCCAAGCTCATCATCACGAGCCAGGGCACGCTGTTCGACGTGGGCCAGCTCTCCTCGATCTTTACCTATGGCTTCCAAATCCTCATGAGTCTGATGCAGCTGTCGATGATCTTTGTCATGGTAACCATGGCCGACGAATCGGCGCACCGCATCACCGAGGTGCTGGCCGCCGAGCCCACGATCGCCGATCCCGCCGAGCCCGCGCTCGAAGTCGCCGATGGCTCCATCGACTTTGACCACGTGAGCTTTAAGTATTCCGCGCATGCGAAGCGCCAGGCGCTCGACGATATCGACCTGCACATTAAGAGCGGCGAGACCATCGGCATCATCGGCGGCACCGGCTCGGCCAAGTCCACGCTTGTAAACCTCATCGCCCGCCTGTACGACGCCACCGAAGGCACCGTGCGCGTGGGCGGCGTGGATGTGCGCGACTACGACTTGGACGCTCTGCGCCACCAAGTGGCCATGGTATTGCAGAAAAACGTGCTGTTTAGCGGCACGATTGCCGAGAACCTGCGTTGGGGCGACCCGAACGCCACCGACGAAGAGGTCCGCGAGGCGGCACATCTGGCCTGCGCCGACGAGTTTGTCGATGGCTTCCCCAAGGGCTATGACACCTGGATCGAGCAGGGCGGCTCCAATGTCTCGGGCGGTCAGAAGCAGCGCCTGTGCATTGCGCGTGCCCTGCTGCGTCGCCCCAAGATCTTGATCCTGGACGACTCCACCAGCGCCGTCGACACCAAGACCGACGCCAAGATCCGCGCAGGGCTGGCAAGCTATCTGCCCAACACGACCAAGCTCATCATCGCCCAGCGCATTAGCTCCGTGCAGGATGCAGACCGCATCATCGTCATGGAGGGCGGCCGCATCGCGCAGATCGGCAACCACGATGAGCTGCTCAAGACGAGCGAGATCTACCGTGAGACCTTTACCTCGCAGAACAAGATGTCTGCCGAGGGCGAAGAGGCCGTCGAGGCCGACACCGAGGCATCCGCAACACAAGCTCAGACCCAGGAAGGAGGCGAGGCACATGAGTAAGGCAACGACCGCCGAGCGCGCGCTCAACCGCAAGGGTGGCACCATGTCGCGCCTCATCAAGACGCTCTTTGGCTTCTACCCCGTGCTTTTGCCCCTCGTCGTCGTCGGCGTAGTGCTCTGCGCCATCATCAACTCCATCGGCGCGACCTTCCTTCAGAGCGCCCTGCAGATTATTAGCGAATCGTGGCAGTCGGGCGATTGGGAAGCTGCACAGCCCAAGATCGCACAGCTCGTGACCACCCTCGCCTGCATCTACGGCGTCGGCATCCTGTCCTCGCTGTTCTGGAACCGCGCCATGGCCATCGTCACGCAGGGCTCGCTCGAGAAGCTGCGCGAGAAGATGTTCAACCGCATGCAGGACCTGCCGATTCGCTACTTCGACACGCACCAGCGCGGCGACATCATGAGCCACTACACCAACGACATCGACACGCTGCGCCAGATGATCAGCCAGTCGCTGCCCAACCTGCTCATGACGACCATCGTCATCGTCACGGTGTTCTTTATCATGCTGTACTACAGCGTTTGGATGTGCCTGGTCATTGTGGCAGGCGTCGCCTTTATGACCTTTATGACCAAGCTGCTCGGCTCCAACTCCGCGCGCTTCTTTATTGCGCAGCAAACCGAGCTCGGCGTGGTCGAGGGCCACATCGAGGAAGTCATGAACGGCCAGAAGGTCGTCAAGGCATTCTGCCACGAGTCTGCCGCCGAGGCCGATTTTGACGAGCGCAACGAAAAGCTCTTCGAGGTCTCGCAGAAGGCCAACATGTACGCCAACATCCTCATGCCTATCCTTATGAACCTGGGCAACCTGCTCTACGTGCTGGTCGCACTGGCGGGCGGCATTTTCCTGGCGCTGGGCGTGCCCAACCTGAGCATCTCGGGCATGGCGCTGTCCATCGCCGTCGTGGTGCCGTTCCTCAACATGACAAAGCAGTTCTGCGGACAGATTGGCCAGATCTCGCAGCAGATCAACGCCGTGGTCATGGGCCTCGCCGGTGCCGACCGCATCTTTGAGCTCATCGACGAGAAGCCCGAGGCCGACGAGGGCTACGTGACGCTCGTCAACGCGCAGGTGAACCCCGACACCTGGCAGCTCGAGGAGGCCGACCACCACACCGGCATGTGGGCGTGGAAACATCCGCACCGCGCGACCGGCGAGATCGAATACGTGCCGCTGCGTGGCGACCTGGTCATGGACAACGTCGACTTTGGCTACACGCCCGACCACGAGGTGCTGCACGGCGTGTCCGTGTTTGCCAAGCCGGGCCAGAAGGTCGCGTTTGTCGGCGCCACCGGTGCCGGTAAGACGACCATCACCAACCTCATCAACCGCTTCTACGACATCGCCGACGGCAAGATCCGCTACGACGGCATCAACGTCAACAAGATCCGCAAGGCCGACCTGCGCCGCTCGCTGGGCGTCGTGCTACAGGACGTGAACCTGTTCACCGGCACCGTGATGGATAACATCCGCTACGGCAATCTGGACGCTACCGACGAGGAGTGCATCGCGGCGGCCAAGCTCGCGGGCGCGGACGACTTTATCACCCGCCTGCCCGACGGCTACGACACCATGCTCACCGGCAACGGCGCACAGCTGTCGCAGGGCCAGCGCCAGCTGATCTCGATCGCACGCGCCGCCGTCGCCGATCCGCCGGCGATGATCCTGGACGAGGCCACGTCGAGCATCGATACCCGCACCGAGGCCATCGTGCAAGCCGGCATGGACAAGCTCATGGAAGGCCGCACGACGTTTGTCATCGCGCACCGCCTGTCCACCGTGCGCAACTCCGACGCGATCATCTGTCTGGATCACGGCCGCATCATCGAGCGCGGCAACCACGACGAGCTGATCGCCAAGCGCGGGTATTACTACCAGCTCTATACCGGAGCGTTTGAGCTGGAGTAGTTCGGCTCGCCGAGATGGCCGATTTGCCGCTCATTCGTCGGGCATGACCCTAAGGTTAATGCCTTCCTCTTTCGGGGCAAATCGACTCATCTCAACGACCCAAACACAATGCACCGCAACGAATAAAGCCTCTGCAGTTCATATGAGCTGTGGGGGCTTTTTCATGCCAGCCGGAAACCGTATCCCACTTTTCTGGCTCAGAATGGGATGCCGTTTCCCGCTGGACCCCCTCCGGGAAACGGCATCCCATTTCAAGGGGGTAAACCGGGATGTGATTTCCCCTAACGGCACCTTTGGGAAACCGCATCCCACTCTAGACGCACAAAACGGGATGAGCTTTCCCATGGTGATCCAAGACCAGAAACATGTTCGATAGCGTGGCCAGGTCAAGAACAACAAGGCAAGCGTCACGCCAATTTGGACGAGCGTCTGCTACAGTTTGAGGCTGTTGGCCCATATGGTAGAGTTGACCTCACGTGAATTTCAGCACGCTGGGTGCCACCTGCGCTTTTACCATTTGAGAGAGTGAACTTGTGAATACTTCTGTCGCCAAGAAGGCCAGCCAGGCGGTGCGCCTGCTCATGATGGTGCTCACGGCAGTTCTCATCTTCTTCTTCATCAATGTCATGCTGTTCGTCTCCGATATCCAGGGCACGGCGCGCGTGGTCAACTACGCCGGCTTGGTGCGCGGCACCACGCAGCGCATCGTTAAGCTCGAGGACGCAGGCCAGCCACAAGACGACCTGCTCAAGGCCGTGGATTCATACATTAACGGCTTGCGCTACGGAAGCGACGACCTCAATCTCGTCCGCCTCGATGACGATGAGTACCAGGCAAAGATGACCGAACTCGCGAACTATTTTGACGAGCTTCGCGCCGAGATTGCCCGCGTGCGCGAAGTCGGCTACGAGAACACCGACATCATCTCGATGAGCGAGGAGTTCTTTGGCATTTGCGACGATGCTACGCGACTCGCAGAGGACTACTCTCAGGAGAAGGCGTCGGCGCTCAACTATCTCGAGGGCTTGGTGATCATCGACATCGTGGGCTTGGTGGCGACCTTTGCGGTTGAACTTGTTCGCGCGGTGCGCACTGCCGCGCTCAATCGCGAACTGCAGAGCAAAGTCTATCTCGACGAAGCCACGGGACTGCCCAATAAGAATAAGTGCGAGGAGATCTTGGGGCAGGAGCAGCCTGTCTCCGCGGAGGCGCCCGTTGCGGTGTGCGTCTTCGACCTTAACAATCTGCATATGGTCAATAACAACTTCGGCCACGAGAAGGGCGATGAATACATCCGCTCTTTTGCCCGGCAGCTGGGGCGTGTGGCGTCCGAGACCTGCTTTGTGGGTCGCGACGGCGGCGATGAGTTTATCGCGGTGCTGCGGAATGCCGACCGAGTCGCTGTGGAATCCTGTCTCGCTCGGATTCGCGCGAACGTGAACGAGTATTCCGGGGCTCACCCCGACATGCCTATTAGCTATGCGGTGGGCTATGCGCTTTTCAGTGATTTTGATGAACCGCCTACGATGCGCGAGCTCTTTTCCCAGGCCGACAAGAACATGTACGTCGATAAGAACCGCGTAAAGGCAGCCGAGACAGCCAACCCGCAACGCGAGGACCGCTAAACCCATCCCAAATGAGCTAGTTGAGGAGTTGGGCCATGGCGTTGACGAATTTTTGTACTTGGAGGGTGGGCTCGAGCGGATAGTGCAAAAAGACCGGCACCTCTCGCCCGCACAGGAACGGCACGCCCACAAAGGCCGGGTGCACGCCTGACCATGCGCCGCAGGTGAGCACCGCGTCGCCCTTTTCCTCTGCCTCGTTAAAGAGCGCAAAGTCAAAGTTGTCCACGTCGATCACGTCTACGCCGCCGTCGGCCAACAGATCGATACGCAGACTGTCCATAGCGTCGTTGCCGTGGCGGAGCACGCGCAGGCGCATGCCCTCCAAGTCGGCGACCGTGATGCGCGTCTTGCGCGCAAGCGGACTCGTGCGCGGCAGGTCGATATAAAACGGCACGTTGACAATGCGAAGCTTTTGGCAGGCGTCGCCCCAGCGCGGGGTAGAAAAACTCGACTGCACCACATCGACCTCGCGGCCCAAGCTGCGCATGACGGTCTCGCGCTCGTCATAGAGGTCGCTTACCGGCACGATCTCAAATCGCAGCGATGGCTCCAGCTCGTGCACGCCCGTCCACATCGAAAGCGTCTGGCGCCCCGGGCACATCATCGACACGCCCAGGCGTACGGCACCGCCATCGCCTGCCGCGCGTCGGGCACGGCGTAGCGCGTCCTCGGACTGCCGCATGATCGAACGTGCATCGTCCACCAGCAGAGCACCTGCCGGCGTCACCTTAACACCCGAATGCGAGCGCTCGAACAACGTGATACCAAACTCGGCCTCAAATCCCGACACCTGCTTAACGAGCGCCGGGGTCGACACGCGCAATTTTGCCGCCGCACGCGAGAAGCTTCCCAGTTCCGCGGCGGCCGATATGGCCTCGAGCCGTCGATCGTACACGTCAATCTCCTGTTTCCAGACGTATGGCAATGAACTGCCAAGGGGGGTCGTTTTGGCAGGTCACACACTCAATTAGGGACACATCGTCTTGCGATCTATAAACCTACGGTTAACGCCATTCTAACAAATATGCAATTCACCTGCGCAAATGCAAAGCATACGATAACCAGCGAAAACCACGTTGGTCGGTTAATGGGAGCGACCAACCGGGAGGCACAAGAAGGGAAGTTCCTATGAGCAATTGGCTTAAGCTCGAGGGCGATGTCTGCGCCGTGACTGGCGCGCTCGGCGGTATGGGCGTCGAGATTTGCCGCGAGTTCGCCCGCAACGGCGCCAACGTCGTCCTGCTCGATCTAGACGAGGAAAAGGTCAAGGCCGCAGCCGCCGACCTCGCCGCCGAGTTTGGCATCCACGCCGAGGGCTACAAGATGAACGCCACCGACGAGGCCGAGGTTCAGGCCGCCGTCGATGCCACCATCGCCGACTTCGGCCGCGTCGACGTCCTTGTCAACACCGCCGGCATCCTGCGCTTCGCCGCCATGGAGGACCTGCCGCTGAGCGACTGGGAGCAGGTGCTCAACGTCAACCTCACCGGTTACTTCATCACCTCGCAGCGCTTTGGTCGCGAGATGATCAAGGCCGGCCAGGGTCGCCTGGTGCACATCTCGACCGTTGCCAGCCACTCCCCCGAGACGTTCTCGGGCGTGTACAGCTCCACCAAGGCGGGCGTCAACATGATGTCCAAGATGCTGGCTGCCGAGTGGGGCCCCTACGGCGTGCGCTCCAACTGCGTCGAGCCCTGCTTCGTTAAGACCCCGATGTCGGCCAACTTCTACGCCGACCCCGAGGTCGAGAAGAGCCGCAGCCGTCTGATCGCCACGCGCCGCATCGGCGAGGTCAGCGATATCGCCAACGCCGTCATGTTCCTGGCGTCCAAGCGCTCGGACTTTACCACCGGCGACGCCATCAAGGTCGACGGCGGCTTCTCCAACATGATGGGCGACCTCACCGCCAAGCCCGGCGGCCGTCGCGCCTATGCCGACAACTACCTCAAGAACAAGGGTGTCGAGCTTTGGTCCGATGAGTCCGGCGTCGCAAAGCCGACTGACCAGTAAACCAACCTGACAGGGAGGCCCCGCGGACACGCCCGCTCCTCCCCCGTATCGATTAGAAAGAGTCCAATGGCTTCCACCAACTCCAACAAGGGTCGCGCCGTCGTGCTTTCCGCCGCGTGCGTCACCATGTTCTTCATCAGCTCCATCGCGCTGTATTCCGTCATGAGCAAGAACCTGCTAGCCGTCTACCCCGAGTGGTCCAGCGCCCTTACCTGGGCCTTCCCGGTCTTTCAGACCGTCATGGCCGTGACGGGCATCTTCGCCGGCCGCATCTCCGATAAGATCGGCCCGCGCAACGTCGTGATCGCCGCCGCCGTGTGCTACGGCCTGGGCTGGTTCATGTCCGGCACCGTCACCGAGCCGTGGCAGTTCTACCTGTGGTTCTCGCTCGTCGCCGCCATCGGCAACGGCCTGGGCTACAACCCGGCGCTCACCACCGGCCAAAAGTGGTTCATCGACAAGAAGGGTCTCGCCTCCGGCATCACCCTCGCCGCTTCGACCGCCGGCCCCGCTGTACTGTCCCCGGTGCTCGCCTCGCTGCTCATCCCGAGCCTGGGCATCTTTGGCGCCCTCAAGGCACTCGGCGTCATCTTCTTTGTGACGATCGCCGCCTCCGCCCTGTTCCTGAAGGCCCCCGAGGCCGGCTGGCTGCCCGAGGGCTTCGAGGCCCCCAAGGGTGGCGCACATGCCGGCACCTTCGGCGACCTCACCCCGGGCGAGATGGTCAAGACCCCGCGCTTCTGGGTCCTCATCGTCACCTTCGCCTTTGCCGCCACCGCCGGTACTCTGCTCGTGGGCAAGGTTGCCTCCATCGCCGCCGTCCAGCTCTTCGCCGATCCCACGAGCGCCGCGGCCGTCGCCCTCGGCGGCGTGGTCGTCTCCGTCAACACCTGCGCCAACCTGGTCGGCCGTCTGTCCTTTGGCCAGATCATCGACAAGCTCGGCGCCTACAAGTCGCTGCTCATCAGCCTTGTCGTCACCATCGTCGCGCTCGTCATCATGTCGATGAGCTTTACGCAGAGCATGTTCTTTGTGGCACTCGCCCTGCTCGGCTTTAGCTTTGGCGCCCTGCTCGTCATCTACCCGCCGCTCACCGGTGGCGCCTTTGGCACCAGCAACATCGGCGTCAACTACGGCATCATGTTTTTGGGTTATGCCGCTTCTACCTGGATCAGCCAGCCCATCACCGCCGTGCTGTATCACGCCGAGGCCGGCAGCGCCGCCTACCAGCAGTCCTTCTACGGCGCCATTGTGATCGCCGCCATCGCCGTCGTGCTCACCGTCTACATGATGGTCTCCGACAGCAAGAAGAAGTCCGCCTAGTTTTACCGATGCGACAAAGGGACAGCCCCTTTGTCGCATTCCACCGGTCACCAGTATTTAAGGAGTCGAAATGTCTGAGCTCAACCCCGTCCGCATTGCCGTTATCGGCGCCGGCGCCATGGGCCGCAACCACATCCGCTTTGTCACCGAGGAGCCCGAGGCCGAGCTCGTCGCCATCGCCGACGCCTTTGAGGGCGCCCGCGCCACGGCCGAGGCCGCCGGCGTGCCGTTCTTTACCGATCCCGCCCAGATGATGGACGAGGTCAAGCCCGAGGCCGTCATCATCGCCACCCCCAACGACCTACACCTGGGCGTTGCCCGAGAGGCCGTAAAGCGCAACATCGTGCCGCTGGTCGAAAAGCCGATCTCCAACGACCTGGAAGATGCCCAGGCCTTCGCCGCCGAGGCCGAGACCGCCGGCGTGCCCGTGCTCGTGGGTCAGCACCGTCGCCACAACCCCTTCGTCAACAAGGCCAAGGAGATCATCGAGTCCGGCGAGCTGGGCAAGCTCACCGTGTCGAGCTTCCACTACATGATCTATAAGAACGACGAGTATTTCGATGTCGAGTGGCGCCGCAAGAAGGGTGCCGGCCCGATCCTGGTCAACCTGGTTCACGACGTCGACCTGCTCCGCTACCTGCTGGGCGAGCCCGTTGCCGTCCAGGGTATGCAGTCCAGCGCCGCCCGCGGTTTTGAGACCGAGGACTCCGCCGTGGTCAACGTCCGTTTTGCCGATGGCGCGCTCGCAAGCATGACCATCTCCGACGCCACCGCCAGCCCCTGGAACTGGGAGGCAACCGCTCGCGAGGACCCGCAGTACCGTCCCTTCGACGCCGACGCCTACTTTATCGGCGGCACTAAGGGCGCCCTGTCGCTGCCCCGCCTGCACCAGTTCTCCTACGACGGCGCCTCCAACTGGCACAAGCCGCTGCAGATGGAGATTCCGGCCGTCGACCCGGCACTGCCGCACAAGATGCAGCTCAAGCACTTTGTGAAGGTTGTCCGCCGCGAGGTCGAGCCCGTCGTAACCCCCGCCGATAACGTCAAGACGCTCACGCTTCTCAACGCCATCAAGGAGGCCGCCGAGACCGGCCAGCTCGTCGAGCTGTAATGCCTTAAAAGCGACCGCGGCAGAAACCCCATGCCAAGCCCCTCGGTCCGCTACCAACAAGCCCCTCTTCTTTGCCCCGCGAGCAGCCTCCTGCCCGCGGGGCATTTTGCTACCTAGCCGACGATTTTTCTGGGGCGGGGGGCTATTTTGCGCCTCAGCTTGATTCGTTCGCCACGGAATGGGCCTATCTACTACGTTTAACCGATCACCCTCAACCATACCGAATTTCGCGAAATAAAAACCGCAGGTAAACGGCTTGCCAATTTTCGGAAAACCCAGGTATGGTCGACCCCTACGGTTCAAACGTAGTAGATAGGCCGTTTTCATGGTGCGGCCCCAAAACAGCTTTTTGGGACGGGTGGTATCCTTGGTAGCCCTGTGCTGCAAACGCACCTTAAACGCAAGGAGTCCCATGGATCTTATCGCCCAGCTCGCCCACGAGCTCAACCTTAAGGCCGCCAACATCGAGGCAGCCGTCAAGCTCATCGACGAGGGCAACACCATCCCCTTTATCTCGCGCTACCGCAAGGAAGCCACAGGCGGAATGGACGACGTCGCCCTGCGCGCACTCGACGAGCGCCTGTCCTACCTGCGCAATCTTGAGCAGCGCAAAGAGGACGTCATTCTGCTCATCGACGCCCAGGGCAAGCTCACGCCCGAACTCGAACAGCAAATTCGCGAGGCCACGCAGCTCCAGCGTGTCGAGGACCTCTACAAGCCCTACCGCAAAAAGCGCATGACCCGCGCGCAGAAGGCCCGCGAGGCGGGCTTGGAGCCGCTTGCCAACATGATCATCATGCAGGCCTCGGCCAAGGGCAGCGCACTCGACGCCGCCGCGGACTACGTCAACGAGGAGGCCGGCTTCGACACGCCCGAGAAGGCGCTCGCCGGCGCCGCCGACATCGTTGCCGAGACGGTGGCCGAAGACCCTGAGAACGTCGCCGACCTGCGCGCCTTTACGCAAAACACCGCCGACATCGTCGTTGAGGCCACCGACCCCGCAGAGAAGACTCCCTACGAGCCCTACTACAACTTTGACGAGCCGCTGCGCCGTATACCCAACCACCGCGTGCTAGCTATCGACCGCGGCGAGCGCGAGGGCAAGCTCCGCGTGCGCGTGAACGTCGACGGCGCTGCCGCCACGGCGCGCCTCGGCAGCCGTTGGCCCCGACGCCAGGGCGTGTTCGCGCCCGTCTTTGACGCCGCCATCGCCGACGGCTACAAGCGCCTCATGGCTCCCTCGCTGGAGCGCGAGGCCCGCGCCAAACTCACCGTTCGCGCCCAGACCGAGGCCATCAACGTCTTTGCCAAGAATCTCGAGGGCCTGCTCTCGGCACGCCCCGTGCGCGGCGCCCGCGTGCTCGCGCTCGATCCGGGCTACCGCACCGGCTGCAAGGTCGCCGTCATGGACGAGACCGGCAAGCTGCTCGACCACGGCGTGGTCTACCCCACCAAGCCGCGCCACGACGTCGCCGGCACCAAGCGCGAGCTCGCCCGCCTCGTCAAGAAGGACGGCGTCAACACCATCGTCATCGGCAACGGCACCGCCAGCCGCGAGACCGAGGAAGTCGTTTCGGAGTTCATCGCCGAGCAGGCGCCCAGCCTTCGCTACACCATCGTTAACGAAGCCGGCGCGTCGGTGTACTCCGCCTCCGAGCTCGCCAGCCAGGAATATCCCGACCTGGACGTCACCGTGCGTGGCGCCATGAGCCTGGGCCGTCGCCTGCAAGACCCGCTGGCAGAGCTCGTCAAGATTCCGCCCCAGTCTATCGGCGTTGGCCAGTACCAGCACGACCTTGACCAGGCCGAGCTTTCGCGTACCCTGGGCCACGTGGTGGAGGACGTCGTCAACCGCGTAGGCGTCGACGTAAACACCGCGAGCGCGAGCCTACTGGGATACGTATCGGGCATCACGCCGAGCGTGGCCAAAAACATCGTGGCCTACCGCGAGGAAAACGGCGCCTTTACCGATCGCCGTCAGCTTAAGAAGGTCCCCAAGCTGGGACCCAAGGCATATCTCAACGCCGCGGGTTTCCTGCGCATCAGCGGCGGCAAGAACCCGCTCGACGCGACAAGCGTCCACCCCGAGAGCTACGAGGTGGCCACGGCCGTCCTGGAGCGCGCAGGCGTTAAAGCCAGCGAGCTCAGTCGCGGCGGCGTGCCCGACATTGAGCGCCGTCTGGGCAGCATCTCGGCGCTGGCAAGCGACCTGGACTGCGGCACCCTGACGCTCATCGACATTGTCAACGAGCTCAAGAAGCCCGGCCGCGACCCGCGCGACGACGCGCCCGAGGTGGTCTTTAGCCGCTCGGCGCTTTCCATCGACGACCTGGAACCCGGCATGGAACTCAAGGGGACGGTGCGCAACGTAGTGGACTTTGGCGCCTTCGTCGACGTGGGAGTGCACCAGGACGGCCTCGTGCATATCTCCAAGCTGGCCAACCGCTTTGTCAAGCACCCGAGCGACGTGGTGCGCGTCGGTGACACGGTCAAGGTGTGGGTCGAAAAGGTCGATTGCGACCGCAAGAAGATCTCGCTCACCATGGTGCAGGGCAAGTAAACCGCCAAAGCAAAGGTACCCCCTGCAGCGACGTGCAAAATCGCGAGTATTCTGCAAATTCCGCCGTTCCGGACGCCCCTCAGGAGCAACAAAGTCAAAAACAGCCCCCGTTTTAGCGTCGTCAGAGCCAAAACGGGGGCCGTTCCATGCTTCGGTTAACTGATAAAGACCTTTACCTTGCTGAATACTCTCAATTTTGCACGGCGCAGGCAGGGGTACCTTTGCCCACGGCAGGATATGGGAGCCTATCGCCAACCTACTGGCAAGCTCGTGTCGGCAGCCCCGGCCTTTCCTTTGCCTAGCGCGACCCTCGCGGAGCGCGTGAGCGATAGGGAAAGGAAAGGCCGGGGCGAACAGCCCACGGTACAGTCGGTGTTCGCGCTACGGCAGGATATGGAAACCGAGCGCCGCGATATCCTTGGCAAAGCCGCGGACGGTGTCGAGCGAGACCTCGTACGGGTCGCGACCGATATTCTTGCGCTTGGCCAGGATGCTGTTGGGCACCGTGATGATCTGGCAACCGCAGGCTTCTGCCTGGTAAATGTTAATGAGCTCGCGCGTGGACGCCCACAGGACCTCGCAGTTGGGCTTTGCGGCGGCCTTCTTGACCGACTCCGTCATAAACGGAATGGGGTCGACGCCGGTATCGGCGATACGGCCGGCAAAGAGCGAGATGATGGACGGCGTCTCGGCGTCAACGGCCTCGACCATCTCATCAACCTGCGTAGGCGTAAAGATGGTGGTGACGTTGACCTTGATGCCGTCGGCCGAAAGCTTGCGCACCAGCTCGGCGGTGGACTCGCCCTTGGTGGTCACGCACGGAATCTTGACGTAGACGTTCTCGGCCCAGGTAGCGATCTCGCGCGCCTCGACCTCCATGGTCTCGACGTCGTCGGCAAAGACCTCAAACGAGACGGACACATCGGTGATGTGGGCCAGGACCTCCTTGGCAAACGCGCGGTAATCCGTCACGCCGCCCTTCTTCATAAGGGACGGGTTGGTCGTGAAACCCTGAACGTTGCCGTTCTCGTACATGTCGAGCATGCCCTCGAGGTTTGCACCGTCAGCGAACACCTTGATTGCCATCTGCCTGATTCCTTTCGCTTGCACATGGGCGTTAAACTGCTAAACACTTTACCTACGTTTATCAAGGCGTGAGCTGCGGTTTTTTATCTTCTCGGCGAACGGTATAAACACCTCAGTGTTTGGATTGATAAATCGATTGAGCATGCAAAAGCGAAGAGTCGCAGTTTGAGCAAACGTCAGAACGCGGGATTCATTAGATGAGGCCGAAATGCTGCATCGCTGTGACAGTACCGTCGTGTGCGACATCGTCGGTCACGTAGTCGGCGAGCGCCTTGACCTCGGGCATGGCGTTGCCCATGGCCACGGCTGTCTCGACGGCGGCGAGCATGCCCAGGTCGTTGCCTGAATCGCCAAAGCCAAAGGTGCGCGCATTTCCCTCGCGGCCCAGATACGCCAGCGCTCGCGCCACGCCCACGCCCTTGTCAATGCCCTTGGGGCTCAGCTCGCGATTCTGGCCACCGGTGTTGCACAGCTCAAACTCGCAATCGATAAAGCCGTCATCATTGGCTACGCGAGCCAAACTGGGCACATTGAGGCATACCTTGCCCACGCGCAGACTGCCGTCGACGCGCATCTCCTCGGCGCTGTGTACCACAGACGTGCCGATCAGAGACGACTGCTCAACACCCGCTGGTTCCAGGGCAAAAGTAGCCACGTTGGTCTCGAAAAAGGCTTCAATCCCTGCCGCGGCCATACGGCGCGCAAGCTCCTCGATAACGTCCTCGTCAAAGCAGTCCTCATGCACCACGCGGCCCTCGACCTCGAGCGTCGCTCCCGCCATGGCAACGACACCCGCCGGGTTCAGCGCGCGCAGGCCATCGGCAATCAGCCACAAGGGACGACCCGTGCAGATAAATGCCTGGTGACCCGCATTGCGCAGGCGATGAAACGCCTCGACGACCGCCTGCGAGGGGTGAACCGCCGAAAAGTCCTTGTCGGTCATGTTGTCGGGATCGAACGACGTCAGCGTGCCGTCCACGTCAAAAAAGAGCACGGCGGAATCGGGGCACGCATCAATCATATGGGTTCCTTTCGGGGGCGAGAGTAAACGAAGTATCCATCATATAATGGAGCGACGCAACCAGAGAGGTCACCCATGGAATTTTACGCAAGCTGCCCCGAGGGCTTTGAGTCCGCACTCGCCGATGAGCTTAAACGCCTCGGGCTTTCGCATGTTCGCCGGCTGAAGGGCCGCGCTACATTTGAGGGCGAGCTCGAAGAAGGCTACCGCGCCTGTCTGTGGTCGCGCCTGGCGAGCCGTGTGTTCGTGGTACTCGGGCGCTTTGAGGCGCAGGATGCCGATGAACTGTACGATAGCGTTTACGACATCGCCTGGGAGACCATCATCCGCCCCGGCGCCACCATCGCCATCACCGCCCGCGGCGTGACCGAGCAGCTGCGCAACACGCGCTTCTCGGCCCTGCGCGCCAAAGACGCGCTGTGCGACCGTCTGGCCGAGACCACGGGCCGTCGCGCCGACGTCGATGCCGCCGACCCCGATGTTCACCTGTTGCTTTCGCTGCGTCAGCGCCGCGCGAGCATCAGCCTGGACCTTTCGGGCGACCCGCTGTTCAAGCGTCTGCCGCCCGCTGCGACTCGTGCCGGCGAGGGCGCACACGTGTTGCGCCCCGACTACGCCGCCCTGGTGCTGGCGCAGGTCGGCTGGACCGCACTATGCGAGCGCGAGCTGACGGCCGACGATTACGAAAACGAAGCCCTTCCCACGCTGATCGATGCCTCGTGCGCCGGCGGCGGTCTGCTGCTGGAGGCCGTGAACATTCTGACCGACCGCGCCCCGGGCGCCGCACGCGAGCGCTGGGGCTTTGAGGGCTGGCAGCTGCACGACGCTGTCCTGTGGGAGCAGCTGCTTGACGAGGCGCGCGAGCGCGAGGCGGCAGCGCGCGAGCGCCAGGCGCGCATCGTGGCCGTAGACATCGACCCCGCCGCCCGCAAGACTGCCGAGCGCATGGTCAAGTGCGCCGGCTACAAGCGTTTTGTCGACTTTTGTGCCGCCAAGCCCGCCACCGTGCTGGACCATGCGGGCGCCGTCGCCGGTGCCGCCCTGGTCGCGGACACGACCGAGACCCCGCTTTCGCTCATGCACGATGCCATGACGCTCATCGGCGAGCTGCGCCGCGCCCCCGAGCTCGCTTCGGCGCCGGTCGCCGCTCTCACCCGCGACGGCTTGCTGGCCCGCGCGCTCCACGCCGAGCCCGAGCGCTCGATCGCCGTCATGCCCAATAACGAGGAGGCGGCTCTTGAGGTTTGGCCCTCACTCGACCACGCCGCTGCAGCGTTTGAGGCTGCGACCAGCGCAGATGCCGAGGCCGAGGTCGCGGATGCCAACGAAGCCAACGACGAAGCCGCCGACACCCCCATGTCCGAACCTGCCGCCACGCTCGACTTGGGCGACGGCAAGCCGCTGCCCGTGCTCATCTCGGAGTCCGAGCAGTTCGCCAACCGCCTGCGCAAGAACGCCCGCCTGCGTCGCAAGTGGGCAAAGCGCGAGGGCGTGAGCTGCTACCGCGTCTACGATGCCGACCTGCCCGACTACTCCGCCGCCATCGATCTGTACGAGGGCTGCCCGCAGACGCCGGGCCGCTGGCTCGTCATCGCCGAATACGCCGCGCCCAAGACCATCGACCCCGCGCTGGCCCAGGCCCGCATGCTCGATATCTTGGCCATCGCGCCGCGTATCCTTGATGTTCCGGCCGAGCACGTGCACGCCAAGGCCCGTATGCGCTCGCGCGGCGGCTCGCAGTACGGCAAGCAGGGCGCCGGCAAGGGCGGCTCGGGCGAGCGCGCCAACATCGCGCGCCGTCGCCTGCCGCTCATCGAAGAGGGCGGCCTTACCTTTGCCGTCAACTTTGACGACTACCTGGACGTCGGCATCTTCCTGGATCACCGCGTCACCCGCAACCTAGTGCGCGAGCACGCCAAGCAGGCGCGCCGCTTCCTCAACCTGTTTGCCTACACCGGCACCGCCACCTGCTATGCGGCCGACGGCGGCGTCGAGGAAACCGTGACAGTCGACCTTTCCAACACCTACCTGGACTGGGCCGAGCGCAATATGCGCCAAAACGGCTTTGTTGGTCCGCAGCATCATTTTGTGCGCGACGACGTGCTCGCCTGGATCCGCGACCAGCGCCAGACGCGCAACCGCTGGGACCTGATCTTTGTCGACCCGCCCACGTTCTCGAACTCGTCAAAGATGGGCCGCCGTACCTGGGATGTCCAGCGCGACCATGTTGAGCTTTTGGCCGGCGTATCTCGCCTGCTTGCACAGGGCGGACATGCCATCTTTAGCTGCAACCTGCGCGGCTTCCGCCCCGAGACGCGCAAGCTCGCCCGCGCGGGCGTGGTGCTGGAGGACATTACGGCGCAGACCATCCCCGAGGACTTCGCGCGCAACCAGAAGGTGCACCACTGCTACATCGTGCGCCGTCTGCCCATTGAGGACGCCATGGCCGAGGTCGGCTTTAGCGCCGAGGAAATTGCCGAGCGCGTCGAGGAGCTGCGCAACCCCGAGGCCCGCAAGCCTCGCGCGGCAGTGCCTGGCCATGTGCACGCCGGCGACGGCAAGCCGCACGTCACCGGCAGCCCCTCCCCCGCCGGCAAGCCCAAAAAGAAGAAGTTCTACGCCAGCAAGCCCAAGGGCAGATAACAAAGTTGCGGTGGAATACGGACTGTTTTGCCTGGAATTAGGCAAATTTAGACCGTATTTCACCGCAACTCATAGTGGGATGGCGGACGCCGTCCTACCCTTGGGTGACCAGGCGATAGCCGATACCCACGTGTGTTTGGATATAGCGCGGGTGCGCGGGGTCGGACTCGATCTTCTTGCGCAGCGTGCCCATAAAGACACGCAGGCTTGCCAGGTCACTCTTAGTTGCCGTGCCCCAAATCTCGTGCAGGATAAACTGGTGCGTCAGTACCTTGTCGGCGTTATGCGCCAGCAGGCACAGGAGCTTGTACTCGATCGGCGTCAGATGCAGCTCCTCGCCATCCATCGTGGCGATGCCGGCATCAAAATCGATATGTAGCTCACCGGTATCGAACGAGCCCTCGGAGGCAACGCCGCCCGTTTGCGCATACGAAAGGCGCCTGAGCGTCGTGCGAATGCGCGCGAGCAGTTCCTCGACCGAAAACGGCTTGGTCAGGTAGTCGTCGGCGCCGGCATCGAGCGCGCGAATCTTGTCCGCATCCTCGCTGCGCGCCGAGACCACGATGATCGGCATGCCCGACCATGCGCGCACCGACTCCACCACCTTGACGCCGTCCATATCGGGCAGGCCCAGATCGAGCAGCACGATGCTCGGCGTCTGCGACGAGGCGGCGGCGATAGCGGCATGGGCGGTCTCCACAGCCATATGGCGCAAGCCGTGCGCCTCGAGCGCGGCAACAATAAGATTGCGAACGGCAGGGTCGTCCTCAACGACCAAGATGAGCGGTTTTACGGCAGAGTTCGGCACGGCGCTACTCCTTATCAAACGAAACATCGGCGACGGGAAGTTCAATCGTAAAGACCGAACCGTGCGGGTCCGCCGCGGCAACCTCTATGCTACCGCCATGTGCCAGCGCAATGGAGCGGCAGAGCGAAAGACCCAGGCCCACGCTGCGGTGACTGTCAGCCAGACCGTGGTTGGCGGTGTAGAACGACTCAAAGATCCGCTCGCGGTCCTCGGGTGCGATGCCCGGACCATCATCGGCCACCGAGCACGCCACGCGTCCATCGTCGACGCTAATCGAAATCATGATATGCGAGCCTGCGGGCGTATAGGTGATGGCGTTGTTCACCAGATTGACCACCAGCTGCACCATCAGGCGCGCATCGACGTTGACGAGCGCCGGCTCATCGCACGCCACCACCTTAAGGTCGTGCTCGCGCACGGCAGGGTTCACGTGGCGCAGCGCCTCCTCGACGATATCGTCCATGAGCTCGAGCGTGGTCGACAGATGCATGCCGCCGCCCTCGAGCTTGGTGATGGCGAGCAGGTTCTCGACGGTGGCGTTGAGCCACAGCGCATCCGAGCGAATGGATAGAAGCAGGCCGCGGCGCGTCTGGGCGTCGAGCACGGCGGTGCCGGTCGAGCCCTGGTCGAGCAGCACATCGGCATTGCCCGAAATACTGGTGAGCGGCGTGCGCAGGTCATGCGAGATAGAGCGCAGCAGGTTGGCGCGCAGCTGCTCATTTTTGGCAAGCACCGCCGCCTCCTCGCGGGCCTCCATGGCGCGGGCGCGATCGAGCGCCAGCTCGCCTTCGCTCACGATGGCATCGGCAAGTGTCCGCTCCTCATGCGTCAGCACGTCGGGCTCGGCAACGATAGCCAGCACGCCCACCACCGAGGCGGGATCGCCCGAGCGCGCGAAGCCGTCGCCTGTGCGAACCGTCAGGTAGATGCCATAAAACGCCGAGCCGCCAAACGTGGCGTCGAGCGGCGTTCCCACATAGGCGGACGCCGAGAGCCGCGGCGGCATCTGCGGCGCCAGTTCGTGCACCGGTGCGGCATCGCCTACGGCCGTGTATGTCGAACGCGGCAGCAGGTCATCGCCCTCGGCGTCGGCGCTGTACCACACGACCGGACAGCCCGAAAGACGCGCCAGCTGCGTTGCCATGGCGTGAACGATCTGCTGCTCGTCGGCGCACCGCTGCAGCATGCGGTTGGTCTCGAGCACCATATGCGTGCGGCGGTCGCTGGCGGCAGCCTGTGCCAAGGCGCGGCGCAGGGCCAACGCAATCGAGCTCGACACAAGCGAGACCACGAACATGATAAAGAACATGCCGGGATAGCCGCGGTCGATAAGCGACAGCGAGTAGCGCGGGTCGACAAACAAGAAGTTGTAGAGCGCCACGGCGGCAGCCGAGCTCAGCAAGCAATACAGGCGACTCCAGGTAAAGAATGCGCACAGCTGAACGGCGAACACATAGACGATCATGATGCTCGGCGCGAGACCCGGACGGTCGAGCAGCGCGCCCACAATCGTCGCCGCGACCAGCAGTCCCACCGATACGCAGGCGTCATACAGAGGAGTCCGGCGCGTCAGCGTTGTGCGCCGCCACCAAAAGTTATCGGCAATATCGCCGTCCGTACGGACGTCCATCAGCGCCCCGCTCCTCTCTCAAAAACAAAAACCACCACAAAGGGACAGGCACCTTTGTGGTGGTTTCCCTTGTGGTGGTTCCAAGTGTATAGCCTTTGCAACCGGCGGTCGCTAGACAAACAGCACGTGCGCGAGCAGGGCACACACGCACACCGCTCCAAATACCAGTGCCACGATCGAGATCACGCGGTCGGCCATGTCCATGTTGGCACGGTTCGTAAGGAACCGATCTTCGGCGGCGTCGACACGCGCCTCACGCACCATTTCGACCACCGCCTCACGGCCATCGAGCGCCTTTGTATCCATGTTTACCTCCCCGGCCTCATGCTTATCCATCAAAAACCAACTCCGTGTAGCCGCCGACGTCTACGGCCGCTCGTTGGGAGCCAGGCGCTGCATCTTGTTCACGGCCTTGAACTTGGTGAACAGTGGCACGTACTCAAAGCTCACGTTGGAGTTCTCCAGGCCGTACCAGCGTGCAGGCGTGCCGGCGGCGCGGCGGATGATGTACTTGAGCGTGATGGCCGTACGCTCGCTGGGCTCCACATCGCTTTCGGGCGCCAGAAGCTTACGGATCAGGACGAACTTGAACGTGCCGATGTTACCCGGATCCTTGTAGACCGAGTAGTCATGCGTCTGCGGTGGCAGCTCGCCGGTGGCAGCCAGGTCCTGAACAACCTGACGCAGGTAGGCATTGACGCGCTGGTTGATCTTGTAGCCCAGGTACAGATGCACGCGGAACACGTAGTCGGTGCCGAACGTCTCGACCGAATAGGCAAAGGTGTGCGGCTCGTCCATGGTCTCGACATTCACGAACCACCAGGCGCGGGCGCGCTTGGGATGCTTGTCCAAGATCGAATAGACGATATCGCGGTCGATGTAGTCGGTATGGGTGTCCTTGGTCAGGTACACGACGTTGTCGCTCATGCGCTCATAACGGTCGTCGTCACGCAGGCGCTTGAGCTGCGGCAGGTAGCTGCGCAGCGGCAGCAGCGTAAACTGGCGCTGCTCGACCGCCGTGCCGTTGTACCAGCACACCATAATGCCCATGATGAGTGCAGCCATGAGGATGGTGAAGTAGCCGCCGTGGAAGAACTTGGTGAGCGAGCTCACGAAGAAGAAGCCTTCGAGCAAAAGGAAGAAGGCCGCGAAGATCCACGGAGCAACCTTGAGCTTGCGCTCCTCGTGCAGGTAGAAGAAGAGCAGCAGCGTGGTGCACATCATAGTCAGCGTGATGGCAAGGCCGTAGGCGGCTTCCATATGCGCCGAGTTCTGGAACAGCAGCACCACGATGACGCAGCCGACAAGCATGACGTTGTTGACCATGGGGATGTAGAGCTGGCCCTTGGTCTCGGCAGGGTAGAAGACCTGCATGTGCGGCATGAGGTCCAGACGGCTGGCCTCGGACACCAGCGAGAATGCGCCGGTGATGAGCGCCTGCGAGGCAATGATGGCCGCGACGGTGGAAAGGCCGACGGCAAACGGGCGCAGGCCCGGGGCGAGCATCTGGTAGAACGGGTTGAGATCGGCAATGCCCATGAGCTCGGGGTTGGCGGCGTTGTTCATAAGCCAAGCGCCCTGGCCCATATAGGAAAGCAGCAGGCAGCACTTAACGAACGGCCAGGTAGCGTAGATGTTGCCGCGGCCGACGTGGCCCATGTCGGAGTAGAGCGCCTCGGCACCGGTGGTGGCGAGGAAGCAGCTGCCCAGAATCATGATGCCCGCGTGGTTGTTGGGGCTCAGCAAAAAGGCGATGCCGCGCACCGGGTTGAGGCACAGCAGCACGGCGGGGTGCTGGAAAACAAAGAAAAGACCCGTGCCGCCCAGGAACAGAAACCACAGCGTCATGATGGGGCCAAAGGCGTGACCGATCTTGGCCGTACCGATGCGCTGTACCAAGAAGAGCACGATGATGATGGCGAGCGTAATGGCGACGACGCGGCCTTGGTCATCGCCCAGCACGGCATGGACCGCCGGGATGGTGCGCAGGCCCTCGATGGCCGTGGTAACGGTAACGGCCGGCGTCAGGATGCCGTCGGCGAGCAGCGCGGCGCCACCCAGCATGGCGGGGATGATAAGCCACTTGCCGCAGCGCTTGACCAGGCTGTACAGGGCAAAGATGCCGCCCTCACCATGGTTATCGGCGCGCAGCGAGATGAGCACATACTTGATGGTGGTCAGCAGCGTGACCGTCCACACGACAAGGGAGAGCGCGCCGAGCACGAACTCCTCCGTCACGCTTCCGATGCCGCCGTTGCCGGCAACGAGCGCCTTGGTTACATACATAGGGCTGGTGCCGATATCGCCGTACACCACGCCCAGCGTGACGAGCATCGCCGAGATGCTCACAGGAATCGCAGCGTGCGAGGCTGCCTCCTTGGCCTTTTGTTCCATAAGCCGGTTTCCTCCCAACTTTAATGTTCGAAGGGATTATAGGTAATCGTCCTATGTTTGAATGGCACTGTTTTCCCAGTTAGATAAACATTTATACGGCCTTTAGGCTACCGCGGCGATATGGAATGTGACAAGGGGACCGTCCCCTTGTCACATTCGTCATTTTCCGAGCCAGTTTTTGAACCACCATTCCATGGAGCGGCTCATCTCGGCCATAAAGGGACTGGTGTGTTTGCGGGTGTAGATATCCACCACGCGCTCGCCCACCTCGTGGGCGTGCGGGCGAAACATCGCATCCATCTCGGCCACCCGCGCGTCCATGGTCGCGGCATCGGCGCGGCAGTAGCGCTCCTCGTGCACCAGGTTCACCACGGGATGCGCAATAGCCGGGCGCTCCTTGCGGGGCGTGCCGATGATGAGCATCGACAGCGGCATGGTATAGGGCGGCAGATCGAGCAGCTCGGCAACTTCCTCGGCATTCTCGACGATATCACCGATATAGCAGCTCCCCAGGTCCAGAGCCTCGGCGGCAACCACGGCGTTTTGCGCGGCGATCACGGCGTCCTGGGCCGCGATGGCAAAGTCGCCCAAACCCGGCGCGCGGCGGGGCGCCTTACCCGTGCGCTCGACAAACTCGGGCTCAAAGCAGCCCACGTGCTCAAACAGATCGATCCACTTGGCATAATCGACCACAAATATAAGTGCCCAGGGCGCCTTGGCGATCATGGGCTGGTGGTCGCACAGGTCAGCCAGACGGTCCAGCGTGGCCTGCTCGCGAATGCTCACGATGGAATACATCATCATGGCGCCTGCCGACGGCGCACGGCTCGCCGCATGCAGAATCGCCGCCCGCTGCTCGTCGGTCACCGCCACGGGACGGTCGTCGTCATCACGCGCGAAGGCACGCGTGGAGGAACGGTGCTCCAACGTGTCCAGCACCGCATTGCCCGTCGTCTCGACCGGATAGCCACACGTATCCACAGCCTTGGTGCAAACCTGCTCGTTCATCGCCTAATCCTCGCTAATTCTTTAAGAAGCCTTTACGTTTCCGTGTAATTCCCGTCCATTATCGCGCAGGTCGCCACTACATTGCGCCACACCGCCACACGTGCGCGTTAATATGGCTGGTTGTTGTGCGCAGACACCAATTGCAGCGCATATCTTGGTAACAATCGGGTAAACCCCCGCTTTCGTACGTTTTAGTTTGTGAGGAGTCTCAGCATGTTCGCTGCCGCCATCTCGCTCGTCGGTCTTGCGGCGACCGTCTACCTTGTCTTGCGCGAGGCCAAGGCCATTCGCGCTCAGTCGGGCACCGTTGCCAAAAGCGCTCTTGGGTGGAGCGTCGCCTTCGGTCTTTTCCAGGTCTTTTTGACCATTTGGGGCGCCATTGGCCTCGTCGCCCAAAACGAGCCGCTCGCCTTTGTGATGCTCATCCTGACCAACGCCATCCTCACCGGCTGCGCCTGGGCCAGCATCGCACGTGACCGCATCGCCCCGCGCGTCTTTGCGTTCGCCGCGCCCGACGCCCCCGCCCCCACCGGCAAGCTCGCCCGCCTGCGCGGCGCCTTTGTGGGCAAACCGCTCGTCGCCGCCGTCCTGTGCCTGCTGCTCGCCGGCGTCTTTGCGCTGCTGGGCATGGAGGTCTCGTCCAACCACGACTTTACCTGGGTCTACCCCCTGTGCATCTTGCTCGAGTGGGCCATCATCACCACGCTCATGGTCGGCCTGTTCTTCCTGTTCCAGCGCCATGGCGCAGCTCCGGCCGTCCTGGCCTTTGCCCTCTTTGTCCTGGGCATTGCCGAGTTCTTCGTTATCACGTTTAAGTCCATGCCCATCCAGCCGGGCGACCTTTCGGCCATCTCCACCGCCGCCGCGGTCGCCGGCAACGGCTACACCTTCTCGATCTCGCTGTTCTGCGTGCTGTCCATGGGCTTTACCGCCATCGCCATGCTGCTGTGCGAGTACGCCGGCCTGGTAGCACCGCACCGTCAGAAGGGTGCCGCCAACGCCAAGCGTATGCTGCTCACCAACCTGCTCGTGGCCGTGCTGTGCCTGGGCGGTGTGACCGCGCACGTCACGCTTATCGACTACTACAACACCCTCGGCATCACCGTCTACACCTGGCGCCCGCTCGAGAGCTACTGGCGCGAGGGCTACCTGCCCGCCTTTATTAGTGCAGCGCAGTCCATTAAGCCGCCCAAACCCGCCGACTACTCCGTCGACGATGCCAAGGCCACGCTCAAAAAGTACGCCAAGGCCTACGACAAGTCCGACGCGGCCAAGAGCGACGAGCGCGCCGCCGCCCAGGAGCAGTTCGACAGCGAGAAGCCCACGGTCATCGCCATCATGAACGAGACGTTCTCGGATCTGTCGATCTACCAGAACATGCGCGCCGGCTACGAGGGTCCGCAGTACTTTAAGAACCTGTCCGACTGCCTCAGCCGCGGCAAGCTCTATGTGAGCGCCTACGGCGGCGGTACCGCCAATACCGAGTTTGAGTTTATGACCGGCAACTCCATGGCCAACCTGGGCTCGGGCGTGTACCCCTACACCATCTACAACATGGAGACGACCGGGAACTTAGCCGAGCAGTTCAAGTCGCTCGGATATTCCACCACGGCCATGCATCCCAACCACGCGACCAACTGGAACCGTGAGAACGTCTACAAGGACTTTGGCTTTGACCAGTTCCTGTCCATCAACGATTTCCAGGGCGCCGATACCCTGCGCGGCATGGTGACCGACCAGGCTACCTACGACAAGATTCTTGAGCTGCTCGACCAGAACGCCGATCCGCAGTTTATCTTCGACGTGACCATGCAGAACCACTCGGGCTACGATACGGGCCTGCTGCCGGTCGACAAGCAGATGCACCTGAATATCGACACGACCGATCTGGACGCCAAGACCGTCGAGGACGGCACACTGTCCGATGTCGACGAGTATGTCTCGTGCATCGAGCAGTCCGACCAAGCGCTGCGCTACTTCCTCAACGCCTTGAGCAAACTCGACCGCAAGGTAGTCGTGGTGTTCTGGGGCGACCACCAGCCGTTCTTCCCGTCCAAGTTCAACGATAAGTGGTTTACCGGCGAGGACGACGCCACGCATCAGGAGCGCCTGTGGCAGACCGATTACATCATCTGGGCCAACTACGACGTTGCCGGCTGCGACCAGACAAGCGAGGTCGACGACCTGTCCACCAACTACCTGTCCACGCAGCTGATGCAGCTGATCGGCGCACCGCTGACCGACTATCAGAAGGCGCACATGACGCTGCGCGAGTCGCTGCCCGCTATCAACTCCGTGGGCTACGAGGACGCCAGCCTGCGCTGGGCGCTCTCCTCCAACGTCACCGGTGACGACGCCGCTGCCGCTGCCGCAACCAAGGCGCGCGAAGATTACGCCAAGATGCAATACTACGAGATGTTCCGCGACGGCAAGAACGTGTACACCGAGCACTTCCAGACCGAGGCCAACGAGACCGACCCCAACCTGGCGCCGGGTACGACCAAGATCAAGTAGTGGCGCGTCTTAACTGGTTCGTCTGCCCGGCGGCGCGGAACGTAAGGTTCCCCGCTCGGACAGTCCTGCTCGCACGGAGAGCACATTAAGTGCTCTCCGGCTCGTGCGGAACTCGCGATGAACCTTACATTCCGCGTCGCCGGGCAGACGCCTCGGTGTTGAAACGCGGCTTGTCATGGGGACATCTGCTGAACATATATAAGTTGAAGGCCACGTTATGTGGCCTTTTTTGCATCCGGAAAGCATGTCCCAGAATTCACGTCCGGAGTGGGATGCAGTTTCCGCTTACGGCCCCGTTGGGAAACTGCATCCCACTCCGGACTCAAATTGTGGGACGCACTTTCCGAAACCCCATCCATCCGGAAAGCACGCCCCACTCTGAATGCATCCAGCGAACGCATGCGAGCGTGTCGTCCAGGACGGTCTCGTCATCGGGGTAATGGAAAATGTCACCCCAAACGCTTGCCACGGTTGCGTCCACAAGTGTCAAGAAAAAAGCCTCGAGAATCTCGAGGCTTTCACATTTGTATTGCTTTGCACGAAGGACCGCGAACGGCGAAGCTACTCGCCCAAAACGGCCTTTTTGGCGGCTGCGGCCATGTTATCCAGATCTTCCTTGGTGGGATGGTCCTTCGCGGCAACCCAGTTGTCGAGCAGCATCTTATAGCGCGCGTTGTCGGGATCTTGCTCGAGCATGGCCTCGTAGCGCTGCTTGACCGCAGGGCCCATCTTGCCCTGGCACATCGCCCAACCCGCAAGCTCGGCATCCCCAGCCAAATTGGAAGTTACGCGGTCGATAATCTGCTGGTAATAGCTCTGGTCGGCGCCAAAACCGCAGGTGCCAAACAGGAAGACGCGCTTGCCGTGCAAGGCGGAGAGCAACGTCGCGACCGAAGACGTGCACGCGCCCTTGTCGCACCAAAAACCGACGAGCACCGTGTCGGCCGCGCAGGCGCCCTGCGCCTCGAGCGCAACCTGATCTGCATCCGCATCGTCGCTCAACGCCGCGGCATGGACAAACTCAACACCCGCAGCCTGCAGAGCGCGCTTGATCGCGCCCGAAACCATCCTGGTATTACCGCTCTTGCTGTTAACCACCAAAGAGCACGTCATAGTCACGTTGCCTCGTTTCCCCCAAAACTAAAGCCACTAATGCAATTTATTAGATGAATATCTTAGTACTAACGTGACAGATGTAAACCACCGTCTGTCGATTGATTAATTTGCCCCACGGGCTTGCTCACTGGGCAAACTGGCTGCGGTAGAGCTCGGCGTAGAAGCCGCCTGCCGCCAGCAGCTCGTCGTGCGTGCCGCGCTCGATAATCTGGCCGTCGCGCATGACCAGAATGCAGTCGGCGTTGCGGATCGTCGACAGGCGGTGCGCCACCACAAAGCTTGTGCGGCCGGCCATGAGCTCGTCGAATGCCGCCTGCACCTGCAGCTCGGTGCGGGTATCGATGCTCGAGGTCGCCTCGTCCAGCAGCAAAATCGCCGGGTCGGTGAGCATGACGCGCGCGATGCACAGCAGCTGTTTTTGACCCTGGCTAAACGTGCCGCCGTCCTCGCCGATGACCGTATCGTAGCCGCCTGGCAGCTGCACGATAAACTTGTGCGCATGCGCGCGCTTGGCAGCCTCGATAACCTGCTCGCGTGTGGCGTCGGGACAGCCGTAGGCGATGTTTTCCGCCACCGTGCCCTCGAACAGCCACGTATCCTGCAGCACCATGCCAAAGGCGCGGCGCAGGCTTGCGCGCGTGTAGTCACGCGAAGACCGGCCATCGACCGCAATGCGACCGGCATCGATATCGTAAAACCGCAGCAGCAAGTTGATGAGCGTTGTCTTGCCACAGCCCGTGGGGCCGACCAGGGCAAAGCGCATGCCGGGCTTGGCCTCGATGCAGACGTCCTGCAGCAGTTTGCGGTCGGGCACATAGCTAAAGTCCACATGCTCAAACGAAACCTCGCCCTTCGGGGCGGCAAGTTCCACGGCATCCGGCGCATCGGGTTCCTGCTCGCGCGCGTCAAGCAGTGCAAACATGCGGCGCGCCGAGGCATACGCCGTCTGGATCTGCGTAATGACGTTGGTGACCTCGTTGAACGGCTTGGTGTACTGGTTGGCATAGGACAGGAAGATCTGCACGCCGCCCACCGTAAGCGCCGCCGGCACGCCCGTGATCACGCCCACGCAGCCGATCACGGCGACCACGGCATGGATGATGTTATTGATAAAGCGCGTGCCGGGGTTGGAGAGCGAGCCCATAAACTGCGCGCGCTCGCCCGCGGTGTAGAGCTCGGCATTGAGGGCATCGAAGCGCTGTTGAGCGTGCGGGCCGTAGGCGAAGGCGTCCACGAGCTTTTGCTCACCCACATACTCCTCGATATGACCACCGAGCTGCCCTTGAATACGCTGCTGCGCCGTAAAGCTTTTGTTGGAGAGCTTGGCAATAGCACCGGCTGCAAAAATGGAAAGCGGCGTGACGAGCACCACCACGAGCGTCATGGTCAGGTTAATGGAGAGCATAAACGTAAGCGTGCCAACGATGGTGATAACGCCGGTAAAGAGCTGGGTAAAGCCCTGCAGCAGACCGTCGCCCACCTGATCGACGTCGTTGACCACGCGGCTCATAAGGTCGCCGTGGGCATGGCTGTCGATAAAGCTGAGCGGCATACGGCTGAGCTTATCGCTCGCCTCCACGCGCATGTCACGCACCGTCTCGTAGGACAGGCGGTTGACGCAGTGGCCCTGCAGCCACTGGAAGGACGCCGCTCCCACCACGACGAGTGCGAGTTTGGTAACGAGCGGCAGCAGCGCATCGAAGTCCACCTGGCCCGCAGCAACGATCAGGTCGATGCCCTCGCCGATGAGAATGGGCGTGTAGAGCTGCAGAACCACGGAGATGGCGGCACTCACAAACGACGCTACAAACGAAATGCGATGCGGACGAACGTAGCCCATCAGGCGGCGAGTCACCGCACCCACGGGATAGCGCTCAGGGTCGCCGGGCTGGCGCGGGCCGTCGCCCAGGTCGTTGAGGCTATCGTTACCGGACACGTTGGCCGTCATCGTGGCGACCGAACCGGAGGAAGTGTACGGATTCATTTAGCAGCCCTCCTTTGTGCAGACGGATGCGGAGGCGGTTGGAGCGGACGCGGGACTTGGGACGGACGTGGGCGCCGCACTCCTCTGCTGGCCCTCGAGCTCCTCGCGGCGAAGCTGCGACTGGCAGATCTCTCGGTAGAGCTGGCAGCTTGCATACAGCCCATCGTGCGTGCCCAGGCCCGCAACCGAGCCGTGGTCGAGTACGCAGATCATGTCGGCATCGCGAACGGTCGAGACACGTTGGCTCACGATGACGGTCGTGAGCGGCAGCCCGCCCTCGGCGGCACCGCGCACACTGCGCTCGCGGATGGCATGGCGAAGCGCCGCGTCGGTCTTAAAGTCGAGCGCCGAGGCAGAATCGTCCATGATCAATATCTGAGGCGAGCCCACCAGGGCGCGCGCGATGGTCAGGCGCTGGCGTTGGCCACCGCTGAAGTTCTTACCGCCCGCCTCGACCGGGGCATCGAGCCCCTGCGGCTTGTTGCGCACGAACTCGCTCGCCTGCGCCATGTCGAGCGCCGCCCAGAGATCCTCGTCGGTCGCAGCCTCGTCGCGCCAGGTCAGGTTGCTGCGGATGGTGCCGCTCACCAGCGACGCGCGCTGTGGAACGGTCGCGACCACACGGCGCAGCTGGTCGAGCGGCCAGGTGCGCACGTCGGCGCCCATCACGCTCACGCGGCCGGTGCTCGCATCGTACAGGCGCGGGATAAGCGAGACGAGTGTGGACTTGCCGCTACCCGTGCCGCCGATAATGCCGAGCGTCTTGCCCAGCGGCAGCTCCAGGGTCACATCGTTGACGGCGTTGGCAGCGCCGGCGCCAAAAGAGAAGCTCGCATGGCTCAAGCTCAGCGCAGGAACCGGAGCGGCATTGCCCGGCTCAGGCAGCGCGACCGGCTGGTTGCCCTCGTCAGCGATGCTCGGCACGCAGTTGAGCACCTCGTTGATACGCGAAGCACTCGCGCTCGCCTTGGTAAAGACCACGACCAGGTTGGCGACGTACACGATGGAGGTCAGGGTCTGCGTCATGTAGTTCACAAACGCCATGACCTGGCCCTGCGTAAGCTCGCCCACGTTGACCTGGATGCCGCCCACCCACAGGATGGCGCACACGCCCAGGTTCATCACAAGAAACGTGACGGGATTAAGGATTGACGAGAGCTTGCCCACCGCGATGGCGGTATTGGCCTGGTCATCGGCGGCTTGGGCAAAACGCTCGCGCTCGTGGTCCTCACGCACAAAGGCGCGAACCACGCGGGCGCCCGAAAGCCCCTCGCGGCAAATGAGCGCGATGCGGTCGAGCTTTGCCTGCAGCTGCCTGTAGTACGGAATGCAGCGCGCCATGACAAACCAAAACACCAGGCCGATAGCGGGCGTGCAAATCAAAAAGATCATGCCGAGCTTAAGGTCGATGGCAAGGGCCGCGCACATGGAGCCCACCGCCAGGAAGGGCCAGCGGATGAGCATGCGCACGCCCAGCGCCACGGCAAGCTGCACCTGGTTGACATCGTTGGTGATGCGCGTGATGAGCGACGGCGTGCCAAAACGGTCGAGTTCGGCATAGCTCAGCTTGTTGATGTGCTGGTAGAGCGCGCCACGAATGTCGGTGCCCATGCCCTGCGAGGTGAGCGCCGCCATCTTTTGGCAGACGAGCGTAAACGAGATGCCGATCACAGCCATGGCGCCAAGCAGCATACCGTAGTGGACGACGGCGTTGACATCGTGTGCGCCAATACCCTTATCGATCATCTGGGCAATCACCAGCGGCATCAGCAGGTCAAAGATCACTTCGATCAGCTTACACGCAGGGCCAATCACCATATACCGGCGAAACTTACCACCAAAACGCCTGAGCAGCTCAATCATGTATAGGCGCTCCCTATCATCATCCACATTCAATTCGAACCATGATAGTACGGTGAGCCCAAAAGAAGCGTAAACAACTCGTCATTTCTAATGGGATTCGGTTTCCAAAGAAGCAGAGAGGCGCGCACCCAGCCAGTGTCGGGTCGACCACTTGGTATACTTGCATTAGTGCTACCAAGTTAGTCGCCGACCCTTGAAATGAGGTGCCGAGATGAACGACATTCTCGCAAGAAGAGCAAGACGAGCAACTGTGGGCATCGCCCTTTCCGCGGCACTTGTCGCGGGAATCGCCCCCGTAACGGCGATCGCTGCAGAAACCAGCGCCCCCACCGGTGCGGCCGCCTTGCAGACAGCGGCCGCGAACTCGAGCGAAACCGCGGCCACCGAAAAAGACAAAGCGTATGCAGCCATGCAGGAAGCGCTCAAAAACCTCGAGGCCGCAAAAGACGCCGCAAGTCCCGAGAAAATTGCGGAAATCGATACTAAAATTGCCATTTTTCAAAAGAACTACGACACTAATTTGGCGCGAGCTGCCATATATAAGGAATCCCTTCCTACCATGCAAGCGGACATCGATGCAGCCCAATCCGAATGCGATAAGGCCCACAACCGAACAAGAGACCTTGAGGCAGAATTAAATAAAATCCCCCACACGGATTACGAAACTAGATGGCAGTTGGAACTGGCGATCATGGATGCACAAGAGCAAGAATCTCGTTGTGAAGATAAGCTTGAGCACTGCCGAATGCGCCTCGAAAGTCAGAAAAGCCTGATTTATTTCTTAGAAAGCGAAGTAGAGTTTAATAAAACCCACCTCGACGGAGAAACAGCCAAGCGAGATGCGCTCCTCGGCGATTTGGAAAAGGCGCAAGCGGCCTATGACGACGCCTGCAAGGCATACGAAGAGGCAAAGGCCGCGGCAGACAAGGCCACCTCGCCCGAGATAACGAAACCGACCGAGACGACGCCTCCCTCCGGCTCAACGCAACCCGCCGAGGCGACACCGCCCGTTGCCTCACCTGCAACCGGCAAAGACGCCCTACCAAGCTCCACCAAGCAGGCGAACTCGAGCAGCGGCAAGCAAGCAAATACGACCGCCGGCAAGCTCGCGAACACGGGCGACACAGCACCGAGCGCAATAGCACTCGCAGGAATCGCCGCCATGGGACTCGGAATAACCGCCACAGCCACACGCCGCATCAAGAACTCAAAATAGCCGACAGAGCATTCTGCCTTCACCAATCCACAAGCCCAGAGACAAAAAGAGGCTCGTTTCCCCAACCTAGGGAAACGAGCCTCTTTAACTGCAAAAATTCAAGCAACAGCACCGCCGCCTCTTGAACCACGTAGCCATCAATGCCCAGACAACGCCAGCAAGCCGCATTCCGCAAGGGATAGATTAAATTAGATAAACGCGCCCTTACGGGTGATTTTTGGACGACGGGGGCCGGCCGGCGGCGAGGTGTTTAGTAGTCGAGCGATCCCGCAGGCGAAGCCGAGGACCAGCGAGACACCAAATACCTCGCCGCCGGCCGGGCCGTGTCGCGGCACCAAAAAGCGCCCGTGCGCTCGATGGATTCGGATGCCCGACAGAGGCTCCTTATGGCTGCTTCCTTCCGGACCTGACCAGATTCGGAACATGTCGTCATCCGAACCCATCGAACGCGCTAGGCGCTCGGTATATCTTACCTGCTCCCGCCCGCCAGAGCAAGGTAGCTAATTTGGGACGGAGCTTTTTTGACTACTTTTGCAGCCCGATTGCCAGAGCAGCCAATGAGTAGTCAAAATAGTCCCATCCCAAAATGACCGGCTTGGTGCCGCACCGCAGAAAGGGCCCATCTACTACGTTTAGGCCACAGGGGTCGACCATAGCCGACTTTTTCGAAAATCGGCAAGCTTTCTACCTGCGGTTTTGTTTTTGTAAATTCCGGGATGGTCGAGAGTGGCCGGTTTAACGTAGTAGATGGCCACGTTTCGTGGCAGGCGGTCCGACCCAAGGCACAAGGCAGCCAACCTCGAATGGCCATTCTCGAAGTTGCGGTGGAATAGTTCCTGTTTTTTCTGTCTGAGCCGCCAAACAGGAACTAATCCACCGCAACTTATAAAGAGATAGGTTTTAGATACGGCCAAGGTCGTAGGATCGAGCGGCTGCTTCGCCAGCGCAGATAAGGTTGGTGGTGGCTTCCTGCGGATTAAGCGCTTGCTCCAGGTCCATGGGTTTGCGGCAAATCGGCAAAACCAAGTCAATACCCCGCTCACACACCCCATCCAGGTTGTCAGCGCGACCGCCCACGACAGCGATCACCGGTTTGCCACACCGCTTGGCACGGCGCGCCACGCCCACCGGCGCCTTACCGGCGGCGGATTGCTCATCCATATTGCCCTCGCCTGTAATGACCAGGTCGACATCGCGCACGTGCTCGTCAAACCCCACGAGATCGAGCACCGTCTCCACACCCGAGCGTAGCTCCGCGCCGAGCGCCAGCAACGCCGCGCCCAAGCCACCGGCAGCGCCCGCGCCGGGCACGCCAAGCACCGAGCCAAATGTCCGTGCGTTCTCGGGTGTGCGCAACAACCCCTGGGCTCGCGCCTCGAAAATTGCCGCATCGAGCAGGCGACCGTAGCCGACCATCCAGCCGTCGTATCTGCGCAGCACCTCGACATCATCCGCCGGCAGGCCCTTCTGCCCGCCAAACACCGCCAGTGCGCCGCGACGCCCTACGAGCGGATTCTCGACATCCGAAAGCACCACGACACGCATGCCATTCAGTGCCCGAAGCGCTGGCACCAAATCAACGCTCGCCACCTGCTCAAGGCCGGCAAGACCGGGGGCGACATCGCATCCCTGATCATCGACCACGCGCGCGCCCAGCGCCTGCAGCATGCCGGCGCCACCGTCGTTGGTGGCACTGCCGCCCAGACCAATATAGAGTGTCCTTGCGCCCGTGCGAACTGCGCGAAGCATAAGCTCGCCCACGCCATAGGTCGAAGCCGCCAACGCCGCCGACTCCGTACAACTCGAATACCCAATACCCGCCGCCTCGGCCATCTCAATTACAGCCGAGTCGCGCTCGTCGTCCACCAGCATCTGGGCAGACACGCGATCGCCCAAGGGACCTGCCACCTCGCAGGTCACAATCTCACCGCCGCACGCGTCGATGGCGTCGAGCGTTCCCTCGCCGCCATCCGCCAGCGGCAACGCGCGCACCTCGGCATCGGGCCACACACGGCGCATGCCCTCGGCAACCGCCGCCTCCGCCCGTGCACTCGACACGCTGCCCTTAAAGGAGTCGATCGCCAGCAGCACACGGCGGGGCCGGCGGCACGCAGGGCCAAAGTCAACCGCCTCAACGGCGATATCTTCGGCACACGCGAGCGCCTCGGCATGAGCGGCATGCGCCTCAAGATCGGCCCCACAACCGCCATCAGCGCCGCCTGCTCCGCGCAGACCGCCAAAATAGCTAATCAGCAGCTCACGGCATTCATCCGCCAGGACCCCAGCCGTCACGTTAAACCGATGATTCAGGCGCGAATCGGCATTCAGGTCATACAGCGAACCCAGCGCGCCCGCCTTGGCATCACTCGCGCCATACACGCAGCGCCCCACGCGCGCGTTGACCATAAGGCCCGCGCACATGCAGCAGGGTTCCAACGTCACATAAACCGTACAGTCGAAAAGGCGCCAGCGGCCAAGCGCCTGGGCAGCGGCGCACACGGCCGCAAACTCGGCATGAGCCGAAGGGTCCTGGTCGAGCTCGCGACGATTATGCGCCCGCGCGACAATCTCACCGTCGCGCACCACTACGGCTCCGATGGGCACCTCGCCCACCGCAGCAGCGGCGCGCGCCTCGGCCAGCGCCTCGCGCATGAACTTCTCGTCGATTTCGGTGATCGTCATCGTTCGCCTTCCCTGTTGCAAATTCAAAACGATGCTATCATTACGACTCACGGAGAGATGGCAGAGCGGTTGAATGCGGCGGTCTTGAAAACCGTTGAGCGCGAGAGCGTTCCGGGGGTTCGAATCCCCCTCTCTCCGCCACTTCTAGTGATGCACCGGCGTCATGGTTCGCTCGAACAGCGCATCGACCACGTCGGCCATCTCGGGTCGACGCTCAAGATCGTGGCCCGATTCCCACCATATCGTGAAAAGTCGAATAATACCGCCGGCGACAAACTCAGACGTCGTCTCGAGTGACACGGGGGCCAGGGCATCCTCGGCAAGCACGTTCATCACACGCTCGCGGATGGAGTGGGCAATGCGGTCGCAAATAACGTTGGTCAACATGCCCGACATGCTGCTTGCCAAAATGTTATCCATGAGCCGCTCGTGCGTCAGAATCAAATCCATGGCATCGTCCAAAATCGCGTGCCGAAGCGCGCGCACGTCCTCGGCAGACACTGCGCCGGCCTCATCGGGCTGTTTTTGCGGCAAGCCCGACATGAGCTCATCGATATAAAAGGCAAAGTAATCGTTCTTGTCGCGAAAGTGCTTGTAGAACGTCGTGCGGCGAATCATGGCGCGGTCGCACAGCATGGCAACCGTCAGGTCCTCAAAACGATGCTCTTCCAAAAGCTCGGTAAAGGCATCGAACAGGGCGCGGTAGGTTTTCTTAATGCGAAGGTCCACTGGCATCGCCATCCTCAGGGCAAAGACAACACTCGTCAATCTGTCGCATATCTTACACCTGTACCTCGCGCGCTTTGCCCCGGTGCCGACCCCGCCGAAAACATAACGCTTGCCGGAAAGTTCGGCACGGCAAAACGTTGCGGGTATACTAGTAGCGTTATACCAACGGCAGCTGGCGCATGCCGCCGCGGCCATTCGAAACGGAGACATCATGATTACCGTCATCATCGGCATCGTTGTTGTCATTGTGATTGTCTGCGCCATCGCCGGCATCTACAACAACATGGTCACCAAGCGTAACCGCATCGATAACGCCTGGCAGAACATCGATACGCAGCTGCAGCGCCGCAACGACCTGATCCCCAACCTGGTCGAGACCGTCAAGGGCTACGCCAAGCACGAGCAGGAGACGCTCTCCGCCGTGATCAGCGCGCGTAACACCGCCGTCAAGGCCACCACGCCCGAGGCCAAGATGGAAGCCGACAACGTGCTGACCGGTGCGCTGCGCCAGCTCTTCGCCGTGGCCGAGGCCTATCCCGATCTTAAGGCAAACACCAACTTTACGCAGCTGCAGGCATCGCTCGAGGATACCGAGAACAAGATTAGCTATGCACGCCAGAGCTACAACGACTGCGTGCTCAGCTACAACAACGCCATTCAGACGTTCCCGGCTGTCATCTTTGCCGGCATCTTCCAGTTTAAGGAACGCCAGGGCTTCGAGGCCGCCGAAGCAGCCCGCCAGGCCCCGACTGTCAAGTTCTAGTAGTTTGGCAGCGCATCCTTAATCGGCCAAATGCATAAACCGCCCCGTCGAATGCATACTTCGACGGGGCGGTTTCTTTTTTCGCGAAGGTCCCCCTCTAAGCGCCGTGCATTTTTAGGAGTATTCAACATAACCAAGAGCTTCGGGCGCCACGATACATGCCGAAGACCGCGAATATCCCTGCAAATCAAACGCTGTCAGCCCATAACCCCGCCCATCATCCGTAGAAAACATCGAGAAATCCCGATTTTTGCCCGAGGTCGGTATGCAGGGGCCTTCGATTGCAGAATACTCGCAAAAATGCACGTCGCCACCACCCCCACATGGCGCGAACCAAAACAAAAGAGCGGCCTAAAAGGCCGCGCACCATCTTTAATTCAGATTAATTATTGTTCGTTGTGACATCGCCGAGCCCGCAGGGCGGAGAGCAAGCTCCCTCCCGGCGCACTCCGCAGGACGCAAGAAGCCCTCGCCGCACGAAGTGCGCAGCGAGGGCTTCTTGCATGTCCGAGGACGCGCCGGGAGGGAGCTTGCTCTCTGCCCGGACAGGAAAGGCTAATTACGCGACGGTGTAAACCCAGTTGTGCTTGTCCTCGACAGCACCAGACTGGATGCCGGTCAGAGTCTCGCGGAGCTTCTTCATCACAGGGCCGATCTCGGTGTAGCCAGCCGGGAAGGTCACGGTCTCGTCGGCGCCGTAAACCTTGTTGTCGATTTCGCCAACCGGAGAGATGACGGCAGCGGTGCCGCACAGGCCGCACTCCACAAAGGTGCCGGCCTTGACCTCGGCCCACTCGACGGGACGCTGGTCGACGGTCATGCCCAGGTCCTGAGCAACCTGAACGAGCGAACGACGGGTGATAGAGGGCAGGATGGAGTCGGTGTGCGACTGAGGAACGACGAGGGTGCCGTCCTCCTTCACGAACAGGACGTTGGCGCCACCGGTCTCCTCGACATAGGTGCGGGACTCGGAGTCGAGATACAGATTCTCGGCATAGCCCTCGCGATGGGCCTCCATCGTGGGCTTGAGGGACATGGCGTAGTTCAGGCCGGCCTTGATGTTGCCGGTGCCGTGCGGTGCCGCGCGGTCATACTCGGAAACGCGCAGCTTGACGGGCTTGAGGCCACCCTTAAAGTACGGACCGACCGGGGTCACGAGAATGCGGAACGTGTACTCAGGAGCGGGAGCCACGCCGATCACGTCACCGGAGCCGATCATAAACGGACGCACGTACAGGGTCGCGCCGGAACCGAAGGGCGGAACCCAGGCGGCGTTGGCAGAAACGACCTGCTTGACGGCCTCAACGAACTTGTCCTTGGGAAACGGGGGCATCTCGAGGCGCTGGGCAGAGTTATACATACGCTCAGCGTTCATGTCGGGACGGAAGCAGACGATGCTGCCGTCCTCGGCGGTGTAGGCCTTCAGGCCCTCAAAGACCTCCTGGCAGTAATGGAAGATACCGCCGCACTCGGAGACATGCAGGGTGTGGTCGGTGGTCAGGCCGCCCTCGTCCCACTCGCCATCCTTCCAATGAGCCTCGTAGCTGTAATCGGTCTTCATGTAGCCAAAGCCGAGGCTACCCCAATCGATATCCTTCTTCTCGACAGTCATATGTCGCTCCTTACATACACAGTTGCATACTCGCGAACCCGCACGCAAGGACCGAGGCCGACCGCGTCGCAACGTCACACGCCCGGAGCGTAGAGCCGGACGGGACACGCGAGCAGCATCAAAGCCGATGGCACGTCGATTCGCATGCACGAGATTGTACTCCCCGCACGCGTCTGATAAAACGCTTTTCTTTAACTAAGTAAAGTATTTTCATTTGACCGAAGCAAAAAGGCCCGCCACCGTAAGCGGTGACGGGCCTCAACTGTACGGTCTGCGCGCTGGCTCGAGCTAGGCGTTCTATTTACCCAGCTTGGCCTTAACCAGACCGACCACGGTCGGGATGATCGACACGGCAACGATGCCGATAATCAGCAGCTCAAAGTGCTCCTGCACAAAGGGAATGCCGCCAAAGAAGTAGCCCAGCAGCGTAAAGACCGTCGACCAGGTAATGCCGCCCAGCACGTTAAAGACGACAAAGTTGCGCCAGTGCATGCCGCCCATGCCAGCGATAAAGGGCACAAAGGTGCGGATAAACGGGAAGAAGCGACCCAGGAAGATGGCCAGGTGACCCCACTTGTCCAAGAAGTCCTCGGACTTTTTGATGCGCTCGGGCGTCATGGCCTTGACCTTGCCCGAAGCGATGATCTTGCGGCCAAAGAAGTGACCGATCATAAAGTTGCACTGATCGCCCAAAATGGCAGCGGCCCATGCGGTGGCCAGAAGCGCCACGATGTTAAAGCCGCCGTTGTGGGCAAAGAAACCCGAGGCGAACAGCAGCGAATCACCGGGAAGGAACGGGAAGAACACCACGCCCGTCTCGATAAAGATGATCAGGAATACGCAGCCGTAGGCCATAAGCGGGCCGGCGGCGATCCAGCTGGCGATCGCGGTGCGCGGGTCCTTAAGCAGCTCGGCAATAAAATTGATGAAACCCATGAAGTAAAACCTCTCAGTTGTGGGCGCGGATACGTCCAAGTTGACCAGTATACGGTTGCGGTGCCCCCTCGTGCGCAACCCCACAAAAGCATGACTCCATTACCAGCAAGTTTGCATAACTGACACTTGTAGCGCAAAGCCGCCAAGATTGTCCTTTTTAATCCCTAGCGAATCGCTATACTTTATTGAATCGCATTGCCATGGCGCTAAGGGAGGGCGGCCGGTGAGCTTTATCAATACCATTCGCGAGGACATCAAGACCGTCCAGGCGCAGGACCCCGCCGCGCAAAACGGTCTGGTCATCTTCCTTTCCTATCCTGGCCTGCACGCCAAGTGGAACCACGTGCCCGAGCACTGGCTGTGGGAGCATGGACATCGCTCGCTCGCCCGCGTGCTCTCGCAAATCACCCGTCATATCACCGGCGTCGAGATTCATCCCGCCGCACAGATCGGCAAGCACTTCTTTATCGACCACGCCATGGGCGTCGTCATCGGCGAGACCACCATTGTGGGCGACAACTGCGTGCTCTATCAGGGCGTCACGCTCGGCGGTACCGGCAACGAGACCGGCAAACGCCACCCCACCCTGGGCAACAACGTCACCGTGGGCACGGGTGCCAAGGTGCTCGGCAACATCCGCATCGGCAACAACGTCAAAATCGGCGGCAACTCGGTTGTCGTCAAGGACGTGCCCGACAACTGCACCGTCGTGGGCGTGCCGGGACGCATCATCAAACGCAACGGCTGCCGCGTGTTCGAGGAGAGCTTCGATGCCAAGCAGCATCGCGAGTACATGCCCGATGACGCCGCCGAGCAGAGTGCCCTCAACCGCCAGGGCATCACCGAGAATGCCCGCCGCGTCAAAGAACTCGAGCGAGAGGTGGCCGAGCTCAAGGCCCTCGTCGCCAAGCTCGTTGACGAGCGCTAGGAACGCAGACGGCACAAAACGACATCGGCATCAACGCAAAGGCGCGCCAGGGAATTCATCCCCGGCGCGCCTTTCTTTTTGATGTGACATGTGGGACTGTCCCTTTGTCACATTATGCGAACTGGCTCAAGTAGAGGTCGGCGTAGGCACCCTCGGCAGCCAGCAGCTCCTTATGCGTGCCCTGCTCGATAATGTTGCCGTGATCCATGACCAAGATCAGGTCGGCATCCACAATCGTCGACAGGCGGTGTGCGATCACAAAGCTCGTGCGCCCGCGCATAAGCGCATCCATGGCACGGCCGATGGCAAGCTCGGTACGCGTGTCCACGCTTGAGGTCGCCTCGTCCAGGATGAGAATCGCCGGGTTGTTGAGCAGCACGCGTGCGATGGTCAGCAGCTGACGCTGGCCCTGGCTGATGCTTTCGGCATCGTTGGCCACGCGCGTGTCGTAGCCCTGCGGCATGGTGCGCACAAAGAAGTCGACCTGCGCGGCGCGCGCAGCCGCCACGATCTCCTCACGCGTCGCCTCGGGACAGCCGTAGGCGATGTTTTCGGCAATCGTGCCATCGAACAGCCAGGCGTCCTGCAGCACCATGCCAAACTGCTGCCGTAGCTCGCCGCGGTCCATGCGGCTCGTATCCACGCCGTCGAGCGTAATACGCCCGCCGTCAATCTCGTAGAAGCGCATGAGCAGGTTGATGAGCGTCGTCTTGCCCGCGCCCGTGGTTCCCACCACGGCAATCTTCTGGCCCGGCTCGGCGGTAAACGACACGTCGTGCATAAGCGGCTTGTCGGGCGAATAACCAAAGCGCACGTGCTCAAAGGAGACGCGACCCTCAACGCGACCCGGCAGCTTGGCGGCCTCGTCCGGCAGCGGATCGGCCTCCATCTCGGGCTCATCGAGCAGGTCGAACACGCGCTCCGCACTCGCCAACGCGCTCTGCAGCGAGTTGAAGGTAAACGACAGCTGCGTCATGGGTTCGGACGCCTCGTAGATAAACTGGAAGAACGCCTGGAACACGCCGACGGTCATGTGACCGGCAACCAGCATGCTGCAGCCCACCAGCGCGATCACGATCTGCGCCAAACGGCCGATAAAGCGCACCGCAGGGCCGACGGCATTGATCATAAAGTCGGCCTTGGCACTCACGCGTGCCAGCTCGCCCGAGGCCTGGTGCACCTCGGCAGAACTTTGGCGTTCGCGGTTAAACGCGCGGATCACCAGACGGCCCGAATAGCCTTCCTCGACCGCACTCGTAATCTTGGACACCCACTCCTGGCGCTCGCCCGTCACATCGTGTGTGCGGCGCGAGACGACCTTCGTCACCAGCAGCGACAGTGCCGTAAAGAACAGAAAGACGAGCGTAAGCTGCACGCTGAACACGAACATCACGCTCACAGCACCAACAACCGTGCCGATCGACACGAGCAGCTGCAGCAATCCGCGCTGCATGCTCTCGGACATCTTGTCCAGGTCGTTGGTCGCGCGGCTGACGACCTCGCCGGGACGATGCGCGTCAAAATAGGCGAGCGGCAGACGGTTGAGCTTTTGCGCGATGCGGTTGCGCAGGCGCAGATTGAGACGCTCAGCGACGCTCGACATCAAAAAGCTCTGGAGCGCATAGAACGAGGCAGCGGCAGTCCAGATCATAAAGTAGACGAAAATGGTCTTGCCGCAGTTCTCCCAGGTGATGCTGAAAGTGGTGTCGTTGGCAAACGCCACCTGAATGTGGCCCCACAGCTCATCGATCACGCGGGCGCTATATGCCGGCGCGGCGGTGTTAAAGATGACATAGAACACAATGCTCGCGAACACGATATAGAAGCGCCAATGGTCGCCGGCAGCCTCACTCCACAGGCGGCGCACCGTCGCCCAGGTATCCCGAGGCGTCTCGTCCTCGTCCTCGTCGTCCACATCGCGCATGCGCTCTGCCTCGGCGCGGGCACGCTCGTCCTCGGCACGTTCGTTTTCCTCGTAGAGTGCCTGGCGGCGAGCCTCGCGCTCGGCTGCCTTGGCGGCTTCGTCCAGGTCGGACGTGGCGTCCGTCTCCTCGGCTGTCTCTGCAACCGCGGCGTCATCAGCAATGCCCTGCTTTTTGAGCTCCTCGGTCATGCTACTCACCTCCCTTCATCTGCGATTCCGCGATAGCGCGGTACACCTCGCAGGTTTCCATGAGCTCATCGTGCGTGCCTAGGCCGACGATCTCGCCGTCTTTGAGCACCACGATCTGATCGGCATGCAGAATGGTCGAGATACGCTGCGCGATGATGAGCACCGCGGCATCGCGCGTCTCGTCCTGCAGCGCATGGCGCAGGGCGGCATCGGTCTTAAAGTCCAGGGCCGAAAAACTGTCATCGAAGATATATAGATCGGCATGCTTCATGAGCGCACGGGCGATGGCCAGGCGCTGACGCTGGCCGCCCGAGAAGTTCGTACCGCCCTGGGATACCGGCGTATCGAGCCCCTGCGGCTGGTCGAGCACAAAGGTGCTCTGGGCAACCTCCAGCGCATGGAGCATGTCGGCATCAGTCGCGTCTTCGTTCCCAAAGCGCAGGTTGCTTGCAACGGTGCCCGAGAACAGCCACGCCTTCTGCGGCACGTAAGCGATATGCCCGCGAATCTCACCTTGCGAAAGGTCGCACAGGTCAACGCCGTTCAGGCGAATGGCGCCCTTCGTGGCATCGTGGAAACGCAACAAGAGCTTGGCCACCGTCGACTTGCCCGAACCCGTCGAGCCCACAATCGCCGTGGTCTGGCCACGACGACAGGCAAAGCTCAGGTCGCACAGGGTGTCCTCGTCGGCATCGTCAAAACGGAACGACATATGGTCGAACACGGCAACCGCATCGGTACCGTCAACAGACTCCGCCGCGCACGTGCCCAGCGTGCGCTTGCCGTCCACGATGCTCGGCTCGATTTCGAGCACCTGTTGCGCGCGGTTGAGACACGCCGCGGCGCGCGGAAGCGTCAGAATCACCATCTGCGCCATCATCACAAAGAACAGGATCAGGATCGCGTACTCCAGCACGGCCGAGATGCTACCGATTTGCATGGCATGGACGCCCACGCGGTTGCCGCCCACCCACAGCACCGCCACCTCGGCGATATTCATCAAAAAGAAGCTGGAGCTGTCGAGGCCCACAAACAGGTGGTTGACTTTGATGGCGTTGGCGGCGTAGTCGCTGAACACCTCGTCCAGGCGCCGCTCCTCGTGACGCTCCTTGTTAAACGCACGGATGACGCGCACGCCCACGATGTTTTCGCGCAGCACCACGTTCATGCGGTCGATAAAGCTCTGCAGGCGCATAAAGATCGGCGCGGCGTTGGCAACGGTAAAGACCGCCGCCACCAGCACGATCGCAACCACCACGCCCAGCAGCGTGCCCATGGCAGGATCGATAAACCAGGCAAAGATGATGCCCGCCACGGCCAAGAACGGCACCGGCAGCACCAACTGAATCGTCTGAAGGACAGCTTGCTGAATCACGTTGATGTCGTTGAGCGAGCGCGTGATCATCGAACCCGTGCCAAAGCGCTCAAAGTCGCTGGCGGACAGCTCGAGCGACTTGTCGTACACGGCATTGCGGATATCGCAGGCCACGTTGGCGGCCAGGCGCGCCGAAAGATAGCAGCCCAACACCGTGCCGCCGCTGGCCATGCCGGTCGCGATAAGCATGTACAGGCCGTTGCGTAAAATATAGTCGACATCGCCCGTGGTAATACCGGTGTTGACCATGTTCGCCAGCATCGTGGGAACCAACAGCGTACCGACGTTATCTATCAGCACCGCAAACAGCGTCACCGCAATCAGACCGCGGTACGGCCTCATAAACCTCATTAAGAGTCGCATGTGTCCCCCTCGCCCTATTCGTCAGTCTCGTTCTCGGCAGCCACTTGCCGTTTAAATGCCTCGCACTCTTCGTTAAGAACATTGGAGAACTTACCAACCAAGCGCATGATCTCGCGCTGTTCCCACGGCTCGAGCGCTTCGAATGCCTGTTGCTCGGCTTTTTGCGCCGGCAACGCGTAGCGCTTGGCAAACCGCACGCCTTCTTCGGTCAGTCGCACAACCTTGTTCTTACGACTACCCTCGGCAAACTCCAACGTCGCAAGCCCTCGCGCCCTAAGCGTCTTAATCGCCGAATTGATGGTCTGTTTGCTGTAGAACCATTCACTCGTCAGCCGACTCACGGCAACGCTTCCGCCCGCCGCACTCGTGTCGACGAGCATCCAGTCGAAATCGACCGGGCTAACTGCACTATTCATCTCTCCCACCATTCGATAGTCCGAGTTTTGACCAATTAATATCTCTACATTAGTCCGAGTTTTGACTATCGTCGATAAGCTCGTTGTTTATGGTCGGCTCTACATAAGCATATCGACAAAAAAGACCGCCGGCGCGGGGGCGGCGCCGGCGGTTGCGAGAGAATATCGAGTGTTGGCTGTTAAGCGGCGACGGCCTCATAGACCGTAGCGCCCGAGAAGCTGTCATGCAGGCTCTTGCCGGCAATCCACGGCAGCTCGACGACCTCGCAGACCGTGTTGACCAACTCAGAGCAGTCAGTAAAGTGGCCCTTGTCGTTGAGGGCCTCGCAATCCTGAACACGCCAATAGCCATCGGTGTGCGTGATGTAGTACTCGTGATCGTTGATCGACACGAAAGCGCGCGTCTTGGAACGCAGCAGCTTCAGAAATCCTTCGAAATCGGTCTCGACGACATCTCCAGCCTGGAACATGATGTTACCTCCTGGCCCGGCGCCACCACGGCGCATTGATAAACGTTGGTACTCCTTTAGTAAAACCTTTATCAGAGGTTATGCGTTCGTCATTTAGGCAAGTGGTAAAAAACCGCAGGGTAGACGGGATAAAACGTTTAACCATCCCATTTGTTTGTCACATTCTGAAGGTACTTTTATGCAAACCTACTTTCCCAATTGGAATCTATCCTTTTGGCCAGGCAATTGACCGTCTATCGTTTGAGCCCGACGGGTATGAACGGGGCATCTGCAACGCCACCGCAAGGAGACACCATGGAGACTATCGAAGCACTCATTCACCGTCGCAGCTGCCGCAACTACAGCGATCGTCCCGTCGAGGCCGAAAAGCTTGCACGTATTATCGAAGCCGGCCAATATGCACCGAGCGGCATGGGCCGCCAGCCGGTGACGTTTGTCGCCGTCACCGACCCCGCGACCGTCGAGCGTCTCTCACAGCTCAACGCCCAGGTCATGGGCAGCAACGGCGACCCCTTCTATGGCGCCAAGACCGTTGTGGTGGTGCTGGTTGACCGCAGCGTGCCCACACATCTGGAAGACGGCTCGCTCGCCATGGGCAACTTGCTCAACGCCGCCTATGCACTGGGCGTCGATTCGTGCTGGATTCACCGCGCGCATGAGGTCTTTGACTCGCCCGAGGGCCTGGAGCTGCTGGCCAGCTGGGGCCTGCCCGCCGACGGCAACCTGCGCGGTGTCGGTAACTGCATTCTTGGCTACGCCGAGGACACGCTACCCGAGGCAAAACCGCGCCGCAACAACATCATCTACGTAAGGTAATTAGTTCCGCCGTTCTACCGAACGGCGGGCTCGTTGACGCTGCGCGGGCCGCATTCACGCCAATCTGACGTTCAATTTCGAGGGCACGACCAGAAGGTCAGCGCCCTCTCATTTCACGTCACCTTGGCGCAAATGCGGCTCGCTCGCTTTTGGCGACTGACATCGAATGAGCCACTGTCTTGGGCAGCTAAAAAGCCCCGTCCCAAATTAGCTGCCCCACTCGCAACTTATCCCGCCGATGGAGTTGTTGCCGTTTCGCTCGTCTGATTCGCATCGACGTCGTCGCCTTGCTTGTCTTCGTCCTTTTGCGCATCGGCGATGGTGGAGGCCGCCGCGACGATGCCGCGCTGGGGCGCGACGCCTGTCTGGGTCTGCGCGCCCTCGACAACTTCTGTGCCTGCATGCGCGAGCTCGGGCGATTTAAACACTGCGTCCAAGTTGGCGCCACCGCCGGCGTAGCCGAGCGCGGCGAGTGCGATGACGATCACTGCAACGACGGCCACGATCGGCACATAACGATGCCAACCAGCCGGGTTGAGCCCGCTGCGGCGAGCCGCCCCGCGACTGATGTAACCAAGCGTGCCGTCGTGCTTGAGCTTTGAGCCCACCACGCGTTTGCGACCCCACAGCGAGGACTCTGCCTGCATGGCCAAGCGGGCGCTTGCCGAAGGATAGCCGTATTTAGTGCGCTTGAACGAGCCATCAAACCCCGAGGCGTGTTTGCCCCACGTCACCGATGTCGTGCGTCGGTTAACCGGCGCGGCGCTCCGCCTTCTGCGGCTCGGTTTTGAAGTCTCAGCCATATGCCCTCGCACGCCGTAACCAAATCGAAACAATAACGCTTTGGACTGTAGCACACGCGTCGCGCGCGGTCACGGGCGCCTCGCTCAACGGTCATCGTCCTTCAGCAAGCGCCACAGCGTTGTACGGCTTATGCCCAGCACCTCCGCCGCACGGGTTCGGTTGCCGTGGAGATGATCTACAACCAGATGCGCGATATCTCGCTCGGTATCGGCCAGCGGTCGCAGGATATACAGGTCACTTTCGAGCGTCGGGGCGCCAAAGGTTGCGGTCTTAATCACGTCCTCTTGGGCGAGCACTTCCTCCGTCACAGCGCGGTCCACCGTGCCCGTCCCCACCAATATATACAGTCGTTCCGAGACCTCGCGGAGCTGCAGATAATTGCGCGGCCAGCGGTAAGCATCGAGCGTCTTCGTCGCCGCGGCAGACAGCGTGGGTGCTGCCGTCCCAAATGCGTCAGCGAGATATTCCAAATAGCGCGCGACCTTCGTCGACGCGGCTCCCTGCTCGGCGATTGCCGGCGCCACGCTCACCGCACAGGCGAAGCGCTCGGTCACAAAGGCGGCTTGATCACTTTCGCCGCCGCCCGGCATGTCATTCGCCGTCAGCACCACATGGCAACGCGTCGCCAACGCGGTGTCGGTCATCGTGGAGACCAGCTCGCGGAGGCGCTGGGGGCCAACCGCGTTCCAGCCCTCAATGCAAAGGGTCAGCCCCGTTTGGAACAACGGCGATTCGGCGCTTTTGAGCACATGGCGCCAACCGCGCTCGGTGAGCTCATCGAGCGCAACGGAAACAAAGGGCTGACCGGCAAAAGGACCGTCCAGGTAGAGGCGCTTGGCGATCTCGACCTGACCCGCGCCCAGCTCGCCCTCGAGCATAAGGGGCACACCGCGCGCGTAGCTCTCGACGACCGGCGCAGCCACTGAAGCCGCTCCCTCAACGATGCCGTACGCGCTCGATTCATAGCGGACCTCAACTTCGTCGGCGTTGAGCCACTCGATGCCCGCATGCGCCGCGGCACCGCGCACCTCGCGGACCACGACGACCCAAAGGCCCCCGCCCTCTTTGTCGGTGGGGCGAACGGTCAGGCTCAGGCGCGTACCTGCACGTCCCATAACCAGACGCGCACCGTCTCCTATACGGTCGAGGCGCTCAGCTACAAAAGCCGCCACATCCCGCTCAAGCGCCGCGTCATTCATGGTCGAAATCGCGACGTCCCCACGCGCATCGATTGCCAATGCCGAGGCCCCGGCAGCAGCCAGGGCCTCGGTCAAGATGTTCAGTTTGGCATCGCCATCCATGATTTGCCCCTGTCCGCGGCGTCGTGCAACCGCCGACGGTCGTACGACCGAGTGTTTCAAAATTGAACGATATTGCTCACCAAACACTATAGGGCAGAAAGCGCCGTCCTGCGAGTATAGGTGTTGCCCCGCATCGCCATCCTGGCGGGGCGATAAGAGCTCTTCGGGACTTATAAACCTGCGGACAAGCCATACCCGCAAGAGCTCCTATCGCACCACCGTGAGAATGCGCTCGTCAGTACGCAGCACGCAAATAAGCTACCTCTCTACCAGATTCCCAGCACGTGCTGCATTCCCAAACTCATGCACGCAATGCCAATCCAGCAGCAAAAGCCCAACGCGATGGGCTTGCCGCCCTTTTTGACCAGATCGACGATATCGGTATTAAAGCCAATAGCCGCCATGGCCATCACAATAAAGAACTTCGACAGCTCCTTGATGGGCGCAGTAATGGACGCGGGAAGCTGAAGCACCGTGGTGATTACGCTCGCCAGCACAAAGAACAGCACGAACATGGGAAACGCGCGTTTGAGCGAGAACGTGCTTTTGGCGTCGCCGCCGGCCTTGCGCGCCAGATGCATCTGCCAGCATGCGAGGGCCAACGTGATGGGAATAATGGCCAGCGTCCTGGTGAGCTTGACCACCGTGGCGCTCTCGAGCACATTGGCGCCGGGATGCATGCTGTCCCAAGCGCTCGCCGCAGCCGTTACGGACGAGGTGTCGTTGATGGCGGTGCCAGCAAACAGGCCAAAGCCCTCGTTGGTCAGCCCGAGCATGCCGCCGAGCGTCGGAAACACGAGCGCCGCGATAACGTTAAACAGGAAGATGACCGAAATGGCCTGGGCAATCTCGTGATCGTCGGCGTCGATGACGGGCGCGGTCGCAGCGATGGCCGAACCGCCGCAAATCGACGAACCCACACCTACAAGCGTCGCGATCTTGCCCGGTACGTTCATGACGCGGCAGAGCACAAAGGCGATGACAAGCGAAGTCGAGATCGTCGCCACGATAATCGGCAGCGACTGGGCGCCCTTGGACAGGATCTGGGAGAGGTTCATGCCAAAGCCAAGCAGGATAACCGCGTATTGCAAGACTTTTTTGGACGTATAGGTAACGCCGACGGAGAGCTGTTCGCGACGATTCTTGGGAAAGACGAGCGCCAGGACCATGCCAAAGAGGATGGCAAATACCGGACCGCCGACCACCTCAATTTGTTTGCCGAGCAACGTCGCGGGAATGGCGACGATCAGGCAGAACAAGACGCCTTTCCAGCGCTCGCGTACGATATTTGCCAGTTGCATATGGGACTCCTTCTTTCTATTTCACGTTTGCGACGGCTTATGATACGGCAACATTGAGCGCAGCCTTGCGCAAACACAGACTAAGATGCCGCAATAGTTCTCAGGCAACAGCCGAATTACCCACCGCGGAGAGCTGATTCGCGGCATAATTAACAACTGACATATGAGTTTGATAGAACAGTTGCGAGGCGCTATGGAAGAATCGATGCACGTCGGCGAGCAGGAAACGAGCCTACAGGACCAGTCCTACCACACCATTCGACGCAAAATCGTCTACCTGGACTACAAGCCGGGCGAAAAGCTGGGCGTCAAGCAACTTTGCGATGACCTGGATATGGGGCGCACCCCTGTGCGCGAGGCTTTGGTCCGCTTGGCGCAGGAAGGCCTGGTGCGCACCGTGCCCCAAAGCGGCACCTACGTCTCGCCCATCAACCTCACCCTTGCCGAGAGTGCCTGTTACATCCGCGAGCATCTGGAAAAGCAGGTAATCGTGGAGTGCTGTGCGCGCGCCACCTCGGCAGGCATCGAGCAGCTCGACCGAGCCATCGCGCTGCAGGAAAAGGCCATGGCCGAAGAGGATCGCATCGGCTTCTTTTTGAGCGACAACCTCATGCATCACATGATTTTTAGCATCGCATGTCGCAGCACCGTGTGGTCGTGGCTCGAAGAGACCAATGCCGACCTGGAGCGCTTCCGCTGGCTGCGCGCCGCCACGCAGGTTCTCGACAATCAGGACATCGTGAACGAGCACAAGCAGATTCGCCGCGCTATCGCCGGTCGCGACCCCATCGAAGCGAGCTTTTTGGTCAGCAAGCACCTGCACATGATGTTCCGCAACCAAACCGAGGTTCTGGACCAGTTCCCCGAGTACTTCGAGACCAGCAAGCTCCGCTAACCTGCCAAAAAGGGACAGGTTCATTTTGGCAGGTTTTATCTGGGCAAATGAAACAAGGCCCGGCTCCGTCTTGATGCGGAGCCGGGCCTTGTTGTTAGAACGACGGAACTCGATTATTCGACCGTGACGCTTTTCGCCAGGTTACGGGGCTGGTCGACGTCGCAGCCGCGCAGGATGGCGACCTCGCGGGCGAGCAGCTGCAGCGGGACACTCGCCGTGATGGGGCTGAACACGTCGCGGACTGCCGGCACGCGGATGATGCAGTCGGCGATCTTGTTGATCTCCTCGTCGCCCTCGGTGGCAACGACGATGACCTTGGCGCCGCGCGCCTTGCACTCCATGAGGTTCGACACGGTCTTGTCGTAGGTGGCACTCTTGGTGGCCACAGCGATGACAGGGAAGCCCGGGTCAATCAGCGCGATGGGGCCGTGCTTCATCTCGCCGGCGGCGTAGGCCTCGGCGTGCAGGTAGCTGACCTCTTTGAGCTTGAGCGCGCCCTCGTAGGAAATAGCGGCACCCATGCCACGGCCCACGAACAGCGCCGACTGCGCGTCCTTGCACAGCAGGGCGGCCTCATGCACGGCCTCGGTTTGGGTATCCAAAATCCACTGGATCTGCTCGGCCGTATCGGAAAGCTCGCGGAACAGCATGCGTGCCTGTTTGGTGGTCAGGCGGTACTTGACCTGCGCCAGCAGCAGAGCCAAAAGCGTGAGGCTCACAACCTGGCCGATGAAGCTCTTGGTCGAGGCGACCGCGATCTCCTTGTTGGCCTTGGTGTAGATGACGCCGTCGCTCTCACGCGCCACGGGGCTGCCCACCACGTTGGTGATGCCGAAGACCTTGGCGCCCTTGATGCGCGCGTCGCGGATGGCGGCGAGAGTGTCGGCCGTCTCGCCCGACTGGGACACGGCAACGACAAGCGTCGTCGGCGTAATGATGGGGTTGCGATAACGGAACTCGCTGGCCGCCTCAACCTCGGTGGGGATGCGAGCCCAGCCCTCAATGAGATTCTTGGCAATGAGGCCAGCGTGAAAGCTGGTGCCGCAAGCGATCACGTAGACGCGGTCGATGTCGTTGAGCTCCTCAAGCGAAAGGCCCAGCTCGTCGATGTCGAGCTCGCCGGCCGGCGTCATACGACCAACCAGCGTGTCGCGCACGACGCGCGGCTGCTCGTGGATTTCCTTGAGCATAAAGTCGGGATAACCGCCCTTTTCTGCCATGTCCAGGTCCCAGTCGATGTGGGTGACCTTGGGCTCGATAACGTTGCCGGCCTCGTCGGTGTACTCGACGCCTGCGGGCGTGAGCTTGGCAAACTGACCGTCCTCGAGCACCACGACATCGCGGGTGGCGTCGATGAGCGCGATGACATCGGAAGCAACATAGGAGCCGATCTCGCCCGCGCCGACCACGATCGGGGAATCCTTGCGGGCCACGGCGATCACGCCGGGCTCGTCAGCGCACACGGCGGCCAGACCATAGGCACCGACCACGTGGGTGCACGCCTCGCGCACGGAGGCCATCAGGTCGTGCGTCTCGGCATAAGCCTCTTCGATCAGATGCGCGAAGACCTCGGTATCGGTCTCGCTCTTAAAGTGGTGGCCGCGACCCTCCAGCTCTTCGCGCAGCTCGGCGAAGTTCTCGATGATGCCGTTGTGGACGATGGCGATACGGCCGTCGCAGCTGGTGTGGGGGTGAGCGTTAACGACGGAGGGCTTGCCGTGGGTGGCCCAACGGGTGTGGCCGATACCGCAGGTAGCGTCGCTGTCAATGTTGGAAAGCTCGCTCTCCAAGCCCGCGACCTTGCCCACGCGACGGATGACATCGAGGTGCGCCGCGGCGCCCTCGCCCACCTCGAGCGCGACACCCGAGGAGTCATAGCCGCGATACTCCATACGCTTGAGGCCCGTGACCAGGATGTTCTTTGCAATATCAGAGCCGGTGTAGCCGACGATTCCGCACATAAGATAAATCCCTTCGTTCGCGTGACTGCAAGACGTCCACGCACAAGGGGCGCTGAGACGTATAACGTTCGAGTATTGTACTCACGCAAACGCAAGCTGATATACCAGAAGTGGTATCTCAACTTAGATACCACCCGATGCACACACGTCCAGCCGGTCCAAACCACCACAAAGGTACCTGCCCCCTTCGTGGTGGTCGCGCTGGCAACGGCGTTTCCCCAGATAAACCTGCCAAAATAAACCTGTCCCTTTTTGGTAGGTTTAGGATGCTACAATCTGGCTTGTACTTGAAACGCATCAAAGGGGCCGCTATGGCAAAGATAAAAATCAGCGACGTCGCGCGCGAGGCCGGGGTTTCACTGGGCACGGTTTCCAACGCGCTCAACCACCCCGAAAAGCTGCGCCCCGAGACCCTCAAGCTCATCAACGAGATCATCAATCGCCTTGGCTACCTGCCCAACCAAAGCGCTCGTCAGCTCGCGGGCGGCGCCACCAAGTCCTTTGGCCTGGTGCTCCCCCGTCTCGATCACGGCTTTTCGCTCCAAATCGCCAGCGGTGCCCACAACGAGGCCCGCAAGCACGGCTACGACCTACTCATCGCCAACGCCGATAACGACGATATTCTCCAGGACCATTACCTGCGCTACTTTATGGGCACCCAGATGTCCGGCGTCATGGTTCAGCCCATGGCATCCCCCGACTGGCACCCCGCCATGACCAAGATGCCCGTGCCGATCGTCCACCTGGACATCCATTGCTCCGAGCCCGGCTACTACGTAGCGGCCGACAATGAGGCCCAGGGTCGCATCATTGCCGAACTTGCCATCGCCCGCGGCGCGCACCATATTGTCGTCGTCGGCCGAGCAGCATTTATGCAACTCACCCTGCGCGTCCTTGGCATTCATAAGGCGCTCGCCCTGCACCCCGATATCAAGATCGAAGTCATCGACGCCGGCGAATGGAATACCGCTGCCGACGGCTACGGCATCGGTGCCCAAATCGCCGAGCGCCCCGCGGACGAACGTCCCGATTTTGTCGTCGGCCTGACCGATGTGTTGGCCTCGGGCGTCGTTTCGGCACTGGTCGACAAGGGCATCTCTGTCCCCGGGCAAGTACGCGTGGCCGGATGCGACGGCAACCCGCTCGCTTGGAGCGGATCGGTCCCGCTCACTACGGTAGCGCCCCCGGGCTACGAGATTGGCCGCAAGGGCGTTCAATTGCTCATGGAGCAAATCGAGAACAAGGCCCCGGCAAAGACCAAGCACGTCCACATCGGCTCTGCCGCGCGCACCGTCACCGCGGTCACGGCCATCGAGGACATCAACCGCCAAGAACTCGTGCGGCCGTTCCTGCTGGAACGCGCCAGCACCCAGGCAAGCAGCCAGACCGACGCCACGGCCATCAACCTCGGTGCGTATCTATAGCACGCACGCAAGTATGCTAAGTCGCCGCTCAAGCAAAAGGGGCCCGACCATTGCCGGGCCCCCTTTTGCTTGAGCGCAAACGTGAGCAATCGCTCGTTTCAACACCGTAATTGTCTAGCGCACGGCCTTGACCGCCGCCGCCAGGTCGAACAACGTATCGAGCACGGCCTCGCAGCCATCCACCACGTCTTGCGGCAGCGGCACGATATCGGGAACGGCAAAGACATGGCAGCCGGCCGTAATGCCCGAGACGCAGCCGTTGCGCGAATCCTCGACCACGGCACATTCCTCGGGGGCAAAACCCGCGCGCTCGCAGGCAAGCAGATACATCTCGGGGTCGGGCTTGCCGTGCGCGACGTCCTCGCCGCAGGTCACCGTTTCAAACTTGTCAAAAAGACCGAATGCTTTAAGGTTGCGCTCGGCCGTAACATGGCGCGATGACGTTGCAAGGCCTACGTGATAGCCCGCAGCCAACAGCTCGTCTATGCACTCGGCAGCGCCGGCCTTAAGCTCCAGATCGGTCTTGACCATCTCGTCGCGAATCTCCTTGTGGCGGACATAGATCGCCTCGGCGGTCTCGTGGCTGCCGTAATGCTTATCGAGGATGCCCATGACATCGGGTAGCGTGCGACCGATAAACTGATGGATCAGCGCATCATCAATCGCGAGCCCCAGCTCAGCGGCGCCTGCCTTCCAGGCCCTAATCCCCAAACGCTCGGTATCGACCAGCGTTCCATCCATGTCAAAAATAACAGCCTTGATCATATCGGTCCCCCTCGCCGGATTGCATTACTGCCACTCTACCGTACTTTACAAGCTTGTATATAACGTATATAGCATATTGCACTTTCGTTACATAGCTGGAAGTCTTATGACAAGCAGCTCGGTGGGATTATAGTTTCATCCGAGCTTTAATAACTGTAAGGAACTTTCATGCTTTCAGACACCGCCGCACCCGCAGAGGAGCTTCAGGACAAACTCGCAGCACTCGAGCAGCTGCTTTTGGCATACGGACGCGTCGCCATCGGCTTTTCCGGTGGTGTCGACAGCAGCTTTTTGGCCGCGGTCTGCGCCCGCATCATGCCTACCAATACCCTCCTCGTCCATCTCACCACGCCGCTCATCGGCACGCCCGAACAGACTTCGTTTGAGCAGTCCGTTGATGGGCAAGCTGATGAAGGGGCGCATTTTAAGCTCCCCGTGCTCAATCTTTCGGTCGATCAGCTGCAGCTCCCCCAGGTAGCCTGTAACGATGCCAATCGCTGCTACCACTGCAAGCACGCCGGCTTTACCGCCATCGTCAACCACGCCAAGTCGCTCGGCTTTCCCACCGTCATCGATGGCAGCAATGCAAGTGATCGCGGCGACTACCGCCCTGGTATGCGCGCGGCAGAAGAGCTCGGCGTACGCTCCCCTCTCATGGAGGTCGGCTTTACCAAGGACGAAGAGCGCGAGCTGCTGCGCGCATGGGGCTATCCCGTTTGGAACCTGCCGGCGGGAGCATGTCTTGCCACGCGCGTTCCCACGGGCGAGGAGCTTACGCGCGAGAAGGTCGATTTAATCCGCGCCTGCGAGGATTACCTGCACGATCTTGATCTGGCACAGGTACGCGCGCGCTTGATCGGCGGCTGCATGCATATCGAGGCCGCACCCGCAGATGTTGCCAAGATTGCTACCCTCGGTGGCAACGCCGTTGACACCGAGGGCAAAACCCCGCTGCCCGCCGCCATCGAGTCCGCGCTGCGCGAGCTGGGCTGCGACCATATCTCCCCCGAGGTCACCCCCTACATTCACGGTGCCATGAATCAGTAACCTGCCAATAAGGGACAGGTTTATTTTGGCGGGTTTTATCTGGGGAAACGCAAAATAGCCCCATATACACAACCACCGCAGCTCCATATGAGGCAAATGAATCAGTAGCGTCTATCCCAAATCTTGAGTATTTGTTCGACAGAACGGCCCCTGCCGGCTCCTGCTAGACTGGTAGATTCCCAACCGTCCATCCAGGAGCCTCAATGTCGCGCAAGTCCACCTACAAGCAAGTACTTTCCATCGGCACCGCCGTGGTGCTGGGGTTTGCGCTGTTTACGGGATCGCTCGACGGAGCGCCCAAGCTGCTGTCGCCGCAAAGCGATGAGCAGGCGGCGGCTCTGGCCGAAAAACAAAACGAGAGCCCCAGCCGCACCGACGACGAGGCAGACCTGGTTGCCCGGCTCGAATCGGGAACGGCGAGCTCCCCGGACCCTCAAAACGGCCAGGACTCTGGCGATGGCTCCGATTCCGCCGCAACCGACACCGATGACGACGTTTCCGCGGACAGTGCCGCCACCCCCATCGACGAGGTCGAAAACCCCGACCTCAACCGCGCCCGCGGTGTTTATCTCAGCAGCATTCCCGACTACGCCGGCAACCCCTACGTTGCCCTTCGCGCCGACAGCACGCACCCGCTCGGCACACCATCATTCACGCTCGATGAATACGAGCGCGCTACAGAAGAGGGCTGCTTTAAGAAGTTCTCCAAGCTCGACAGCCTGGGCCGCACCCGCAAAGCACTCGCCTGCGTGGGCCCCGAATCACTCGGTCAAGGCGAGCGCGGCGATATCTCGCGTATCCATCCTGCCGGTTGGCACCAGCAGCGCTACGACTTTATTCCGGGCCAGAGCCTCTACAACCGCTGCCACCTTATCGCCTGGTCGCTCTGCGGCGAAAACGCCAACCGCAAAAATCTCCTCACCGGCACGCGCTATCTCAACGAAACGGGCATGCTGCCGTTTGAGGAGCAGATTCTCGGCTACATCCGCGACACGGGCAACCATGTGCTCTACCGCGTCACGCCCATGTATAACGAAGAGGAACTTGTCTGCCGTGGCGTGCGCCTTGAGGCGCAATCGGTCGAGGACCACGGCAAGACCCTCTGCTTCCACGTATATTGCTACAACCTGCAGCCGCACGTGCAGATCGACTACGCCACCGGTCGCAACCAGGCATCCGGAGACTAGTGCCGACCGCGCCACCCGTAACCCAAAGATGATCTGTTTTCCTCCGTCCCCCAGGGATCAAAAAGGGCCGCCCTGGGTTACCCAGAGCGGCCCTTGCATCGGCATGTATGTTGCAGGCAACGCCACACGCTACTTGGCGCGACCCTCCTCATAGCGCTCGACCAGCTTGGCCTGAACGTCATAGGGAACCTGCTCATAGCCAGCGGGCTTCATGGTAAAGTCACCCGTGCCGCGCGTGATAGAGCGCAGGCGCGTCGAGTAATCCGTCAGCTCGGCGAGAGGTGCCTGGGCGATGACCACGGTGTCGCCGCGTTCATCGGTCTCCATGCCCGTCACGCGACCGCGCGATGCCGAGATGTCACCCATCACGGCGCCGGCGTAGCTCTCGGGAATAGTCACCGTGATTTCCTCGATGGGCTCCAGCACCACCGGGTCGGCATCGGCGCATGCCTTGCGCAGGCCGATGCGAGCCGCCGCGCGGAACGCCATCTCGTTGGAGTCGACGCTGTGATACGAGCCGTCGTACACAGCCACGCGAATGCCCGTGAGCGGGTAGCCGGCAATGATGCCGTCCTTCATGGTCTCCTGGACACCCTTGTCCACGGCGGGGATCAGCGAGCGCGGAATGCGGCCGCCCACGACCTCATCCACAAACTCGTAGCCGTCGCTCGTGCCGTCGGGCCCAATAAGCGGCTCCACGCGCAGCCAGCAGTCGCCGTACTGACCGGCGCCACCGGTCTGCTTCTTGTGGCGACCCTGGGCGCTCGCCGTGCGGCGGATGGTCTCGCGATACGGAATGCGGATCGGCACGCTCTTGGCCACGACCTTGGTGCGATCCTCCAAACGGTTGAGCAGCACCGAAACCTGCGCCTCACCAACGGCGGAGATGATAGTCTGGCCCGTCTCCTCGTCACGATCGATGCTCATGGTCGGATCAGCCTTGCACGCCTTCTCGATAAACGTATAGAGCTTCTCTTCGTCGCCACGGTTCTCGGCCTCGATGGCAATGCGGTACTGCGAGTTGGGGAACTTAAACGCCGCAGCCTCGACCTTACCGGTAATGGAGAGCGTATCGCCCGTCTCGGCCGCCAGCTTGGGCGCCACGATGATGTCGCCGGCATAGGCGTGACCGACCTCGGTCATGTCGCGGCCGCACATCACATACAGGTGGGCCAGACGATCGCTCTTGCGGGTACGCGCGTTGATCAGCTCAAGACCCGGCTCAAGCGTACCCGTCAGCACCTTGATAAAGCTGATGCGACCCTGCTGCGGATCGGCCAGCGTCTTAAACACAAACGCCACCGGACGGTCATCGTCGCTCGAAATCTTGAGCGAATCACCGTCGATGAGCGGCATCTCGCCGTAGTCCGTCGGCGCCGGGAAGTACGTGGCGATGTCGTCCATCAGCGAGTTGACGCCCTGCTCCTTAATGCAATCGCCCGCAAAGACCGGCACAAAGATGCGCTCGGCAATCGCCTTCGACAGCAAGCCCTCAAGCTCCTCCTGCGTCAGCGTCTCCTCGCCTTCCAAGTACTTCATCATCAGTTCGTCGTCAGCCTCGGCCACCAGCTCGCACAGATGGTCATGGGCCTCCTCGGCCTGGGCACGATACTCCTCGGGAATCTCCGACTCAACGGCTTCGGCGCCGTTGCAATGGCGCGCCTTCATGCGCACCAGGTCGATGATGCCATCAAAGTCCTCGCCCTCGCCCCAGGGAAGGGTCACGGCGCCCAGTCGCGTGCCAAAGCGCTCCTGCAGCAGGTCCATCGTGGTCGCAAAGCTGGCCTCGGAGCGCGACAGGCGGTTTACGAACACCGCACGCGCCAAGCGCAGGTCCTCGGCGGCATACCAGAGCTTAACCGTCGTAGGCTGCGGGCCGGCCTCGGCGTCGACCACAAACAGGGCCGTCTCGCAGACGCTCATCGCGGCAAAGGCGTCGCCGATAAAATCGGGGTAACACGGGGCATCGAGCACATTGATGCGCGCGCCCTTCCAGTCGATCGGTGCAATGGTCGTCGAGATGGAAAATGCACGCTTGACCTCTTCGGGGTCATAGTCGAGCGTGGGCTTGGTGCCGTCGTGGCCGCCCAGGCGGGCGGTCTTGCCAGAAAGGTGGAGCATGGCCTCGGCGAGTGAAGTCTTGCCCACCCCGCCTTGGCCTACGAGCACCACGTTCCTTACATTGCCGGTCTTGGGAGCACCCATGATGACCTCCTTGCAGGGCCGCGCGCATTGCGCGACGCCAACGGGGAGAGTTCGCGGTCGGTGCCATCCCGGGAGCAGCATGGTCGGCAGCCGAGCCGACTCACCCTCCAAATGTCCTATGCCACCACCCTACCCTCACGGGCGACCGTCCATGCACACCTTTCGGCACACGTATGAATACAGGCGGCGAGAGGAAGAGATAAGCTTGTGAGGCGATTATTGAACCCCGCCGATGCAAACAAAAAGCCGCCACAGACCGTAAGACCTGCGGCGGCTTCGCCTCAATTAATAGTTGAGCAAATACCTGAGCCTATCCCTCGATACGGCTCAAAAACTCACGCGTGCGCTGCTCGCGCGGATGGTCGATAACCTGCTCGGCCGGACCCTCCTCGACAATGCGGCCTCCGTCCATAAAGACCACGCGATCGGCAACATCGCGCGCAAACTGCATCGCGTGGGTCACGATCACCATCGTCATATTCTGCGCGGCAAGGTCTTTAATGACACGCAGCACCTCGGCCGTTAGCTCGGGATCGAGCGCCGAGGTCGGCTCGTCAAAGAACAAGATTTCCGGGTCGAGCGCCAAGGCGCGGGCGATACTCACGCGCTGTTGCTGACCGCCCGAAAGCTCACACGGAACCTTGTTCTCGTTGCCCACAAGCCCCATCTGAGCAATCAATTCATGCGCACGAGCTTCCGCCTGCTCGTGCGGGCGCTTAAGAACGCGGATCGGCGCATCGGTGATGTTTTTCATCACGGTATAGTGCGGGAACAGATTGTAGTTCTGAAACACCAGGCCAAATCGCGAGCGCGCCTGCCTGGGCACATCGCCCTTCGCATAGACCGCGCCCGAACCCGCATCCGTCGCAACGGCAAGGTCGCCAAACGAGAGCGAGCCTCCGTCGAGCGTCTCGAGCAGCGTGGCACACCGCAGCAGCGTGGACTTGCCGCCACCCGAAGGCCCGATAATCGCCACGACCTCTCCACGCTTTACCTCGAGCGAGATATCCTTGAGCACCTCATTGCCGCCAAACGCCTTGCGAGCGTTTTCGATTTTCATCACTGAGTTAGTCATGATAATAGTCCAGCTTCTTTTCGGCGGCGCCCAGCAGCATCTCGACCACAAAGTTAAAGACCCAGTAAATCAGCGCCGCGATCGCAAACGGTACCATGCTCACCTGCGAGGCAACCAGGGCCTTGGCCGTCGAGAACATCTCGCCCACGCCAATGGCAAACGCCAGCGACGTGTCCTTGACCAGCGTGATGATCTCGTTGCCCATCGCCGGCAGAATACGCTTGGCGACCTGAGGCATCACGATATACAGAAACGTCTGCACGCGCGAATAGCCCAGCACCTCGGCAGCCTCGTATTGACCGCGCGGAATGGACTGCAAGCCCGAGCGATAGATCTCGGCAAAGTAACCGGCGTAGTTGATGATGAACGCCACGACGCACGCCGTCCACTTGGAATCGGGCGTGAGCGAAATGCCAAACACGTAGTACGGGGCAAAGTAGATGGCAAACATCTGCAGCATGAGCGGCGTACCGCGCATGACCGAAATGTAGATGCGCGCAATCCAGCGAAGCGGCGCGATTTTGCTCATGCGCATAAACGCCACGGGAATTCCCAGCGGAATCGACCCGAGCAGCGTCAGCAAAAACAACTGCAAACTGACCAAGAATCCCTGGCCAAGCATCTGCATCATGACCTGAATAGACATTACTTGAGCACCCAATTATCGAAAGACAAACCATAGCTTGAATATTTATCGCAGAGGTCCTTGACCGTGCCGTCCTCGTAGAGCGCCTTGAGCGACTCGGCTACAGCATCGGCCGACTTGGTGTCGCCCTTCTTAAAGCCAACGGCGTAGTGCTCGCTGGACAGCGGCTCATCAAGCTGCGTATAGGCATCGGGCTTGGCGGCAAGCTGATACTGGGCAATCGAAAGATCGCACGCCACGGCATCGACCGCGCCGCTCTCGAGCTGCATAAACGCCGTGTTGTACTCACCGATGGTGTCGAGCGTGGCAAACGTCGCCGCCAGATCCTTCTGGTCACCCTCAAGCACATCCTGCGCAGCGGAATCGGTCTGAGTAATCACGGTCTTGCCGGCAAGATCGTCCCAGCTCTTGATGCCCGCATCCTTCTTGACCACGAGCACCTGCTCGTTGAGCATGTACGGCTCGGAGAACGTGTAGTCGTCCTCACGGCCCTCCATGGTAAAGCCATTCCAGATGCAGTTGATGGCGCCCGAGTTAAGCAGCGTATCCTTGGCATCCCAGTCGATGGCCTCGTATTTGACCTCCCAGCCCTGCTTATCGGCAACAGCCTTGGCCAGATCGAGATCAAAGCCGGTGTACTCGCCATCGTCGCCCACAAAGCCGTACGGAGGATAGGACTTATCAAAGCCCACCACGAGCTTCTTGGACTCCGCAGCGCCCTTCACATCCTTGGCTGCAGCAGAACCGGCAGCGGAACCCTTACCGGCACCACCACCGCAGCCTACCAGGCCAAGACCTAGAACCGTAGCGAGCGAACCGGCTAGACCAACAAACTGACGACGAGACATATCGGTATTCATGGTATTCCCCCTTGGTGGCACTTTAGTTAAGTAAAGTGAGTCGTGTAACGTTCAGAATCATACACTTTAGCGTGATAGAGCACAAGGCGAGTTTGCCCGCCGCGTGAGGGGTGTGGGGGTTAAGTTTCCTGCTCTACAGTCCTGCTCACGACGGAGGCCACATTAAGTGGCCTCCTGTTCGTGCGGAACTCGCGATAAACTTAACCCCCACACCCCTCACGCGGCGGGCAACCGTCGTTGGGCTTATCACTGACACGAATAAACCGCTTGTATATCGTCTGCTGGCTTGGCACGGTACAATACTTGCAGCTTTAATTCATGAATAAGTGGAGTTATTGATGGCAGAATCTCGTGCGGAGCGTAGGGCTCGTCGTGCTTTGGTGGAGGCGGTTGAGGGGTCGAAGGAGGAGAAATCTTCTACGAAATCCAAGTCTTCTAAAGCTGCAAAAAGCAAATCGACCAAGAGCAGGGCTAAGACCAAGCGTTCTGACTCTCGTCGAGGCGGAGACAAAGCGTCTCAGACTCGCTCCAAGCGTCCGCATAAAGATCCGGTTTCGCCTGCGCGTAAGGCTGTGGATCCCAAGTCTCCCTGTTCCATCATGAGAGCTTGTGGCGGATGCACGGCGCTCAATCGTCCTTATAAAAAGCAGTTGGCAGCTAAGCAGGCTGCTATGGAGGAGCTTTTTGCTTCGCTTTGTGAGCGTGAGGGCATTGCTGTAGATCCTATTCGTGGCATGGGTGTCACCCTGGGCGACCCGGGCAAATATCCTGCGCCGCGCGGTTTTCGCCATAAGGCCGCCACTCCCTTTGCCCCCGGCAAAGAGGGCGCTGTCCGCTGCGGCTTTTTTGAGCGCGGCACGCACAGAATCGTTGCTGTTCCCGAATGCCCCGTCGAGGCACCGGGCGCCCGACAGATTCTTAACGGCATCGCGCGTGAGGCTGAGCGCCTGCGCATTCCCGCCTTTAACGAAGACAAGCATCTGGGGCTGCTTCGCTATGCCGTCGTTCGCTGCGGCTGGCGCACCGACCAGATTATGGTCACCCTCGTGACCGCCCAGCGCGACTTGCCGCATGCGCAGGAGTTCTTTGAGGCTGTCGCCGCACTCGATCCGCATATCGTCACCGTTGCCCAAAACATCAACGGACGCCCCGGCAACGCCATCCTCGGCGAGGAAACCCGCATTGTATATGGCGCCGAATGCATGCGCGACCAGCTACTCAGCTGTGAGTTCGATATCTCCCCCACCGCGTTCTACCAGACCAACCCGCAACAGACCGAGCTGCTCTATCAGCTCGCTATCGACGGCATGGATTTGCACCAGGGCGATGTGCTCATGGATGCCTACTGTGGCAGCGGTACCATCGGTCTCTGCGCAGCTAAAGATGCCCAGAACAAGGGTATCGGCATTATGCTGCTCGGCGTGGAGCGCAACCCGGCGGGCATTGCCGACGCACGTCGCAATGCCGAGCTCAACGGCCTCACCCGCAGCGCTTGGTTTATGGCCGACGACGCCACCGACTACATCCTAGATGCCGCCGACAACAACGAGCGGGTCGACGTCCTTTCCATCGATCCGCCGCGCGCCGGCTCCACGCCCGAGTTCCTCGAAGCTGCCTGCGCGCTTAAGCCGCGCCGCATCACCTATATCAGCTGCAACCCCGTAACTCAAGAGCGCGACCTGCATCAGCTCCTCGACGGAGGCTATTGCCTGCTCAAGATCACGCCCGTCGACATGTTCCCTCACACCGACCACACCGAAACCGTAGCGGTCCTCGAACGCCGCTAACCAACCTCAGTAGATTTTTGGGACAAGAAGGGGGGCGACCCGTCTGGGCCGCCCCCTCGCTTGGTTTATAAACTCCGCTACATCCCCTTGCGCAGGTCGCACACGCCGGCTGCCGCCATCTCGCGCAGCAGCGTCTCGCGATCGCGCGTCACGATCAGATCCAACGGGAAGTGAATCTCGTCGAGCATCTTGCGAGCGTAATCGAGCTTACCAATTGCCATGCCAATGTGCGCATCGGTCGAAACGCCAATGCCCACGCCCAGCTCAGCGCAACGCTCGGCGATCTTGCGGCATACAGCCCAATGCTCAGTGTCGACACCGTGTTCAAGACTATGGTTGTTGATCTCGATAATCTTGTGCTTGGCCTTAGCCGCCAACAGCACCTCGTCGATATCGAACGGCACGCCCGAGCGACCCGCGTGACCCAGCATGAACACCTTGGGGTGTTCCAAGGCATTGATATACATCTCGGTCGTTTGGGCCAGCGTCGCACCCTCAGCAATCTGCGGATTATGCACGCTCGCAACCAAATAATCCAAATTTCGCGTAACCAAATCGAACAGCGAATGCTGACGGCTGTACGAATCGCCGGCAATATCGAGCGTGACAGGAGTGTCCTCGCCAAACAGGCTTCCGTCCAGCGAAACGATATCGGCCTCGGCACCACGCAGCACCAGCACGCCGCTCCAAATGCGCGGCCAGATATCCTGGTTGATAAAGAATTGGTAACTGCGCAGGTCATTGGGGCAAGCCGTAACCATAGAGCTCAGATGGTCGGCAGATCCGAGCACCTGCAGGCCACGCTCTGCCGCCCAGTACACATTCTCCTCAATGGTCGAATATGCATGCGCAGAGAATATCGTATGGGTATGAATGTCACAAGAAAGCAGGTAGGGCATCAGGTCTCCTTATCTGGCACGGCCGTCGCTTATATTCATTGTACGCATAGCCTTCGATAGTCGTAAAACCACTCCATCCCAAAGACACAACGCCCATGACAACGGGGTCCGGCTTAACACCAAACCCCGTTTCACGTAAAACATTGTAGGCAGAGCGCTTTACTTTTAACGATACTCGTCCGCCAACTGTTTCCAAGCGGGTAGCGAATTGACAATCGTTTCGTAGCTCACGCAATAGCCCAGGCGGAACCAACCCGGCATACCAAAGCTGTCCGAGGGAACCGCAAGCAACTCATACTTCTTTGCGCGCTCGCAAAACGCATTCGCATCGGGCTCCAATGCTTTCACCCATAGGTAGAACGCGCCATCCGGCTCAACATAGGTGTAGCCATACTCCGCTAGTGCGTCGGTAAGCGCGGTGCGGTTGCGTGCATAGGCCTCAACGTCACTCGGCTCATCGATGCAGTCGATAATTACGCGCTGAAAGAGCGCCGGCGCGCACACGAAGCCCAGCGTACGGGCGGCACCGGCAACGGCCGGCATCAGACGGGCAGCCTGCGGATTGGTGTTGGGAACCAAGATCCACCCCACGCGCTCACCCGGCAGCGACAGCGACTTGGAATACGAGTAGCACACGATGGTGTGCTCGTAGATCGAGGGCACCCAAGGCACCTCGGCACCGTACACGATCTCGCGGTACGGCTCATCCGAGATGAGCATAATCGGATTCTCGGGATCGCGCTGAGCGTTGGCCTCGCGCAGAACATTGGCCAGTCGCGTCAGCGTGTCGCGCGTATATACGGCACCGGTCGGGTTGTTGGGCGAGTCGATAATGACGGCTGCCGTCTTGTCGGTGATCGCCTTGAATACGTTATCCACGCTCAGCTGGAATGTGTCCTCGTTGGCAAGCGCCTCGACACACGTGCAGCCGGCCTTCTCAATCCAAACGCGATACTCCGGAAAGTACGGGGCGATAACAATAACCTCGTCGCCCGGATTCGTAACGGCGTTGAGCGCGCAGGTGAGCGAAGCCGCGGCACCCACCGTCATAAAGACGTCTTTGCCCTCATAGCTCGTGCCAAAGCGGCGGTTGAGCGATTCGGCCACAGCGGCGCGACATTGCGGCAGGCCCGGTGCGGGCGTGTAGCCGTGCAGCTGGTCGCTCGGCAGCTCCAGGGCCTTCTTAATGGACTCCGCCACAGCAGCGGGTGCCGGAACGCTCGGATTGCCCAGCGAAAAATCGAATACGTTTTCCGCACCGATCTGCGCCTTGCGCTCAAGGCCATAGCTAAAAATCTCACGGATGATGGAGCTTTCCGCACCGCGAGCATACATAGTTTCGTTGATCATCTGTTCCCCTTTCGCATAGGCGCTATTGTACGCTTTAGCCGAGCAAAGTGCCGCAGCAATGTTGATTGGGGACAGACTTAAATGCGTGAAAACGCTCATTTAAGTCTGTCCCCAATCAACAGGCGGCCCCATATCGCTCAAAAGAAAAAGCCTCCGCAGGTTTCCCCGCGGAGGCTTTCGCCACAAAGACTATTTGTCGGCATCGGCATCGGCATCGGCATCGGCATCGGCATCGCCAGCATCATCGGACGCGGCCTCGGCATCCTCCTGCATGGCCGCCTGCGCAAAGGCCGCGGCATCAGCCGCCAGCTCCTCCTCGCTCATACGAGGCGTGCGCTTCTTGGTCGGCAAGCCAGCCGCCTTGGCATTGCGCTCCTCCTTGGCCGCCAGGATATCGCCCTCGCGCTCAAGGTAGGCGTCCCACTCGTTATCGAGCAGGGCATTCACGGCGTCACCTTCGACGGTCTCGCGCTCAAGCAGCACCTTCGCCATCAGATCGAGCTGATCGCGACGGGCGTCCAGGATCTCGACCGCACGACGATGGGCCTCACGCATGATGCGCTGAACCTCGATATCGATGCGGCGCGCCGTCTCCTCGGAGTAATCCTGATGATCGGCGTAATCGCGACCGAGGAACACCTGATGTTGCGCCTCGCCAAACACTTGCGTGCCCAGCTCTTCGCTCATGCCCAGGCGCGTGACCATCTCGCGCGCCATCTTGGTCGCACGCTCCAGGTCGTTGCTCGCGCCCGACGTGATGTCATCGCACATGAGCTCCTCGGCAACGCGACCGCCCAAGAACACGGCGAGCTCGTCGAGCATCTCGTTCTTGGTCTTGAGGAAGTGGTCCTCCTGCGGAAGCTGCAGCGTGTAGCCCAGAGCCTGACCGCGGCTGACGATCGAGATCTTGTGGACCGGATCGGAGTGCTCCAGGATGTGGCCCACCAGGGCGTGACCGCTCTCGTGGTAGGCAATCGTGGTGCGCTCGGCCTCGGTCATCACGCGACCCTTGCGCTGCGGTCCGGCAATCACGCGCTCCATCGATTCCTCGACCTCGTCCATCGAGATCACGGAACGATGACGGCGAGCGGCCAGCAACGCAGACTCGTTGAGCAGGTTCGCCAAATCGGCACCAGTAAAGCCAACGGTCATCTGGGCGAGCTTCTCAAACTTAACGTCCTCGTCCATCGGCTTGTTCTCGGCATGCACGCGCAAGATCTGCTCGCGGCCCTTCACATCCGGACGGTCGACCGTAACCTGACGGTCAAAACGGCCGGGACGCAGCAATGCCGGATCCAGGATGTCAGGACGGTTGGTCGCAGCGATCAGGATGACCGACTCGCTTTCCTCAAAGCCGTCCATCTCGACCAGCAGCTGGTTGAGCGTCTGCTCGCGCTCGTCGTGACCGCCGCCCAAGCCAGCTCCGCGCTGACGTCCCACGGCATCGATCTCATCGATGAAGATGATCGACGGGGCCTGGGACTTGGCCTCCTTAAAGAGGTCACGCACACGGCTGGCGCCGACACCTACGAACATCTCGACAAAGTCGGAACCCGAGATGCTAAAGAACGGCACGCCCGCCTCGCCGGCAACAGCCTTGGCCAGCAGCGTTTTACCGGTGCCCGGAGGGCCAACCAGCAACACGCCACGCGGGATCTTGGCGCCCAGCTTGCGATAGCGATCCGGATCGCTCAAAAAGTCACGGATCTCCTCGAGCTCCTCGACTGCCTCGTCCACGCCGGCAACGTCTTCAAACTTGACCTTGGGGCGTGTGGCCTCGTTGGTCTTGGCGTTGGTCTTGCCAAACTGCATGTTCCTGTTGTTGGCGCCCATCATCTGGCGCATAAAGTAGAACATGATGGCGATAAGGGCGATCGTCGGAAGCACACTCATCGCCAAGTCGCCCCAAAAATCGGGATCGTTGGTGTTGACGATGTACTTGGTATCGGGGTGCTCCGCCATGAGCTCGGCAAGCGAATCGGAGCCGACATAGGTCGAAGAGAAGCTCTTGAGCTCGCTCGTATCGCCCTTGTCCTTCTTCGTCTTCCAGTAATGACCCGTCACGCTTCCGTCTTGAACCGTATAGGTCAGATCTTCGACGCGATCCTGCTTGATGGCGCTCACCATCTCGCTCGTCGCGAGCTTAACGGTATTGCTGGAATTGGCAAAGCCGGAGCCCATGTTAAAGAAGGCGTAGCCCAGAAGCGCGCAAGCCAAAATAAAATACAGCCAGCCCGTACGCGTGGGCTTCTTGCCTCCGGGCATCCCCGGGATCTTTGGGTCCCGGGGAGTCTGGGAATTGTTATCGTTACGGTCGTCGGGCATCTTACGAATAAACCTCCGGTTTCAAAATGCCCAGATACGGAAGGTTACGATAGCGCTCGGCATAGTCGAGGCCGTAGCCCACCACAAAGGCATCGGGGCAATGGGTTCCAACATACTTGGGCGTGATGGCCGAGACGCGGTCCTCAACGTCCTTCCACAGGAAGGCGGCGACCTCCAGAGAAGCGGGCTTGCGGCTCTCGAGGTTCTTCATCAGATACTTGAGCGTCAGGCCCGAGTCCAGAATGTCCTCGACGATCAGCACGTCGCGACCGCGGATGTCGATATCCAGGTCCTTAATGATACGCACGATACCCGAGGACTTCACACCGTCGCCATAGCTCGAAACAGCCATGAAATCGATGTTGGTCGGCAGCTCGATCTTACGCATCAGGTCGCCCATAAAGACCACGGCGCCGCGCAGGACCGCAATCAGCACCAGATCCTTACCCGCGTAATCGCGAGTAATCTCCTCGCCCAGGCGAGAGACGATACCGTCGATATCCTCCTGCGTGAACAGAACCTTCTCGATATCCGGATGTTGAGAAGCCATGACAACCCTTTCTTGTGCTTATCGCCCACACACCGCCGTATGGACGCGAACTTCACATTTTAGCAGCGCACGGGGTATATTTTCCAGCCCGTGCGCCATCAGCGCGGGAATACCGTCAACGTCGCACAGAATAGCTGGCGTGGGACGCTATTCCGCATCGACCACGCGGAGCAGATATGCCACGCGCGTTGCGGCCGTGCACTTAAAACGCTCGTCCGCGCGAACTCCGGCGACCCACACCACGGCGCCCCCCGGCGCCGTCCTCACCATGGGCACGCCGGCGCGCTCGGAAACGGGAATGCGAGCCTCACCTAGCAAGTCGGATACCTTCTTGCTTCGGCCACTCATTCCTAACGGGCACATCACGTCTCCCGGTGCGGGACCGTCCACCCACAGGCGCGCCAATCGCGCCTCTGCAGGGATCTCGCCACGTGAGCCCGCCAGGATCCGCTCACTATCGCTGTCGGCAAAACCCAGGGCAGCCGCGTCTACCAAAGCTGTCACTTCCCCGGCAACCGCAAGCTCACGGGCGCGGCGCACGATATCGCATCCCGGCTCAACGGCCATCGGCTCTGCGACCAGCATGCGCCCCCCGCCCAACGGCAAACGACCGGGTACGGTAACCCAGTCCGCGACCAGGCCCTCGCGAGCCGCCGGCGCCTTAAACGCCAGCATGCCAAACTCAATGCGTGCGTCAATCCCCGCCGGAAGCGTGACCGAGCCGGCGCCCTCGGCAACGCAGGAAAGGACTCGCTCCACATGTCGCATCTCGGGACGAGCGTCCGGATCGATGCGCTTAATCGCCAGTCGCACGATGCGCCGCGCGATTACCACCTCGGCCGCAGCAAGGCGCCTGGCATCGAGCACCAGCGCGCCCGTTGCCTCTTTGCGCAAACAGCTTCGAAACGCCCGTGCCGACAGCTGGGATAGAAACGCATCTTCATCACCCAAGATCTCACAGGCGGCGCCAATCGTCTTGCACACGCTCGCATTACGCTGTGCCACCACCGGCATTACCCGATGGCGCACGTAGTTTCGCAGATACGAGATATCCTCATTGCTCTCGTCTTCACGCCACGGCTGACCATGTACCTGTAGATAGCCCACGAGCTCGCCATGAGTTAGGTCGAGCAAGGGACGCACCATGATATTCCTCCGGCGAGGAATGCTCGATAGACCAGCGGGCCCCGAACCCTTAATCGCGTTCATCAAAAACGTTTCCGCGCGATCCGAAGACGTGTGCGCGGTGCAGATACGAGCCGCCGTTCGCGGTGCCCCCGTCTGGGCGCAGAGTTCGCGAACATACCTCCGCGCCGCGGCATAGCGCACCTCGCGGGCCGCGGCCTCAATATTGCCCGACTCCCCATCAAAATAAGCGTGCTCCACACACAGCGGTAAACCATATTGCGCGCAGAGCTCACGCACAAAGGCCTCGTCGCCATCGGACGCCTTGCCGCGCAGATGATGGTTTACATGCAGCACATGCAGGCGCTCGCGAGCAATGGGGGCAACACCGCGTCCGTCTTGGATATCCAGCTTTGATGTGCACGCCATAAGAAGCAGTGCCGTCGAGTCCGCGCCGCCTGATACCATGAGCACGACAGGAGCTGCCTGCTGCCTCGTCCGGGTCTCATCGACTGCCCCAGGCACGGCATGGTGTCCGTAATGCTGTGATACCGTTGGCATTCGCTTCCTCCTTTATTCGTCCGCACCCATTGTATCCTTTGGAATCTTATGTCTTGCCTGCACCTTCATATCCTCGGTAGTGGCTCTAAAGGCAACTGCGCACTCATCGAGGGCCCGCAGGGGCTCATTATGGTCGATGACGGACTGTCTCGCCGCGAGACATTAAAGCGCATGGCAGAACTGGGGCTCTCGGCAGACAACGTCTCGGCTCTTCTCATTACTCATGAGCATAGCGATCACATCAAGGGCCTCGATGTCTGGTGCAAGCACTGGCACGGCCCCCTCTTTGCCAGCAGGGGCACTCTTTCGAGCAAAGAAAATCTTTCGCATCTGCCTGTCGAGGAATTCGATCCCGGTGACACCCTATCCATTGCCGGCATCCACGTGCAAACCTACTCAACGTCACACGATGTCATCAATCCAGTCGGCTATCGATTCGACACCCTCGATGATTCCATCGGCTTTGCCACCGACACCGGAGAGCTATCGAGCCAAGCCATGAACACCCTCGAAGATTGTCGAGTCCTCGCACTCGAAAGCAACCACGATGTGACCATGCTGCGCGAGGGAGAATATCCCCGCTTTCTTCAGGAGCGCATCCTGTCTGCAAGGGGACACCTCTCCAATGGCCAAGCCGCCGAAGCCGCGCGCGAACTTGTTACCGATCGCACCGAACAGCTCATTGCCATGCATATCAGCCAAGATAACAATCGTCCGAGCCTTACCGTCAAAAGCTATGCCAAAGCTCTGGCCGCAACCCTGGATGACGAGGTCGACAGCTCCGCAACCCTTCTCCAAGGATCGCGAAAACTCTCGATACGCCCCGCAAGCCAGCATCGGCCAGCAACCATTCAATAGACTGTCCTAGACAGCAAAAGGGGCCGAGAATCGCTTCCCAGCCCCTTTTGCTGTCTTTTAATAACGCAGAACACCAACGAAGTTAGTCGATGGAGATCTTCGTAACGTTCTTCTTCTCGACGATCTTGGGGACCGTAACGGTCAGGATGCCGTCAGCGTACTTAGCCGAGAGGCCCTCGCTCGAAGCGTCCTTTAGATACACGCCACGCGTCGCGCTGTACGAGCTGAACTCCTTCTGCAGGAAGTTCTTGCCCTCGTTCTCCTCGTCTTCCTCGACATTCACGCTAATGGACAGACGGCCCTCGTTAAGCTCGACATCGATATCGTCCTTGGCGACGCCGGTCAGATAAGCCTTGACCTCATAGCCGTCGCCCTTATCCTCAACGTCAACGGGGAACGCCTTGGAAGCAATCGAGTTGTTTGCAAGGTCGGTCATATCATCAAACAGATCGAACAACGAGCTAGCAGAAGGACGAACGCCAAAAACCGAACGATAAGGAACCATGCTTGCCATGTTTACCACTCCTTTTAAGGACTGCCGAGTCATCTTCTAGGTGACTGGGACTTCTTTTGACGCTCTTATTTATGCCCACCCAGTGCTCATATATACATCGACTATAAAGTTTTTTGAGTCCAGTACTATAAGCATATCTAAGTGTGTTTGACTCAGGTTTTAATAAGGTTAAGGTTCTTTGAACCAGAGCTTAAATAACAAGTATGTTCACAGCTACAAATAGCAAGGGGCTTACAATGAGCGCGTACACGTTGTTGGTAACGAGCTAAAGGGCATCATGGACGACCAAAACCAGAACAAAATGTTTATGCCGACGCGGGGGGAAGATACTTCCACGCAGCCGCCGCGGTTCCATCGCCCCCACATCTCGCAAGAGCCCATTAATGATCCGGAGCCCGAGTATGTGACGAGAAATCGATATCAAACACTCGAGGATGCCCAAACGGGACGTAAACATATGGGCGTCGCCTCGGGAGAACCTGTATATCTAAAAGACGCACCATTATCTAAAAACAGCGCAGCTAGTGATGAGCCACTGAAAGCATCAGCCGCTCATCAACAAAGAGGTTCTCGACCAAAGCAAACCTTGACGCATTCGGCTCGCTATCTCGAAACGCCAAAACAGGGAAAATCAATCTTCATTTCATCAAGTAAACGACGCAAACAGCATCGACTGACAATCCTGCTTTTGATCATTGTGGCCATAGCAGTTGCCCTTGTTATTCAATTTATCTTCTTTAAATAAGGGCTCAATACCAAAAACGATAAGATCGTCTGGTGTAATTGAGTCAGTTACGCCCCGTAAACGCAAAAAAGGAGGAGGCCGCGAGGCCTCCCCCTTCTCAGCTCAAGCGTACGGCTCGGTGCCGTCCA
>CATYLC010000007.1 GCA_958408685.1 uncultured Collinsella sp. | reverse complement strand
CTAGGCGAGCACTTTTACCGGGCGGCTAACCCACACAAACCCCCGAAGAGCCTTTATTTTGGTCGGTTTTATCTGGGCAAACGCAAGCGTCCCGCAACTGGAATTGAGCCAGTTGCGGGGCGCTTTTTGCTCAAGGTACAAAACCGCAGGAAAACCCTGCAAAATTAATCTGTCCCTTATTGGTCAGTTTACTGGAGAGTAGCGTCGATGGCCTTGACTAGGGCGCTGCGCATGCCGGCGTCCTCGAGCGCGACGACGCCCTTGATGGTAGCACCACCGGGCGAGCACACGGCATCTTTCATCGCTGCTGGATGCTGGCCGGTTGCAAGCTGCAGCTTTGCCGTACCCAGCACCATCTGGCTCACAATGCGATAGGCATCGGCGCGCGGAATACCGTGTTTGACGGCCGCATCGCCCAGAGCCTCGATCGCCATGGCGACAAACGCCGGGGCGCAACCGCCCACGGTACCACCCACAAACAGCAGACTCGAATCGAGCTCGACCACCGTGCCAAGCTTTCCGAGCAGACCGAGCACCGTGGCACGCTGCTCATCGCTAAGCGTGGAAGCCTTCTCGCAGGCGATAACGCCCTCGCCCACCGAAACCGGCGTGTTGGGCACTGTCGAGATATGAGCAACACCTGGCAGAACCTGTTCCCACTTGGCACTATCCCAGGTCCAGGCAACCGAAAGGACGACCTTGTCGGCAAGCGCATCCTTGAGTGGGGCGAAGACCTTCTCGATCATATACGGCTTGACCGCCGCAACCACGATATCGGACGCGGCAACAACCTCCGCCGCATCGTGGCAGGCAGCCATGCCCCGCGCCTCGCAACGCTCAACCAGAGCATCGTAGCGCCCTGCGCAAGCGCACATGTCGACCGCGGCCACGCCGGCGGCAATCCAGCCATCGGCCATAGCGCTCGCCATATTGCCAAAACCGACAAATCCGATCTTCATATCACACAGTCCTCTCAGATGCGTTCCTCAAAACGAAAGTCATTGTCCCACGCCATTGTTTCGTATTGCCGACCTACTTGTGATACGGCTCGCCGCGGCTAATCTTGCAGGCGCGGTAGATCTGCTCCAGCAGCACCACGCGCGCCAGGTTGTGCGGCAAGGTAATGCGTCCAAAGCTGAGCATCTCGTCGGCGCGGGCGCGCACGGCATCGCTCACGCCGTCCGATCCGCCGATTACAAAAGCGATATCGCTGTTGCCTCTCAGCATGAGGTCTTCGAGACGGGTCGAGAACTCCTCGCTCGAACGCTCCTTGCCCTCGATAGCCAGCAGAATCACATGTGCCCGCGGTGGCAGGGCAGCAAGAATCGCCACGCCCTCTTTGTTACGCGCGGCATCCACACCGCCCGCCTTGGCCGGATCGATATCGGCAACCTCGCGCATATCTACCTTGGCATAGGCGCCTAGGCGTTTGGTGTATTCGGCGCACGCGTCCTTCCAAAAGCGCTCTTTGAGCTTGCCAACGCAAACAACGGTATATTTCACGCGCGTCTACTCCTTCGACTCGTTCTGAACTTTGCCGGCTGTCAACATCTGCTCGAACATCGAGGCCGACTGTGAGAAATCGCTCGGCAGCACGACCGTCGAGGTTTTGCCCGTGCGAGCGAACTCCGTCATCATCTCGGACCACTGCGTAAACATGAACAGCTGGTTGGCCTCATCGTTGCCGACGCCCGTCTCCTGGATGATCTCGAGCGAATCCTTGATGCCCAGCGCGATGGCTTTGCGCTGGTTGGCGATGCCCTCGCCCGCCTTTTCCATTGCCTCGGCCTCGGCGGTCGCCTCGGTAACGCGCTTGATGCGGTCGGCCTCGGCGAGCTCCTGCGCAGCAGCGCGCTTACGCTGGGCGGCGTTGATGTCGTTCATGGAGTTCTCGACCTCGGTCGGCAGCGCGATCTTGGTGATAAGTGTCGACACGAGGGTGAAGCCGTAGGCGGCCATCTGCTCGGACACGGTGGCGTTGACGTCCTTGGCGATATCGTCTTTTTTGGCAAAGACCTCATCGAGCGTGTAGACGGGGATGGAAGAGCGCAGGGCATCGGTGATGAAGTCACGCATTTGGTCGACGGGCTCCTGCAGCATGTAGTAGCTCTTGTAGATGCCCGAATCTGCCGGGCCGGCGCCCATGTCATAGCTCACGTGGTACTGAGCAGAGACCTCAAGGCCGATAGTCACGTTGTCCTGGGTCTTAACGTCGATGCCAAAACCGTTTTTCATGGTGCGCAGACTCACCGTGGCGGCTTTGCGGTCGATCACGGGCACCTTCATGTGGAAGCCCGCGTTGACGATGCGGTTGAACTTGCCCAGACGCTCGATGATCACAGCATGCTGCTGTTCAACGACATAGCAGGCGTTGGGGAGCAGTAGCAACAAAATGATGATGGGAAGTAGAAGGCTCGTAAGGGTAGCGATGATACCGGACAACAGCATGGTTTCTCCTCTGATAGGCACGCGTTGGGACTAGGATACCCGCACGAAGTAGCTGTGTGACACCAACAAGAGGACCCGTGGTCAAAAAAGGCCAAATATGAGTACTGTCACCAGTTTAGTAACAGCGTATTTGGGTCAAAATCGCCTCTTTGAACCCGAGGTCTATCGAATTTACTTCGTTTTGTCTCAAGATTGGGTCAAATTAGCGTACATCTGTTGCGTAAAATGAGCAAAAATAGCTTCGTGAAATGTCTCTATTTTCATGCCAGTACTCATATTTGCCACTTTTTGACCACAGGGGCATCTACCGCGCGAAATCGATATGTCAAATCTGCCAAAAACGGCCCGTAACAAAAGAGCTCCCATCGCTGGGAGCTCTTTCATTTAATGGTGCGGGCGAAAGGACGTCCGCGCATCCGCTTCGCGGATCCGCACCGGCTTCGGCCGCCTGACGGCGCCCTCGCCAGCTCGCCAAAAACGCTCCGCGTTTTCTCTACGCTCGCTCCTTCGCAGGTTCAAGTCCCCGCGATGGGCCCATAACAAAAAAGCCCCCATTTCTGGGAGCTCTTTCATTTAATGGTGCGGGCGAAAGGACTTGAACCTTCATGGGGTTGCCCCCATACGGACCTGAACCGTACGCGTCTGCCAATTCCGCCACGCCCGCGTGCAGGAATTAGAATAACGGAGCGCCACCGCGAACGCAAGAACTATTTTTGAAAAAGTTTGCAGGCATTTTCCCAGGCGGCTCGAGCGATTGCTTCAGCGTCCTCGCCGGTACGATCGACGCGGTCGTTGACCAGCGCGTTTGCTGTGATGGAAATCATTGCAGGCTCGCATTCAAGACCGCGAATGGGCTCCGGCGCCATATAGGGACAATCCGTCTCGAACAAAATACGGTCGAGCGGGGTCGCCGCAAATGCCTCGCGCACGTCGTCGTTGCGCTTAAAGGTAGCCGCGCCGCCATAGGCGATGTAACAACCCAAATCCACAAAGCGCTCCATCGTGGCTCGGTCCTCGCCAAAGCAGTGCAGTACGCAACCGGCCTGGGGCACGCCGACCTCGCGCAACACGTTGTAGGCGTCCACATGCGAGGTGCGCTCCTCGTCCGTATCCTCATGACGCAGATGCAGCTCTACCGGCACATTGCGGCGTACGGCGACCTCGAGTTGGCGCGCCATACAGTCGATCTGCACGTCGTGGGGCGCCGGCGCGATATCGTCGTCATAGTCCATGTGATAGTCCAGGCCGATTTCGCCAATACCGGCGCATAAGGGGTCATCGAGTGCGGCAACGACCTGTGCGTGAACGTCGTCGGTATAGTCCGGCGCGCCATACGGATGCGCGCCGGCAAGATACTTGATCTGCGGGATATCCTGCATCGGCAGAATCTCGCGCGTCAGCCAGTCGCTATAGTCCGTCACGCTGCGTTTGTCAGCGATGGGGTCGAACATCGTCACCAACAGGTCGACACCCGCGGCTTTGGCGCGCACGAGCGTCTCGGGCACTTCTTTGCCCCAAAACGAAAGCAGATGCGCATGCGTGTCGGCAAGCGGTGCCAAGGGCACGGGGCAGGCGACCGTCTTCTTTTTCTTGGTAAACGTCACGCGTGCGGCATTAGGCATCATGGATTAGCTCCTGGGCCAGGCGGACAAAGTCGGCAACATCAAGCGTCTCGGCACGCGTGGTGGGCGCGATACCGCAAGTCTCAAAGGCGGCATCGAGTACGTCCTTGGCAAAGCCGTTGACGCTCATGGAGTTGCGGATGGTCTTGCGACGCTGGGCAAATGCAGCATCAATCACGCGGGCCACAAATTCGCGATCGAGCCCTTCGGACACCACGCCGTCAACACGGTCGATACGCACGACAGCCGAGTCCACGTGCGGCGCCGGCATAAAGCAACGCGGCGGCACCTCAAAGCGACCCGTCACCTGCGCATACAGGCCGAGCTTTGCCGTATAGCCGCCATAGGTCTTGTTGCCCGGCACTGCGGCAATGCGATCGGCAACCTCCTTTTGCACCATGACGACGGCACGCTTGAGCGCCGGCATCGTCTGGAAGAACTGCAGGATGATCGTCGCCGCCACGTTATAAGGCAGGTTCGCGACAAACACCGTCGGCTCACCGCCCGCGGTCTGTTCAATCTGCTCCGGCGTCACCCTGAGCGCGTCGCCCATGATAAAGCGGAAGTTGGCATAGTCGGCGGCGTGAGCATCGAGCACCGGCTCGAGCTCGGGGTCGGCCTCGATCGACGTGACGCACGCCGCCTCCTGCAGCAGCGCAAGCGTGAGCGTACCAACGCCCGGGCCAACCTCGAGCACGCGCTCATCGCCCGCAAGCTCGGCAAGCTCGCAGATACGCTCGATCACATGGTTGTCGATCAGGAAGTTTTGGCCCAGGCGATGCTTGGTCGCAAGGCCAAACTCCTCTAGCAGCTCCCTAGTTGCCGTGGGGTTTGCCAAAGGCGAAGTTGTCATGGTTGCCTCCTTAACATGGTGGCTGCATCGCAAAGCAAAAGGGCATGGACCGTTGCGGCCATGCCCTTACATCTAAACAGCAAATTGCCGATATGGCGCGCGGCGTCTTAGCCCAGACGCGGGAACAGCGGCTCGCCCTTCTCGACGGGCTGACCACCGGCAAGCAGGCCCCAAGCGCAAATGCCCTTGAGGTCGTCGCTCGCGGCCTCATCCTCGCAGGACAGACGACGCAGGGCCTCGGCAGAAGTCTGGGGCATGAGCGGCATCAGCAGGTGAGCGGCAATGCGAATGGCCTCGAGCAGGCTGTAGATCACAAACGCCAGCTCGTCAGCCTTGGCCTCGTCCTTGGCAAGCGCCCAGGGCTCGGAGTCCTCGATGTAGTGGTTGGCGGCGTGGATGAGCTCCATGACCTCGTCCTTAGCTCCACCATAATCGAGCACGTCCATCTTGGCCATGTAGCGGTCGACCAGACCATCGGCGATCTTTGCCAGCGGGTTGTCGAACGCATCGAACGATGCGGGCTTGGCGGGCGCGCAACCGTCAAAGTACTTGCCGCTCATGTTGAGCGAACGTGAGATGAGGTTGCCCCAGCTGTTGGCCAGGTCGGCGTTGTAGACCTGCTCCATGCGATCGAAGCTGATGGCGCCGTCGGTACCGGGAACGACGTCGGTCATGAAGTAGTAGCGATAGCCCTCGACGCCCAACATGTCGATAACGTCCTGCGGAGCGATGGCGTTGCCGCGGCTCTTGGACATCTTCTCAGCCTTGCCGGTCTCGGCATTGCGCACGGTCAGGAAGCCGTGGGCAAAAACGTGCTCGGGCAGGGCCTCGCCGATGGCCATGAGCATGGCGGGCCAAATGACGCAGTGGAAGCGGATGATGTCCTTGCCCACGATGTGGAACTGCGCGGGCCAGCGATAGGCCAGCTCGGCACGCGCCTCGTCGGTGTCGACACCGTAGCCGACGGCCGTCATATAGTTGAGCAGCGCGTCGAACCATACATAGGTCACATGGCCCTCGTCAAACGGAACCTGGATGCCCCAGTCAAAGCTCGTGCGGCTCACGGAAAGGTCATTAAGGCCGCCCTCGACAAAGCTGCGTACCTCATTCATACGGAACGCAGGCTCGACAAAGTCGGGGTGCTCGTCATAGAGCTTGAGCAGCTTGTCCTGGAAGGCGGAAAGCTTAAAGAAGTAGGACTCCTCCTGCACGCGCTCAAGCGGACGGTGGCAGTCGGGGCACAGGTGCTGGCCGACGCTGCCGTACTCCTCGTCGCCCTTCTGGACCTGCGTATCAGTGAAGTAGGTCTCGTCAGGCACGCAATACCAACCGTCGTAGCTGCCCTTATACAGGTAGCCGGACTCCTTCATGCGCTCCCACAGGTACTGCACAGCATGATGCTGGCGCGGCTCGGTGGTGCGGATGAAGTCGTCGTTGGAAATCTCGAGCTTGCTCCAAAGCTCCTTGAAGTGCGGGGCCTGGCTGTCGGTCCACTCCTGCGGCGTCATGTTGTGCTTGGCTGCGGCCTCGGCGACCTTCTCGCCGTGCTCGTCCATGCCGGTCAGGAACTTGACGTTATAGCCAGCGGAGCGGCGATAGCGAGCCTGAACGTCGGCGATGATGGTGGAATAAGCCGTGCCCAGGTGCGGATCGGCGTTGACGTAGTAGATGGGCGTCGTGATAAAGAACGAAGGCTTGCTTTGATCCATGGGGTTTGTCCTCCAGAAAAACGTTGCATACAGGGGATGATTCTAGCGCAAGGGCTTGATATCCTCCATCTATTGCATATCGAGCACCATGGCATAGACATCGCGCTTGCGGCGCGAATACTTCTGAGACAGGCGCTTGGCCACCGCAGACGCGGGCTCCCCCTCCTCGAGCGCGGCGCGGATATCCTCGCGCAGGGCCTCGTCGGGATCCGCTGCCGCGGCGCCAACCGGCACGATACCGGTCTCCTCATCCTCGCTCGGCGGCGCGATGACCAGCGCAATCTCGCCCTTTACCTCGCCGCGAGCACGCAGCTCCTCGGCGAGCTGGGCAGCTGGCCCGCGCAAGACCTCCTCGTGCAGCTTGGTGAGTTCGCGGCAGACGGCAACCTCACGCTGGGGAAAAACCTCTGCCACGGCCTCGAGCGTCGCCACGATGCGATGTGGAGACTCGTAGAAGATGAGTGCGCCGGGAACCACGGCAAGGCGCTGCAAACGGCGCACGCGGTCGCCGTGCTTTCGGCCCAAAAAGCCCTCAAAGAAAAAATGCTCGCAGGGAATGCCGGACGAAACGAGCGCCGTGACGCAAGCAGAGGGCCCGGGAATAACCTCGACGGGCACATCGGCCTCACGCGCCGCCTCGACCAGCGCCTGGCCGGGATCGGACACGCTCGGCATGCCGGCGTCCGAGGCAAAGGCGAGGGTCTCCCCCGCCAGCAGACGGTCGACCAGGCCGGCGGCGCGGCTGGCGATCACATTCTCGTCGCAACGGACAAGCGGCTTGGAAATGCCCAGGTGCATCAGCAGCTTTGACGTCACACGCGTGTCTTCGCAGCAGATGACATCGGCGGCGGCAAACGCCTCGCCAACGCGCGGGGACAGGTCGCCCAGGTTGCCGATGGGCGTGCCGACCACATAGAGTTTGCCCGTATGGGCGCTGTTTTGCGTCATATCAACCTATTCAATCATGCCGCGCTCGAGCGTACCGAGCGCCGCGCGGGCGTCCCATGCTGCAATGCGCTTCTCGGTCTTCCACGTTTGGAAGAACCAACCGGCAGCCGGCGCAAACGAAGCCAGCTGATTGGCGATAAACACGCGCTCGTAGGCATTGCGGCCCTCGGGCGTAACCGACGAGTTGGCAAAGATCGCCGCGCCCGACCATTCGCCCACCAGCACGGGGAACCCAGTCGAAATCGCTTCTTTAAGCTCGCGCTTGTTACGCGAAATCGCCGTCGTCAGCCCGCGGGGGCTCGTGATATCGAGCGCATACTCGTCGCGGTAATGGTACAGGTGAAGGTCCATGTAGACGTTCTTGTACTTGGCGCCGCGCATAAAATGCTTCCACTCGCTGGGATGCCCCGAAGACGAAAAGACGACGATCTTATCCTCGGGCATATACGAACGGACGAGCTCGTAGGCATCGCGATAGAAATTGCGCAGGTAGTGAGCCGGAATGCCATCCGTCATGGTGAAGAGGCTCTTGCGGACGCTCATCTGCGGCGTGTCCAGCAGCTCAATGCCCAGCAGGCTCTCGGCCTCGCCGTAGCGATCGGCCAGGCGCTCGAGCACGTCGAGCGCGACATGACGGCCGTTGGTGGACGAATGCCACTCGGCGACAGCCTCCGGCGTGGCGGGCGAATCGTTGGAATCGCCCTGGCCACCGGGCACAGTTGCCAGATCAAGCAGCACGCGGATGTCGTACTTGGCAGCCCACTCAATTGCACGGTCGATGTAGTCGACAACCGAGATGTAGGACGCATCGGACTCCTGCGAGCCAAAGGCATACCAAGGCACCGGCAGACGCACGGCATTGAGGCCAATCTGCGCCATGCGGCGGAAATCGTCCTCGCTCACAAACGTCTCGTAATGACGGCGCATGCGCTCGTTATAGGCGGCGGTGCCCATGGCCTCCTGCAGCTCGGCTGCGTTGGATGCACCGGTCGCCGCGTACAGCGACGGGGTCACCCAAGGCTCGGGAATAAACCAGCCAGAGAGATTAACGCCGAGTATCCTCTCCATCACTGCCCCCTTCGGATCGTGCAGGCCGAGCCTGCATCGTATTGCATAGGAAAAGTATCGTTTTGAGTATACCCGCGCGTGCGGACAGACGACCGAACGGTCTGTAAAGTGGCGCAAAAGCGGGAGGAATGTCTGGGAGCAGACGGGCTCGGGATGGTGCGCCGAGATGTACATATGCGCCGGAAGTAGGCGGCCGAAAAGCGCATCCCGTTTTTCGCAAAAGACTGGGATGCATTTTCCGTTCGAGGCCTCAACCGGAAAATGCATCCCGTTCTGAGCGCGGGATCTGGGACGCAGTTTCCGCCAAAGGCCGAAAAAGGAAAGCACGTCCCATTCTGACGCCGGATTCCGAGTCGTGCTTTCCCAAGCGGCCTCAAAGCGGAAAACGCATCCCACTCTGAAGCCAAATTCCGGGACGCAGTTTCCGCAGAGCCCTCGATAAAAGAAAAGGACCCCTTTGCAGAGGTCCTAGTCAATTCAAGGTGGCGGGGAAGGGAATCGAACCCCTGACACGAGGATTTTCAGTCCTCTGCTCTACCAACTGAGCTACCCAGCCATTTGAGGTGTGCCTTGTTTCAAGGCTTGATTAGTATAACCAAGGACGCGCTCCGGTCAACCGAGAATTTTAAAAAAGTTTTTGAGCGCGACATCGGCCACAATCTCGCTCCTATAGAACGGCACGTCAAAAGCATCAACCGGCCGCAAGAAGTTTTTCACTCAGGGCCGCACGGGCAAACTCACTTGGCGTCATCCCCTCGGCAGCCGCCCGTCGACGAATGGCCTCCTTCATTCCCAGAGGAATCTTGACCGATAGCGTTGCCGTTCCCTCACCTGAGAGTGGAGGCCGTCCATGCACGATTCCACCAACGGTGTGTTCGCCATCCGGAAACTCTCCGCGCTCGTACGACTCACACCACGCGTCAATCATTTCATCCGTTACAACCTGACCACTAGCGGTCGTATATATCTCGCCCATCATCGACCCCTTTGCCGAGCTCGCTCGATCTCTTGCCAGAATTTCTTCTGAACCGGAGACAAGGCATGAATAATGAGCCATCCACGAATAAGTTCGACCGCAACGAGCTCCACACTCCGTCCGTCCGGAAGCCATCCAATCGCAAGCCATCTCGGCGGATCGTCTTCCGACTCGCGGCGAATACACTCAGTAACCGCGAACCAGGCGCCAAGCACCTGTTTTTCCGTCAGGTGTTTTTTGGCGTTGGGATGAATCTCGACATCCATGCATCTCCTACCCCATCTTACCCAATTTCGTATGACGAAAGTCCACTGTCGCCAATTCTTATGCCGGCACGCGTTGGAGAACAGGGGGCGAAACAATGATTGAAAGGCGCTCGAGTACCGCCCAGGCGCCGGGGCAGGAACACATACGCCAGGGACGTACGTTTTCGTAGCACGCGAGGATGTTGCCGTTGCGGTCGATAAAGGCGATGTCGATGGGATAGGCCATAAAGCAGGTGTGAACCGAGGAACAGCGCGGAAACGCCATGACAAGCGGCAGTCCGCTGGCGGCAATCGACCGCCGTCCCAGCATGCCGCGCAGACGCACGGTAAACGACTCCGCCACCACAAACTCGGCCGGCGTCCAGCCCAACCTGTTGAGCGCCCGTGCGTAGGCGATATAGGACGAGACCGCGGTCACATGACCACCCCCGGACGCCATGGATCGACCGTCACCGCACGTTCATGCGTGAGCACGGCCGGCGCCCCCAGGGAAACGCCGGCGATGCTCAGCGAACTCGGCCACGGCTCGTAGTGCATGGTGCAGGTATAAGTCCTAAACGTGCCAGAAAGAGAGAGCAGGCCACCATCCGATGACGCCGTGCCCTGCTCGCTCGAGACCTCGACCTGTAGGTCATATCCCTCCATGGCATCCTGAATCTGAGCCTGAACGGTCGCGGAAGCGTCAATGGAGCTCTCGTCACCCTCCCCGCCCGGCGCCACAGCGTGCGCCAGCACGATGTCGGGCACCACGCGGTCGAAGCGCGCGACCGCGCCAGCAAAGATCATGATGTTGTACGCGATGAGAGCCAGCACGAGCAGGACAGGCGTGACCACGGCCATCTCGACCGTCGCCTGGGCATGCTCCTCGCGCAAGCCCGAACGAATGCCCATTACGACCCACCGCCAAAAGCTCCCACCAGCGTGGCAACATCGACAGTGAGCGGGATGGAGCCGCCGCCGGGCAGCGGGATCTCCGCAAGCGTGAACACCGCGCCGCTGATGGTGCGCTCGACGTGATATTCCAAGGCCTCGCAAAGTGCCTTGGGGTCAGTCACGCCCAAGGGGATTTTTCGCAGGGCATCTTGAGCTTTGGAGATGCCCGCGATATCGGACCCCGGACTTTTGATGACATTGGCGGTATCGGTCAGCACCGGTTTTCGCAGACGCAAATCGCACGGTTCGAGCCCCAGCGCCGCCACGGAGGACGAAACGGTGTCACCGAGCCAGGACGCGATGGAGCCTAACGCGCCGCTACTCCCTCCCAAGCCACCGATCAGCTCTCCCATAAGCTCGTCGGCCGCACCCTGGATGTCTCCGTACCCCACAAGCAGGCGGCCCCAAACATCCATAACGCCATCGAGCACGCCGGCAACGCCGCCCGAACGCTCCTCCAGCGTCGAGAAAAACCGCGAGAGAACGTTATTTTGTGCCGTCGCATCATCGGGCGCGAGCACTGCAGCAGAAATTGCACCACGATCGCCAAGCTCAACTGCCGTGTTAAACGAAGAGTTGAGCTCGTCGGGACTGGAGATGGCGCCCGAGACCGCAAAGGCGACCACGCCGTTGCGACCGGGCGGGGCGATGCGCGGGCGCTCACCGGAAAGTTCTTTGATGGCGGTATCGAACGCATTGCCCGCACGGTCGGCTTCGTCCTCAGTCTGACGCTCGAGCTCAAGCTCCTTGTTACGACAGTCGACGTAGTCCTCCAGGGCGTCTTTAAACTTGTCAAAGTGATACTCGAAGCCGTTTTCGATAGAGGTTGAAGGCGCCGCAACAGCACCAAGCGCCGAAACGCCAAAATGGCATTTGCTGCATTTATCCTGTCCATCGTAATCGGCAACCGAAGCAAATCCGCTCGGCGTTCCTTTCTTATAGTTAGGGCAGGTCGTCCCGTAATGCAAATACGCCTTGTCATCGTTCACGCTAGTCGGCCACACCGCATCGGTATAGAGTTCCGTCGCCCGAACCTCATCAGAGTTGCGCGGCAGCAGCGGAATATAAGAGGAAACCCTGTCTCCGTTCTCGGTTATATATGCCCGATCGACCTCAGCGCTCGCATAGGTATAAAACGCCTTACGCGCCGCAGACTCTGCCTTCATCTCGACACTCGAGCCTTGGGGCTTCTCATTTGTCAGACGCCGATGGTAGTAGTCCTTCGCGCGATCAAGGGCAACTTGAGGCTCCCACGTAACGCTCGATGAGTAATGCGGATTTTGAACACCGGAGAGATCCGTTAGGCTTTTTGCACGCTCCCACATACACGAACAGCTGCCGACCGAACCTTTATCCGACCCACCGCAATCCGCTAGCCAGGCGCGCTCTTTGGCCTTCGCCGTCTCCTCCGATGCTTTTTGCAGTTCCTCGGCCGCGCGCTCCAGATCTTCCGACGCATCTTTAATGGCATCGGTCGAGATTTCGGATCCTTCGAGCGCAACAAAATCCGACTCGGATGTCCTGGGCACGGCAAGCGCCGTACCGGTATAGGTCACGCCGTCGGTATCCTGCGCCGATACTGCCTGCATTGCGCGCGCGGCAACCAGGTACGGCAAAGCGGTCTCGATCTTTTGCAGGCCCTTTGCCGCGCTTTTGGCAAACTTGTTACGCGTTTTAATGATCTGGGTCCCTGTGTCGATGATATCGCTGCCGACAACCTCGGCGCCCGGAATGAGAATGGCAACCAAGCCGGTGCCGATCGTGGCAAACCCCGCCAGGCCCAAACTCAAAATGCTCGCATCGACCACCGTGGCGGCTGTGTGATAGGACGACACCACGTTGGCGCCCGCCAGCGCGCCGCTATCGGCCGCCACCTGGGTGTCTCCGGCGCGTGACATGCTCCATATCGCCGCGGTCGACGAAAACAGCAGCGTAAGCACCACCAGAATGACAACCGCAGAGGAGAGCGTGGTATAGGCACCGTCTTCGATAAACAAGTCGATACCGGCACGGCCCATAAAGCCGCCCCGCCTGCGGCGAGCGCCTGGTCGACGGCGGGCCGCAAACCCTTGCGTCACCCGCAGCAGGCAGCGCCTAATCCCATGCAGCAATCCATGAATCATAATCTCCCTCCAGCCATTCGGGACGCGATCGATACGAGACGTCGACCTTGAGCTCGACATAGCCGCCCTCACCCGCACTGCCCATGGCCTGCACAAATGCACCGATCACGGGCAGCGGCTTAACCTCGCCGGCAACAGACACGGACGAAACGCCGCCGGCACCGGCCCGCCCCAACTCGATATCCCACGACAGCGGCCCGCCGGCATGAAAAATCGAGACGTTGGGCACCGCGGCAAGTCTGCGGCGAGTGAACTCCTTAAGGTCATCGTCGTTCTCCACCGTCGTCGTGGTCATAAGCCGCGCGGTCTCGGCGGCGGCAGACTCCATGACCGCGCGCGTATAGAGCAGGCACACCGGCTGCAACGCGAGCAAGATAAGCGTCAAAAACGTCGGCAGCAAAAAGGCGGCCTCGACCGTAGACTGCGCCCGATCCTCACACGCGATATCAATACAGAGCGATGTCCTTGGCACCCGTCGCGGCGTCGATAACCGACGATGGGGCGACGCCATGAGACGCTGCCCGCTCGACCAATGCCGCCAAGCGCCCATCGGTGCCAGCGCGCCAAAGCCCCGCAATCGCCAGCACAATCGACAACAGCGCCACGGTGACGATGGCGTATTCGACGGTCGACTGAGCAGATTCCTCACGCAGGACATCATGCATTTCACGACCCCTCCTTTGACTCCGTTGTTTGCGGAACCAGACGCACGGCACGCAGGCGGCACGAGGCATCGCCGGCATCCGCGGCAACCGTCACCATGTCGACCCAGCCTCGCCCATCGCGCACGATGGCGCCCCATACGTTGCCCTTAATATCGAGATAGCCACTCAGGGCGAGCTGGGCCGTGGGCACCTCGCGGTAGGCGCGCAGCAGGTCTGCCGCTGCCTCGGTCATCGGCCGGTCCTCGGACCATGCGAGCCGAACCGCAATCGCGTTGTCTGCAGACGGCTCCGTCGCACTGGCCGCCCGCTCATCGAGTGCCTGTAAAAAGGTCTGAGCCGTGACGGCGGCATTCTGACCGCCCATAGCCCCCGCGCCTTCCGCTTGTGACACCGCCGCCGAGCCCGATCCCAAATCGGCAGTAGCGCCTGGACGCTGCTGCCGCGCAACACCCAGCCCCCAAAACGTCACCGCTATTGCCACGAGCAAGCAAACGAGCACCAGCGGCGAACCAACAGGCCGCCTGCCTCCTACAGGCTGTTGATGCCGTCTTTGATCGCGTTCCATAGTTCTTCGACTTTGCTCTTAAACGCGACGATGGCGATAATCGCGATCACTACGAGCACGCCGACCAAGATGGCGTATTCGGTAGTGCCCTGCGCGCTCTCCTCCCGCAACAGCGCCTTGGCACGCTGGCGAGCGCGGATTGCCCGGCAAAAAGCCCAGCTCCAAGCCTTGCCCGCAATGTCGGTCATCGTGTTCATGTATTCCTCCCTACATCATCCCGCCTGCTCCCAGCAGCGGGCCCAATATGGACAGAAGCAACGCCGGCAAGATGAGCGTGCCGGTGGGAATCAGCAACTTGACCGGTGCGCGCTCGATCTCGCGCTCGACTGCGGCGCGATGGGCCGCACGGATCTCGCGACTTTGAGCAGCCAGCGTCTCGGCCAGCGGAGCGCCCAGGGCAAGCGCCTGCCCCACCGTGATGGCAAAGGTCTCGAGCGCCCTCACGTCCAAATCACGCGCGGCAGCCAACAGCTCGGCCTCGCGCGTCCCCACGCCCACCTGCCACGCCATGCAGGCTCGTTCAAGACGAACGGCCAGCACCGACCGACGATTGGCACAGAAAATCTCGAGCGCCGCGTCAAACGAAAGGCCGGCAGAAAGCCCCAGGCGCACCACGTCGATCATCTCGGACACCTCGCCGAGCGACACCCGCGCCGGGCCGCCCGCCCCAATCGCGCCCTTCATTCGCGCGGTCAGGGCATCAATCACCGAGCAGCCCGCAGCAATGACCAGTACCGCCTCACGCTTGCACGTCTCTGCAATCTTGCGAGCATCCGCGCGCTCCAAACCCGTCGCGGCAAATACGCTCAGGGCACACAGACAAGCCGCGACCCCGACCAGGGCGCTCATAACTCCACCCGCATAATGCGCCGGATAACTACCAAGGCAACGACGTTGAGGGCAAGTCCCAGCACCACGGCGCCCGCACCAGCCGGCGTCGCAAGACCGCGGCGAAAGTCTGCCGAAAGCAAAGCCAGTACCGCGCACATGCCCGCCGGCATCGCCGCGACCATGTGTGCCGACATACGCGCCTGCGACGTCTTAACGTCCAGACGGCGTTTGAGCTCAATGCGCTCACCCACCATACTCGACGCCTCGGACAGCAAGCCGGCAAGCGGAGCCCCGGTACGCTGCGATACTTTGAGCGCCAAGGTGACAAGCGAAAGGCCGGGGGCATCGATGCGAACGAGTAGGTCATCGAGTGCGTCGGTCGTCGAAATGCCGCAATCGATTGCCGCCGCAACCCGCAAAAACTCGGTATGCACCGGCTCTTGCGCATGGGCACCCACAAAGCGCATGCCCTGTGCCAGCGAATGCCCCGAGGCAAGCGACATGGATAACGCCGTGAATGCCTCGGGCATGGCCTCTTCTACATCATGCTGTTCGCGTCGGCGATCGAAGGTGTCACGCGCGGCACCCACGCCAAACGGCGCCACCAGCCCCAAGACAAAGCCGATGGGCGACAACGACGCAACGGCCAGCAAAACGCTGCAGATACCGCTCGACAGCAGCAGAAATGCCAGACGAGCCGCGTTATCCTCAATAGCAAACCCAAGGCGATCTGCGGGGATTAGCAACGCCCACGAGCGGGCAATCTTTGTCAGCAGGTCGTTTTCCACCAACTCACGCGGCAGCTTCTCCGCCATCGATTCGAGCGTCTGGCGCGCCAGCTCCGCCGGCGGCATCCGCGGCACACGAGGCTCTGCCCCACATGCCATCGCGATAGAAAGCCCCGCCAAACCCCCTACGACGAGGGGCATAGCGATCTCCATTCGTCCACCTCCTCTTGCGTGAGCGTTCCCGACCGCAGGCCTTCTGCGATAAACGGCGGCTCGCGGTCAAGCGTCCAGGTACGCTCGGCGGCATCGAAAGTCACATAGCGCTCGAGCTCTACGCCGCCCGACGCGGCGCGACGCACCCCCGAATACGAGGAGACGAAACGCCTGCCATCGGCGTGGCGCTCGGACATCACGATGCCGTCGAGCGCCATGGCAATCTGCTCTTCGATAAGCTCACTCGGCAAATCGATGCCGTAGCGCGCAAGCAGCGTCAGGCGAACCACGGTCTCCTGCTCGGTACCCGCATGGAGCGTGGTGAGCGAGCCGTCGTGGCCCGTGTTCATGGCCTGCAGCATGTCGCAGCACTCGGCACCGCGCACCTCGCCCACGACGATGCGGTCGGGGCGCATACGCAGAGCATTGGTCACCAGGTCGCGAATCGTCACCGCACCCTCGCCCTCGATTGACGCCTCACGCGCCTCCAGACGAACAACGTGTGGGTGATGTGCAAACTTGAGCTCGGCGGAATCCTCGATCGTCACGATGCGCTCGCCGGTGGAAATCTCGCACGACAGCGCGTTGAGCAGCGTGGTCTTGCCCGACCCCGTGCCTCCCGCAACCGCCAAGTCCTGCCGCAACGACACCGCGCACGACAGCAGCTGCGCATACCAAAGCGGCAGTGACCCCAACCCCACAAGCTCGTCCAACGAACAGATACGGTCCGAGAACTTACGGATGGTGAGGATTGGCCCGTCGAGCGCCACGGGTGGAATCACCGCGTTGACGCGATAACCCGTCTTGAGGCGGGCATTGACGATGGGGCTACGCTCGTCGATACGACGGCCGAGCGGCGAGATGATGCGGTCGATGAGCACACGGATCTGCTCGTCGTCCTCAAACGCGTGCTCGATGGGATACAAAACGCCACTGCGCTCAAAAAAGGCAGAGCGGCAGCCGTTGATCATGATTTCGGTAACGGTGTCGTCCTCGATGAGCGGCTGCAGCGGCCCCAGGCCCACCACGTCATCTAGGATCTCGTCGATGATGGTCTCACGCTCAGGCGTCGCCAAGTCGGTCGGCTCTTCCACGTTGAGCGCCGCTTCCACCGCCGGACGCAGCTCAGAGCGGGCAAGGGCAGGGTCGACGTAGGCGCCGATGCGCGCCACCTCGTCGTAGCCCATGCGGTCCATCACCGCACGCTTGGTGCGGCGTTTAACGGCACGGCGGCGTCCCGCATCAACGGGGGCAGCCGCGGCGGCCGCGCCAGCGGCTTTAATCCGCGTCTGCAGACTCATCGCGAATCACCCTCACGCGACCAGGGAAGACGGATGCGCGGGCGCTCGGTGCGGGTCGCGCGGTCAGCGACCATATCGCTCCAAGGACCGACGGCGCAGCCCAGCTCCACGAGCATCTCGCGCGTGGCCTCGCGCACGCTGGTCGCAAAAGCGCTCGTCTGACCCACTGCCTCGTCGGCGCGACCGAATGCCATGAGCGCGGCCAAGTCCTGACCGCCATCGGCAATGCGGATCTTGGAGCTCAGTGCGCAGGCAATCTCGAAGCGCATAGCGACGTCCTCGTCGGCACCGCGCGCACCAAACCGGTTGAACACGGCGCTCATGCGCGTGCGTGGCACGCCCACGCGGCTCGCCAGCTCAATGACGCGCGAAGCGGATGTCGCGGACGATACCGCCGCATCGCCTACGACCAGGCAACGGTCGCTCGCCGCCACCGCGGCGGCCACGGCATCGCCCCAAAAGACCGAGGTGTCGACAAAGACCACGTCGGATTCGCGGCGCAAAACATCGAGCAATAGCTCCACCGGACGTGCCATGAGCTCGGCGTTCTCGGGGGCCGCGACAGGTCCCCAGAGCGTGATGCCCGGGGCGACGCGCATCGATGCGGCCACGATATCCGGCTCGGCAAGTGCGCCCGCCGCCGAAGGCTCGATAAGCGTCGCCATATCGTGTGGGGCATCGACACCCAGCAGATAGTATAGGTTTCCAAACATAAGGTCCAAGTCGAGCACAGCGGCACGCAAACCCAACAGCGACGCCGCATGCGCCATGGTGGCAACGATCGTCGACTTGCCGCAACCGCCCGAACCCGAGACGGCGCAGACGACCGGCGCCCGACGCGACGGAATCGAAGCGTCCGCCGACGGCGCGGGGGCTGACGGTGCAGGAACCGGCGACACGGACGCGGGCGATAACATCCCCGTCTCCCCCGCCGCAGTCACGCGCTGAGCCCAAGCCGGCATGTCAGGCTGCCCGGGCTGCGGTTCCGAAGCCAAAGACGCAGCGGCACACGGCTCGCCAGCCCCGGCAAAACCCTCGACCTCGTCGAGCTCATCGGCCAGATTTACGCCGTGCACGTATCCCATATCTTCAGCCAGAACGTCATCGCCATACGGTACCGGCCTTCCAGCGTCATCGTATGCAAGGGGGTCCCGGGGGCGCCGACCATGCTCGGCTTCCGCTTTTCCATATTCATCAACACGCGGGCCTCTTGTAGCGCGAGGCGCCCCGGGTTCCCTATCAACAAAAGCATCGGGCTCAATCGTCCTGCGTCGATCGGAATCAACCGTTCCCTCACCCGCACGCCCGTTGCCGCACAAACTGTGCGCAGCGATGACCTCGGTCGCCCCCGCGCGAAACAGCCCTTCGATATCCGATGGGTCGAGTGTCTCGATCAAAACGACAACGCGGCTCACACGGCCCTCGGCCGTCAGGCGCGCAACGGTCTTCCTCACGTCTTCGGTATCGAACAGAGACGCCGCGATGATGGCGGCACCGCGGCGCGACGGAAACGCCCGCGCCATGGATACCAGCCCGTCCAGGTCGCCCACGCGAAGCACCTGCGCGCCCACATCGCGACCCTCGACTTCCTGCTGTAGCAGCCCGTAATCGCCGCACGCGCAGCACGCAAGCCAGATCGCCTTCATCACTCGTCGCCTCCGCTCTTTTTGCCGCGCGCCGTGGCGGGAATCGTCAAGCTGACCGTTCCCTTTCCCGAGGCCCCCAGCAATTCCTTGACATCTTCGGGGTCTGCCGCCAGCGTCACCCACTCGATCTTGCCTTCGCGCGTGGTGCCGGCATCTTCGCTGGTATCAATCACGTACGCGCCGCACAAACGATCGGTCACGCCATCTTTTTGCACGTACACGTCCACATAGCTGCCCACGCCCGTGGCGCCGCCGACCGAGTGCTCGGCATCGACCGCCACCGAAACTGCAACCTTGCCTTTAGGCACCTCGAGCTTGTGGCTCTCGGCCTTGGTGTAGACATTGCAAATCACGGCGTTTTTGGGAATGCGTGAGGTCGTCACGTCGCCGCGCACCTGACGCAGCTCGGTCGCCGCATCGCGCGGCAACAGACTCGCCAGCCATTCCTGAGTTATGACATTAGTCTCGTCGAGGGTCTCGCCCGCATCGATATCGCGCGCCGCGACGCACACCTCAACGCGGTCGCCACCGTATTTTGCCAACGTCTCGGCCTGGGCCTGCTCGGCTTGCGAACGGATCGACGAGCCGTAAACCATGCAGAGCGCCGCGGCAAGCACGCCCGCGGCCAGACTGATGGCGATGCGCTTGCTCTTGTTCACGGCCGCTCCTCTCAAGGTAGCACCGGGCAAATGCCCGTACCACCATTGTCTGGGCGGCCAGGACGCAAAGCGGTGCAATCGCAATCTTGGTTTTACGTGTCAAACCAATTGCTGACCAAAAGCTGACCAGCCCGTCAAGCTCGTGGCAAGGTTTTGGTCAGAACGTCGGCAAAACGCATATTTCGAGGCGCTTTGGCAGCAAAAAAAGCCGCCTCCCAAGCAATTAGGAGACGGCTGTCATAGGAAAATTCAATTACAGATGGACATCGGGGTCGAGCATTTGGGCACTCACGCGCATGGATGACGCTAGGTTTTGGAACGTCTCCAGACGCAGGCTGTCGATCTGTCCGGCATCTTCGGCCTCGCGAACGGCGCAACCCGGCTCGTGAGTGTGCGTGCAATCGCCAAACCGGCACGCGCGCGACGCCTCGACGATCTCGGGGAAGGCGCGCGCCAGACCCCGCTCATGTCCCACGAGCGGCAGGCTGCGCAGGCCCGGGGCATCGGCGATCACGCCGGCGTCGCCCGGCAGCGCCACCATCACGCGCGCAACCGTGGTGTGGCGACCTTGGTCATCACGCTCGCGCACGCCGCCAGTGGCCAGCGCATCGTGGCCCAACAGCGCATTGAGCAGCGTTGACTTGCCGGCACCCGACTCGCCCAAGATCATGGCGCAGCTCCCAGCCGGCACGCAGGCGCGCACCTCGTCCAGGCCGAGGCCCTCGGCAGAAGACGTCACGATCACGCGCACGTCCGGACCCACCAGACGGCGCACGCGGTCCAGATCGCGCTCGAGCTCATCGGCCTCGCAACGGTCAGCCTTGGTGAGCACCACCACCGGCTCGGCATCGCAATCGAGCGCCAACACCAGTGAGCGCGCCACGCGGTCGAGCAGCACCTCGCCGGCGCCGAGCGCCTGCACGATCAGCACGCTGTCAACGTTGGAGCAGAGCACCTGGCGCTCACCGCGGGCACGGCCACGCCAACGCTCAAAGCTCGTACGGCGCGGCAGCACGCACTCGATCACGCCCATGTCGTGCCCGGGGGCACGGCGAACCGCCACGCGGTCGCCCACAGCGGGCAGCAAGACCTCGTCCTCGCCACGCGACTTGGCAAACCCTACGGCATGCTCGGCACGAAACGCGTCATCGGCAGTCGCCACCAACGGAAACCCACGGTCCAGGCGCACCACGGCGCCGAGCTGCATCTGCTCGGGCTCCTCGGCCTGCGCGCAAAAGTCATCAAATGCAGCCTGCTGAGCCGCATCGACCGGCAGGTCATCGAACGCCGGAACATCCTGCAGCGCATCAAGCCCCGGCACGCTTGCCAGCAACTCCTCAGCAGATGCAGGGGCTTCGGTCGCGAGCTTCCGACGACGATCACGCTTAGCCCGCGCCCCCGTCGTCTTTTTCTTCGCCTTAGCCTTAGCCTTAGCCACAAACGCCTCCCAGCACAAAACCACACAACTGAGCAGGTATTTTAAATCAAAAAGAGCTGGCCGGGCAAAGCCCGACCAGCTCACACACTTTCCCTCAGCTAATGGTCCCGAGAGGTTATCCGAAGGCCCGCCCGCCGGGAGGGGTTTCCTAAGGGCACATCCCGCAGCGCGAAGCGCGAGGACGTGCCCGTGGAAACCCCGCAGGCGATCGGGCCGGCGGGAAGGATGGCCTTTCGACCTACTCCTTCTCGACCGCGCGCATGATCGCCTTGTAGATCTCCATCAGCGGGATGATCAGGAAGGCCAGGCCCAGGGCGGCGATAACGCCCTTGAGTTCAAGCGTCACAGGGCCAAAGAACATCTCGGCAAGCGTCGGCTGCACGGTCACGATAACCGTCAGCACCAGCGCCAGCGCAGCCGAAGCCCAAAGCCACTTGTTCTGCTTCTTCATGCTAAACAGCGACGCACGACGGCTGCGCATATTGAAGCAGTGGAAAATCTCGACCATGTTGAGCGTTATGAACGCCATCATCACGCCTTCCTCGTCGGCATTGCCGGCGATCATATCGGCGATGTGGATGTAGCCCATGTCAAAGTACACGCCCACAAAGAAGCTCGCCAGCACCAGCACGGTGATGATCAGGCCCTGGACCACGCAGTCCAGGCCCATGTGACCGGCAAAGACGCCGTCCTTGGCGTTGCGCGGCTTGCGCTTCATGATGTCGCCCTCGGCATCCTCCATGCCCAGCGCGAGCGCGGGGAAGCAGTCGGTGACCAGGTTCACCCACAGCAGCTGCACCGGCTGGAAGATGGTAAAGCCGATGAGCGTGGCGATGAACACCGAGAAGACCTCGGCAAGGTTGGCCGAAAGCAGGAACTGGATGACCTTGCGGATGTTGTCGTAGATGCGACGGCCCTCTTCGCAGGCACCGATGATGGTAGCGAAGTTGTCGTCGGCAAGCACCATGTCGGCAACGTTCTTGGTGACGTCGGTGCCGGTGATGCCCATACCCACGCCGATGTCGGCGCGCTTGATGGACGGGGCGTCGTTGACGCCGTCGCCGGTCATGGCCACGATCTGGTCACGTGACTTCCAGGCCTCGACGATGCGTGTCTTGTGCTCGGGCTGGACGCGGGCGTACACGCCGTAGTCCTCGATGTGCGCGTCGAGCTCCTCGTCGCTCATGCGGTCGAGGTCGGCGCCGGTGATGGCCTGGCTGCGATCGGCGACGATGCCCAGCTGCTTGGCGATGGCCACGGCGGTGTCGATGTGGTCGCCCGTGATCATGACGGTGCGGATACCGGCATCGTGCGCCTCGCGGATAGCATCGGCCACCTCGGGACGGACCGGGTCGATCATGCCGGACAGGCCGCAGAAGACCAGGTCATGCTCGAGCGCAGCGGGGCTGCAGTCGGCGGGAACCTCGGTGTAGGTGCGGCTCGCCAGCGCCAGCACGCGCAGGGCCTCGTCGGCCATGGCCTTGTTGGCTGCCACGAGCTCGGCGCGACGCTCCTCGGTCAGGGGGACGACCTTATCGCCCTCGTAGATATGGGTGCACAGGCCGATCACCACGTCGGGCGCGCCCTTGGTGTACTGCTCGTACTCGCCGTCCAGGGTCTCGACGACCACGGACATCATCTTACGGCCCGAGTCGAACGGGGCCTCGCCCACGCGCGGGTGCTCGGCAGTCAGGCCGGTGAGGCCCGCCTTGCCGGCGTCGTTGACGAGCGCACACTCGGTCGGCTCGCCCACGGCCTCGCCCAGCTCCTCGTCCCACTGGGCATCGGAGCACAGCGCCATGCCGGCCAGGAACTTTTCCTTGGGCGCAGCGAGCTCGTGCTTGACGACGGTCATCTTGTTCTGAGTAAGCGTGCCAGTCTTGTCCGAGCAGATGGTCTGCGTGCAGCCGAGTGTCTCGACAGCAGAAAGCTTGCGGATAATCGCCTGGCGCTTGGCCATCTTGGTCACGCCGAGCGACAGCACGATGGTCACGACGGCGACCAGGCCCTCGGGGATGGCAGCGACGGCGAGCGAGACGGCGACCATAAAGGTGTCGAGCAGGGCGGTCGGGTCGGTAAGGACGTTGCCCACGCCGTGACGGATGATGTCAACGCCAAAGATGACGACGCAGATGACGATAACCATAATGGTGAGGATGCGGCTGAGCTCGGCGAGCTTCACCTGCAGCGGCGTGAGCTCTTCCTTGGCCTCGGCCAGAGCGCCGGCGATCTTGCCCATCTCGGTGTTCATGCCGGTGCCGACCACGACGGCGCGACCGCGACCGTACACCACGGTAGAGCCCATGTAGCACATGTTCTTGCGGTCGCCGAGCGGCACGTCGTCAGTGCCCGCGGCAAGCTCAATCACGTTGGTGTGCTTCTCGACCGGCACGGACTCGCCGGTCAGTGCGGCCTCTTCGATCTTCATCGTGGCGCTCTCGAGCACGCGGCAGTCGGCCGGGACGGAGTCGCCCGCCTCGAGCATGATCACGTCGCCGGGCACGAGCTCGGCGCTCGGCAGGTGCACGAGCTTGCCGTCGCGCAGCACCTTGGACTGCGCCGCGCTCATTTCCTGCAGGGCCTCGAGGGCCTCCTCGCTCTTGGCTTCCTGGACCACGCCCAGCACCGAGTTGACGATAACGACGAACATGATGATGGCGACGTCGGCAAAATCGGGCTCGCCCTTGACCATGCCCGTAAGTGCGCTGATAACGGCGGCAACAATCAGCATGATGACCATGGGGTCTGCCATCTGCTCAAAGAAGCGCTTCCACAGCGGAGTCTTCTCGGCTTCCTCAAGCTTGTTAGGGCCTGTCTTGGCGAGGCGCGACGACGCCTCGTCGTTGCTCAGGCCAAGGTTCTCATCGACACCCTGGTCGCTGAGCACCTCCGCCGCGGCGGACAGGTATTCCTTTTGCATATAGAGTCCCCTCCTGGGATTCGGGCCACTCAGCAGATTGATGCCCGATCATAATTCCCAAGAGAAGGGCAAGGGCTCATCAAGGCTGCCGTGCTGAGCGGCAGTTGATAGTGGAGCTATGGTACCCCAAAGCGACGCGTCTAGCCAAAACATTCCATCTGGAAACACGGCACAGGCGCAACGGTGCAGACAGCGTGATGCTCAACATTGATAAAACGTTTTTTCTTCGGCGCATCGTCAGACTGAAATATCGCCCAGATAGCAGCGGTTAGAACGGTTGGTAAAGTTTTTGCATATACCGTTTTTCCGCAAAAAATGAACTTCTAATTCGGCATACGGTCGATTTTTTGGGGTATTCGGTCGGCATTTCGTTATAATCATCTCAGTTTTATTTCTTATGGTTTATCTATCAGCGCAAGACGATGTCAGATGGAGGTCTGAATGTACAAGCGCACCAAGATTGTATGCACCATGGGTCCCGCCTGCGATAGCGACGAGACCATCCGCGAGATGATCAAGGCGGGCATGAACGTCGCCCGTTTTAACTTCTCGCACGGATCCTACGACGAGCACCACGGTCGCATCGAGCGCGTCCGTCGTATTTCCAAGGAGCTCGGTATGCCCGTCGGCATCCTGCTCGACACCAAGGGCCCCGAGGTCCGCACCGGCCTTTTGGTCGACGGCAAGAAGGTTGCCGTCAAGACCGGCGACAAGATCGTCGTCACCGCTCAGCCCACGTCCGAGGATTTCCACGGCACCGCTGAGCACATCTCCCTCGACTACCTGGCTCTGCCCTCCGAGGTCGAGAAGGGCTCCCTCATCCTGATCGATGACGGCCTGGTTGCCCTCGAGGTCGAGTCCGTCGACGGCCAGGACATGACCTGCGTCGTTAAGAACGACGGCCTGATCGGCGAGCGCAAGGGCATCAACATGCCCAACGTCAACATCTCGCTGCCCGCTATCACCGAGCGCGATCGTCAGGACATCCTCTTTGGCCTGACCGAGAACATCGACTACATCGCCGCTTCCTTCATCCGTGACGGCGAGTCCGTCCGCGGCATCCGCGAGCTTTGCCGCGAGAACGGTGGCGAGCACGTGACGATCTTCCCGAAGATCGAGTGCGCCCTGGGCGTCGAGAACTTCGACGAGATCCTCGAGGCTTCCGACGGCATCATGGTCGCCCGTGGCGACCTGGGCATCGAGATCAAGCCCGAGCTCGTTCCCCACATCCAGAAGGAGATCATCGCCAAGTGCAACGCGGCCTACAAGCCCGTTATCACCGCTACGCAGATGCTCGACTCCATGCAGCAGAACCCGCGCCCGACGCGCGCCGAGGTTGCCGACGTTGCTAACGCCATTTACGACGGCACCGACGCCGTTATGCTTTCCGGCGAGTCCGCTGCCGGTAAGTACCCGGTCGAGGCCGTCAAGATGCAGGCCAGCATCGCTCTCGAGACCGAGAAGTACCTCCCGGCTCACGCTCCGCTCGAGGTTCCGGCCGATGCTCACGGCACCCGCGTGGTCAACAACGTTGTGGGTATGTCCGCTGTGAACATGGCCACCACCGTTGGCGCCAAGTGCATCACCGTGCCGACGACCACCGGTCGTACCGCTCGTCTGATCTCGCACTTCCGTCCCAACATGCCGATCTGCGCGTTCTCCCGCCACGAGTGGGCCGTCCAGCAGATGATTATGTACTGGGGCGTTATCCCGCACCAGGCCGAGATTACCCAGGGCACCGTCAACGGCACGATCGTCAAGGCGATCGAGACCGCTAAGGAGCTCGGCTACGTCAAGACTGGCGATTTGACCGTCGCTACCGCCGGCGATCCCCGTATGAGCGTCCAGCTCGAGGACAAGGTTTCCTCGACCAACGTCGCTTACGTCGCTCAGGTGCGCTAAATCGCACTTGCAAGCAGGTTTGCATTGCAAAGGGCCCGGAAGGCTTTGCCTTCCGGGCCCTTTTTTAAGACCTTCTTCATATGCCGCTTCATCGATTTGCGTTCAATCGCAAGCCTCTCCGATGCCGAGCGCACCACCGAAGATGCCCTGCGACGGGAGCTGTTGGTCAATTGGGATGAACTGTTCTCCGTTAAGCCGGCCAGCTAGCAGCTAGCAATCAGGGGCAGCGCAGGCACATCGGGCGATTCGACACGGGCGGCAAAACCCGCCTCGGTCAGCTCGATGACCTCGGTAAACGTTGCATCGAAAAACTCCTCGGTTAGCAAGCGATACGGCGGATGATCGGGCTCGCCGGGGTTTTCGCGTACAATCTCGTGCATAACGCCAATGGTCTTGAGCACATACTCCTTATGGATGGGATACTGACCAAAACGCGTCGCCGCAGTATACAGGCGATCGGTCGCGCGCGGAATCGAAACGATCCCGAGCGTCTTACCAAACCAGTCAAAGTCGCCTTGCTTTTTAATGCGGAATTCCTCGCACGGCTTGCCGCCGTGCGCCTCCAGGTACTGATTCACGCGCGTATTCCACACGGTATCGGCCACGAGGTGAGACCAAACGCCCAGCGTCAGATCGAGCAGCGACTGCGCCACGTCATCGGGCGCGAGCGAAAGCTCGCTAGCACCGGGACCGGCAACCGGCTCGGCATCCTTGTAGCGTTGGGGATAATGTACCCGATTGAGTCGCTCGCGCTCCTCGACAATCGAGGTCGCGGCAGCCGGCGTACCAACAGGCGCCCCTTTGAGCAGCGGCGCCACATAGGTATCCCAGAACTCGTGCTCGCGCGGCTTAGGGATAGGCTCGGGCTTGGCAAAGTGCGTAATGCGGTACGGGATGGGATCGGCGATGCCAGGGACCATATAGCCCACGAAGATATCCGGAACCACGCAGCCAAACAAAAAGGCATTGCGGTCGCGAACGCTCTTGGCAAGCGCACCAGTGCGCTCCAGCAAACGCTCCGTCTGAGCGATATGAATGTTCCAGCTTGGCATAGCCACCCCCATAAAAACCTGGATAACTATACCATCACGGCAAAGCCGCGCGAGCGGCTACGCACGCTCTACGCAGCATCTAGTCCGTAGCACCGCTTTCGGTTCCATACGACGGCGAAGGCGCCTCGACCACATGGTGATATCGATCGATATAGATGGCACGGGCCCCCAGGCGTCGCACCAAATCCTGGTGATGTGTGCTCATCAAGACCGTCTTACCCGCCGCGACGTAGGCCAGCAAGAAGTTGACCACGATGTCGCATGAATCCTCGTCGAGCCCATTAGTAGGTTCGTCGAGGACCAAGATATCCGGGTTCATCGACACCACCGCAGCCAGCGCAACGCGCTTCTTTTGCCCACCCGAAAGCTGATAGGGCGAGGCATCGACCAGGTCGGCAACCTGGAACAGCCCCATGGCATCGCGCACGCGGCGCTCGAGCTCGTCTGCCGGCAGCCCCATCTGCGCGGGACCAAAAGCAACTTCCTCGCCCACCGTAGCACAGAACAGCTGGGCGTCGGCATTCTGGAACACAAAGCCAACGCGCTGATGAAAACGCTGAGCGGCCGCGGAATCCTTTAGAAACGCCGCATCGATCGAGTGCCCGTCAAACAGGTATGCCCCTGCGTCTGCGAGTTCAAGGCCGTTAATAAGGCGCATGATCGTCGTCTTACCGCAGCCATTGGGACCGAGCAGGGCAACGAGTTCACCTCGATCGACCTGCAACGACACACTATCGACAACGGTATGCCCCGCATAGGAGAACACCACGTCGCGAAACTCGATGAGCGGCGTGGCCTCGGTGTTAGCAGAACCGCTCGCGCCCATCGCGCCATTTGTATCGATTGCCAAAACGTCGCCCTTCCCTAGTTGCATCCCCAGCCGGAACCAGCAGCGCCTACAGCACGGCGCACAACACTGCCAGCAGCGCCACGCCGGCCGCATAGACCGCATCACGCCAGCCAAAGCCGCTCCGCGCGGGGGCCGGGTACGTACCGGCAAAGCCGCGGCACAGCATGGCCTCGTCCATCGCGCGGCTGCATTCCATCGCCTTGATAAAGGTCATGCCCATGATACCCGCGATCGAATCGGTACGCGAAAATCCCTCAGGCGCACGGCCAACGCTGCGCAGCATGACCGATTCGCACAGTTCGTGCGCCGTGCGTCCCAGCACCTCGATATGCTTGAGTGCCATATCAAAGGTAAAGATAACCTCGTCGGGCAGGCGCAGCATCTTGAGTGCCGCCGACATGCGGCTCCACGTGAGGGTCCACGAAACGCCCAGCACCAGCGACACATTAATGAAGGTCTTGAGCGCAATCTTGAGCATGACGCCCGCGGCAGAAGCGTTCAGCAGCAAGGCGGGCAGCGCCAGAACCACCGCGAGCCCTGCAGCGCCAAGCGCCGGCACAAAGGTTGCCCGCAGCCCGCGTACGGGGCGCACGGCAACGAGCACCAGCGCGATAGCCGCCATCAACATGAGGTACAGAGGGCTCTGCGTCAGACACACGCACAGGACGCAAACGAACATCCCCACCAGACGCACCGGCGCCGAAACGCAAGAAAGGGCACGGTCGACCATCGACCCGCCCTCGTGCGCACCACCACCCAGGCGAACCCGCTCAAGCAGGCTCGCCAGGTGCAGGACATTCTTTTGCATCACACGATGCCGAGCCCCCGCGGGCTCGTAACGCTGCTCGACCGCAAGCCAGCTAGGCAGCTCGGCTCTTGCCATGAGCACCGCTTTCCTTGACCGTCAGCGAGACCAGGCGGAATACGATGGTGAGCACCGCCACGCCAATCACACCCGAAAGAATATACATCGCAGCCTGGCCGGCAAAGCCAAGACCTTGTTCCTCGGAATAGGCCTGCAGATAATCGCCCGTGGGCAGCGCATCGGCAAAGGTCGGGGTATCGAGGCCGACTGAAGCCTGCAGGCTGTCGTCGCCAGCCTCCTGAACGGCGGTCGCGGCGCCCTCGGCGTCCCACTCGCCCCAGGCGTCACCGGTGGCAAGCAAACCCAGCGGCGTAGCCACCACAAGCACAGCGACCAGGATGAGCGTGGGGATCAGCGAGGCCTTCTTGGCAGCAGCGCCCTCGGTGGCAAGCTGACCATCGGCGGCCTCGGGGCCGACGATAATGCTCGGCGCCGTCTTCTTAATGAAACCGTAGATGGCGGCCGTCGCCACGCCCTCGACCACACCGGCAACCAGCATATGCGGGACCAACATGGCCGGAATGGCCACGGACAGCGGGAAGGGGCAGTACAGCGGGGCGCCCGAAGCGTTGGTGAAGAGCATCGGCTGAATACCGAACTCGATCGCCGCGCAGAGGGCCGCTACGCACAGACCGACCCAACCGCTCACGATGGCAGAAACCGAGGTGCCCCAGCTCTTGTCGTGCAGACGGCTGTTGAGCGCACGGAACACGATAGCAGCGACAAACGGCAGCACAAAGGCCATGTTAAAGCAGTTGGCGCCAAAGGACAGAACACCGCCGTCGCCAAACAGCAGCGCCTGCAGCGCCAGCGCGACCGAAACCGCGATGGCAGCGGCCTCGGGACCAAGCAGCAGTGCGATGAGCGCGCCACCAACGGCGTGACCAGTGGTACCGCCGGGCAGCGGCACGTTGAACATCATGAGCAAGAAGGAAAATGCTGCACAGATGCCCAGGAAAGCCATGTGCTCGCGATCGAGCGTGGCGCGCACCTTCTTGATGCAGTGGACCCAAACGGGCACCATTGCCACCGCCATGACGGCATCGGTCTGCGGGGACAGATAATTATCTGGAATGTGCATGTACGCCTCCCGGTTGTCGGCGCACAGAATTGCAACGCCGCTTAAATCACCTTGTCAGTGTTACGCTTTGTCAGATTCGTAACACGCCGCGGGCTATCATAGCAAAACGGCGCGCTGCCGACAAAGCAGCACGCCGTTATGTAATGCGCGTGTCATATATGCAGGCTCAACGGTGCCTTATTCCGAACACCGCGGTCACGCAGAGCCCACAGCAACCGCCATCAGGCCCTACGCCCCCAGAGCAAGCCCTAGCCGCGGACCTCGCCGTTTACGCCCTTGCACACCTTGGTGACGATCTTCTGGTGCGCTTTCTCGACCTCTTCGCTGGTGAGCGTGTGGTCGTCGGAGCGATACGTAAGCGCAAAGGCCATGGATTTCTTGCCCACACCCACGCGGACCGGATCACGGTAGACATCGAACAGGCGCACGCCCTCGAGCAGCTTGCCGCCGGCGCTGGTAATACGGCGCTCAAGATCCTCGCAAGTCACGGAGTTGTCGACCACGATAGCCAGGTCATGCTCAACAGCCGGGTACTGCGAGAACTCGCGGTAGTTCTCCTGATTGCGGGCGCCCTTGATCAGCTTGTCCAGATCGAGCTCAAAGGCAACGACGACCTCATCGATGCCCATCGCCTCGCGCGCCTCGGGGTGAATCTCGCCGACCCAGCCCAGTACGGTGCCGCCGGACAGAACCTCGGCCGCACGACCCGGCTGCAAGAAAGCGTAGCCCTCGCCCTCGACGGGACGGAAGCGAACCTTCTCGATGCGCAGCTGGGCGAGCAGCTCCTCAACGATGCCCTTGCCAAAGAAGAAACGCAGCTTACGGTACTTCATGTTCCAAGACCGCTCGCTCCACTGGCCCGAGAGTACGCCCGCCACGGACTTGGTCTCCTTGGGCAGGCTGGCGTTCTCGCGGCCATGGAACAGGCTGCCGACCTCGTACAGGTGCACGTTGGGCGTGCCGTGGGCCTCGTTATAGGCCACGGATTGCAGCAGGCCCGGCAGCAGCGAGCGACGCATCTCGGTCTGCTCGGCCACCAGCGGATTCATGAGCACCACGGGGCAGCCGCGGCCCTCGGTGGACATGCCGATCTTCTCCAGGTCGCCCGGGGCGGCAAAGCCAAAGGTCGTGGTCTCGTTGAGGCCGCAGGCGCGCAGGATCTCGCCGACCTTGCGGGTGAGCTTCTGCTCGCGGGTCAAGCCGCCGATGTGGTTCTTGGCGGCTGGGATGGTCGCCGTCACACGGCCCATGCCCCACAGGCGCAGGACCTCCTCGATCAGATCGATCTCGCGCGGCAGGTCGGGGCGGAAGCTCGGCGGGGTGACCACGAAGTCCTCGCCGTCGCGCTCGACGGTGCAGCCCAGACGGGTGAGCGAACGCTCGATAAAGTCGGGCTCGATGTCGGCACCGCAGATGGCATGCACGCGGGCCAGGCGCAGCTTAATGCTGTCGATGGTCTTGGGCGCGGGGAAAACGTCGACATAGCCAGGAGCAACCTCGCCGCCGGCGATCTCCTCGATGAGCGCGCAGGTAACGTTGGCGACATCCACGCAGCCGGTCTCATCGACCTGGCGCTCAAAGCGAATGGAGGCGTCGGAGATCAGCGACAGATCACGGCTGGTGTGCGAGGTGCGACCGGCGTTGAAGCAGGCGCTCTCGACCATCACATCGACGGAATCGTCCTCGATCTCGGAATCCATGCCGCCCATGACGCCGGCCAGCGCCACGGGACGCTCGCCGTCGGTGATAAGGCCCATGCCGGCGTCGAGCGTGCGCTCCTCGCCGTCGAGGGTCGTAAACTTCTCGTCCTGTTGGGCGGCGCGGACCACCACGCGGCGATGGCCATCGCGCTCGGCAAAGGTATCCAGGTCAAAGGCGTGCAGCGGCTGACCGGTGAGCATCATCACGTAGTTGGTGATGTCAACGATGTTGTTGTGCGGACGCACGCCCAGGGCGTTGAGACGCTTGACCATCCAGTCGGGCGAGGGGCCGACCTTCACGTTGCGCACGATGCGAGCGACATAGCGGTCGCACAGGCCCTCGTCGGCAATCTCGACCGAAAGCTCGTCGTCGGTCGCGCGGCCGGTCTCGGCCTTGATGGCAGGCAGCTCAACGTGGAAATCACGGTCGAAGATGGCGCCGGTCTCGCGGGCCATGCCGATCATGGACAGGCAGTCGGGACGGTTGGGCGTGATCTCGCAGTCGAGCACGGTGTCGCTCGAGCCCACGTACTCGGCAAACGGCATGCCGCAGGGCGTGTCCTCGGGCAGAATCATAATGCCGGAGTGGTCGCCGCCCAGGCCGAGCTCGCGCGCGGAGCAGTTCATGCCCATGGACACGACGCCGCGAAGCTTGCTCTTCTTGATCTTGACGTCGCCGGGCAGGACAGCGCCAATCATAGCCGTGACGATGTGGTCGTCGGCCTCAAAGTTCTGCGCGCCGCAGACGATCTGCAGCGGAGCGGGGTTGCCGTCGGCGTCGAGATTCTTGTCGCCCACATCGACCGAGCACACATACATGTGGTCGCTATCGGGGTGCGGGGTCTTGGTGAGCACCTTGGCGGTCACCACGTGGTCGAAGGACTCGCCCACGGTGTCGATCGCCTCGACCTCGGTGCCGGTACGGATATATTCGTCCGAAAGGGTCTTGGGATCCTCCGGAATATCGATCATAGTCTTGAGCCAGTCGTAAGAAACGCGCATCTAACTGGTCTCCTTTCATAAATGCGGCTTTGAGCCGGAAACTGCAACTAAGAAGAAAGCGTTCTAGAACTGGTTCAAGAACCTCATGTCACCAGTCATCAACGTGCGCAGGTCGGGCAGGTCGTAGCGCAGGGCCGCGACGCGCTCGGCGCCAATGCCAAAGGCGAAGCCGGTGTACTTCTCGGGGTCGATGCCGCAGTTGATAAGGACGTTGGGGTCGACCATGCCGCAGCCCAGGATCTCGATCCAGCCGCTGTGCTTGCAGAAGTTGCAGCCCTTGCCGCCGCACACGTGGCAGCTCACGTCCACCTCGCAGCTCGGCTCGGTGAAGGGGAAGAAGTGCGGGCGGTAACGCGTCTTGCGGTCCTCGCCAAACATGCACTTAACAAAGTAGTCGAGCGTGCCCTTGAGGTCGCCAAAGGTGATGCCCTCGTCGACGACCAGGCCCTCGATCTGGTTGAACTGCGGCAGATGGCAGGCGTCGGCCGCGTCGGGACGGTAGACGGTACCCGGGCAGATCATGTAGATGGGCGGCTTTTGCGACTCCATGGTGTGGATCTGCACGCCCGAGGTCTGGGTGCGCAGCAGCACATCGGACTCGCCATGGGCGTGAGCCTCGGGGTGCGCGACACTGCCGGGGTTGTTGTCGACCACGTAGAAGGTATCGCGGGCCGAGCGGCTCGGGTGATCCATGGGAGCATTGAGCGCAGTGAAGTTGTAATAGGAGGTATCGACCATGGGGCCGGACTCGACGGTGTAGCCGATGCCGCAGAAGATGTCCTCGGCCTCCTCGATGATCTGCTTGATCAGGTGCTGGTGGCCGATCTGCGGACGGATGCCCGGCAGCGTGATGTCGACGGCCTCGTGCTCGAGTGCGTGCTTGAGGGCGGCGGCCTTCATCTCGGTGGTGCGCTCGTCGAGCATACCCTCAATCAGCTGGCGCATCTCGTTGGCGCGCTTGCCCATCATGGGACGATCCTCGGGGGCGAGCTTGCCCATCATGCGCATCAGGCCGGTGATGCGGCCCTTGCGGCCGAGCAGCTCAACGCGCGCGGCCTCGAGCTTGGCGGCGTCGTCGGCACTAGTGACGAGCTCCTTGGCCTCTTCCTCGAGTTTGACCAGATCATCAATCAGACTCATGTCTTCCCTTTCGTCTCTCGCGCATCCGCGCTCCGGGACGGCTGACGCTGCCCGATGCTGCGGATGCGCGGCCCGGTTCGGTAACAAAAAACCGTCCTCGGGCATGTGCATTGCCCAAGGACGGTTAAATTCCGCGGTACCACCTTGTTTGACCCGGCGGATGTCTGGCCCGCCGCGCCCACTCTGCGCCTCTTGTCGCGAGGCTCACGGCTTCCCTACTGAGGCTTTGCTGCCACTGGCCGCGCGCCCGTTGAGGTCGCTGCTCGGGAGTGAACGCTTGGCCCTTGCCACCGTAGGAAGGCTTGCAGCCCATGACCTTCCCTCTCTTGCCGGCGACGCGGCGGGCAAAACCATCTCCGTCAACGCATTGGGCTATAGGATAACACATTCTGCGAGCATATCGCTGCGTTCCGTTTTGTTCGCGCTGGGTACAAGGCAGGTAGCTGTGCAAACTGGCCGTGCACCCGCCTGCGGCGCTCGGCCTGCGAGATTAAGGATACGGTATGGGAAAGAAACTCGATAAGAAGGCCAAGGTCGCCGTGGCAAAGGCTGCCAAGGGCGTCAAGGCCGCTAAAGTCGACAAGGCCGTCAAAAAGTTCCGCAAACTCGAGGGCAAGCTGTGGACTCGCGAGTACCTGCTCAAGATTGCCGAGTTCGATGGAGCGACGATTGCTCCTGCCAACGGCGCTGCCGCCCGTGCCGACGCCATGGGCACGCTTGCCGGCGAACATCACAAGCTACTGACCAGCGAGAAGTCCGTTGAGCTCGTACGCTCGTTAGCGCGCGAGACGGTTGCAGGCGGACACGTAGACGACCCGCAGCTGCTCGACGAGATCCGCGTGCTCGGCCGCGACCAGCGCGAGGCAAGCGTTATTCCTACCGAGGAGGCCGAAGCCTGGACCAGGCTCACCTGCGAGGCCGACGCCGTGTGGCACAAGGCCAAGACGGCCAACGACTGGGCGAGCTTTGAGCCCTATGTGGATAGAATCGTCGCCCAACTTAAACATCAGGCCGAACTCATGGACCCCAAGCGCGACCCATACGACGTTTGGCTCGACCAGTATGAGCGCGGCCTTTCCGCCAAGAGCTTCGACGCGTTTTGTGACGAGGTCAAGGCCACGGTCGTGCCGCTCGTGCACGCCATCGGCGAGCACGAGCGGCAGCCGAGTGCCGACTTTTTGCACGCCCACGTACCCGAGGCTGCCCAGCGTGCCATGAGCTTCGACCTGATGAAGCTCGTCGGCCTGAACCTGGACGACACCACGCTTGCCTTTACCGAGCACCCGTTTAGCGAGGGCTTTGCCGTAGGTGACGCGCGCATCGCGACACACATCTACGAGGACGATTGCATCTCCAACGTCTACAGCATCATCCACGAGGCGGGGCACACTATGTACGAGCTGGGCGTCAATCCCGCCTATGCGCGCACCTGTCTGGAGGGCGGCACCTCCATGGGCATCCACGAGAGCCAGAGCCGCTTCTTTGAGAACACCGTGGGCCGCAGCCGTGCCTTTATGGGACCGCTGCTCGAGGTGCTGCGCCGCCACGCACCCGAGGTCTACGGCAACGTAGACGAGGACACGCTCTACCACGCCGTGAACATCGCGCAGCCTTCGCTGATCCGCACCGAGGCCGACGAGCTCACCTATCCGCTGCATATTATGGTGCGCTACGAGATCGAGCGCATGCTGTTTGCCGGCGAGGCCACGGCCAAGGACATCCCCGCGCTTTGGAACCGCTTCATGGATGAGTACCTGGGCATTCCCGTTCCCGACGACACGCACGGCTGTCTACAGGATACGCACTGGAGCGGCGGCTCGTTTGGCTACTTCCCCACGTATGCGCTGGGCAGTGCCTACGATGCCATGTTTGTGCCGGCCATGTGCCGCGACGGTGTCGACCTCAACGGCGCCTGTGCGAGCGGCGACCTGACACCCGTCCGCGCCTGGCTGGGCGAGCACATTTGGCAGTGGGGCCGCGCCAAGGACGCGCCGGAGCTCATCAAGGGCGCGTGCGGCATGGCGTTCGATGCCCGCTACTACTGCAGCTACCTGCAGGACAAGTTCACCACGCTCTACGAGCTGTAAGGCATAACCGACACGCCAACGCAAAGGGGACGCCGCGGAACCAATCCGCGGCGCCCCCTTTCCACCTAGTTGTTTAAGAACGTCCCCAATGACTACCTTACAGAGCTTCCAGCGCGGCGGCGATGCGCTTCATGGCGGCATCGGCGGATGCTTGGTCGGGCGCCTCGGCCAGCACGCGGATAACCGACTCGGTTCCGCTCTTGCGTACGAGCACGCGGCCCTCGCCCGCCAGCGACGCCTCGGCCTCGGCGATGGCGTTCTGCACGCCCATGTTCTCGAGCGCGGCGTCCTTGTCCGCCACGTGCACGGCCACCTGCGCCTGCGGCAGCAGCTTGCACGGAGCCGTGAGCTGCGAGAGCGTCTCACGCTCGGCACGAATCACTTCCATCACGCGCAGCGAGGTCATAATGCCGTCGCCCGTGCGCTCGATATCGCCAAAGATCGTATGGCCCGTCTGCTCGCCGCCCAGGCTGTAGCCGCCCTCGCGCATCCTGGCATACACGTGACGGTCGCCCACGCCGCTGGTCACGGCGCTCAGACCGGCAAGCTCCAACGACTTGATCAGGCCAAAGTTGCTGGCAATCGTCGGCACCACGGTACCGCCCGAAAGGCGACCGTGTTTGTTCAGATACACGCCGCACACGTACAGGATCTGGTCGCCGTCTACCACGCGACCGCGCTCATCCACGGCCAGGCAGCGGTCGGCATCGCCATCGTAGGCAAAACCCACGTCCAGGCCCTGCTCCACCACATGGCGCTGCAGGCGCTCCATATGCGTGGAGCCGCAATCGACGTTGATGTTAAAACCATCGGGCGCGGCATTGATCACGCGCACGTCGGCACCGAGCGCGTCAAACACCGGCTTGGCCACCGAGGAAGCCGAGCCGTTGGCGCAGTCGATACCGATCTTGACGCCCTTCAGCGAAAAGTTCGCACTTGCAATGAGCGAAGCAATGTAGCGGTTGCGGCCCTGCATGTAGTCCACCGTGGCACCGATGTGGTTGCCCGTGGCCAGCGGAACTTCGCTCTTGCCATCGATGTAGTCCTCGATGAGCTCCAGCACGTCCTCGTCCATCTTAAAGCCGTCGCTGTTGACTAGCTTAATGCCGTTATCGCAAAACGGGTTGTGGCTCGCGCTGATCATGATGCCGCAATCGAAGCAGCCTTCCACAGTCTGATGCGCTACGCCCGGCGTGGGGATCACGTGCAGCATATAGGCGTCCGCACCGCTCGCGACCAGGCCGCTCACCAGCGCCGCCTCAAACATATAACTCGAGCGACGCGTGTCCTTGCCCACGATCACGCGTGCCTTGCGCTCGCGGTTGGCGCCGTAATACCAGCCCACAAAACGGCCAATCTTATAAGCGTGCTCTACCGTCAGCCCAACGTTGGCCTCACCGCGAAAGCCGTCGGTGCCAAAGTACTTCATGCGCTCTCCTTACAAAATAGGGGCGAACAGATTGCCTGTCCGCCCCAAAATGGTACTCGATTATCTGCGCTACCAGAAAAACCCTACGCCGACGCGCTGTCGCGAGCCGCCTGGCATGTAGGAGTCTGACGCAGCGTAAGCGGCTTGTCCCCCGCCTCGGCCGACGTGGTCAGCGTATACGTGATCGTCGTCGTCTCGCCAGCATGCAGGTCAACGGTTCCTGAATAGCAGGGAACTCCGTGCCAAGTGGCAGCGAACAGTCCAAACTGAGTCCCCTCGACGGTTAGATCGGTAATGCTGCCGCCTGTCGGCGCAAACAGTGATACATACAAGCGCTCATCGTCACGCGAGGTCCCAGGCGCACTGGCCGCTACGTAGTCGGGCAGCTTACCTGCCTCCTCCTGCGTCATGATGTTCGTCAGGGTAACGGTGATGCGATACGAGCAAGCGCCGTCGCCGTTCTTCACGCCCTGACCAATCTGCGTATCGGCGTTCAGATACCAGTCGAGCTTGGAGAAGCTCAGGTTGTTAAAGTAGACACCAGCAACGGGATCTTCACTCGGGTCATCCGGATCGGGCAGTGAGGCGTCGATGTTCATCTCCTTGATAGCGTTCTGCTCGTCATCGTTTTTCATCCACGCGATCAGGCGGCCCTCTTCGGCACCGCGCTCAACGGCGCTGACAAGGTTCGCAACATCGACGTCGCCGATACCGCCAAGGATCTTGTCAAAGGCAGCGCTGGCGACGGATGCAAAGATGCCGTCCGACTCCTCGACCGGATAGTTCCAGTACACATCGTGCATGAGGACCTTTGCGGCGTTGGTGCCGTCGACAACCGTTCCGTCGGGCAGCGAGACATTACCGACCAGGCCCAGCAGATACTGCAGGAACACCGGGTCGATACCGATGACGCCATCAACGTCCTGTCCATACTGGGACTTCCACAGCGCGGCGACACGCTGCGAGTTGCGGGGCCAATCAGGCGAATAGGTATTGCCCGAGTTGTACAGGTTACTGTGGTTGCCGAACAGCGCCTCATCCTCTTCGTCGACGCTCTCGACTGCCTCATCCTCGCTGAGTCCAATGCGGGGAACAAACTCGCCAATCGACATCTGGCCGTCAGTGACCGAAATCAGGCCCTGCGAACCGCCAAAGCCGCCGCAAGCACGAATCTCGACGTTGTTCATGGCGTACATAAGGTAGTTGCGCGTCTGGCCGTTGGCGCCGAGCATCTGGGGAAGGACGGGGGCGACCTTCTCCGCCGCGTCAACCGCACCGTTGAGGGTGGCAAAGCCGTCCTTGGCCTTATCGACCAGCTCGGTCACCTGGGAAATATGAGTATCGCCAATGCCCTGGACCTTCTCGTTGGCGCTCTTGAACACCTTCGAGCTGCTGGAAAGCGAATCGGCGACCGCCTGCAGCGCGGACACGTTAATCATGCCGTCCTGGAACAGCTTGCCGGGCGTAGCCTGCGAGAGGTTGTCGGCCATGGGAACCAGCGCATTGCTCGAGACATCGGACAGGGCGTCAATCATGGTGCGGGCCGCATTGATATCGCTGCCATACACCGGGATAAACGAAGCCGCCGCCCATAGCGGGCTCGAGGTCTCCGCCTTCATGCTGTTACAGAGCTCATCGATCTTCTTCGCGTCGTCAGGCAGCGTCGAAAAATCGCCCGACGTGACCTTATCCTTAAGGCCACCGACGATCTCGACAGCCTCCTTCGCTTCGCTCTTTACGGTCTTTGCCGAGTTAAGCAGCATAAAGCCGCCTGCGCCAAGCACAACGAGAAGCACCGCGACTACAGCGGCAATAATGGCGCCGGTGTGACGCTTTTTGCGCTCGCCCTTGCGATGGCGATGACGGACCAGACCGTCAGAGGTCGAACTCGACGAAGCGTCGCTACCGTAGTTCAAGCCAAAATCGTAATAATCTTCCTTGGAACCCGAGCCCGCAAACTCGGCACCGCTATCATCCAGGCGGGCGAACGTGCCAGTCTCGGAGGTGCCGGTGTAAATCGTGCCAAGGTTACCCGTAAGCCCCGCGCCACCGGCAGAGGGAGTATTGTTGTCGGCCTTGCCGGCATTAACGTTGCCGGCGGCATTCGCGGCGTTGGCGGCACCTGCGTTGTTCGCAGGTGCCGAAGGAGCCCCGCTCGGCTGCGACGCGGAGGTTGCACCGCCCGCAAAGACATTCCCTCTTGCACGGCCGGTCTTTTTTGCCTTTTGAGACTGCTCGTACAGAGCGGTAAACATCGCCGTCTCGCCCGGGGACACGCGCTTACCGGAGCCGCCCTGTCCAGCGTCGCCCGGCGTGCCGGCCTTACCAGCCCCGTTCGGACGCGGCGGAACTGCAGGACGGCCGCTATCGCTGCCCTTAAAGTGATTACCAGCCATAAAGAAATCCTCGCAATTGAGTCGCAATGAAAAAGTCCATAACGTTACTAGTTTATGGCATTTTGAGCATCGACAGCTAAACTCCAGACACGGACATCAATTGGCGAAAATGCGGCACAACACCTTTTCTGTCTTGGCGGCGGCGTCAACTACACCGTAAGGAACATCATCACGATGATCATGGCAAAGCCGATAAGGTCGGTCGGCAAAAACACCGTGCCCAGCATAACGGCGCTGGTGATGGTCGCCGAAACCGGCTCCACAGTTCCGATGAGGCTCGCACGCACCGAGCCGATGTCCTTAACGCCCTGCATATAGAGCATGTAAGCAAAAAACGAGCCGATAACCACGAACACCGCGAGCGCCTCGATACCAGCGGCATCGAGCGCCGGCATATGCGCCCAGGGCTGCACGAAGACACATGAGACCACGCCCGCCGTGAGCATTGCCGAGCCCGTGACGATGGGGCTACCGTATTCGGGCAGGATCTTGGCGGGAATCACCGCCATACACGCGGCGCTGACCGCACACATAAGACCTGCTGCCAGGCCAAGCGGCGAGATATTCAGGCTGGTAGGGTCGCCGCCGGTGGCAATTAAAAAGGTTCCACCCAGAGCCAGGCCAATGCCGATGACTTCGCGAGTACGCGGCATGCGGCGATCGGTCACGCAGGCGTAGCCCATGATGATAACGAGCTGCAGGCACTGGAGCACCGTCGCGGTTCCGGCGTTCGTCAGGCGCACGGCCGAAAGATAGCAAAACTGGTTGAACAGCAGGCCAAAGGCAGTAAAGAGCAGCAGCTGCTTGCGATCGGCGGGTGTGGTCCAGAGCTTAATCAGGCGCTCGCGGTCGCGCGTAACAACCACGGCCATAAAGAGTAGACCGGCGAGAATCTGACGCACGCTCATAAGCCACAAGGTGTCGACGTGGTAGGTATCGAACAGAAAGCTCGCGCTGGTGCCCGAGAAGCCCCAAAACGAACCGCCCACCAGCGTAGCCAAGACGCCCGTGATCATCTTGCGCGACGACGCATCGTTAAGGCGCTCGCGCCAGGCGCGGCGGGTGCTACGGCTGAGCTCGTCGGTGCCCTCGGGCACATCAATGTTCGATATATCGGTCATCGGCACCGAAGCCCCTGCGCCTTCGACCTGCTCGACACACTCTTTGCTCATTCCACTCCCCCGAAACAGCCTGGAAACAATTCGGCTTACCTTACCACGGCGAAGGCACCAGCTGGAGGCTTGTCCGCTTATCGGTAGGACAATTCCGCAGGCGTCTTTCCATAGCTCGATACCGCAATGGCCTTGCATTATGCGACAGCCAAATCGCGGCAGCAGGCTCTTTTGAAATGGATATGACAAAGCCCCTGAATTCCACAATGTAAGCGATTTTTAAAAATGTTCTTGCCACCGAGTTCAGGCTCCGTTATATTATCCCTTGCGCGCTTGCGCACCCTTGATCGGGCGTTTAGCTCAGGGGGAGAGCGCTTCCCTGACACGGAAGAGGTCAGAAGTTCAAATCTTCTAACGCCCACCAAATGTTCGCAGCTCAGAGGCTATGCCCTCTGGGCTGTTTTGTTTTATGTCGCCAAATCCGCTGGCAGCTCCAACCGCCCAACTGGCCAAAAGCCGACCATCTACTTGCCGATCTATCCATCGGTATAACCAATCAGTCCGCACCACAGCTTCTCGGCAAAACGCCACGATGTCTGCGCCCTGCGGTATCCTTGAGCCACTTACACCTGCAGCACCAAGGAGCCACCATGCGCACCGAGCTCGATGTTCCCTTTTCGCACAAAGAAGAAGCCAAGGCGTTGGGCGCCAAATGGGACCGGACCAAGAAAATCTGGTATGTACCCAGCGGCGTCAACCCCGAGCCCTTTGCCGAGTGGCTGCCCGGTATTGACCGATCCGACCCCTCTGCGCCGTATATATATCTAGTACTGGGCAAGCGCGAGTGCTGGAAGTGTCACAAAGAGACCTCGGTCGCGACCTTCGGCATTCCCTATCGAGCCGATAACGACGAGAGCATCGCCATCGCGCACGCGCCCAACGAAGCCGGGCACATTGCCATCGACACGGCCAACGCCAACGCACTCGCCATCGTGCCCGCTCTTGGCTGCGTGCCGGGCGAGATCCGCGACTATCTTCATAAGCGCTGCGGCTACAAGCCCGTAGGCGCGCGAGCCTCCAAAGCCCCGTCGCTCGGCAACACGTGCACCAGTTGCGACGCGCTGCAAGGCAGCCGCTATCTGTTCGAGGAGCCCTCGTCCCCGTTTGCCCTCACTGCCATCAACAAGCTGCCGGCACTGGAGTTTATACGCGTCGAAGTTGCCGGCGTCTTTGGCGTCCCGGCCACGCGTACCGACTTTGACCAGGCGCTCTTTACCTGGGCACGCGACCATCACGCCGAGTTCCACAAGCAGCTCGGTGAGGGGATTTATTTGTAGGGACGGAGAGGCCTTCACAGTCAGCTCCTCCGCATCACCTATCCCTCGTCGCCGGCGTCGTACACGATATCGAGGCCACAAACGGGGCATTTCTCCGGATACACCGGCATATGAACGCCTGTCTGTTTTCTCACTTCGTCGCTGAACCTGTCGCGCGCATCGATGAACCGAATGTCGAGACACGGTATTTGCGAGCCGCAGCAAGGGCAGGTGACGACAAACGACCCGCAATCAACCTCTACGCTCGGAAACATATTGTTGTCTATAAGGGCACACGGCAGTTTTCCGTACTTCCCCATCGCAATATCGCCTCGCCAGCTCATACACGCTCCCCTCTCGCTATACAAAACAGGAAGAGCATGCACCGGCGGTCATGCGCGAGATTGCATCGCCACGCGATCCGATCAAACAACACGATCGTCAAAGAATGCCAAAGCCAAATACGCTAATACGGCAGAAGCCCCGCCTTTTCACGCTTCTTTTCCGAGCGATCGAACTCAATGCGATGGGCCTCAAGAAACACCGTATTGGGTCGCCACTGACGCTCATTCGGCTGCCTTAGCGTCGCACCCGCAAAGGAAGCGTAGCCGGTCTTATCCAGCAGGTACGATCCGCACAGCCGATATTCGCCGCAAACAGGCTCAAACGAAATCAGGTGAGCATCAAATAGGGAATGAAGATCGCGCCGAAGCAGAATACCGTTGCTGGCAACCTGCGATTTGGGTCCCGAGTAATTCTCGATATGTGCAGCCTCCAGAGCTTCGCTGACGCCGCAGTCCGACACCGCGCAACGGCCATCATAGGCGGCAACGAGCTGCTTGCGGAACCATTGCTGCCCCAATCGCTCGCGCCTTAACGCATAGCGGACCTTCTCGTCGTCGGTCACACCCTGTCCGGCAAACTCAATATCGACGGGTATGTGCTTCAGATAACTCATGTCGGGCGCAAAACGAGGGTCCGGTCCGCCTTTATGAACAGGACCGTGCAGAACAAACCATCCGTTTTCGGGCTCGAACCGCTCAACAAACGCAAGGCCGAGCACCTTGTAGCCCACCTCGGTTGCAAATATGACTCCGACTGGAACGCCACATTCCATGCAGTTGAGCATTTTACGGTTGTAATTCTGGTCTCGAGAACCAACGGCGCCTGGCGCTTGGACCGAATACTTAATGACCCACGTACCATCGTCCAAATAGAGCGGAGGTACATCGGTGTAGAAGCTCTTTTTAGAGTTATGGACCGAAAGCGCAAAGATCTTATTGGGATCTTGCTTCACCCGATCCTGGCCCGGCCAGAAGATCCCTGAATCCCGCGTTACAGGAAAGAAGTCCGAGCCAATTCTCAAACGATACTGATACTGAGGGCTATCTTCCTTGGTGTGGTGCGGAAGGCTGGTCCAAACGCCGCCGCGCTGTTCCTCACCCAGAAACCACTCCCATGCCTCAACGTATTCGGAAGGCACGAGACTGCAGGCGCGGTCATAGCTTGGTCCATCCATCAACGGAACAGCAAGGTCAATGTCGTTCATCGCCAGCACCTACAACCATACGAACGCGAGTCATGCCCCTCAATAATATGGCCGAAAGTCAATTATTACGAGATCTCATTCCGCGATCGGCACATCGTTGATGCTCTCGGTTTGCCGCTGGCGCGTTTGTACCCCGCTGCCCCACTTCCCTGTATACTGATGTAGCACGTGTTTCATCCTGGCTTGTTGGGCCGGATTGTTCATGGGAGGTTCTTGTGGCTGTTTCGAATCCGCCTAAGGGAAGCGTTTCTTCTTCGTCCATCAAGCCGGTTACGCGCAAGGCCGTGCGTTGCCAGCGCGAGGTCGCTTGGCTTGTCACGCAGGCAGCGGGCAGGCTTGTGGCGACCACTCAGGACGTCAATGCGCCTACGCCGAGCTTTGTGCTGGCAGTGGCGCTGGATCGAGTACGCCAGCTGGAACTCGCCGCACAAGAAGACGGCAACCATCTTGGCTACCAGGACGCTATGGCGCCCGACCTGCAAACGTTCTGCCACATGGCCAAGTTGCCCGCCGCGCCCAATGCGCTTTCGGACGCAGGCTACATGTTTACGCTTTCGGGCGCGGACCTTATCCGCGACATCTATGCATACTGCAGCGAGCTCGCCGAGCGCCACGTCTTTGGCACGGCCGAAGTCAAACCGGGAAATGTCATCAAGCTGGTTCTTAGGCTGTTCTTGATAGACGGGTTCGGGGCCATGCCGGCGTAAGCCGAGTCTTTAGCATCACCGTCGACTGGGCAACAACCGCTTTACCTTAATGGACGCCAATCGAGGGTCGATTATTGGGTCGCCTCGTCCACTAACGCATCTATCCCACGCGCTCCGACAGTCGATACTTGCGGTTGCGGCTCGTCGCCGGCGCCGTGGGCTCAAGCTCGCCTTGAGCAATGAGCGCGTTGACGCGCGACCTAACCTGGGAAATTGTGAGCCCTGTGTGCTCTGCCAGCTCGCGCGTCCCCAGCTCGCCGTAGTGTTTGAGTGCCGTCACAATTAAGCCCCCGCCATGATCGACCGGCTCGATCTTTGAACGGTAAAGTACGACCTTGAACCGATCGAATCCCGGGCAGAACAGGGGCTCGGCCAGACCATGCGCGCGCATGGCATCAATCATCATCGGGATGCCCGAGCCATTGCCCTCAGCCGGCGAACCTGCGCCATCCGGCAGCGGAACAATCGACATGAGCTTCACAAGCGTCGCGTTACGGCATCGGGAGCTGCCGTCAAACAAGTTCTCGCGAGTCTTTCCCCCGTAAAGGCCGCCAGGATTCGTCACCTCGACACGATCGTCAAAGACGTCGACGGCAATCGATTGTCCACAGAACCGATCCCCGTATTCTCGATGGATTACGGCGTTGGCGATTGCCTCGCGCAGAACCTCCTCGGGAATCTCCAGCGAGTCGACACGCGAGACGCCTTGGACGGTCGAGGTTCGCCGCAAATTCTTGGCGACGGCCACGACAGCATCCGAGATCATCTCGCCCGACGTTCCCTCACAGATTGTGCGGTCCATGAACCTCAACGAACCCGCGGCGCCCTTCTGCGTTCCGGCATGGACCGCCACATCGATAAAGAGCTTGGGATAAAACTGCTGAGGGTAGGTGCCCGCAGCCAGGAGCCCGGCCTTAGTCACATTACCCTGGGAGTCGAGGAAACTCAGGCGCTCCAGCTTTGTTTTCTTGTCCGTCGCGCCGCGCATAGCTCGGGGCGTCAGCGAGAAAGCACGCTCTATCGTGCGGTCAATCAGGGCCTCGTCGAGGTCGCCCACGCCCGCGCCCGGCACTGCATCGCGATCACTGGGGCTCGTTCGTTCATACGACGACAAGGACAGGACTTCGGTCGATGAAAGCGGCACATCTTTGTCATCGATGCGCTTGTAGCTGCCGCCCTGGGCGCCCCGCTCTATGACATAGCAGGGCTTGCTCGACGGATCGAGCTCCTCAATGGTAATGACGAGAACGATGGCGCCCTGAAGCTCCACTCGCTCGATCGTGTACTTGGGCGGATTGGCCAGCTTTCCTCGACCTCCCGCATCACCCATGCCTGCCACAAATTGGTTGAGCACTTTCTCGGTCTCGAAGTTCTCAACCGGGACAAAACCTGCGCGCTCACTCACTCCGAGCACGATGATTCCGCCGGCAGTGTTCGCGAATGCGCTCACCGTTTCCCACACGTCGCGGGAAAGCGTCGTGGCGCTCTCCTTCACTTCGACGTTAAGATCATCCGAGCCCATACGCCTTAAAGACTCAAGCAGACCGGTCAGCTCGTTTTCGTTCATCTGCACGTCCTTTCGCTCGGTCCCGCGGAGAATGCCGCGGATAGATTTCCCTCGTCTCTCAGTTATCTCTCTATCTCTCGGCTTAGAGATAAGAGATAGATAGAGATGGAATGTCTACCATTTGCTTCATTTATACATATTTTTGCTGGTAGAACAATCTGTATTGAGACAATACCATGATTACCTGTCTCTTTGCTGCTCAGTTATCTCTCATATTTTTCTCTCATCTTCCTGTCATCTCTCATATTAGAGACGAATGAGAGACGAGAGATACGCGAGTGATGGACGAGCGAGGATTTTCGGACGGTCGGATATCGAGAGTGTCCAATTTTCCACGCTCGTGCGGCGGGCACGCGGGGCCTATGCCCAATCCGCTGGCATCGTCTCCAGTTCGCCGCAGAGCCGCGGCCCCATATGGGTATACTCTCGAGGATTCGACTCGATTCGCCCCCCCGCTGGGGCGTCAAAGGAGACTGCATATGCCCACCACCTCAACCGACCCGCGCGCCGCTGCTGCCGCGCTGCTGGTACCCGGTACCACCTGCCACGGTTTTGCCGTCGAGCGCTGCGAGACCGTGCCCGAGCTCGACTCGGACGCCTACGTGCTGCGCCACACTGCCTCGGGCGCTCGCCTGCTGTACTTGGCGTGCGACGACGAAAACAAGGCCTTTGCCATTGGCTTTAAGACGCCGCCGGCCGATTCCACCGGCGTGTTCCATATCCTTGAGCACTCGGTGCTGTGCGGATCGGCTAAGTTCCCCGTCAAGGAGCCGTTTGTCGACCTGATCAAGAGCTCCATGCAAACGTTCCTCAACGCCATGACCTACCCCGACAAGACCATCTACCCCGTTGCCACCACCAACGAGCAGGATCTGTACAACCTGATGGACGTGTACCTGGACGCGGTGTTCAACCCGGCCATCTACACCAAGCCCACCATTTTTGAGCAGGAGGGCTGGCACTACGAGCTGGACCTGCCGGAGGACGAGGACCGCGAAGACGGTGGCAGCTCCGCAAGCCTGCGCGAGGGCACGCTGCGCTATAACGGCGTGGTGTTCAACGAGATGAAGGGCGCGCTGTCCGACCCCATGAGCGTGCTGGACGACGCCGTCAGCGCCGCGCTCTATCCCGACACCGCCTATGCGCACGAAAGCGGTGGCGACCCGCGCGCGATTCCCGCGCTCACCTACGAGCAGTTCCTGGACACGCACGCGCGCCACTACAATCCTTCCAACTCCTACATCACGCTCTACGGCGACCTAGATGTGGACCGCGCACTGGCGTTTTTGGACGAGCGCTATCTGTCGCAGTCGAGTGCCGCGAGCCGCCGCATGGACGCTGCCGTCGCCGCCGGCGAGGACCCGTCCACGCTGGTGCCCAATCCGCTGGACGTGCAGGCACCCGTGACCTGCGAGTACAAGCGCGTCGAGATGGCCACCACACCCGAGAACGCCCTGGTGGGCCTGGGCCTTGTGCTGGGCAGCGCGCTCGACCGCAAGCGCACGATCGCGGCGGATATCCTGTTTGAGGCACTGCTGGGCTCCAACGAAGCGCCGGTTAAGAAGGCCATTCTGGCCGCCGGCCTGGGCGGCAACGTGGTGAGCTACACCGCGGCCGAGAGTCTGCAGCCCTACGAGCTCATCATGCTGCAAAATGCGCAGCCCGGCGTGGCGCGCGAGCTACGTCGCGTGTTCCAGGACGCCTGCCGCGACCTGTGTGAGCACGGCGTTCCGCGCGAGCGCCTGGAAGCCATCATCAGCAGCAACGAGTACGACCTGCGCCAGCGCGACTATGGCATCGCCGACGGCGTGGCCATTGCGTGCGACGCGCTGAGCACGTGGCTCTACGATGACGACGCCGCGACGCTGGCGCTCAAGTACGGCCCGGTGTACGAGGAGCTGCGCGGCGAGCTGGACGGCAGCTATTTTGAGGACCTGCTGCGCGAGCTCGTGCTGGAGAATGACCACATGGCGCTGGTCGAGCTGGTGCCGGTGGACGCTGCCGAGGGTTCGGAGGGTGCCGAGGCCGCCGAGCTGGCAGCCAAGCGAGACGCCATGACCGATGCCGAACTGGCCGACATGGTCGAGCGCACGGCCGTACTGCGTGCCGCGCAGGAGGCGGAAGACACGCCCGAGGACAAGGCCACGCTGCCGCGCCTGCGCGTGTCCGACATTGGCGAGGCGCGCCCCGAGCCGCCACTGATCGTGGACACGACCGTGCCCATCCCCTGCCTGCGCCACAGCATCCCCACCAACCGTCTGGCCTACGCCATGCAGTATTTCGACCTGAACTGCGTCGCGTTTGAGGACCTGCCCTATGTGACACTGCTCTGCCGCCTGCTTAAGCAGCTGCCCACGCGCGAGCACTCGGCCGAGGAACTCGACAACTTGCTCGCTGGCAAGCTCGGCTTTTTGAGCTTTACGACCGAGGTCATGACGCAGCCCGAAGTGGACGGCGTGCACCCCTACCTGCTGGTGAGCGCCGGCGCCCTGTCCGAGAAAATCGATGCGCTGGCGAGTCTGCCGCGCGAGGTATGGTCGAGCACGCTTTTGGCAGATGCCGACGCCGACCGCGTGCGCGACGTGCTCACACAGATTCGCATTGGGCTTGAGCAGGGCTTTATCAACAACGGCCACTCGGCGGCGCTCGGTCGCGCGATGAGCTACAGCTCGCCTTCGGCCGTGGTGCGCGAGCAGCTTTCGGGCGTGGACTTCTATCTGTTCCTGCGCGACCTGCTCGACCACTTTGACGAGCGCGTGAACGGGTTGCGTACCAAGCTTGCCGAGCTGGCAGGCCGCATCTTTGTGGCCGATGGCTGCCTGGCGAGCTTTACCGGCAGCGACGAGGACTTTAACGCATACTGGGCCGCCGCGGGCGACCTGGAGCTGGGCGCTGGCGACGGCGCCGATGCCGGCCGCAACGCGCTCGTGGTGCCGACGCCGTGCGACCGCCACGAGGCTTTCGTGATCCCCAGCGACATCTGCTTTGCCGCGCGTGCGTGCGATCCGCGTCGCCTGGGCATTGACGTGACGGGCGCCTGGGCGGTTGCCGCCAACGCACTCTCCTACGACTACCTGTGGAACGAGATCCGCGTGAAGGGCGGTGCGTACGGCTGCGGATTCCGCGCGGCCGGCGAGCGTCAAGCGGCGTTCTACACCTACCGCGACCCGGCAATCGACCCCTCGATTGAGCGTGTGGAACGCGCGGGCGAATGGCTCGGCAGCTTTGAGCCCGACGAGGCCGCCTTTGAGGGCTTTATCGTGAGCTGCGTGAGCGGCATGGACGCGCCCGTGAAGCCGTACGCGCTCACCAAGCGCCGCAACACGACCTACCTGGCTGGACTCGATCCGCACGCGCGCGAGGAGCGTCGCGCCCAGATGCTCGCGGCCACGCCCGGTGAGCTGCGCTCGCTCGGCGCCGATGTGACGCGCATCGCAGCCGCGTCGCCCACCTGCGTCTTTGGCGGCCGAGACGTCATCGCCAAGAGCAACGCCGGCTTTAACGTCGTCGACCTGCTGGCCTAGCCACAGTCAAGCAAAACCACCACAAAGGGGACAGGCACCTTTGTGGTGGTTTGCGAGTGGGCCGCTACTTGATAAACGGGTTCAGCGTGGCTGCCATCGGATCGAGCTTGTACATCCTTGCAAAGCACTCGCGACCATAGTCGGAATCGTTGCTCCAGCTACCCTGGTCGACGTTGTACTCTGCATCCAGACGAATCCACTCCTCCGGCTTGTTCTTCTCGTGCTTGTTACAGAAGTAGCGCTGGTACTCGACCTCGTGCTCAAACTCAAACTCGGCATCCGAACCGCGTCCGGCATACTCGTCGACCGACGTCAGGTTGCCGTACTCGTCGTAATAGAACTCCGCATAGCCGCCGCGCTCGGAATCGATCCTGTCGAGCTTTCCGTCGCTGTACGAATAATCCACCGCGGCATACGAGTTCAGCGAGCCGTAATCGTTGCCGTGCGAGTCGTATGCCACAGGTGAGATGCGCGAAATGTTGCCGTCCTTGTCATACTCGTAGCCCGCGGTGATCGTCCACATAGTTCCCACCGTGTCGCCCTGGCAGTCCAGCGTAAAGGACGTCACGCGATCCTTGTCGTATCCGTACGAATACACGACCGTCCGAGGATTGGCCGGGCTGGTATCGGTGTTGGTCACCATGTTGCCGTCCTGGTAGACATACGTGCTCGCGCTCTCGCCGTAACCCGCATGGGTCGTCTTGTTGATCAGGTTTCCGTCCGCGTCGTAGGCAAACGTCGTGTTGCTCGACGAATCGCTCACGTCGGCATCGCAATCGATACGCGTGACGTTACCGTCGGCGTCGTACGTAAACGTGTTGACGTTCACATAGCCGCCCGCCAGATCTTCCTCAATCTCCGAAATGCGATGCGACTCATCGTGCTCGACGCTGTAGCTTACGCCGCCACCTTGCTTGACGGCAGACGTGAAGCCCGTGACGTAACCGTTCTCGTCACGCTCGATCTCGTAGATATCGCCGTACTGGTCCGATTTATCGGTACCCTCGTAGGACACCGGCAGCCACAGCTCGTCAAGCTGTGTGTCCTTAATGCCGCTGACCTTCGTATCCTGCGGCAGTGCCAACGTGGCGAGCTTCTTTTTGCCCGAAAGATCGACGTTTTTGAGCTCCCCGGCATTTGAAAGGTTAAGCTTCTCGATGTTGTCGCAACCGTCCAGGTTAACGACGGTGACGTTGCTCGCCGAGTTAAGCTCGACGGTTTTAAGGTCTCCGCAGCCCGAGAGGTCCAGGTTGACGAGTTTGTCTCCGCCATATTCCACACTGGTAACGTTGGGGAACACCTTGCCCAGGCCCTGCGTCGACGCGATGCCGTCTAGCTCGACCGACGTCACCGCCTTGGCCTCGTCGCGCGAGATGCGGCCGTCACCGTTAGTGTCGTACTTGGTCGAGACAAGCGCACGCATGCCGCTGTCCGGAAAGGTTTTCTCGTCGATGGGCGTGGTCGCAATCTGGGTGAAGTAGAACAGCGCGCCACCGCCGATGCCCGCCGCCACGACAAGTACCGCGGCAAGGGCGATGAGGGGCTTCTTGGAACGCTTGCGCCGCGCGGGCTGCTGCACGGGCACGTATTGCTGGAGAGCGGGTGTGACGGGCTGGGGTTGCTGCGTGGCCGCGACCTGGTCGGGTGCTACGGGCGCACCGCATACGGGGCAAAAGAGGGCGTCGTCAACAAGCGGCGTGCCACACGAGCGACAAAACATGGCGGGCTCCTTTCGGTTCATTCCTTCCACCATGAAGGTAAACCCAAAAATGCAGCCCTTGTTGCGCAACAAAGCCAAGCGGGAGCCAAACCACCACAAAGGGGACAGGCACCTTTGTGGTGGTTCGAACACTTGTTCTATACGTACACATGTTCTATAGTAGGGGTGCTTGCATCGGACTTAAATTGCAACTAGAATATAGTTGCAGAATGTGAGGCGGGATGACGCGGACCGATAAACTCATCGCCCAACTGCTTAGCTGCCCTTCGACGTATCGGTATACCGATTATTTAAAAGTCATGGCTTCATATGGCTTTGAAATGGACAACAAAGGCAAGACATCCGGATCGCGCGTTCGCTTCTACAGGCCATCAGATGGCAGGATGTTCGTAATGCACGCGCCACATCCATCTGACGAATTGACAGCGGGGACCATTCGAAACATCGTTCGATTTCTGCAAGATATCGGAGGTAGCCATGAGTAACGTTTTGACATACAAGGGTTATTTCGCCCCCGTCGAGTTCGATGCCGAACAGCATGTGCTAACCGGAATGGTTGCCGGCATTAGGGACGCAATCGTATTTGAAGGCTCCACGGTTGAAGAAGTGGAACGGTGCTTTCACGACGCCGTCGACGATTACCTTGAGTTTTGCGCCGAGAAGGGCAAGGAACCCGAGCGGGCTTTTAAGGGTTCGTTCAACGTAAGAACGGGCTCTGAGCTCCACAAGCAAGCAGCGCTGGCAGCGGCAAAGAAGGGTGAGTCACTCAATAAGTTTGTGACTGAAGCAATCGCTGCGGCGTTATAGCATTAACGCATAGGCCCAAACCACCACAAAGGGCACAGTTCGCAGGCATATTTGCGGTGGCTTTACTGCCCATATCGCGTTTGCCCAGATAAAACCTGCCAAAATAAACCTGTCCCTTTTTGGCAGGTTTGCTCGAGGAGGTCGGGATGGATAAGGCTGAGTTGCGGCGGGCGGTGATTGCTCGGCGCGATGCTCTTGATTTGGATGTGCGGGCGGCGAAGTCTGCTGTTGTATGCGCGCGGCTTGTTGAGCTGATGGAGTCCAGCGGCACTGCGGGCCAACGCACTGTTGCCGTCTATGCCGCCATGGGTTCCGAGGTCGACCCAGCCGCGTTTGCCGCTGCGGCCGCCAAACGCGGCTGGCGCGTGGCCTATCCGTGCATGCTCTCGGCAAGCGACGCCATGGCTTGTGGCCAGCGCATGTGCATGCGGGCAGTCTCTGCCGGCGATGCGTCCGAGGCCCCGTTTATCACCCACCCTACGCGGGCCTTCGCAGCCACGGACGTCGACAGCGACCACTTCCCCATCGTGCCCGCCAAGGCTCTCGATATGATTATCGTGCCGCTCGTGGCTTTCGACCGCACCGGCGCGCGTCTGGGCTACGGCGGAGGCTGCTACGACCGCTACCTGCCCATGCTCTCGCCCGCATGCCAAATCGTCGGCATCGGCTTTGACGAACAGCGCGTCGACCACGTTCCCACCGATGCCCACGATCTGCCGCTACCCCACATCGTCAGCGCCTAGCCGCCACTGTATCGCACCCGCAAGATGAGCGTGGAAAATCTCCCACTTTGAGCCCCCTTACGAGCTAAAAACGGGAGATTATCCACGCTCATTCAACAAGCGTCCGAAAATCCACGCTCGTCCGTCCGATTTTCCACGCTTGTGCAGCCAAACGCCCTGCAACTGCCTCAGCACGCACGCGGCACGCCGGCGACCTTGAGCTTGCGATCGAGCTTTGTCGGATCCCTTAGATCATCCCAGCACAAGCGCACGATCTTGCAGTTATCAAGCAGCGAAAGCCTCGACTCGCGCTGACGCTCATCGAACTGCGCCTTTGCGAGCTTGCCCTCCTCCGCCGCTTTCTCGCTTTTAACGAATCCGTCGAACTCACCGATAATCAGCTGGTCGCCCACGCGCCACAAGTAGTCGACGCGATACGGCCGTCCCGGCTCAACCGGGTCGAACAGCTCAACTTGCAGCTCCGGCGTCTGCCAGCCGCGCTCGATCATCAGGGCACGTGCCTTGGACTCGCCACCGCTTTCCGACAGGCCATCGGCACACCGCGCAACCCCGCGCGCCATCACAACACCGCGACGATTCAGGCCAAGCTTATCGACCGTCTCAATGAGATGCTCCTTCGACAAAAGTTGCTCATGGAGCGCCGAATCCGCGATGATCAGTCCCTCGACAAACGATGCATCGACCAAGCAATCCGCAATCGTTTGATCGATATCGGTTACGGCGATATCCATCTGGGTGGCCCGTGTTTGACGAGCATAGCGATGACGAATGACCTGAGAGCCCGGCGTCGTCGATTGGGCCGGCATCGCGGCGATATGGATGTGCGTCAAATTGGCATGCGAAACCGAAAGGCCATAGATAACAGCCGCCGTATAGGAGCAAAATGTCCAGTCGGGGTGCTTTTGCGCAAGCGCCCGCACCCGATGCAGATAACGCTGCCGAAACTTGAGCTCGGACCAGTATTCCGGACGCGCATACAGCCCCGGCATGACCGCCTCTAGACTTCCCGCCTCCGCCCGCCGCTCAATCTGCTTTGCCTCCGCCGCCGTGCGCGCGTACACGCAGCTCATCTGCTGTTCGCACGCTTTAATGTGGCTTGTAAGTCTTTGATTCGCCGTCATGTTTCCCATGTCGCCTCCCAACTCTTGGAACGGCGCAAACGTACCAGACGGTTTCATGCGAAGTCTGACCAAATGCTGTCCGGGCGCTGACCAAATACTTGACGGTTTTGGACGTTTTAGGCTGATGGCTTATATCTGCAGGTAGGGTAGTTGTCGAGAGGCCCCTGTCTCCACAATTTGGCGCCTCTAAAGCCGTCGATTTCTTTGAAAGAAAATATGCTGTGGCTCAAAACTACCTTGTTTGCAACGTGGCCCGTATGCACTCGACGTGTAATGAGGCCGCCGGCATGACAGCTACAGAAAAATCGAGCGTGGAAAATCTCCCGTTTTTGGCCCCTTCCTCGGCCAAAAGTGGGAGATTATCCACGCTCGATTTGTAAACGTCCGAAAATCCACGCTCGTGTGTCCGAAAATCCACGTTCGTCACGCCGCGAGCACAGCAACGGCCGCAGCAGCAACCACAGCTACAGCCTAGTGCTCCTCGCCGGCGCGGGCTAGGTCGTAGGGCGTGGTCTGGTAGACGTAGTAGTTGAGCCAGTTGGTGTAGAGCAACTGAGCCTGGCTGCGCCAGACGTTGCGCGGCTCGGCGGTAGGGTCGTCACCTGGGAAGTAATGCGCCGGCACCTGGGGGTTGAGCCCGCGCTTCACGTCGCGCTCGTACTCCAGACGCAGCGTGTCGGTATCGTACTCGGGATGGCCAAAGACAAAGAAACGGCGGCTATCGGTCGACTTGACGATGTACAGGCCCACCTCGTCGGACACGGCCACGACCTCAAGCTGCGGCTCGGCCTCCACGTCCTCGCGGCGCACATCGGTGTTGCGCGAATGCACAGCATAGAAGCGGTCGTCAAAGCCGCGGACCAGCGGACTTTGCGGCTTTACCAGATAATGCTCGAACACGCCGCTCGCCTTTGCCGGCAGGTCGTACTTCTGGATACCGTAATGATGGTACAGGCCGGCCTGCGCGCCCCAACAAATGTGCAGCGTAGAGTGCACGTGCGTGGTGGACCAATCCATGATCTGGCAGAGCTCGGGCCAGTAGTCGACCTCTTCGAACGGCATCTGCTCCACCGGCGCGCCCGTGATGATCAGGCCGTCGTAGTGGATGACGCGGATGTCGTCGAACGTGCGGTAGAACGTCTCCAAGTGGCCGGCGCTCACGTGCGTGGCCTCGTGCGTCTTGGTGCGCAGCAGGTCCACCTCCACCTGCAGCGGCGTGTTGGAGAGCTTGCGCATGATCTGCGTCTCGGTGGCAATCTTGGTGGGCATGAGGTTGAGGATGAGCACGCGCAGCGGACGGATGTCCTGGTGCAGCGCGCGGTACTCGGTCATGACAAAGATGTTCTCGCTCTCGAGCTGCGCGGCGGCAGGGAGAGCGTCGGGGATGCGAATGGGCATGGATGCTCCTTACGAGTCAGTTGCAGCTATGGTACAACGACCGGCCCCATCCGCGCGAGTGCATCGCCCCGAGACACCGCCAGTGGTCCAAAACAGCCAAAAGTAGAGATTAAGGCATGTCCCAAAAATCTACCGCGCTTTAGCCTGGCAAAGTGGCGACAGGAAGCTACAATGGTTCGACGCGAAAAACTCGGCCGAAAGGATACGTATATGTACCAGACGCGTAAGATCGGTGTGGTCGGCCAGGGCCACGTAGGAGCACATGTCGCCAACAGCCTGCTCATGCAGGGCATTGCCGATGAACTGTACCTGTGCGATATCAACGAGGCCAAGGTGACGTCCGAGGTCCAGGACCTGCGCGACTCCCTTTCGTTTGTCCCGTACAACACCAAAATCGTCAACTGCTACGACCACTACGAGGAGCTGGCCTGCTGCGACGTCATCGTCAACGCCGCCGGTAAGGTCGCGCTGGCCGCTGGCAACCGCGACGGCGAGCTGTTCTTTACCACCGACGCCGCCCGCACCTTTGCCAAGCGCATCGTCGACGCCGGCTTTGACGGCATCTTCGTGAGCATCTCCAACCCCTGCGACGTCGTGTGCACCGAGCTGTGGCACCTGACCGGCTACGATCCCAAGAAGATCATCGGCTCGGGCTGCGGCCTGGATTCCGCCCGCCTGCGCACCGAGATCTCCAAGAAGGTCGGCGTGAGCCCCAAGTCCATCGACGCCTACATGATCGGCGAGCACGGCTTTAGCCAGCTGGCTGCCTTTAAGGCCGCGACCATCGCCGGCAAGAGCCTCAACGAGCTTCAGGCCGAAAACCCCGACAAGTACGCCTTCGACCACATGGAGGTCGAAGAGCTTGCACGCAAGGGCGGCTACGTAACCTACCAGGGCAAGCAGTGCACCGAGTACGCCGTTGCCAACTCCGCCGCGCGCGTCTGCGCCGCTGTGCTGCACAACGAGCATGCCGTGCTTTCGGCCTCCACGCTTATGACCGGCCAGTATGGCGAGGAGGGCATCTTTACCTCCCTGCCGTGCGTGATCGGTGCCGAGGGCGTCGAGGAGGTCTACACGCTGGACCTGTCCGAGCACGAGCTCGAGGGCTTCCACAAGAGCTGCCAGCACATCCGCGACAACATCGCCCAGCTCGACTGGTGGGATGCCGAGGCCTACGACGCAAAGTAAGCGTTGGTTGCCGCGACACCTCGCGAATCTAAGCGCGATGCCAAGCGGGCTGCGCCGGAAACCCACCGGCGCGGCCCGCTTTTTACGCACGCTGTTCGCTTGCGAATCGAAGGTGAATGCTTTTCCCGTTACCTAGTACCGCTCGATGCCCATGTAGCGACGAATCTCAGGGCTGTGGTCGAACACCTTTCCGCGGGCGGCGCGCAGCTCGCAGCTCATGTTGTAGAAGAATATCGGCTCCAGGAACGAACGCACGTTGGCAGGCACCTCGCCCACGCCGTACTCAAGCGCGTCGAGCACCATGATCGTGTCGGTGTGCGTGTTGAGGAACGCCAGCGCGCGCTCCTCCATGGGGCGGCACTCGCCCGATCCGAGCTGCACAAAGTAGAACACGCCGGGCTCGGTGGCTTCGAACGGGCCGTGGAAGTACTCGCCGGAGTGAATATAGCAGCAGTGCTGCCACTGCATCTCCATGAGCGAGCAGATGGCCATTGCGTAGGTCTGGCTAAAGTTGGGGCCGGATCCCAGGATATAGAAGAACTTGTGCTGCTGGCAGAGCTCGGCAAAGCGGGCGCCCAGCTCGGCGTTGACCTTCTCGCGGGCGGCGGGCAGCAGCGCATCCATCTGCTTTAGGCCCTCGTACATGTCGGCGAGTGCCTCGTAGCCTTCCTGCTGGTCGAGCAGCTCGGCGGCGATCAGAGCGCCGATGCCCTGAGGCACCTCGGCCTGCGGCACGCCCTCGCTCCAGGGGTAGACCCAGGTGGCCCACTTGCCGTTGTCGATCTTGGAGCCCTCGCAGTCGGTGAGGGCAACGACCTCGGCACCGGCCGCCAGCGCCATCTCGCAGCCGTCGACGACCTCTTGCGTGTTGCCGCTGTGGCTGCAGGCAATAACGAGCGACTTCTCGCCAAGGCTCTTGGGGGCCATCAGGCAAAACTCGCGTGCCGTGTAGACCGTCGAGGTAAACGTGGTGGCCTCGCGCTTGAGCAGCTCGTTGGCCGGCATCAGGTCAATCATCGAACCGCCACAAGCAATCCAAAAGACACTCTCAATCTTACCCTTGCGCTCGATGATTTCCTGAACCAGATCATGTGCGTTCATCCTGATGTTCCTCCTTGTGGGGCGGCTTTGAGCGACGGCGGCTCGTACCTGCTGTCGTTCTATGTTGTCCTATTTATAGCACGCACGACGACGCCCGTGAAGTCATTTCACCAAACTTGTTCCATGTTGTTCTATCTATGGACGTTAGATGTCGAACACGTAGCGCGAGCCCACGATCTTTTGGCGTCCGAGCAGCAAGGGTCGCTCGTCCTCATCGGTAAAGTACGCCTCCATATAAAAGAGCGGCTCGCCGACCGGCACCTCCAACAGCGGGGCCGCCTGAGCATCGGCAAGCGCAATCTCCACGGTGCAAGGGTCGGACTTGAGCGGTGCGCGGCCCGAATGCTCGGCAACGAGCGCAAAGATCGAGTTATCGGTGAGGTCCTTATCGGCAAGTGTCTGCAGATAGGGATGGTCAACCAGCACAAAGGCGTTGTTCTCGAGCATGACGGGGATGCCGTCGGCCGTGCGCACGCGCTCGACCACGATAAGCTCGCAGCCGGGCTCTACGCCAAAGAACGCCGCGTCCTCGCGCGTCGCCGCAACCACCGTGCGCGATACCAGGCGCGCACCCGGCACCATGTCGTTGGCAGCGCAACCCTCGGAAAAGCTCTGAACGTCACCCTTCTGGACAATCTTGCGCTTGAGCTTGGGCGCGCACACGAACGTGCCCCTCCCCTGCTGGCGGTTGAGATACCCCGCGCGCGACAGCTCCTCGATGGCGCGGCGCACGGTGATGCGTCCCACGCCGTAGTACTTCGCGAGCTCCATCTCGGAAGGAATGCGCGAGCCGGATGCGTACACGCCACGCGCGATCTCGCCCTTTAGGTCGTCCATAACCTGCTGGTACAGCGGCACAGCGGACACCTCAGTGCGCTCGGTTTTATCATCGGATGCCATCGTTATGCTCCATTCCGTGCATGCTCGGACTCAAACTCTTCAATCGCCGCCATAAACTGCTCGCCAAAGGCGTCGGCCTTTTTCTCGCCGATGCCGTTGACCTGGATAAGCTCGTCGCGCGTCTGTGGGCGTAGGCGGCACAGGCCGCGCAGGGCCTTGTCGGAAAAGACCATGTACGGCGCCATCTCCAGCTCGGTCGAAATATCCTTGCGCAGGGCACGCAGGCGCTCGAACAGCTCGGCATCGTCGCCAACACGCGGGCGCTGATCCAGCTCGGCCTCCTCGCGCAGCAGATCGACGGCGCGGCGGGCGCGGGCCGAGGCCTTGCGCTTGGACGCACGACGCTTAACGGTAAAGGCGAACGCCTCATCCTCGACCTCGACGGCACGCGGACCCAGCCCCACGACCGGGTACTGCCCCTGCGAGGTGGCCAGATAACCGCGGCCGCACAGCTGGCCGATGATGTCCTTGATGCGCCCGACCGATTCGCTCGACAGCTCACCGTAGCCGCGGTCCTCGTCCAGATGCATCTGGCGAATGCGCTCGGTGTTGCCGCCGTGGAGCACATCGGCGATGAGCGACTTGCCAAAGCGCATGGGACGCGTGGCCACATAGCGCACGGCAGCGCGGGCCATATCGGTGACGTCCTCGACCTCGAACTGCGTGAGGCAGTTGCTGCAGTTGCCGCAGCTCTCGACGTCGTCCGTGGCGGTGCCGCCCGTACTGGCCGCGGCATGCTCGGCCGCGGCCTCGTCGCCAAAGTAGCGCAGCATGTATTCGCGCAGGCAGCCGGTGGTATTGCAGTAGCCCTCCATCTGGCTGAGCAGACGATATCGATTCTGGAGCGCCCACGCGCGCTGCTCGTCGTCGAGCGCCTCATCGGCAGCATCGCCGCGGTCGATCAGAAAGCGGCGCATGCGAAAATCGTTGCCGTTCCACAGCAAGTAGCAGCTGGACGGGTCGCCATCGCGGCCGGCGCGGCCCGCCTCCTGGTAGTAGGCTTCGATGCTCTCGGGCACGTTGTTGTGGATCACGTAGCGCACGTTGGGCTTGTCGATGCCCATGCCAAAGGCGTTGGTGGCAACCATCACCTGGATATCGTCGTCGATAAAGGCGCGCTGGCTTTGGCGACGGGCGTCGTTGCCCATGCCGGCATGGTAGCGGCCAACGCGAATGCCGCTGGGGCCCAGCGCCTCGGCAAGCTCGCCCGCCAGCGCATCGACCGTCTTGCGGGTCGAGCAATACACGATACCGCTCTCGCCCGAATGCGCGATCACATAGTCGCGCACCCACGCGGTCTTGGCCTTGTCGCCCATCTCCTCGCAACCAAAGTAGAGGTTCTTGCGATCAAAACCCGTCACCACCGTCGCGGGGTTTTGCAGGCCGAGCATCTGCTGAATGTCCGCACGCACGCGCTCGGTCGCCGTGGCGGTAAACGCCGCCACGATCGGGCGCCGCGGCAACGAATCAATAAACTCGCGAATCTGCAGGTAAGCGGGGCGGAAATCCTGGCCCCATTGGCTCACGCAGTGGGCCTCGTCAATGGCCACGAGCGGCACGCCAATGCCGCCGTCCGCCGCGGCTTCCTGCGCAAAGGCCAAAAAACGCGGCTCGAGCAAGCGCTCGGGCGCCACGTACATAAGCTGGTAGCGGCCCTCGCGCGCCCGCTTGAGCACGGTGTTTTGCTGGGCCGGAGTAAGGCTGGAGTTGAGATAGCTGGGTCGCGCACCCGCCGCGAGCAACGCACGGGTCTGGTCCTCCATAAGCGACAGCAGCGGACTCACCACAAAGGTGATGCCGGGCAGCATGAGCGCGGGCACCTGGTAGCAAATGGACTTGCCGGCGCCCGTGGGCATAACACCCAGCGCATCACGACCGGCAAGGATCGCATCGACCATGCGGTCCTGTCCCGGGCGAAACGAGGTGTAGCCAAAATAGGCGCCGAGCGTGTCGAGCGCCATCTGCTGCATGCTATCGGTCATGGTTTCCTAACGTCCAAGTCATCTGCCGCCGATTATACGCCGCCACGCGGACAGCAGCACACGGCCGCCGCCCAGACTAGTCGTTTAAGAACGCCCCCAACGGCTAAGGAGTGTCCCCAGGTGCCGGCAGAAAAGGAACGTCCCCAAGTGCCGGCCCGGCAACGCCGATGTTTTGGCGCGGACAGCGAAAGCCCGCCAGAGCGAGCAAGGTGCCTTGAAACGAGGCGGCATTGACCTTCTGGTCATGCCGCCGAAGTTGAAAGGCAGATTGCCGCTCTGGCGGGCTTGCAGCGTCAACTGGTTACGCGGGTTGGTAAACCCGCGTAACTTACATGACCATAACGTAGCGCGATCCCACGTAGTACTGCTTACCCATCAGGACCGGCTCGCCATTGGGGCCCGTGAAGCCGGCACGCAGGTTGAGCAGCGGATCGTGCGGAGCAATGCCCAGCTCGGCCGCCTGCTCGGTATTGGCACGAACGGCCTCGACCGTGCGGTAGCCAACCGAGACAATCGGCGTTCCGCCAACACGCTCGACCTCGGCAAAAATCGACTTGTCCTCAAGATCGGCCGTCAACAGCTCACGGTAGGCGTCAAACGGCACAAAGATGTTCTCCTCAAAGATGGGCTCGCCGTCGGCCGTACGCACGCGCTTGATATGCAGCAGCAGCGCATCCTTCTGCAGGCCAAAGAACTCCATCTCGTTTTGGCGCGCCGGAACGATCTGGCGATCGATCACGTGCGCACCGGCCTTCATGCCGTTGCCGGCACACAGCGCGGTAAACGTCTGCAGCGTCGAGGCGTGGAACTGGCGGTTGATGTGCGGCGTGGAGACAAAGGTGCCACGGCCCTGCTGCTTAACCAGGTAGCCATCGGAGCACAGCTCCTCGACGGCGCGGCGCACCGTAATGCGGCTCACGTCATACTGCTCGGCTAACTCAAGCTCGGACGGAATACGCTCCTTGGGTGCATAAACACCTTTCTCGATCGCATCCTTGATTTCGTCGTAAATCTGCTGGTAAAGCGGTGCATTTTTGGGCGATGGCATATCTAATCACTCTTAATGAAATATCGAAATAACTAATACGTATATAACGTCTAGTTTCATGTTACCTCATATTGATAAAACGATACACCCTCCCTACCAAAAAGCGACAGCTTCATTTTGGTAGGTTTTATCTGGGCAAACGAGAGCCTCCCGAAAGCAGCGAGGCTTTCGGGAGGCTCAAGCGGACAGGATTGCACCAGGCCGGCAAAATGCCAAAACCCTACTTGCCGTCGTCCTGCTGCAGGCTGTCCTGCTCGCTGAGGCGCGCCTGCCTGCTGGCCATGCGTGCGGGCTTGTCGGGATCGGGAACGGCCGTGGGCATGGGCTCGTCGACATGACCGCCCCACCAGCCGCCCACAAAGTTGAGCGTGTGGAACACATTGATCACGGCGCCGGGATCAATGTCGCACACCAGCTTGATAATGTCTTGGCTCTCGTAGGTCGATACAACGGCGTGCAGCAGATACATCTTTTCGCGGCTGTATCCGCCAATGACCTCGGCACAGCTAATGCCATGCTGAAAATGGTCAACATAGGCGGTCATGACCTCGTCCGCCTTGCGCGTCGTGATCTGCAGCGTTACGCGGTCGTAGCGACGATAGAAACTGTCGATGGTCTTGGTCGAAATAAACTGGAACACAATGGAATACGCCGCCTTGTCCCAGCCAAACATGAAACCAAAAATCGCCAGGATAAAGCAGTTGAAACCAAAGATGACGCCCCAGATGGTCTTGCCCGTGTGGTTGGAGACCCATAACGCGATAAAGTCGGTGCCGCCGGTAGATGCACCGGATTTAAGCGCGATGGCAGCGCCCAGACCCGAGACTACGCCGCCAAAAATGATGAGCATGATCTTGTCGCCCAAAAACGGCGCGAAGTGAAAGACGTTGAGAAACAGCGATGAGAGCACGACCTGCATCATCGAGAAGATGACGAAGCGCTTGCTAATGCCGCTCCAGCATAGGAGCGCCACGGGGATGTTGAGCGCGAGCATACCGAGCGAAATGTCGATGCGAACGCCGCCCAGCGAGGTAACGCGATCGAGCAGGACCGCAACGCCGGTGAGGCCGCTCGGAAGCAGGTCGGCGGGCTGAATGAACGCCTGGATCAGGAATGTCTGGAGAACGGCGGAAATCGTGACCGCCACGGCAGTAATGGCGCGGCGGACGATGGTGAGGCGGCCGAGTACGAGCACTCGGTCCGTGAGCTGATCGATGGCGTTCGCCATGCAGGCTCCTTTCGAAGGCAGATGTAGTTGTGGGGTATGTCCGCGATTGTAGCATGGAGCGTGCGGGGGCGCTTCAATTCACCCTCTCTCGACAACCAAAGCGGGACCAGCAACCCCACGACCAAAGGCCCAAATTACAAGTGAGTAGACTTTACGCGACCTGCAGAGCACACCCAAAACCGCCACCCCTGTGACCTGCGGTTTTACTAGAGCAGATGCGCTTTGTGCTCGTCTTGCACCAAAAAGTCTACTCACTTAGTCCGAATCGAAGCCAAACGGATCCAAATAGATGACAAATTAAGCCAATCCGCAGCAAAAGACGCGTGAATCAGTGCTTCTCGCGGCGGATTGACGCTACAAAGCGACCAAAATGTCGGACAGATTATCGATAACGGCATCAGCTTGCGATTGATCGAGGTTAACGCCCTCGTGCGGACGCAGCGCCAAGACGCGGGCGCCGGAACGTTTGCCGGCCTCGATGCCCAAAGGCGAATCCTCGATAACCAGGCACTCGGCAGGCTCCACCCCCAGCGTCTCCATGGCACGCAGGTAGATCTCGGGGTCGGGCTTAAACGCACTGCACTCGTGGCCGCTGATGGTGTAGTCCAGCACGTCGGCGATGCCGGCAATCTCCACCAGCTCGTCGATCAGCTCGCGATAGGATGAGCTCGCGATAGCACACTTCACGCCGCACTCGTGCAGCTCGCGCATCACCGGCTCCGTCTGCTCGTTGAGCAGCTCGGCATACGGAACGGGGTGGACCGGGCTATAGACCTGCTTGTACTCCACGCGCAGACGCTCGCGCAGCTCAACATCGTCGGGCACCAGCGCCTCCCAAATGGCAGGCTCGTTAGACCCCGAAAGATCGGGGATCTCGTCAAAGTGGAAGCCCTTCTCCTCCATAAACGCCACGCGACGACGGTTGTAGAACCACTCGGTATCGACCAGCACGCCGTCCATATCAAACAGCACCGCCTTGATCATACGCATCTCCTCCCACCTGCCAAAAAGGGACAGGTTTATTTTGGTAGGTTTTATCTGGGGTTTTGTGACGCAACAGACACGCCCTCCCCAAAGCAAAAAAGGGGACGGGGCGCAAACCCCATCCCCTCTCAATCAACCCGTAAGGTCTACTTACTTGTGATTAGTAGGAAAGCTTCCACATGTAGCGACGCATGGTCAGCGGGTGCTGACGGGCCTCGGCGATCTGGTTGCCGTACTCGCGCATAACGGCGAGGTGCAGCAGCGGGTTGAAGTAGGTGACGACGCTTGCGGGCACAGCGTCAGCCAGGCCGTAGTCCTTGGAGTCGATCAGAGCGACCTTGGCGCCCATGCGCTTAAGGAAGGTGAGGGCGCGGGCGTCCATCGGACGGGTGGCGCCATCGGACATGAAGAAGACGTAGGGCTTACCCTCGGTGGAAACCTCGAACGGGCCGTGGAAGTACTCGCCGGTGTTGTAGGCGGCGGCGTCGATCCACTGCATCTCGGTGAACAGGAAGGCGGCGTGAGAATAAGCCATCTTCTCGGAGGCACCGGAAGCCATGAAGTAGATCATCTTGTCGTCCTTGAAGTCCTCGGCGAACTTCTTGGCGAGCTTCTTGCAGTGCTGAGCGGCGTTCTCGCAGAGCTCGAAGACGTTGGTGAGGCCGGTGATCATGTCCTCGTAGTGGTCATAGCCCTCGGTCTGCTGAAGGATCTCGACAGCAAGAGCGATGGCGTAGCCGGGCTTCTCGCACTTGGCAGCGAAGTTGGCGTGGAAGCCGTGAACGATGACGTAGTCAGCGTCGACGGTCAGAGCGGAGCCAGCCTTGTTGGTGAGGGAGACGACCGGGCAGTTGTGCTTCTTGGCGGTCTTGTTGGCCTCGACGGTCTCGGGCGTGGAGCCACCGAGGGAGCAGGTGATCACGAAGGTGTGCTCGTTGACCCAGGAAGGCGTGTCGTAGTTGAACTCGTTAGCGGTGAAGATCTGAACGTTCAGCTTGTCCGTGTTGTTGGCCAGGAAGTACTTGGCGGGGTAAAGGTCGGACATGGAGGCACCGCAGCCGACGAAAGCGACGCTGTGGATCTCGTGGTTGGACAGGACGTCAGCGACGATCTGCTTAGGGAGGTTAAGGTCGATCTCGTACATCTGACACATTCCTTTCGATTTTTGCGGCGCCACATTGCCGGGCGCTCGCAGGGTTACCGTGGTTTGGACCGAGTCGCCGGCCCGTTAAGGATGCGACAAAGGGACTATCCCATTGTCGCATTTTAGGGATGGAAGCCTGCCTGGGGTATGGGATGCCAGGCAGGCCCCCGGGGGAAAGCGGTTAGACGCTTGGTCGCGACTAGGCCAGGATGCCGGCCGCGGAGAGGGCGATGCCGCCCACGATGGCGATCACGAGAAGCCAACCGGTGTTGACGTTCTTCTTGATGAGCCAGTACATAAGGCCGGTGAGGCCAAGGGAAATCATCTGGGGCATCATGCCGTCCAGGATGTCCTGGATAACGACGGTGCCCTCAGCGAACTGCAGCGGGGTGGTGGCGCCGATCAGCGTAGCGATCATGCCGCCCACGGACATAAGGCCCACGATGCCGCAGACATACATGAGCTTCTCCATGAGGTCGCCGCCCTGAAGCTTGCTCAGGTACTCGTGGCCGCCCTGATAGCCCATCTTGGCTGCGAACCAAGTGATCAGCACAGAGGGGACAATGGAGATGAGTATGGCCAGGATCGGGCCCATGATGGAGCCCTGCTGAGCCAGCTGAACGCCCAGACCAAAGGCGATAACGCGGATGGTGCCCTGGAAGAAGGAGTCACCGATGCCGGAAAGCGGACCCATGAGGGAGGTCTTGACCGCGTTGATCGAATCGGGATCGAAGTTCTCGGGATCCTTGGCGTACTCCTCCTCCATGGAGGCGGAGAGGCCCAGGATGAAAGCGCTCGTCTGCGGGGTGCAGTTGTAGAACGCCATGTGACGGTGGTAAGCCTCTTTCTTAGCAGCGAGCTGCTTGGGGTCGGACTCGTCCGGATAGAGGCGATCGAGCGTGGGAACCATGCCGTAGAGGAAGCCCATGTTCATCTGACGCTCGTAGTTCCAAGAGGCCTGGATGGCCCAGGAGCGCCAGAAGAACTGGCTGACCTTCTTGTTCAGGGACACGTCCTTGGTTGCGGTTGCCATAGTGTGTTCCTCCTTAGTCTTCGTCGTCTTCGAGCGGATCGTAGTCGGAATCGACACCGGCGGCTGCATGGGAACCGTTGAACTTGAAGCCCATGAAGACGACAGCCAGGCACACACCGATCAGAGCGACCGCGATGACGGACAGGTTGAGGTAAGCGGCGAGCAGGAAACCGATGAACAGGAACGGAGTCATACCCTTCTTGATCATCATGGTGAGCAGCAGGGCCAAGCCGTAGGCGGTCATGATCTTGGTCGAAACGTTAAGACCAGTGGACAGCCACTCGGGAACCATGTTGACGATGGTCTGGACCAGGTCGGTGCCGACAAAGACGGCGAGGAAGATCGGCAGGAAGTACATGAGAGCGTACAGACCGGAGCCGGCGCAGATGTGCATACGGTAGGCGGTCTTGAACTTTCCGTTATCGATCGCGCTATCTGCCACATGGGTGAGGGCGGCGATGATGGAACGGAACACGATGCCGAGGAGCTGACCCAGGACGGCGACCGGGATGGCGATCGTCATGGCGGTCTCGGCGGAAGCATCGGTCAGGCACGCAAAGGCAGCGGCCACGATGCCGCCCAGGACCATATCGGGCGGAACGGCGGCGCCGACCTGCACCAGGCCCATGGACACGAGCTCGACGGCGGCGCCGACGGCAAGGCCGGTGGGCACATCGCCCAGCAGCAGACCGACGAGCGTAGCGCCAACGAGGGGCTGCTCGAAGTTAAGACGACCGAGCAGGCGGGAGTCCCACATGCAGAACACGCCGACGAGGCCGACGAGCACCGCACTGATGAACGTATTCATACCCTTCTCCTTTCAGTCAGGCAAAAGCCTGGTTGATTACAGCTTGGCGTCGATGTCGACGCTCTGATACGTAGGGGTCTGCTGGACGTAGAGCTTGATGCCCATGTCGAGCAGCTGGTTGACGTCGTCCTTCTGGTTGGCGTCGAGGAAGACGGAGCTGTCCTTGCCGCCGACCTGATCGGCACCGTCGTGGTTGGCGGTGGCGCCCAGGTTGATGGCGTCGAGCTTGTAGCCCTGGCAGAACTGAAGCATCTCGGCAGTGTTGCCAAAGACAAACATGACGCGCTCGCCGAGGGTGTTGAGCTTGTCCATCTTGGCGAGGGCACGCTCGACGGTGAAGACGTTCAGGCGCACGCCCTGGGGCTTGGCCAGCTTAAGGGCGCCCTTCTTGATGTCATCGTTGGCGGCAGCGTTGTCGACGACGATGATGCGCTCGGCCTGGACCTTGGTGGTCCAGGTAAAGACGACCTGGCCGTGCAGCAGACGGTAGTCAAGACGCGCGAGGACGATCTTGGCGGGACCGGAGCTGTGACGGGACGCCTTGGCCTTCTTAGTGGGGGCCGCGGCAACCTCGACCGGTGCGTTGGGGTTGGTCAGGCCGGTGCGGGCCTCGTTGATAAGGGCCGCGAGCTCGGCACCCTTGACGGGGGCGGGGCTCATAGCGAGCGTGAGCGCCAGCGGGATGTTGAAACCGCTGACAACCGTGAACTTCGTGCCGTTCTTGGAAAGCTCGACCATGTTGTTGTTGACCGAGCTGCCGAGCATATCGGTCAGCACATAGACGGTGTCGTCCGCGTTGAACGTGGCGATCAGAGCCTCAACCTTATTGGTGATGGGCTCCTTGTCGTCACGAGCAAGCGACACGACGTGGACGTTCGACACGTCGCCGAGAACCATCTCGAGCGTGTCTTTGGCGCCTGCGGCCAGGCCGCCATGAGATGCGAGAATGATCTGATTCATCTTGCCTCCTCCTTTTCGTTATGGTCATTATAACGTCTTATACGTTGCCTATATTGCTAATTAGTATAAAGACCGTTTGCGGGTGAAAATCGACCGTTGACGGGTTTAACGTACTCGAAACGTTTGGCTAGGTAGGCCGGCGCTAGCTGGATAACCCCAGGTCAGACCCTGCGCGCAATCCCCTATCGCACGAAGTACCAGGGGCTTTCCTGCACGGTGGGCTCCAGCGCGATGCCGGTGCGTTCCTTAAACAGATCCATGTCCTGAGATTTTTCGGTCCACCACGCGTTGGGCTTAAAGGTCATGCTCTCAACAACATGACCGACAAACACACTGTTGCGCAGCTTGGAGAAGTCGGTGTTCATAATCAGGATGGACGCGAGCACCAGCACGATGCCCAGGACTTTGATCACGCCGGCGGGCTCGGCATAGACACCAATGCCCACCAGTACGGTGACGACCGTCTCGAAAGACATTACGACGGGAACTTTCGATGTCTCGAGCCCCTTGGACAGACCCTGCATATATAAGATGTAAGCCACGGCTGTGGGGATGAGTCCAAAGCCAAGGAACAGCAGCAGCAGCTGTGGCGACATTGCCGCGGCGACATCCGGCCACGGAGCCGCGATAGCCGCCATAACCGCACCGCCAAAAACAAAGCCCCAAAACGTGACAGCCAGCGGGTGGACCGTCTTGGTTGCTATCCGGCTAAACACCGCGAGCGACGCACCACAAAGGCCTGCAATCACGCCCGACGTGACGCCCCAAACCGAAAAATGAAAACCGGAAAGGTCGCCATTGGTCACCGCAAGCACGCAACCAACGATGTTAAAGACAATGGCAACGAGCTTGTTGGGGGTCACGTCCTCGCGATAAAGCACGCGGCCGAGCATGACGCCAAACACCGGCGAGGTGTAGAGCAGCACCGAGGCCGTAGACATACCCACCTCGCGCATGCACTCGTAATAGCAGGTGTTGGCGGCGGCTAAACCGACGATACCGACCAGCGCGCAGGGGACGAGCTCTTTGGGGCTTGCCTTGAATAGCGTCAGGGGACCCTGAGCCACGGTAGACCCCTCACCCGGACGGCAGCCCATAAACATCAGGACCGGCGCCAAGATAAGCGCTCCGACCAACAAGCGAAAGGCCGCCATGCTCTGAGACGAAACGCCCATGGCCGCAATGCCGTTTACAAAGATTCCGATGCTGCCCCACATAAGCGCGGCGATCAGCACCAGCACATAGCCTAGATTGCTTTTCTTCAACGCAGCCTCCTCGGTATTGTTTCCAATATGTTTCATACTACGTTATAGTCGTTATATACATTTTTCAAGACACAAATCGGCGAGCGGAAAAATCTGCTCTACCGCTACAACCCATTGGTGCAAAGGGGTCAGGTTCATATGCGCCAACTTGGTGCAAAGTAACCTGTCCCCAATGACTAGGACTGTCCCCAAGTGCCGAACGTCTCCAAGTGCCGCATCTGGGCCAAGGCGACGCCGATGCTTTGGCAACGCCAGCGAAAACCCACCTGAGCGAGCAAGGTGCCTTGAAGCGAAGCGGCATTGACCTTCTGGTCATGCCGCTGAAGCTGAAAGGCAGATTGCCGCTCAGGTGGGTTTGCAGCGTCGAGCCGTTACGGCGTTTGGTAAAACGCCGTAACTAATAATCCAGCTTCCACATGTAGCGGCGCGTCATGTAGTCCTTGTGCGTGACGGCAGAGAGCGCGCGCATGTACACATTGTTGAGGATCGGGGCGAAGATCAGGTGGTTGAAGTACTCGCTCACGCTGTCCTTGATGTCGTTGAGGCCGAGCTCCTTGGCGTCGAGCTGATAGACGCGCTCGCCACCGTACTGGTTGACGAAGCGGATGCCGCGCTCGTCGTTGCAGCGGCTGCGGCCGACGCTGATGAGCTGGAACAGCGAGGTACGCTTGTCCAGGATCTCGAAGGGGCCGTGGAAGAAGTCGCAGGTGTTGATGGTGCAGGAGTCGATCTGCAGCATCTCCTGCACGTTGCAGATGCTAAAGACGTAGGCGGCACCAAAGAGCGGACCCTGAGCCATGACGTTGATGCAGGGCTTGTCGGCGTTCTGCTCGGCCCACTTGGCAGCAAGCGGACGGGTGTACTCGACGGCCTTGCGATAGATGGGGTCGACCAAGTCGAACGCGGCCATAGCGGTCTCGTACTCGGCATAGCCCTCGGTCTGCTGCGTAAGCTCCATGGCGATCATGGTCACGACGGCAGAGTTGGTGCGACCCATGCAGGACTCGTCGACGGCCAGGCTGTCGTACTGAATCTTGTAGTCGCAGACCTCGGTGAGGCCGGACTCGTCAACATAGATGGCGATGGTGCTGGCGCCGTGGTCCTTGGCGACCTGGGCGGCAACGATGGTCTCCTTGGTGCCGCGCATGGACACGACGACGGCCAGGGCGTTCTCGTTGACATAGGCGGGCGTGGCGTGCACGAACTCGTTGCTGGTGTAGCTGGAGCTCACGACCTGCGTGGCCTCGTGCTCCATAAAGTACTGGGCAGGATAGTTACCGCCGTTGGATCCGCCGGCGCCAATCCACACGACGCGCTTGATGCCACCCTTGTCTGCCTTGTCAGCCAAAACCTGGGAGACGACGTCCTTAACCTGTTCCTGAGTAGTCATCGTGCATCAGCCTTTCTTCTCGTTTGATGCTCTCGATGGCATACAAGTTACATACATGTTTTGGTTATGTCGACTAGTTGTATGCTATATTTGTCTTAGATATTTTGCTGATGCGGTTTTCGACAACTAGCTACCAGCGGTTTTGTTGTTGTATTGAATACATGCTTGCTTAGATAGGCATACAAGTTAGATACAGGTTGATCACATGAACGCTTCGTCTAAAAAGAAACTGAGCCAATACGAGCGCTTGGCGGGCATGTTGCGTGACCGCATCGCCGCCGGTATCTACGCACGCGGAGACAAGCTGCCGTCCGAGATGGAACTCATGGACGAATCGGGGCTGTCGCGCAGCACCGTGCGCCACGCCCTTAAGGTTCTCGTTGATGAGGGCCTGGTGCGCACCGAGCGCGGGCGTGGCGCCTTTGTGGCCGACACGCCCGCGCTCCACGAGAACAACCTGGTGTTTTCGAGCTATACCAAGCAGGTCGAAGGTCAGGGCATGAAGCCCACCACGCGCACCGTTGACTCGGGCTTTGCCAAGGCGGCCGGCAGCATAGCTAAGTTCTTTGACGCCGCCGTGGGCAGCAAGCTCGTCAAACTTGTCCGCCTGCGCTACCTGGACGACGTGCCGCTGTGCCTAGAGACCACCTACCTGCCGCCAAGCTTCGAGACGCTCATCGATCGCGATATCAACGGTTCGCTCTACGCCACGCTGCGTCAAGAATTCCATCGCGCGCCGGCACAGGGGCACAAGACCTTTGAGGTGTGCTATGCCTCGCAAAACGAGGCGTTTTTGCTCAACGTTGAGCGCGGGCAGGCGCTGATCCTGATCACCGACTACGTCTACGACACCGACGGCCGCCCGCTCCATGTCTCCAAGCGCATCCAACGCACCGACCGCGCCAAATACACCGAGCCCATCGGCTAACCTGCCAAAATAAACCTGTCCCTAAATGGTAGGTTTGGGGAGGTCGGGGAACCAGGTTGGCTTAGGTTGGTTAGGGACGCGCTCGGCTAGGACCAACTCCATCCAACACATGTCGTACCAGCGGCCGAACTTTTGGGCGCAGCGGTCAAAGGCGCCCACCAGGCGGTAGCCCATATGGGCATGGAAATCCTGGCTGTTGTGCGTCAGGTATTCGTCGTCCTTATCGTGCGGCACGGCAATGAGCGCGCACATGTTGGTGATGCCCATCGCGACCAGGCATTGCTTGAGCGCGTCGTGCAGCTTGCGACCCAGCCCGCCATGGCGCACATCGCGTGCCAGGTAGATCGACGTCTCGACCGACCAGTCGTATGCCTCGCGGCTGTTAAGCGGACTCACGTAGGCATAGCCTACCGGACGCCCGTCCAACTCCATCACCAGATACGGATAGCGCTTGAGCGTACGCTCAATACGCCCGGCGAACTCCTCAACGCTCGGCACCTCGTATTCGCAGGTAATCGCCGTCTGGCGCACATACGGCTCATAGATGGCAAGCAACGCCGGCGCATCATCGGGCGTCGCCAGGCGAATCGTCGGCTCGGACATCTCGGGCATACAGCCCCTCCCCCTCAAAAGCAAAGGCCGCCCTGCGCCAAGCCCAGCGCAAGGCGGCCCCCGTTATTACATCAGGCTACAGGACAGCCGCCAGCGCGTCGATGTCCTCCTGCGTCGTGGCCCAGCTGGTGCAAAAGCGCACCACCGTGTGGGTCTCATCGTACTTTTCCCAGTACTCGATCGAGGCATGCTCGCGAATGCGCGCCATGTCCTCGTTGGGCAGAATCACGAACTGCTGGTTTGTGGGCGTCTCCAAGAAGAACCGGTAGCCGTGCTCGTGCAGCACGCGACGAAGCGCCTGCGCGGTTTCGATCGCCTGACGGCCAATCTCAAAATACAGGCCGTCGGTAAAGAGCGCCTCAAACTGCACGCCCGTCAGGCGGCCCTTGGCCAACAGTGCGCCGTGCTGCTTAATACGCGGAATGGGATGCGCCGGGGCGCGCATGCCGCAGAACACCACAGCCTCGCCGCAGAGCGCGCCGCACTTGGTGCCGCCGATGTAGAACACGTCGCACAGCTGCGCCAGCTCGGGCAGGGTAATGTCGCACTCATCGGCCGCCAGCGCATAGGCCAGGCGGGCGCCATCCACAAACAGCGGAATCTCGCGCTTTTGGCACACTGCGTGAATCGCCGCGAGCTCGGCCTTGGAGTACAGCGTGCCGTACTCGGTCGACAGGCTCACGTACACGGCACCCGGGAACACCGTGTGCTCGTAGCTCTCGTTTTCGTAGAACACCTGGATATAGTTCTCGAGGTCCTCGGCGTGCATCTTGCCCTCGTAGCCGGGGATGGTGAGCACCTTGTGGCCGCCAAACTCGATGGCGCCCGCCTCGTGGCAGGCAACGTGGCCAGTCTCGGCAGCAACGACGCCCTCGTACGGCGCAAGCAGCATGTCGATCACCGTCGCGTTAGCCTGCGTGCCGCCCACCAGGAAAAACACGTCGGCGTCAGGCGCCTGGCAGGCCTCGCGAATAAGTTGCTTGGCACGCTCGGTATGTGCATCGGTACCGTAGCCGGGCTGCGGCTCCATATTGGTGTCGACGAGCGCCTGCAGCACCGCTGGGTGTGCGCCGTGGGAATAGTCGTTGTTGAACGCGAGCATGGCAATCCTCTCTTACCGGGTATCGGCCAGATGATTCAAACGGAGCTATTGTACGCCGTTGGGATAGGCAATACGCGCGGCAAGGCACTCAAGCGCCAGCACCAGGGCAAAGCCGCAGCTCACGTCACTCAAAAAATGCGCTCCGATCACGATACGGCCAAAGGCGACGAGCGCCGCGACCACAGCCGCCGTCCAAAAGACCACCCGGCGGCGCGACAGCTTTTCCTTAAAGGCCGCTGCGGGAAGCCCGGCGAGCATCAGGCCAATCGCCGCATGCGCGGTGTGTCCACTCGCGAACGACTTAAAGCCGTCCTTGATTACGCCGGCGGCGATATAGCTCCACTTGTCGGGGTTGCCAATCACCCACCACGGCTGAAAATTGAGCCCCGGCGTGACCTCGATCACGCGCATGCGCGGACGCGACCACAGCGGCTTAACAATGACGTTGAGGATAATGGCCTGAGCGACCCACACGGCAAGCACCATCAGCGCCCAGCGCGTGAGTTCGTCGGGCTCGGTCGTGCGCGTGAGGCGATAGACGATAAGGTTGGCAGCGATGACCAGCACAAACGTCAGCACCAACTGAACGGCAATGAGTTTACCGCCAACCCGCAGGGACGAAACGATCTCGTAGCCGGCCAAGCCAACGTTGACGAGGATGCCGAGCCCGGCGAGCCATTTGCTCCCCCTGGAGTCGGGACGCATCGCGCGTACGAGCATAACGCCCGCGACGCTCGCCGTCAGCTCGAACGGCAGCTCGCCGGCGGCCTCGATAAAGCGGCCGTACATGCTGCCGACGTTGAACAGCGCGCTCGAGATCTGATAATCGAAGAAACTGCCCACGCCCAGACAAAGGCACAGGACAACCGCGATAATGGCGACATCTTTCTTATAGATGTATCCGAACATGCTTTCCTTTCGATGTTTCCTTTCGATGGGCCTGGAATCAACCTGCAACGTGGCGGGACAAAGATGACTTCGTCCCGCCACGTCCCCTACTCGTTAGTCATCATCACTAGCACCCAGCTGTTGCAGCAGCATGAGCGCCGCCGTCACCGGGCCGGTGCCGTCGTTGGCGTCGAGGCCGCGACCCAGGCCGCTGCCCGCGCCGGCGCCCGCCTTGTAGGGTACCGACAGCTTGCGGCTCTTGGGGAAGTTCACCGCGCCATAGCGGGTCTTTAGTTCAAAGGCCACCTTCTTGGGCACGTCGACGCCCAAAAACGTGATGCGGCCGCCGCTGAGCGTGACGCTCTCGAGCCCCAAGCGCTCGCCGCGGATACGAATACGCGCGCGATTGAACAGGTTGAGTCCCGCCAGCGGCAGCTCGCCATGCGCAGCCTCGGTCTCCTCCTGCACCTCATCGATGCTCTCTAGGTCCTCGGCCGCTGCGAGCTTACGGTACACGAGCACGCGCTGATCCACCGCCGGCAGGTACTCCTCGGACAAGAAGTAGTCGGCCGGCAGGTTAATACCCACGCTCGCCGCCTCCACGCCGGCGTCGTCATCGCCGCGCGCCTCAGCCACGGCCTGGCCCAGCATCTGCGTAAACAGGTCAAAGCCCACGCTCGACAGGTTGCCGTGCTGCTCGGCTCCCATAAGCGAGCCGGCGCCGCGAATCTCCAGGTCGCGCATGGCGATGCGCATGCCACTGCCCAGGTCCTGGAACTCGGAAAGTGCGGTCAGGCGCGCCGTCGCCTCCTCGGTGAGCGGCAGCTCGCCCGGGAACATAAAGTACGCGTAGGCCTGCGTGGCAGAGCGGCCCACACGGCCCTTGAGCTGGTAGAGCTGCGCCAGACCCAGGCGCTGCGAGTCCTCGATGATGAGCGTGTTGGCGGTCGCGTTGTCGATGCCGCTCTCCACGATGGTCGTGGCGATGAGCACGTCGATCTTTTTGGTCGCGAACTCGATCATCACGTCCTCGACCTCGCGCGGGCTCATCTTGCCGTGCGCCACACCCACGCGCGCCTCGGGCGCGGCCTCGTGCACGCGCGCCACGGCGTCGTCGATGGTCTTGACGCGGTTGGACACGTAGTACACCTGACCGCCGCGACCCACCTCCAGGCGAATCGCCGCACTCACCACGTCGGGGTCGTACTCCCCCACGTGCACGATCACGGGACGACGCCCGGTCGGCGGTGTGGTGATCAGGCTCATGTCGCGCACGCCGCTCGTGGCCATCTGCATGGTTCGCGGAATCGGCGTGGCCGAAAGCGTGAGCACGTCAATCTGCTCGCGCAGGTTCTTGAGCTGCTCCTTGTGCTGCACGCCAAAGCGCTGTTCCTCGTCGATGATCACCAGGCCCAAGTTCTTTGGGTTCACATCGGCCGAAAGCAAGCGGTGCGTGCCGATGAGCACATCGATCGTGCCCTCGGCAAACGCCTTGAGCGCGCGCTTCTGCTGCGCCGGCGTGCGGAAGCGGCTGAGCACCTCGACCTCGAGGCCAAACGGGGCAAAGCGCTCAAAGAAGGTCTCGTAGTGCTGCTGGGCCAGAATGGTCGTGGGACAGAGCACCATGACTTGGCGGCCGGAGTCCACGCACTTAAACGCCGCGCGCAGGGCAACCTCGGTCTTGCCGAAACCCACGTCGCCGCACAGCAGGCGGTCCATGGGCTTGGGCGCCTCCATGTCGGCCTTGATGTCGGCGATAGCCTCCAGCTGGTCGCGTGTCTCGTCGTAGGGGAAGCTCTCCTCCATCTCGATCTGCTCGGGCGTATCGGGCGGACAGGCGATACCGGTAATCGACGAGCGGCGCGTATACAGGTCGACCAGGTCAAACGCCAGCTTTTTGGCGTTCTTGCATGCCTTGTTGGTGGCACGCGTCCAGTCGGCGGTATTGAGCCTGGTCAGGCGCGGCTTGTCGCCGTCGGGGCCAACATAGCGTGTGATGCGGTCGACCTGCTCGAGCGGCACGTAGAGCTTGTCGCCGTCGGCATATTCCAGCAAAAAGTAGTCGCGCTCCTTGCCGCCCACTTCCTGGCGCGCGATCTCGCTAAAGAGCGCGATGCCGTGGGTAGCGTGCACTACGTAGTCGCCCGGCTTAAACGGGAAGGTGATCTGCGTGATGTCAACCTTGCGGCGGCTGCGCGCGCGGTTGGCATCCATGCGGGCGTTGAGGTCGGCGATCGAGAACACGGCCAGGTTGGCATCGGGCACCACCACGCCCTGCGGCAGAGCGGCATCGACAAAGGTCACGCGTCCGCGCGAGATGGTGGGCACGGCGGCGCCGGCGGCAGCCTGCGCGGCGCCCGTCTCGAGCGAGCGGGCGTTGAGCGCGTCGGCCTTGCGCTCGCGAATCGAGGCATGAGCATCCTGGCGGGCAGCACGATCGGCAGAATCTGCCGCCGCCACGCGTACGCGGTCGCCGATAGCGCCGACATTTTCGGGCGCCGCGGTCAGCGATTCCTCAAAGGTAATGCCCTCGTCGCCAAAGGTGAGCTCCATCGACTCGCGCGCGCCGCGGTCGGGGATGGCAAACACGCAGGCATAGCGCTTGCCCATGACCTCCTGGATGCGCGTCATAAAACGGTTGTCCGAGCCTGCGATGGCCGGCTGCTCAATCTTGAGCTCGGCCGTCACCGCACCGCCGGCACGGATGAGGCTCACGTAGTTCAGGCGCTGCTGGGCACCAAAGTCGAGCTGTTGGGCGCGCACGTACAAGCCGTCCAGGCGATCGACCCCCGCCTCGCCGGCACGGGCCTCGATATCCTCGTAGGCGCGCAGGCAATCGTCGAACAGCGAGCGCGGCTCGGACAGCACCACGAGCGCCTTGCCGCTCACGTGCGACAGCGGGCTTACGGTCTGGCCGTACATCACCGGCAAAAAGCGATCGAGCTCAGGCGTGACGATGCGCGCATCCACCATCTCGAGCAATGCGGCCAGTTTGCTGTCGTCCTGGCTGGCACGATAGAGCGCCACATGCATGTTGTGGACGGCCTCGTCGGTAAGCGCCAGCTCACGGCAGGGGAAGATCTCGATGCTGTCTTCGTTGCCGATGGTCTGGCCCGTTGAGCTCACCATACGGCGGATGCGATCGATCTCGTCGCCGAAAAACTCAATGCGCACGGGCGCCTTTTCCTGCGCGGGGAACACCTCGACGGTGTCGCCGTGCACACGGAACAGGCCGGGCGCGTCGGCGGCACCGGCATTGGTGTAGCCCATGCCCACCAAGCGCTGTGGCACCTCGTCAAAAGGAATCTCCTCGCCCACCGCAAAAGTAGTGGACTCCCAGTAGCGGCTCTCGACTGGCGGCACGCAACGCAGCAGCGCGCGGGCCGAGGCGACCATGATGCAGTTGTCCCCGCGCACGATGCGCCCGAGCGCCTCGCAGCGCTGGGCAACCACGGCATCGTCAGGCGCCTGCTCGCGCCACGGATAGTCCTTGCGCTCGGGAAAACGGCACACGTGCGCCAGGCCCACATAAGCAGCAAGGCTGCGCGCGGCGCGATCGGCCGCGTCCTCGCCGCTCACAATGTAGACCGTCGGGCGCGGGCGGCGCGCAAACTGGGCTGCCGCCATAAGCGTGCGACCCGATTGCGACACGGCCAGCGTCACGTCCTCGCCGGCATCGAGTCCGGCCTCGACAGTCTGCAGCGCCTCGGCAGTGTAGAGCTGCGCGGCTATACGGTGAATGAGCATGCTGTTCCTCCGGCATTGCAACGCCAAAAGCCCGCCGGGGCAAGCTCGGCGGGTCGTACGTCAAAAATCATTGCCTGTCATGGTAGCGCATGGAGAGGACTCCTGCTCAAGGGCAAACCCAGTCCCGCAAAAAACGCCAGACGAAGATGCGCTCCGCCCTACCCAGCTACGCGCACGCTGGGGCACAAATCTGCCAGCGGACACTCGTCACACTTGGGTTTGCGGGCGCCGCAGATCTCGCGACCGAAGGTGATCCACTGATGGTTGACCGATTCCCAATACTCGTGCGGCAAAATCTTGAGCAAATCCTGCTCGGTCTTGAGCGGCTCCTTTGCATGCGTCTTGGGACTCAGCATCAGGCGGTGCGCAATGCGGTTGACGTGCGTGTCCACCGCAATGCCCTCTACGATGCCATACCCCACGTTGAGCACGATGTTCGCCGTCTTGCGTCCCACGCCCGGCAGCTTCACGAGTTCCTTCATGTCGGCCGGCACCTCGCCGCCATAGTCGGCGACAATCATCTGCGCGGCCTCGACGGCATGCTTGGCCTTACTCTTATAAAAGCCAAGCGACTTGATGGTATCGGCCACATCGGCCACGCTCGCCCCGGCCATGGCCTCGGGCGTGGGCCACTGGGTAAACAGCTTCGGCGTCACCTTGTTGACCTGTGCATCGGTCGTTTGCGCCGAGAGCAGCACCGCGATCAGCAGGCGGAAGGGATTCTCGTGATCCAGAAAACACTCGACCGGGCCATAGCGACGGTTGAGGCGCTCGCACACCTCGATGGCGCGCTCGCGTTTGGCGGCATTGGTCTCGCGTGGCATAACGACTCCTCGACTCAACGGCACAATAAACTTATGGGCACAATTGTCCCACGTCCGAGACGCTTACGCCTCCAAGAATGCGCCGGTCTGACGGCCCCACAGGCTCGCGTACTCGCCACCCGCCTCGACGAGCTGCGCATGCGTGCCGTCCTCGACGATCTCGCCATCGGCCAGCACCACAATGCGGTCGAGCGCCGCCACGGTGGACAGGCGGTGCGCCACCACAATGGAGGTGCGGCCACGCATCAGGTTTTCGAGCGCCTCCTGCACCAGCGCCTCGGACTCGCTGTCGAGGGCAGAGGTCGCCTCGTCGAGCACCAGAATCGGCGCGTCGGTTAGGATGGCACGGGCGATGGCCACGCGCTGACGCTGGCCGCCTGAGAGCTTGACGCCGCGCTCGCCCACCATGGTGTCAAAGCCACGAGGCAAGCGGTCGATAAACTCCAGGGCATTGGCCAGGCGCGCGGCCTCGCGAATCTGCTCATCAGTGGCGTTGGGACGACCGTAGGCAATGTTTTCGCGAATGGAGCGGTGGAACAGCAGCGCCTCCTGCGGCACGTAGGCAACCTGGCGGCGCAGGCTCTGCTGCGTGCAGCGCGAGACATCCTGACCGTCCACGAGCACGTGGCCGCCCTGAACATCGTCCAGGCGCAGCAGCAGCTTGGTGAGCGTCGTCTTACCCGAGCCCGATTTGCCCACCAGGCCCACGCGCTGGCCCGCCGCCACATGAAGTGTCAGGTCATCGAACACGCTCTCGCCCGCCGCAGCGTCACGGTACGCAAAGCTCAGGTGCTCAAAATCAATCGCGCCCTCGGTCACTTTGAGCTCAGGGGCGTCCGGGTCGTCTGCCACCAAACATGGCTCGTCCAGCACGCGCGTCATCTCGGCCGCATCGCCGAGCGCGCGGTTGATGCGCTGCATCATGGAGCTTACGTAGTTCAGGCGCATGGTGAGGTTATAGGTGTAGGTAAAGATCATGACGAGCGAGCCGGCCGAGATGCCAAACCACGCGTTGCCGCCCGCCGCGAACAAACTCACCACGGCCATGGTGATGACGATGAGGCCCGAGGTCGTAAAGTTGCGCTGCATCATGGCGTGCATCGAGACCGTCTCAGCGTCGCGCGCGGCACGATCGGCGGCGTCGAACAGATCGCGTTCAAAGTCCTCGCGCCCGCAGGTCTTGACGGCCAAGATGTTCGTGACCGCGTCGGAGAGCACGCCCGAGAGCTTGTTCTGCGCGGCGGACGTCGCGGCCGAAAGCGGCATGATGCGCTTGTACATAAGCCAGACAAACGCGATGTAGACGACCATGATGCCCACCAAGATCACGGTAAACGTCGGCACCACCGGGGCGAGCGCCGCCACCGTGCAGACAACCGAGGTGATAGTGGGAATGAGTGAATACACCGTCACGTCCACCAGCCCCGTGTAGCCGCTCATAAAACGGCTTGTCTGGCTCACAAGCGATCCGCCAAAGCGGCTGGTGTGAAATGTCATGGATTGATTGGAGAGCGTGTCGAAGCACAGGCGCGCCAGGTGATAGTTGCCCGCAATCTCGAGCTTGTAGACGGTGTAGTCCTGCAGCTTGGAGAGGATTTGGCCCACTAGGTTAACGAGCACGAGCGCCAGAATGTAAGGACCAAAGACCTCAAACACCTGGTCGCCTGCCACGGGACCGGCCTGGACGCGGTCGACGATGAGGGCCATCACATAGGTGTTGGCAAACGTGAGCAAAAAGATGTAGCCCGCCGACGAGAACACCGAGAGAAAGACGATCAGCGGCTGCGTGCGCGTGACGTCCCAAAAACGCTGCAGCGTGCGACGCACGGTGGAGCGTTTGAGCGGACTGGTGTTTCTCTGAGACATGGGCTTCCTTTCGCGTCTGATAGGGCGAAACGCCATTGTTGCACACTAAAGCGCACTTCAGGCAAGTGCGACGCGAAAAGCGCCCGCGCCCCGCGCTTGCGCAGGCGCCCCGCCGTCAGATGAAGCTAGTCCTCGTCTTTTTGGTCTGCGAGCAGGCTCGCAGACGTAAGCCCCAAGATCTCGTCGGCCTCCTCGGCATCTTCCAGGGCGTCGATGTCCTTGAGCTTGCGCTCCATGACGTTGGTGCGCGTGGTGATGATGCCCTCGACCGTTTTGCCCGCGGTCTCGATCTGCTGCTGGGCGCGGCGCAGCGCCTTTTGATAGCGCGGCAGCTCGGCCTTGACAGCGGAGAGCACGCGCAGTACATCGTCGGTGCGTTTTTGCAGCTTAAACGTTTGGTAACTCATCTGCAGGCTGTTGAGAATGGCCGCCATGGTGCTGGGGCCGGCAACGTTGACGTGATAGTCGCGGCCCAGGGTCTCGATAAGCCCGGGGCGGCTGACGACCTCGGCGTACAGTCCTTCAAACGGCACGAACATGATGCCAAAGTTGGTCGTTGCCGGCACACTCAGGTACTTTTCGCAGATATCCTTGGCCTCGCGCTTGACCATGGTGTCGAGCGTCTTGCGCGCAGCCGCCACGGTCTCCGCATCGCCCGACTCCTGCGCGTCGAGCAAATGCTCGTACGCGTCGCCCGGAAACTTGGAGTCAATCGGCAGCAGCACGGGATCGCCCTCGTCCACCGGCAGCTTGACGGCAAACTCAACGCGCTCCGAGGCGCCGGGCTTGGTGGCGACGTTTTCCAGATACTGGTCGGGTGTAAGAATGTCCGCCAGAATTGCACCCAGCTGCACCTCGCCCAAAATACCACGCGCCTTCACGTTGCCCAGCACGCGCTTAAGGTCGCCCACGCCGGTGGCGATGGACTGCATGTCGCCCAGGCCCTTGTACACGGCCTCGAGCTGGTCGCTCACCTGCTTAAACGATGCCGACAGGCGATCGTTGAGCGTGCGGGAGAGTTTCTCGTCCACCGTCGCGCGCATCTGATCGAGTTGCACGTTGTTGTCTTTGCGGATAGCACCCAGCTGGGCATCGACCGTCTCGCGCACCTTGTCCAGGCGGTGCTCGATGCCCTCGCGGTTGGCACCGAGCTGTTGGGCCGTCTCGCGGCGAAGGTCATCCATCCGGTCACCAGCTTGCGAAAACTCACGTGCAATGGTCAGGTAACGTTGCTGCCCCACGGCCGCATCTGTCGTCTGCTGCTGCGCGATGGCGTTGGCCGTGCGGCGAGTTTCGGCCAGCGCGACGTTCAGGGCATCGAGCGCGTTGTTGGCCTGCTCGAGTGCTGCCAGCGTTTCCGCGCTACTGTCGCCACGCTCCCGCAACTCGGCACGCAGGCTCTTGAGCTGGAGGGCGCAAGCCACAGCAACCCCCACCGCCACCAAGGCGATCACAACAAGCACAATATCAATAGCAGACATAGACTCCGCCCAACAAACTCAATCGGTCATCAATCAAAACCGCGATCAATCTTACCCCGCCACACGCACCGGGCGCCCGGCCCCTTCTTGGGCGCCCCTCTCCTCCGCATATTCCATAATGCGGCGCGCCGTTTTCCTGCTCACCTTTGAGTCATCGCCGGCCAAGTATGCGTATACGTTTCCTTTATTCAGGCGCAGAGCACGGCAGAGGCCATAGCGCGTTACACCCGATTCCTCCAATGCTTCCAGCGTTTTCTTTCTCATCAGGGCGTTCACCCTTCTATCGGCCGCCGGCTTTTCCTTCACCGCTCTATACGCACGCCAAACGTTGGCATAACGATTAGGGAGCTCACTTTTGGCGCATAGAGACGCCATGCTACCCGCTTGGTCGTACAAGGATAAAACGTCTCGGTAATCCTGTTCCATCCACGAGCCCTCGGATAAGCCCAGAACGTATTCGGCTTTTCCTTGCGCCAAAGCGAGCAAAAACAGAGGCTCCGCCACGCGCGGCGCATCCGTCGTCGCCTGCTCAACCAATTTTCTAAAACTCAGCGACTGCTGTCCGGATAGCTCTCGGCAATAGCCTTTTAAGAATCCCTCAAAGGTCAGATTCAACCGAGCACCTCCTTTTGTATTGCCTGTATGCACAGACCATCTCTTGATAGCTTCGCTCCGAAGGCGACGACGCCAGCGCTTCTCCCTCGTCGAATATAAGCCGTTCGAGCAGCCCCCAATCAAGTCGGTCGACGAATGCCTGACTATGAAGATCGATGATGTCGTTCGGACGGTAGGCATAGAGCTTCATTACCGCCAGGTCCTCCAAGGATGGCGTAAAGTACCTGATAAAACGCGCCCCAATATCCAAGGGAATCAAACGGTCTTCGTAATTGAATGGCATCTGATTACAATATGCCACCGCCATACCATTCACCTCGGGGTATCGAGCTATGATCTCGCGGAGGCACCTGTCTGCCTCAAACACATCAATGTCATGTGTAACCAACCGATTCGTCACATCGTTTAGCATGAAGGCGCTTCCTCCCACCAATACAACGCTCGGTCTATCGTCTCTTGGACCTATTTCCAGCTCCGCCTCTTCGTCAATGCCCAACAGAGTCTGCTCTAAATCCTGCTTATACATATCAAATCCTATTATTATTCATCTTCAATAATACTATTCAGTCGCACGATAGGGCCCGTAAGATGCAAGGATTCCACTCGTGGCGATAATCCTTGCATCCAAGAAGACCAATGGCGGCAAACGTCAGCCTTCCCAACCGACCTGGATGGTTGTTATGACATCGCCTAGGCGCTGGCCGAGGGCTGACAGATGTTGGAGCACCTCGTTGGGCGATGCGCCGTTGAGGATGCACGTGAGGGCATACGACGCCAGAAAGATGGCCGCAAGCCCTAACGGGATGAGCACGATCATCGCCAATGTGCGCAAGCGCTGGCCCACACGGCGACGACGCGCACGACGTTTGTCGAACGCGAGCTCCTGCGCATATGAATCTTGCTGTACGGAATAGGCCTCTGGCGCCGATTCACACCCGGGCACAGCTGCAGGTACAGCAGCGGGCACGACATTTTGCGCAAAGGGCTGGGCTGCCGCCCCTTGCATTTGCATCTCCATGAGTCGTTGCTGCTGACGCAGCATGCGCTTAGCTTGTTGCTGCGGAGTCTCAAGAAACAGGTCCATGTTGGCCTCCAAAGTCGGAGAATTCGACGCTTACGACCAGCATCCCGCACCGCCATGACCGCGACAACGCAATCGCCGGCAATAGCCACAAAGTTTCTTTTGCTCAAAAGCTGTCGAAAAGCTCAACAACTCCCCTACCAGCACTTTCTCTGAGCTTTTTTCGCCAGCAATCTTTTGGCCTTCCACCCTTACGCCAACTGACCAAAATCTAACCAAAAGCTTGACGGAAATTGTGGAGACCGGGACCACACACAAAAAGTGCCGCCCCAAAGGGGCGGCACACAAACTTATTATCAGCTTTTCTGTAGCGAGCACGCGACGACCCAACGCCGGGGCGCAGGGCGGGAGGCCGGATCGCCTTCCCTCAACGCGACCCTGCGGAGCCGTGAGCGGGGAGGGAAGGCGATCCGGCCTCCCGCCCTGCGCCCCGCAGTCCACGTTCGTATCGGCGCTAGTAGTTCACCACCTGCTCCTCAAAGTACGCCTTGGGGTGGTTACACACCGGGCACACCTCAGGCGCCTCGGCACCAACGTGTAGGTGCCCGCAGTTCAGGCACTTCCACACCTTCACGCCCTCACGCTCAAACACCTCGCCCGACTCGATGCGCTCGACGAGTTTGTTGTAGCGCTCCTCGTGGGCCTTCTCGACGGCGGCGACACCACGGAACTTCTCGGCGATCTCGGCAAAGCCCTCCTCCTCGGCGGTCTTGGCGAACTCGTCGTACATCGTGGTCCACTCGTAGTTCTCGCCCGCGGCGGCGTCGCGCAGGTTGTCCAGAGTGCCCGGAACGGCGCCGTCGTGCAGATACTTAAACCACAGCTTGGCGTGCTCGGACTCGTTGCCCGCCGTCTCGGCAAAGATATTCGAAATCTGAACGTAGCCATCCTTCTTGGCCTTAGATGCGTAGTAGCGATACTTGGTGTGTGCCTGGGACTCACCGGCAAAAGCGGTCTCGAGGTTCTTCTTGGTTTGGGAATTCTCAAAATCCATAGGTGTACTTCCCTTCAACACGTGCCGCCCATAGGCTTTGAGCGACCTTGTCTTTAGGATGCCCTCAAGCCGCGAATTTAAACCTTACAATCCCGTTCTTCAGATTTGAGCGGGCTACACACTCAACCAACGATCGTCCTCGGCTCGGCAAAAGCCCTCGCGCTCCAGGTCAGCTAGAATGCCCGCGATCAAGTCGCACTCGACCGGCCCGCGACCGGCTGCCGCTTCCATCTCGTTAACGCCCACCACGGCATCAGCAAGCGTAATCCCCGCCGGCTGCCCATCGCGCGCTGCCAACAACATACGCACGATATGCGCGCGCTTTTGGCGGCGCGAGCCCTCAAACTTGGACTGACGACTATAGCCCGCCGACCGCCTGGACGGATTGGGCAGTGTCTTTTTAAGATACGCGCCGTAATCCAGCAATGCGTAATACCACGCGCGCGGCGTGTCGGCATCGTCTTGAGGCGCGGCAAAGGGCGCGATCTCGTCCGCCGCCGCACCGGGGACCGCCGGACAGGCAGCTTGGATCAGCGGCACCAGTTCGCGATCGGGAACGGCCGGCACATCGGGAAAGAAATGATGCAAAAAGACCGTGCGCACATTGGTCTCCAAATACACGCCCGGAAGATCAAACGCAAACGAACGGATACCCTGCGCCGTTGCCGGGCCAATACCAGGCAGAGCGACCAAGTCACGCGTCTCACGCGGAAACTCCCCGTCCCAGTCCTCTACAACGCGCTGAGCGGCCCCGTGAAGCGCCAGAGCGCGTCGGTTGTAGCCCATGCCCTGCCAAGCGTCCAAAACATCGGAAGGCGCGGCCTGGGCAAGCGCCTGCACGGTCGGAAAACGATCGAGCCACACCGGCATGCGCGCCTCCACACGCGGCACCTGTGTTTGCTGCAGCATGACCTCAGAAAGCCAAATGATGTACGGATCGCGTGTGCGGCGCCACGGAAGGTCGCGATAACGCAGGACCCCTTCCGAACGAATCATCGAACGAAAGGGGTCCTGAATCATGGCTATGCTCCTTATGCGGCGCTATTCCTCCCGGTAAGCGCACGCGCAGGTGGCGTACTCGGGAAACGCTTCGCGGTCGGCGAACTTGGGATCGACGGCCGGGAACTGGCGGTGAGCGACGATGTCGCCGAGCGAAACGGAATCGAGGTAGTCGCGCATCAACGCCTGAGCTCCGGCCCACAGGGGATGATAGCAGCACGCGCCCATGCGCGCACAGTCACCATCGGGCGCGGTGCAATCGTTCATAACCATAGGACCCTGAACGGCCTCGACGACCTGGCGGATAGTGACGTCGTCCGGACTGACCTTGAGACGCATGCCACCGTGGACGCCACGCAGGCTCTCCACAATACCGGCCTGGACCAAACCGTGCTGAATCGAGCGGGCAAACGAATACGGGACATTGACCTCTTCGGCAGCGGTGCGAACAGAAAGCAAACACTCCGGATCCTCAGCAAGCATCGCCAGCATTCGAAGGGCGTAATCAGTCTTCCTCGATATGTCCATTTTTCCCCTTTCAAGGAATACGAACAGCTCGAACGAGCTCCGGGGCCGAGCTTGTGTCGAGACGCTAAATGACCGCCAGGACATCCAAATGGTAAATCGGATATCCACTGAGTGCCGCGCTTGGAGCGAAATGCATCAGATGCGGCGCACAGTGCAATTTAGTATAACCTAACCCCCTGTCTCGTAGAACAGGTGTTGCGCAACAAAGCTGTTGTTCAGACAGATATACTTATTAGATTTTACTTGCGTTCCCGAAGGCGCGGGGATTCTGGGCGAAGATGCACCAGGGCGATCGTTCTATCGAAACAAAGTGCATCAAACGCAAAAAGCCACGTCCGAAGACGTGGCTTTAATTGCGTTGGCGGGAAGTACGGGGCTCGAACCCGCGACCTCCGACGTGACAGGCCGGCGCTCTAACCAAACTGAGCTAACTCCCCAGGCAGACGTTCGCGTTTGTTTCCGCTCGCGTGCGCTGCGGGGATTAGTATACACAGAAGTCTGTCTGGCGCGCAACAACTTTTTTCAAAAAATTTTTTGGGTCCCTCCGGGAGGGTCTCCGGGGCTGCGGGCGGGGGGTAAGTTTGCTGCTATACACTCCTGAGCCAGTA
>CATYLC010000006.1 GCA_958408685.1 uncultured Collinsella sp. | reverse complement strand
GTTCTGGTTCGTGGGCGTCCACGGCCCCTCGATCGTCGAGCCCGCCATCGCCGCCGCCCTCGTTGCCAACATGACCGACAACCTGGCTGCGTTCCAGGCTGGTCAGCACGCTTCCGCTGTCCTGACCCAGGGCGCCCAGTACTTCGTCGTCTGCATGGGCGGCACCGGCGCCACGCTCGTCCTGGTCTTTATGTTCTGCTTCCTGGCCAAGTCTCAGGAGATGCGCGCCGTCGGTAAGGCCGCCATCGTCCCCGTCTGCTTTGCCGTCAACGAGCCGCTGCTGTTCGCCGCGCCCATCGTGCTCAACCCCGTCTTCTTTGTCCCGTTTGTCTTTGCCCCGATCGCCAACATCTGGATCCTCAAGATCTTTATCGACTTCTTGGGCATGAACGGCTTTATGTACACCCTGCCTTGGACCGTCCCCGGCCCCATCGGCACCATCATGGGCCTGGGCTTCCAGCCGCTCGCCTTTGTGATGCTCGCCCTTATCCTGGTCGTCGACTTCGCTCTGTACTATCCGTTCTTCCGCGCCTATGACGCCCAGAAGTGCGCCGAGGAGGCCGAGATCTCCCAGGAGGAGCTCGCCGCCAAGAACGCCGAGAAGGCCGCCAAGCTCAACGATGCCTTCCAGGGCAAGGCTGACGCCAAGAGCGTTGCCGCCGGCGCTGCTGCCGAGGCCGTGAAGGCCGATGCCCCCGCCGCCACTGAGGCAACGACCGCCAGCGACCTCAACGGCAAGCGCGTGCTCGTGCTCTGCCAGGGCGGCGGAACCTCGGGCCTGCTCGCCAACGCGCTGGCCAAGGCTGCCAAGGAGCGCGGCATTAACCTCGAAACCGCTGCCGAGGCCTATGGCAACCACGTGGACATGCTCCCCGACTTTGACCTGGTCGTACTGGCCCCGCAGGCCGCAAGCTACCTGGCCGACCTGCAGAAGGACTGCGAGCGCGTGGGCAACAAGTGCGTCGCCTGCCGCGGCAAGCAGTACATCGAGCTCTCCCAGAACGGCGATAAGTCTCTCGCCTTCGTCGCCGAACAACTTTCGAAGTAAGTAACGCTCAGGGCCAGCCGACTATCCAAGACCGGCTGGCCCTTCGATTTAGACGATTGGATCATCATGTCCGTTAACCCTGCTAGCGTCACCAACCCGCCTGCGCAGTTTCCCGAGGACTTTGTCTTTGGCGGCGCCACTGCTGCCTACCAGGTAGAGGGCGAGACCCGCACCCACGGTAAAGGCAAGGTTGCCTGGGACGACTTCCTGGAGGCCCAGGGGCGCTTTTCCCCCGATCCCGCTTCGGACTTCTACAACCAGTACCCCGTCGATCTGGAGCTGTGCGAGGAGTTTGGCATCAACGGCATCCGCCTCTCCATTGCCTGGAGCCGCATCTTTCCCAACGGCACCGGCGAGATCAACCCCGAGGGCGTGCAGTTCTACCACGATCTCTTCGCCGAGTGCCACAAGCACCACGTTGAGCCGTTTGTCACGCTGCATCACTTCGACACGCCGCTTGCCCTCTTTGAGAAGGGCGACTTCCTCAACCGCGAGACCATCGATGCCTTTGTGGACTTTGCCACCTTCTGCTTTAAGGAGTACGCCGACCAGGTGACCTACTGGTTCACCTTTAACGAGATTTGGGCCGATGCCTCCAACACCTACATCGAGGGCACCTTCCCCGGCGGCGTCAAGGCGCATCTGGCCGAGGCTTTCCAGTGCGAGCACAACATGATGCTCGCCCACGCCAAGGCCGTGCTGGCCTTCCACAACGGCGGCTTTAAGGGCAAGATCGGCGTCATCCAGTCGCTGGAGTTTAAGTATCCGCTCAACGAGAACGACCCCGCCGACATCAAAGCCGCCAACAACGAGCACGTGCTGCAGAACCAGTTTTTGCTCGACGCCACCTTCCGCGGCGACTATGCCCCCGACACCCTCGAGTGCGCCAACCGCCTGGCTGCCGTCTCGGGCGGCACCATCGAGATCCTGGACGAGGATCTGGAAATCATGCGCGAGGCCGCGCTCTACAACGACTACCTGGGCGTTAACAACTACCAGTGCCGCTTCTTGAAGGCTTACGATGGCGAGAACGACCTGCACCACAACGGTACGGGCGAGAAGGGCACTGGCCGCTGGCGCGTTAAGGGCATTGGCGAGCATGTGAACAAGCCTGGCATCCCCACCACCGACTGGGACTGGATCATCTATCCCGAGGGCCTGTTCGATCTGCTCGTCTACATTAAGCAGCGCTACCCCAACTACAAGCAGATCTTCATCACCGAGAACGGCATGGGCTACAAGGACCCCTATAAGGACGGCTTTGTGGACGACCAGCCGCGCATCGACTACATTGAGCAGCACCTGCGCTGGTTGCTCAAGGCCATGGAGGTGGGTGTCAACGTGGGCGGCTACTTCCTGTGGAGCCTGCAGGATCAGTTCTCCTGGACCAATGGCTACAACAAGCGTTACGGCTTCTTCTACGTTGACTTTGAAACCCAGAAGCGCACGCCCAAGGCAAGCGCCTACTGGTATAAGCACGTGGCGCAGACCCGTCGTCTGGACTAGCGGCTGGCAGGGTCGCCTGCCCACATAACCTGTCCCCATTTCTCAGCCGGGGGCGGCACGTCACACGGCGCGCCGCCCCCGGCCTTTTTTTTGGGCGGACCGTGTCGCACGTTTGTCTCGATCTGTAACATCTAGCTGAGATTTTCGGCCCTACCTGTTACAGATTTAGACGAACAGGCCGAGCACGTCTACGACCGCAGGTCCTTCACGCTGGAACGCTCGACCAGCACACCCGAGACGAGCGTACGGCTTCTGGAACTTGGGGCTTCCAGACCTGCGACGACCTCGTTGAGCGCACGAACGCCCAGCTCGCGGTGGCGAAACTTCACCGACGTCAGAATCGAGTTGGGAATCGTCTTATAGAGCTCATCGTCGAAGCCGATCACGGACACATCATCGGGCACACTCAGACCCTTGTCACGTAGAGCCATCATCACGCCGTTTGCCATGCAGTCGTTAGCAGCGAGGACCGCCGTGCAATCGGGCTTATCGGCAAGCACAAGGCCCGCGGCATAGCCACTATCCGCATTCCAATCGCCTTGCAGAGGCTCGGGCGGCTCAATGCCACGCGCCTCGAGTGCCGCACGCCAACCTTTCATACGGCACTGGCTCGACAACGACTCTTTCTTACCAGAGACGAAGTACACATTCTTGTGTCCGCGATTCAAGAAGTACTCGCATGCCATGCGCGCGCCGCCCTCTTGGTCGTCACTGACGGTGGAGCAGGTAGGATGTTCCATCGGTGTGATAATCACCGTCTTGAGGTCCTTCGGTGCCTCAAACGTATCGAAATCGTCGACCATCTGACGCAGGTTGAAGATCATGCCATCAACAGGCAGCTGCGACATCCTGCGCGCCGCATCGGCAAGGGTCATCTTCTCCGCTGCGCACTTCTTAATCATCGTGAGCGCAAAGCCGCGTTCTTCGGCGGCATCGGCGATACCGTCAATCATGTCCACGGCACCGCCCGACAAGTGGAACAGCACAACGCCGATGCACCCGTAACGGCCCAACTTGAGCGAACGAGCGGCAAAGTTGGTTCGAAATCCGAGCGCCTCCATTGCCGAATGGACCTTATCGCGTGTCGACTCTCGCACGCTATCGGGCTCGTTGATCACACGCGAAACCGTCTTGAGAGAAACACCCGCGGCAATCGCCACGTCGTTCATCGAGACGTTTTTCTTGTCCATCGTTGTCACTGCTTCTCCACTCGATTCTCTATCACTTGTTTTTTGCGTTCTAGCATACACCACCTGCCTGACTGATAAATCAACCGTTTATCGGACGATATCGACCGTTCACCTGTAAATCCTTGTTGCTCTTCCAAAAATGTCTTACGTTGTCATTAACGAAATGACAACGTTGTCATTTCGCAATGCCTTCCTTAAGCAGGAAGGTTTCCGGGCAGTCCTGACCATCCATCGACGACCAGTTCCATCCACATGCATCGCGCATCAAGTAGCAAAGGAGCTCTATGGACGCCATCGTAAAGATGCTCGAAAAGCATCAACCGTTCTTTGAGAAGATCTCGAGGAACATCTACCTCCAGGCCATTAAGGACGGATTCCTTGGGTGCATGCCCATTGTCCTCACCTCTTCGATCTTCCTGCTCATTGCCACCCTTCCTGGCGTAGTTGGCATCACGCTGCCCCAGCCGCTCATCGACTGGTGCAACAAGCTGTACAACTTCACCATGGGCGTCATGGGCATCATGGTTGCCGGCACCACCGCCAAGAACTTCACGGCTTCCATGAACCGTCGCATGCCCGCCGGCAAGGTGCTCAACGACGGCTCCACCATGGTGGCCGCCCAGTGCAGCATGCTGTTGCTCGCCGTTACGCAGTTCACCACCAAGTTCAATGGCTCCGAGCTTTCGGTCTTCGATTGCACCAGCATGGGCACGCGCGGTCTGTTCTCGGCCTATATCGCCGCGTTCATCACCGTGTGGGTCTACAAATTCTGCGTCTCGCGCGATCTGACCATTAAGCTGCCCAAGGAGGTCCCGGGCGCCATCGCTCAGAACTTCCGCGACATCATCCCCTTTGGCGGCGCCGTCATTATCTGCGGCATCATCGATGTCGTCGTGCGCAACCTCATGGGCGTTCCGTTCTCCGAGCTGCTCATCAAGCTGCTCTCCCCGCTCTTCACTGCGGCAGAGACCTACCCCGGACTCATCCTTATTCAGGCAGCCACCGCGTTCTTCTGGTTCATCGGCGTCCACGGCCCCTCGATCGTCCAGCCGGGCATCGACCCCATCCGTCTTGCCAACCAGGCCGAGAACCTGCAGGTTCTGCTGGCCGGTGGTCACCCCGCCCACTCCCTCACCTTTAACATGTCGCTCGTGGGTGAGTTCGGCGGCACCGGCGCCACGTTCATCGTGCCGCTTCTGCTGATTCTCTTTATGAAGTCCAAGCAGCTCAAAGCCGTCGGTAAGGCCTCGATTGTTCCTGTTGCCTTCGCCGTCAACGAACCGCTGCTCTTTGGCGCGCCGATGATCCTTAACCCCTACATGCTCATCCCCTTTGTTGCCGCCGGCTGCGTCAACGTAAGCGTTGCCAAGTTCTTTATCGACAATGTGGGCATGAACGGCTTCTCCTTCGTGGTGCCTTGGGCTACCCCTGCCCCCATCGGCATCTTCATCACCACAAACTTCCAGCTTATCGCCCTGGTGTTTGTTGCAATCATCATCTTGCTGGACGCTATCATCTACCTGCCGTTCTTGAAGGCATACGATAAGCTGCTCTGCGACCAGGAGGCCGAGCGCGCCGCCGAGCTGGGTCTCGAATCCGATGGTGCTGCCACCATCGCTGCCAACGCCCCTGTGCCCGCTGTCGAGCAGACCGCCGCTGTCACCGCTTCCGTCGAGCCGACCGCCGCTGCCGCCGACAGCAAGCCTGTCGCCGATCAGCCCGAGCCCGCCGCCGACGCATCCGCTAAGAAGGACGTCGACGGTCTGAAGGTCCTCGTCCTGTGCGCCGGCGCCGGCACCTCTGCCATGCTCGCCAACGCCATCAAGGAAGGTGCTGCGCAGACCGGAGAGAACATCGCTTCCTCCGCAGGCGCCTATGGTCAGCACACTGCCATCATGGATCAGTACGACGTCATCGTGCTCGCCCCGCAGGTTCGTAGCTACTACAACGACATGAAGGCCGACACCGATCGTCTGGGCATTAAGCTGCTCGCCCCGCGCGGCAAGGAATATATCGACCTTACCCGCGACCCCGCTGGCGCCATCAAGTGGCTCCGCGAGAACCTCGACTAGTTCCTCCCTCTGTTGGTGCCCGGATCCCCAGTTCGGGCACCTCTCCCTATTCGTATCCCACAGAAAGGATGACTCATGACCAACCCCATGCAGTTCCCCGACGGCTTTGTGTTTGGCGGCGCCACCGCTGCTTACCAGGTTGAGGGCGAGACCCGTACACACGGCAAGGGCAAAGTGCCCTGGGACGATTTCCTGGCTGCTCAGGGCCGTTTCTCCCCCGACCCCGCAAGCGATTTCTACAACAAGTACCCGGTCGATATCGACCTGTGCCAGCGCTTCGGCATCAACGGTATCCGCGTCTCCATCGCTTGGAGCCGCATCTTCCCCAACGGAACTAGCGAGATTAATCCCGAGGGTGTTGCCTTCTATCACGAGCTCTTTGCCACCTGCAATAAAGCCGGCGTTATCCCCTATGTCACGCTCGATCACTTCGATACGCCCGAGGCCTTTTACCAGAACGGCGGCGAGGGCTTCCTGACGCGCACGACGATCGACGCCTTTGTCGAGTACGCCAAGTTCTGCTTTGCCGAGTTCACCGAGGTCAAGCACTGGTTTACCTTTAACGAGATTCCCGCGACCGCCGAGGGCAGCTTTATCGTCGGCAACTGGCCGCACGGCGAGAAGTATCGCCTGGACAAGGCCTTCCAGCTCATGCACAACATGATGGTGGCCCACGCCAAGGCTGTCGTCGCCTTCCATGAGGGCGGCTTTGAGGGCGAGATCGGCATTGTCCAGAACCTGGAGCCCAAGTATCCCCTCGATCCCAGCAGCGCCGCCGACTGCGAGGCAGCTCGCATGGCCGACGTCATCAACAACCGCTGGGTACTCGACGCCACCTTCCGCGGCCACTATGCAGCCGACACCATGGAGGCTGCGACCAAGCTGGCCCATATCGCCGGCGGCGAGCTCGACGTCCGCGACGAGGACATCGCCGCGCTGACCGCCGCGCTCCCCTACAACGATTGCCTGGGCGTCAACACCTACAAGTGCCAGTTCCTGCGTGCCGCCGAGGGCGAAAACGACATCAACCACAATGGCACCGGCGACAAGGGCTCCTCGCGCTGGTTCCTCAAGGGCGTGGGCGAGTCATGCGTGCGCGAAGGCGTACCCACCACCGATTGGGACTGGATCATCTATCCCGAGGGCCTCTACGACCTGCTGCTCCGCATTAAGAACGATTACCCCAACTACAAGAAGATCTACATCACCGAGAACGGCATGGGCTATAAGGACGACTTCGAGGATGGCTTTATCGACGACGCCCCTCGTATCGACTACATGCGTCAGCATCTCGCGTGGATCCTCAAGGCAATCGACGGCGGCGTGAACGTCGACGGTTACTTTGTGTGGTCGTTGCAGGATCAGTTCTCCTGGACCAACGGCTATAACAAGCGCTATGGCCTGTTCTACATCGACTTTGAGACCCAGAAGCGCTATCCCAAGGCGAGCGCGTACTGGTACAAGAACGTCGCGGAGACCGGCCTGCTCATGGCCTAGTTTCAGCCACATACCCCCTGTCGGCCGCATACGAATCCCTCCACGGGTTCGTATGCGGCCTTTTTGTTTTTGGTGGGCCCGTGCAGGCCGTTTGTCTTGATCTGTAACATCTAGCCGAGTATTTCGGCCTTACCTGTTACAGATCAAGACAAACGGAACGTTCGAGCAGAAAGATCTCAATCTGTAACACGTAGCCCACTTTTAACCGTCTAACTGTTACAGATCGAGACAATAAGATAGTCAAATCCGAACTTTCCAAGCAGTTATGAACCATGGTTTCCAGTTTTCGGTATCACGAACATACTTTCGGTATCATTTGATACCGATACGATACCGAAAACATATCCGGTCCCGCTGGAGGACTTTGTACGCTACCCAACCAAGTTGCAGGTTCACGAACTCCGTCGATCTTCCGAACGCCCACGAATTCCTATTTGCGTGTCAAATCGCGTCACGTTGACACGTAAAATGACGCGCAAAATGGCGTTTTACATTTACGTGTCATTTTGCGCGTCATTGTGAAGCGGTAACCCCGCGCTGGCAAGGGCAAAAGTCCTCCTGCAGCGCTTGTTAGCAGATGACCTGCGTGTGTTCCTCGATGGCGGCGCGATCCTCGGCGGCGATGCCCGGCTCGCACACCACGGCGTCCAGGCTGTCCAGACGGCAGAAGGTGTAGAAGTCGCGCTTGCCGATCTTACTGGAGTCGGCGATCAGATAGCGCGAGTCGGCCTTGCTAAAGGCGAGCTGCTGGATACGACCCTCATCCATATTAGACGTAGACACGTCGCCATCCAGAATGCCGTTGGCGCCGATAAACGCCGCGTCGATACCCAGCGCACGCAGGGTATCCTCGGCCGTTGGTCCCACAAAAGCGGCGGTACGGCGACGGTACATGCCGCCCACTAGGCACAGGTCGCAGTCCTCGCGCGCCTCGAGCAGGTTAAACACCGAAAGCGAATTGGTCACGATGCGCAGACGAAATGCCGGCAGCATCGAGGCCATCTGCTCAACCGTGGTGCCCGTACCCAAAAAGATGGTCGAGCCCTCCTCGATGAGCTCCACGGCGCGGCGCGCGATCTGCAACTTTTCCTCGGCATGCTTGGTGCGCTTTTCGCTGTGCGAATACTCATGGCGCAACATAGCATGTGGACGGCCCTGCGCACTGCGGGCTCCACCGTGCACGCGCTCGATCTCGCCCAGGCTCGCAAGCTCCTCGAGATCGCGGCGGATCGTCATATCCGAGACACCCAGTGCATCCGAAATCTCCTTGACCGAGACCGTGCCCTGCTCCTCGAGCAGCTGACGAACCCTATCCTGTCGCTCTGCCTTAATCACGATGAATCCTCGCCGTTCTATGCGTGCATATCATTCAAACAGTAACGAACAAATTGTATCAGACCCGTGCGTGTCAAAAATGAACGCCCGTACAGCTCAATCATCACTTTTTTGAGAAAAATACCCCCTGCTTTAGTGGGGTGTAGTGATAATCTCGCCTGTTCGCGCTACAGTTTGTCGGAAATACCTCGATGTTAGGAACCAAATGATCACTTCCGAGCTTTTCGGCACCGCGCCGTGCGGTACCCCCGTTCATCGTTACACCCTCAACGGGCCCGAGATCTGCGTTCGCATTATGGACTTTGGCGCCACCGTGCTGGGCATCGACGTGCCCGACATCCCCGGCAACGTGCGCGATGTGGTGCTGGGCTTCGATAAGCTCGAGGATTACTTTGACAACCCCGCCTGCTTTGGCGCGACCATCGGCCCCGTGGCCAACCGCACTGCGGGTGCCACGATCACCATCGCCGGCACGGACTGGCATATGCCGGCCAACGAGGGCGTCAACAACCTGCACAGCGACCTTGAGCACGGCCTGCACAAGCGCGTGTGGGACGTTGAGCTCGACGAGGTCCACAATGCCGTGCGCATGACCACCTCGCTTGAGGACGGTGAGCTGGGTCTTCCCGGCAACCGCACCTTTACGGCCGTGTTTACCGTGACGCGCACCGGCTGCTTCCGTATCGAATACGGCTGCGAGAGCGACCGCGCCACCTACGTGGCCATGACCAACCACACGTACTTTAACCTTGCCGGCCATAACGCCGGAATGGACTGTGAGCACTTCTTTGTTGCTAACGCCGCACACTACCTGCCCGTTAACGAGCAGAGCATCCCCACCGGCGAAATCGCTCCGGTCGAGGGCACGCCGTTTGACTTCCGCGAGCTGCGCCCCGTCGCACCCGGCATGGAGGCCGACGACCCGCAGATTAAGCAGGCACGTGGCTACGATCACTGCCTGTGCATCGATGGCTATCAGTACGGCCGCAACCTGCGTCGCGCCCTGCATGTCGAGGAGATGTGGACCGGCCGCGAGCTGGACTACTACACCACCGCCCCGGGCGTGCAGCTCTACACTGGCAATTGGCTGGGCGACGAGCACGCCAAGGACGATGCCAACTATAGCTGGGGCGCCGGCTTTGCCCTCGAGGCAGAGATGTACCCCGACACGCCGCACCAGCCGCTGTTCCCGCAGGGCATTGTGGGCCCGGGTCACCCATACAGCAATGTGATCGAATACCACTTTATGAGGCACTAGGCCCACAACGCGACATATCGCACAGCAACGCCCGCCGGCACACCGCCGACGGGCGTTTTTCATCTTTTGGGCTCTTTTTCGCTGTGACTGTATGAGTGACATATCAAAACTATGCCCATTTACTACGCTTAGCCCGGGATGCTCGACCATGCACCGGTTTTTGTTAAATGCGCGAGCCGTCTACCTGCGGTTTTGTTTTTCTCAAATTCGACATGCTCGGCGATAACCGATCAAACGTAGTAAATGGGCATAGTTTTTGACAGGCGGCATCGCGCGCGTCCCTCGCAAGGGCAAAATGATCCGTTTTCCTCCGTCCCCAAGGGATCAGTTGAACAGATTGTCGATGGGATCGGGGGCGGAACTGGGGAGATAGCGGATTTCTAGCTCTATGCCGAGTTCTTGCAGCTCTTTGAGGGCGGCAACGTCGGCATCGTCTATGGCGACCGCGGGCGTTACAGAGCGTTTGCCCTCCCCTGCCTGTATATGGCCAATGCTGATCTTGGTAATCGGCACACCACCCTTAACCAGCGCGAGTGCATCGGCGGGTGAGGCCGCCATGATCAGAATCAACTGGCGCGGCGTTGCGGTATGAATGATGTCGATGGTCCTTTGCACCGAGAAAAACCGCGTCCACACGCCCTCGGGCGCCGCGACCCTCATAGGCGCCCACTTGCGCGAATCCGCCGCGATCTCATCGTTGACGATTAGGACAAGGTTGGAGCCCACGGCTTCGTTCCACAGCTCAACGTCTTGCCCGTAAATGAAGCGGTCATCGATACGCGTGAGAAGGATCCTGGGTTGAGCCATCACTGCCCCATTCTGCTTGAGACCCGTAAGAGCAAGACATCACGCCTCCAATATTAGTGCATTTAAAGTGAGAAAAGCCGTCAGAACACTTGCGCGGATTTGTGATGTCCCGTATCATAGACAGCCGTTGACGCCTCAGTTGCGTCACCACATGGCCGCCAGCGTAGCTCAGTTGGTAGAGCACCGCTCTCGTAAAGCGGGGGTCACCGGTTCGAGCCCGGTCGCTGGCTCCATTGCACAAGATAGCCGCCTTCGGGCGGCTTTTTTGTTGCCGATTTTGAGTGCGTGCACGCCAATCCACGTATCGTAACGGCGTCAACTCCCCTACTCAAAAACAGAAAGCCCCGCCAACCGCAATCCCCAAAGGAACCGCGATCAGCGGGGCCCAAGCGCGTTCCTCCAAGGGATAACGCTCGCAAAACGAACAGCTCAGCCGAGCGGCTCGTTACTCCTCCCAGTAAGCGTCTGCAAGCAGCTTAAAGCAGATCTTCTTGACCGGCTGCACGCCATCGCCCGGGAACTCGAGCGTGGGCATGTGAGGCTCGCCGGCAACAAACAGCGCAAACTTGTCGTCAGCAAGATCGCCGGCGATCGAGGCGTCGGAATCGACCAGATCGTAGTCGTCCTTCTCGTCAAAATCCTGAACCAGCGTCAGGCTGCCCGTGGCAACCTTAAAGGCCTCGCGACCCTCGACGTCGATCTGCAGGTCGTGATAGCGCTGATGCGTCTCGTAGTGAGCCTCGGCCTCGGGACGCGTCGTGGGAGCCATGACGTTCGCAAAGACCTTATCGCCCAGAATCGGATGGCTTCCGACCTCGAGCTGCGCCGGGTCGTTCTCCTCGAGCCAGTCGATCAACACGTCGAGGCCCTTGAGCATTCCGCGGTACTCCTCGATATCGCCCAATGCACCGTAAATCATCTAAATCCCCTCTCGGATCGTTTCTTTGGCAACTACTCGGCAAACGCATTGCCGACGCTGTAGCCACCCACATACGTCTCGACCAGGGTAAGGTCGGGATTGAACACGACAGCGTCGGCGTCGCGCCCCGGCATAATGCTACCGCACTTGTCGTCGGCTCTAACCATAAGCAAATAAGCGATGCCGGGGCCGTCGCCCAAACTCTTACAGCTCGGTCACGACAACGCCGTTGTAGACCTCGTCCCAACGATCCATGACCAGATGGCCGGTCATGGGATCCATAGCGTTGAGCTTACCGCAGGTGTTGGCGGTACGCAGCACGGTTTCGTCGTCTGCGCCAGCAGCGATGGCATGTGCGAAGCCCGCGATGGTGGAGTCACCAGAGCCCGTGGCGTTAACGGCAGGGATATCGGGAGTCTTGGCGCGGAACGCACGGCCATTGTGGAAGCCAACGGAGCCGGCAGCGCCCATGGATACGACGACCCAAGGGATATCGGAGAAGCGGGCATCAGAGGCAAGCGCGGCGCGGAGCTCGTCCACATCGTCGGTGGTAAAGCTCGTGCCCAAAAGGCCGTTGATCTCGGTCAGATTAGGCTTGACCAGTTCGGGCTTAACCTCGGACTTGAGCGCAGCCTCGAGCGAGGCACCCGAGGTATCGAGTAGCACCTTGGCGCCGGCGTTCTCTGCAATGCCCGTGATCTTGGCGTAGTAGTCCGCCTCGACGCCGCGGGGCAGCGAACCCGAGATGGTGACGACATCGGCCTTGCTCGCAAGCTCGGCGAACTTGGCGGTAAAGGCATCGAGCTCCTCGGGGGCAATTGTCGGGCCGCTCTCGAGCAGCTCGGTCTGGTTGCCGGCGTGGAGGATGTTGAGGCAAATGCGAGTCTCGCCCTTGATGGGCACAAAATCATTCTTAATGCCGTTAGCGTCCATGAGCTCGGCCATGTAGGCGCCCATGTGGCCGCCGAGCAGACCGGTTGCCACAACGTCGTCGCCCAGCTGACCCAGCACACGGGCCACGTTGAGGCCCTTGCCGCCGGCGGTCTTTTCGGGCGTCACACGGTTGACGTCGTCGATGACGAGCTCATCGAGCTGATAGCGCGTATCGACAGACGGGTTCATCGTAACGGTGAGGATCATTTTTAGCTCCTTATCTCGCAGGCTCCTTGTGCCTCGCGATACGAGTCGACAAAACGGAATTACAGAATCTCAATCGTGAACGAGCGAACGACGGTCTCCTTGGGCTTGGCGATAAGGCAGCCGCGCTTGTGCTCAAGCACGTCGTCCTCATCGGAGCAGGTCGAAAGGCCGCCCCAGGGTTCAACTGCCACAAAATCGCCCTCGGGCTTGCTCCACACAATGAGATATGGGAAGCCCTCAAAGCTCAGGCGGACGCCCTTGTCCTCGCCCTTTTTGGAAAGCGTGACCTGACGGCTCTCGAGCACGTCAAAGATGGTCTCCGCAAAATCGAAGAGCTCATGTGACAGAGGCAGCGTCTTTCCCACCATGGGGTTCTTGGAGCGATTGGTCACGTCAATCAAGCCAGTCGAGGGGACGGCAGTGCAAAGCTCAGCAGCCTCGTCCTTCTCAAAGCGCAACTCGTAGTCCGTATAGGCCTCGCCCTCATCGAGCGGACACCTAAAGCCGGGATGACCGCCGATAAAGAACGGCATGTCCTCGGTTCCCTCGTTGGTCACCTCATAGGAGACGCGAACGGCATCTCCCTCAAGCGTATAACGAGCGACAAGCTTAAACGGATACGGATAATCGCTCAGCAGCGCGGCGTTATCCTCGGAAGCCAGGCACATCGCCAGCTCGTTCTCGCCTTGGCTCAGCAGCTTCCACTCCTGTTTGCGCGCAAATCCGTGGCGAGCGAGCTTTACATGATGCCCGGCGAACGTCATGGCGCTGTTATCGCGCAAGCCTCCGCAAATCGGGAAGCAAATCGGTGCCCGGCCGGACCACACGGCGGGATCGCCCTGCCACAGATACTCGCGACCTCCGGCCTCAATCGAGGTAAACGAACCACCAGCCGTGGTCACCTTAATAGAAATCGAATCGTTGGAGAGAGCGTATTCCATTGCCCATCCTTTCGAACAATTACTTTTTGCTCGCAAGAACCCGTCTCGGCCCTGACCAAAGGACAAACCCGCACGTTCATCGATGCGTCCGGTATCCCAGCCATGCAACGGGGTACCATACAGACATTGATGCAATTACAGCTGAAAGGCCTTCTTATGCGAACCATCATCCTTTATGCCTCGCGCCATCACGGCAATACGAAAAAGCTCGTGGACGCCATCGTCGAGGCACACCCCGAAATCGATACCCTCGACGTCAAGGCGCTTGGCAAAAACGAGTACCCCAACCTGCACGAATATCATCTGATCGGTGTCGCCACGGGCATCTATTACTCCGAGATCGACAAGGACATGGCACGCGTGCTCACTAACGTGCTGCAGCCGCAGGACAAGGTGTTTGGCCTTATGACCTACGGTGGCAAAAACAAGTGGTACGGCAAGGATATCGATGGCATCTGCCGCATGAGGCAGGCCATCTTTATGGGTGTCTACGGCTGCCCCGGCTTTGATACGTGGGGGCCGTTCAAACTCACCGGCGGTGTCCAAAAGGGACACCCAACCGCTGAGGAAATTAAGGGCGCCGTCGACTTCTTCGACAAGATCGAAGACGAGTATGGCGACATCATCGTCGAAGAGTACGCCAAGCGCGAAAAGCGCCTAGCATACGAGAAGGAGCATCCTGCGGGAGGTCTGGTGGCCGGCGTTAAGCGCACGGCAAAGAAGATCGCCAACAAACTGTAACTGTGAAGGTGCTTTTGAGCGTTTAACCCATACGGCGGGTCCGAGCAGATTCGGGCCCGCCGTCTTTTTCTATCGTTACTCGGTAAAGGCGTTGCCGACGCTCTGGCCGCCAACATACGTCTCGACGAGGGTGAGCTCATGGTCGAACACGACAAAGTCGGCGTCGCGACCCGGCATGATGCTGCCGCACTTACCCTCGATGTGCGCGGAGCGTGCCGGCACCTCGGTTGCCATGCGAATGGCGATATCGGCGCTGGCGATGCCCCAGTCGACGATGTTCTTGACGCCCTGGGCAAGCGTGAGCACCGAGCCGGCAATGCTCTTGCCGTCGGCGAGCCAGCACAGGTTGTCCTTCATGATGACGTCCATACCACCACTGGTGTAGCTGCCCTCGGGCATGCCACCGCAACCCAGGCAGTCGGTGATGAGCACCGTGTGCTGCCAGCCCTTTGCCTGCAGCAGCGCCTTGATGGCGGCAGGGTTTACGTGCTTGCCGTCACAGATGATCTCGGCGTAGGTCTCAGGCGTGGACATGGCAGCACCCACGACACCGGGCTCGCGGTGATGCAGCCCGCGCTGGCCGTTATAGGTATGCGTAAAGCAGCTGGCACCGGCGTTGATGGCGGCGATGCACTCATCATAGGTGGCGTCGGAGTGACCGATGCTGGTCACCACGCCCTTGGCGTTCAGCGCAGCCGCATAAGCAGCGGCACCGTCGCGCTCGGCCGCCATGGCGCTCTTAACGATGCGACCACCCGCAGCCTCCTGCCACTGGTCGAAGACCTCCTCAGAGGGGTCAATCAGATAAGCGGGGTTCTGCGCGCCCACATGCTTCATGGTAAAGAAGGGGCCCTCCAGGTAGATGCCCTGAATGCGTGCACCGCAGAAGTCGGGGCCGCGGCCCTCGTCCGCCTGAGCGATAGCGGCGCAGGCGTCCTTGATCTGCTCGACGCCATCGGTGAACGTCGTGGGCAGCCAGCTGGTGGTACCGCGACGGGCGAGCTCGGTCGAGCTGATATCGATGCCCTCGGGATCGTTATCGGTAGTTGAGTGGTTGTAGAAGCCGTGGATGTGAGTATCGACCATACCCGGCGCAATCCACGATCCCGTGTAGTCCTTAATCTCGCAAGAGGGCTCGTCGGCCTGCCAGGCGCCAAAGACGCCATCCTCGACCATAAGATAGCCGCCCAGTTGCGGGCCTGCCGGCAAGAAGAACTTGTCAGCCTTAATTGCGTACGTGCTCATATGCACTCCTTGCTTCTAAAGCAGTTGACTGTGGTGATGCTTATACCCAGCACACGTAAAACAAAAAGCGCCCGCCCGCCGTTATGAGCGGACGGGCGCCCTTACAGGGGGACGCGATTAAGCGGTGAAGGGGTGAATCGTCACGCCCTTAACCACGCGGTTGACCGTGCCGGTGGGGCTCGGCGTATCGGGCGTGTTGCCCACGCGCACGGAGTTGAGCAGGCTGATAGCCTGGGCAAACATCACGAACGGCAGAGCAAGGTAGCCCTCGGGAAGTGCCTCGTAGCCCTTAAAGGTGAAGGACTCACCCTCATAGACGGTGGCACCTTCCTGCTGAACGGCGACGGTGTGCTGAGCGATCTTGTCGCCACCGATCTCGTTGAGGATGTCGATGTCGTACTGACGGGTGTAGGCGTCGTTGTTGACGAACACAAAGACGAGCGTCTTATCGTCGACGAAGGACTTGGGCCCGTGACGATAGCCCATGGAAGTGTCGTAAGAAGTGGCAACCAGGCCGTGAGCAAGCTCGAGAATCTTAAGCTGGCTCTCCTGAGCAAGGCCGCCAAAGGAGCCGGAGCCCAGGTAGGTCACGCGGTTGAAGTCGCCAGCGAGGTAATCGGCGACCTCGGACTCGCGAGCGATAACCTCCTCGCCCATCTTGGCGATGGTCTCGACCCACTCGGCCTTCTGCTCGTCAGAGGCAGTGTCGAAAATAAGGGTGGAGAGCAGGGTCATGCAGGAATAAGAACCGGTCATGGCGAAGCCCTTGTCGTTGGCGCGCGGAATGAGCAGCGTCAGCGCATTGGGATCATCGGCAGACTCGACGGCGAGCTTGCCCTCGGGAGCGCAGGTGATGTTGAGGAACTTGACGTTGTGGACGAGCTCCTTGGCAACGGCAACGGCGGCAAGGCTCTCGGGGCTGTTGCCAGAGCGGGCAAAGGAAACCACGAGCGTGGGATCCTCGGCGCGCAGGAAGTCGCGCGGAGCGCTCACGATGTCGGTCGTGGCGATGGGCTTAAAGTCGTAGAGATCAGTGTTGCCAGCGTGACGCAGGTACGGGGCGCAGGTATCGCCAACGTAGTCGGACGTACCGGCACCGGTGAAGACAACGGACAGACGACCCTCGCCCATAGCGCGAGCCTCGGCCAGGAAGGCCTCGATGGCCTCCTTGTTCTCGCGATAGATGTTGAGCGTATCACGCCAAAGCTCGGGCTGCTGAGCAATCTCGGCCGTGGTGATCTGGGCGCCGAGCTCGGTGAGCTCCTCGACACTCTTCTCGAACATTTCTAATACCTCTCTCTAGAAGTAATCCTCTGACGTGCAATTATACACTTCGGTTGGTTATCTGGTAGTAACCAGTTAAATGCAAAGAATCATCATATGGAAACGATGCGGACACTAGTTGCTACGCTGGTGGTAAACCTTGTATTTAAACTGATCGGCACGAGCAACCGAGAGTGTATACTCCACAACCTCGTTTGACTCGTTATACGTAGTCCTGACCAAATCGAGCACAGGCGAGCCCTCGACAATTCCCAAAAGGTGGGCGTCGGTGGGACGGGCTATGCTCGCATAGAACTCCTCTTCGGCCACGCGAATCTTTTGCTGAAAGTCTTGCTCAATCACATCGTAAAGCGGCTTACGCTCCAGCAGTGGTCGCTTTAGGGACAGAAATTGACGAACCGGTAGATAGCTGCGTTCGACCATCATGGGCATGTTATCGGCAGAACGAAGGCGCTTAAGCTTAAAAATGCGATCACCGATACGCAATCCCATATGCTCGGCCAGATTCTTATCGGCCTCTATCTCGCAAAACTCGAGAATCGTGGTCTCGGGGTCGCGACCCATCGCGCGCATCTGCTCGGTAAAGCTGTAGGACTGCATAAGATTGGTTGCTTTTGCCGAACGGTCGGTCACAAAGGTACCGCGACCGTGCTGCCGAACCACCAGTCCTAAACGCTCCAGTTCCTGCAGAGCCAGGCGTACCGTAGTGCGCGAGAGACCATAGCGCTCCGAAAGTTCGCGCTCGGAAGGAATCATGTCACCGGCGCGATATTCATGGTCGATCTTTTCGGTCAGAATATCGACCAGCTGATCGTACAGCGGTTGCTTACGCGCTCCGATCGCCATCCTATCCTCCCTTTTGCTCGAATTCGGCTAACTACCTAGGGTGTTAAGCATTATCAGTCTGCAACACCCGAATCATCAAGAAAACAAAAGCCGCGTGCTCGAAAGAGCGCGCGGCTTTTAACATACACATGGCTTAAGGGGTCGGGGTGTGAGCCGCGTAGGGACACACCCCTCAAGCTAGAGCCTTACCAGATGCTCGGCCAGAGACCAAGCGGGCCAGCGCCCAGGATGCCAAGGACGAAGAGCAGGAGAATGCCCTTGGTCGGGGTCCAGCTGTGCTTAGCGAACATGTAGTAAAGCAGCAGCGTAAGCATAAGCGGGACGAGCTTCGGGACGATGGTGTTGAGGGTGTCGGCAACAGAGAAGTTGACCGGATCCTCGGTAACGGTGCCGTAGGTAACAGACTCCATGCCGTTGCCCAGATCGGTGACGCCGCACTCGACAGCGTTGCCGTCGGCATCGGAAGCGGTGAGGGCGTTGCCGTCCTCATCGGTCATGGCGATGGTACCGGCCTCAGCGGTCTCGGTATCGATGCCCTCCATACCGGTGAAGTTCTCGGCCTCCTTCTCGGAGACGATCACGGTAGTAGCGGAGAGGCCACGGGTGGTGCCGTTGGGGATCTGGAGGTTGATCTGGGTGCCACCCATGGTGACGACCAGGCAACCGACGACGAAGACGCCCATGATGGAAGCGGCACGCGTGAAGGCCTGCATGTTGGCGGTCAGAGCGTCAATAGCGCTGGTGCCAAGCTTGTAGGACCAGTTCATGAGCCAGAAGCGCAGAGCGAACTGAACGGCGTTGAAGATCACCAGGAAGATGATCGGCGCAGCGGCGTTGCCGTTGATGGCCATGTTGGAGGTGATGCCGGCCGTGATAGGCACGAGCGTCAGCCAGAACAGGGCGTCACCGATACCACCGAGCGGGCCCATTGCGGCGACGCGGACGGCGCGGATCGTGGGGATGTCAACCTTGTTCTGCTCGAGCGAAAGCACGATGCCCATAACAAAGGTGACGAGGAACGGGTGGGTGTTGAAGAACTCCAGGTTGTGGCTCATGGAAGCCGCGAGGTCGTTCTTGTTGGTGTGGATCTTCTCCAGACCGGGGATGATGGAGTAGAGCCAGCCAGCGGCCTGCATACGCTCGTAGTTGAACGAGGCCTGCAGGAAGCAGGAGCGCCAAGCCATCTTGTTGAGGGTCTTCTGGTCGAGCTGCGGAGCAGGAGTGAGATCCTCGTAGTGCTCCGGGATCACATACTCATTAGATGCCATCTTCGAAGTCACCTCCGTCAGAAACAGCTGCACCCTTCAGCTCGGTCTGCTGCTGGAAGTCCCAGAAAGCGATGCCGAAGCCGATGAGAGCGAGGATGAGCAGAGCAGGGGTTGCCAGCGAATCGTTGGCAACGGTGATGAGCGCGAGGCCAAAGCCCATGAGGAAGAAGCCCCACATATCGCGGTTCATCATAACCTTGAGCAGGACGGCGAAGCCGACGAAGCGCATCATGCCGCCTGCAGCGGACAGACCGGTCTGCAGCCAAGTCGGGATGGCAGAAGCGATGGTCTGACCAATGGTAGCGCCAGCGATGAAGAACAGGGTGACGACGACAGCGAAGATCAGGCCGAGCAGAGCCATGGCGAAGTAGTTCAGGCGCTCGATGCCCTTGGTGTCCGCGTTGTGAGCCATGTTATCGGCCGTGGACATAAGCGGGGACATAAGCGTGAAGACCAGGGTAACGCCAAGCTGGCCAAGCAGAGCGAACGGAATAGCGAGGCCGACTGCCGCGTTGGGCTCGAGGCCCGTGGCGATAGCGAGAATGGCTGCCATGATGCCGCCGATGACGGCGTTAGGCGGCTGAGCGCCTCCGATCGGCATGTTGCCGATCGTCATGAGCTGATAGGTACCACCCACGAGAAGACCGGTGTTGAGGTCGCCAAGGATAAGACCGATGACGGCGCCGGTGACGATGGGCTGATAGAGAGACTCGAGGAAATCAAACTGGTCGATTGCCGCGATGAACGTAACAACGAAGACCAGAGCGATCTGGATGATCGAGTATTCCATCTTGCTCCTCCTTTCAAAATGAATGTACGCACTTTGGATATCACGTACAGAACGTCAGGGTTTCACTCCTGACAACGTGGATCACGAGGATTACGAGAAGAGCTTGCTCGTGTCCTCAACAGGCGTGCTCGGAACGCGCCTGATCTCCAACTCCACCCCCAATTCCTGCAGCTCTTTAAACGCAGCGACATCCTCGTCGTTAACTGCGACGGAGGTGGCGACTTGGCGCTTCCCTTCCGACATGTGCATGTTACCGATGTTTACCTTCTTTATAGGCACACCGCCCTTGACGAGCGTAAGCACGTCTTCCGGTGTTTCGGCCACGATGAAGATCTTCTGGCGCGGGCTCGCCTTGCCAATGACGTCGATGGTCTTCTGCAGGGAGAAGAAACGCGTAGCGACGCCGGCGGGAGCGGCCATCTTCATGAGGTTCTGGCGCATGGTGTTGGACGCCACGTCGTCGTTGGCGACGAGGATGAGGTTGGAGCCCAGAGTGGAGTTCCACTGGGTGGCAACCTGACCATGAACCAGTCGGTTATCGATGCGGGTAAGAAGAATGTTGGGTTCTGCCATGTTGATCAGCTTCCTTTCGATATTTGCTGACGACAGTTACTTGATCTCCTGAATCGCGTAACGCGAAACATCTACGACGGCTCCGGATCGGACTTTGATCTGGACCTTCTCGCCTTCGATGCCTTTGACGGTTCCGTAGATACCGCCGGCGAAAAGAACCTCCTGACCCGGCTTGAGCTCGGTGTGCAGCTCCTTGAAGTACTTCTGCTTCTTCTTCATGTTGATTTGCGACCAGATGGTGTAAATCAAGCCCATGATGACAAGCAGGCCTAAAAGGGCGACCGAGGAGCTCAGGACGTTGGCTCCGAAATCGGCCATTAGATGCCGTCCTCGTCGCCGAAGATATCCTCTTCCTCGGAGCCGGCAACGGATGCGACCGTCTGGGCGGTGATGCCCGTCTGGCCAACGGTCACGGCCTGCTCGCCAAGCTCGGCGAGCGTGGCATTGCCGCGGAGGAACAGAAGCTCAATAACCATGGGAAGGTTGGTGCCAGTCAGAACCTCGACGTTGTCGACATCCTGGGCAATCATCATCGACTGGTTGAACGGGGTACCACCGAGCAAGTCGGTAAAGACGAGCACGCCATCGCACTCCTCGCGCATGGCGGTAATAGCGGCGCGGAGATCCTCACCGTAGGAAGCAGCCTGGTCGCCCTCAAAAGGAACGACAGTAAAAGCGGGCTGGTCACCGGCAACCATAGCGATAGCGCTTGCAAGGCCGGGTGCGAACTGTCCATGACCGGTAAGAATAAAGCCAACCATTCAAATTTCCCTTCCGAAGGTGTGTACGATCTAAGTCCGATGATTTTCGGAAGCCAGCGGGCGCTCGCCCTTAAAGCTTCTTAGAAAGCGTTCTTTGAAGACCAGTGGTTTCTAAACTGGTAGTAACCACGTGACGTGTTGTTGTCACTATATCACCCCAGAAGAGGTCGCTTTCGCTGATTCAAACAGTAAAACGTTTTTGCACCGCTCACGGTGATATTTCGACCGTTTACCGCTCGTTAACACTTCTACCTGCGGTTTTGAAACCGTTTCGAAACGCTTTGGCAAAAGATCGGATCTTTCCCGGTGTCTAAACAACGCAGGGCGACTAAAAATAGCGTGTAGAAAAATTGCAGGTCATTGTGAAGATATGTGAATTGGTCTTTTTGACTTAATACCAGTTAGAACCAGTTTTGAGATTATCGGTGAACGGTAGTTTTCGACCGTTCACCGGTCACTTGCAATCGTTTGCAGTTGTTTTCCCAGATGAATTAGGGAAACGCGATGGAGCGTTTGCGCAATCACGGGAAGTTTGGGCATTTGTCCTCATCCCCCGCGCGTCAAACTCCCGCATCCATAAATGAGCCAATAGCTCACGCTAATCGTTTTCAATCATTACTTACTCAGTATCCGTAATTATTTATCGTTTATCGTTAATTCTGATATGATACAAGTATCATCCAAAATGCCGGTTGGAGGGGTTATGGTCCATCGAAACGCGTCTATATCGAATGAAACCATCAACCGCGAACAGACGGTAGCCAAACTGAGGAAGCTCGCTCGCATCTGCAAATGGGCCACGATCTGCATTACCACCGCGCTCGCTCTGGGGCTCCTCGCAGTCATTGCGATTGACCTTCTACTCATATTGCCCGGCCTCTCCCAAGGCTCGTGTCTCCAATCCGTAGAACTTCAAGCCGGCGAAGGGCCGTGCCTTGCTATCGTCGGTACCGATGCGCAGGCCCCACTTATGCTCGTCGCACACGATGGTCACACTGCCATAGGGAGCCTCTTGATGACATGTCTCGCGCTTACCATCGCGATAAGCGTGCGCAGGCTTTTCTTCAGCATTGAAAAGGAAGGCAGGCCATTTGACCTTGAATGTAACCAGACACTTCGTCGAGTAGGACATTTATTCCTTATCGGCGGCGTTGCCGTGAGGCTTCTTGGTGCCGTTATCACGGGAATGATACTCTCAGGATTTGGCGGCAGCTTTACGGATGCGTTCGTCGGCCAGTTATTCGAGCCCTCCATGCTCTTTGCAGGCCTGATTATTTGCCTGATTGCCAGCATCTTCCGCTACGGGTATATCCTGCAAAAACAAGATGACGAGTTGCTCTAGGGGGAATCCATGATTATTCTGCGGCTTGACCGCATGCTCGCCGAACGCAAGATCTCATCCAAAGAGCTTGCGGAACGTGTGGGCATCTCCCAGGTCAATATGTCACGCATTAAGACGGGCAAGGTTTCTGCCATACGTTTTTCAACTCTTGACGCGATATGCCGGGCACTCGACTGCCAACCGGGCGATGTGCTGGAATATATTCCTGACGATGAAGCCGATAACCTTTTTGGACTTAAAGATGAATAGCTATAATTAAGCCGCCAATCACGCCCTCAACGCAAAATGCCCGCCAGAACGACTTCCGTACTGGCGGGCATTTTGCTGTCTATCGGCTAGATGCTCGATGAGCCGTGCGACTCTTTACGCAAACAGGCCGTAGATGCTGATGTTGGCCTTGGCATAGAGGCCGTTAGCATACTCGGTCCACTTGGAGCTAGCGCCTGAGGCCTGCGAGGAATACTGCTGGTAGGCGGTGTAATAGGCGGTCATGGCCTGCTTATAGGTAGCGCTATCGGCCGTAAAGGCATCGTCAGCGAAGACCTTGGCATAGGTGCTATCGGCGTCCTTCCAGGTGCCCTTCTCGCTATCCCACTCGTCGCCGGCAAGGTTGATGATGTAGTCGGCGTAGTCCTTGCTCGCGGTCTCCTCGTTGCCGTCAGCAGGCTCAGTCGGGGCGGTCGGCATGCTTGCGGAGGTGTCGCCGACCTTCTTCTTGTAGAGCTTCTGCAGCGTCGCGGACTGACGGACGATCTGCTTGGCCTGGTCCTTGGACACGCCGTACTGCTTGGCCATAGTCTTGTAGTCCGAAGTGCCGATGGAATCCTCGGCGTACTTCTTCATCTCCTTAGAAGAGACGGTGATGCCCTCGTCCTCGGCAGCGTCCAGCAGAATCTGGTTGCGCACGTAGGACAGGATAACGTCGGCAGACGGAGCGGTGTAGTTGCCGTCATCGTCCTTGACGGTGTCGAGGCTGTACTGGCTCTCGATGGCCTCACGCGCGGTGATGTCGCTCTTCTTGCCGTTGTAGCTATAGCTTGCCACGGTCGAATCGAGCTGGTCCTCGGACAGGGTCGCCGAGCCGACGCCCTTGCCGCCAAAACCACCGTTGCCGATAAAGAAGCCGACCACGGCAGCAATCACGACGGCGACCACAAAGGCGGCAATCATCGTCTTCTTGTGCTTGCAAGCGTGGTCGTCCACGTCGGAGTCGTCGTCCTCGTCCTGTTCCTCGGGCATGAGGTTCTCGTCAGCTGCATCCGCGGCGATCTTTGCCTCCAGGCGAGCGTCCTCCTCCTCGGCGGACGTGCCGGCGGCAATATGTTCGGCAGACGTGCCGGCGACCAGGTCGATCTTTTCGTCCTCATCACCGTCGGGGCCTTCGCCGCGCTCGATGATCTGGATGCCGTCGATCTCGTCCTTCTCGTCCTTCTTTTGAATCAGACCCATATCAGTTACTCCTTGTTAGGAAACATAGTCCCCAATAGAATACGCCCGGCAGAGCGCCGGGCGTATTGATTCTTAGGTTATACGCAAACACTTAAGTACTATTTAGGCGTTTGCAGCGTGCATACCTTAGACCAGATGCGCGATAACGGCATCGGCAAAGGCCTGCGTGCCCACAGCGCCCTCAACGGAGCCGGTCTGGGCACGACGAACGTCGCCGGTAACCTGCTCACCCTCGTCGAGCGTGGTAGAAACGGCGGCGCGAATGCGATTGGCCGCGTCGTTCTCGCCCAGGTGATCGAGCATCATAGCCGCAGACAGAATCTCGGCCGTGGGGTTGGCGATATCCTGGCCCGCGATATCGGGCGCGGAGCCGTGCGTTGCCTCGAAGATGGCGCAGTCGGCACCGATGTTGGAGCCGGGGGCCATACCTAAGCCGCCCACCAGGCCAGCGCACAGGTCGCTCACGATGTCGCCGTACAGGTTGGGCAGCACCAGGACATCGAAGTCATTGGGGTTCTGGACCAGACCCATGCAGGTGGCGTCGACAATCTTGTCGTTGAACTCGATATCGGGATAGTTGGCGGCCACCTCGCGCGCCACGCGCAGGAACAGGCCGTCGGTCGCCTTCATGATGTTGGCCTTGTGCACGGCCGACACCTTTTTGCGACAGCAGCGGCGGGCATACTCAAAGGCATACTCCACAATGCGGCGGCTCTTGGCGATAGAGATCGGCTTAATCGAGATTGCGGAATCGGCGGCGAAGGTCTTTTGACCCGAACGCTCAACGAGCTGCGAGAGCTCCTCGACCTCGGCAGCGCCCTCATCGAACTCGATGCCGGCGTAGAGGTCCTCGGTGTTCTCGCGCACGATAACCAGGTCGACATCGCGGAAACGAGAGCCGTCGCCCGGCTGTGACAGGCAAGGGCGCACACAGGCGTACAGGTCGAAATGCTTGCGCAGGGCCACGTTGACGCTGCGGAAGCCCGTGCCGACCGGCGTGGTGATGGGGCCCTTGATGGCAACTTTGGTCTCGGCGACCGCATCAAGCACATGTTGGGGCAGCGGCGTGCCAAACTTGTCCATGACGCCGGCGCCGGCCTCCTGGACGTTCCAGTTGATCTGGACACCGGTTGCCTCGACCACGCGGCGCATGGCCTGCGTAATCTCGGGACCGATACCGTCACCGGGAATCAGGACTACATCGTGCGCCATAATCTGTTACTCCTCGTCTTCGGCGGCCTCGGATTTTTTAACGCTAGCACGCTTCTTCTTTTTGGAGAGATCCAGGCCAAAACGTTTAACAAGCATTTCGCAAATCTCGCTCGAACGGGCCTTGAGATAGCTGCCCTTGCCGTTCTCGGCGTCGAACTTAAGGCGCAGCGCGAGCTTCTCGGCGACCTCGGCGTCGATCTCGCCCTGGCCAAACTCGTACAAGCAACCGAGCATATCGCGATACTCAAGGTCGCCGTGGTAGCACTGGATGGCCTCGTCCAGGATAGGCCAAGCCTCGCGCGAACGCTCGACGCCCGTGGCTCCCCACACGCACAGCAGGCGGAAGGCGGCGTAGCGCAGCGTAGAGGAAATCTCGTCGAACAGCGCGGTCTCGGCACCCTCGAAGGCATCGCCCAGCTGCTCGGGGCAGGTGGTGGCGAGCGCCGCCAGGGCATCGAGGGCCTCCCAGCGGGTCTGCGCCTCGGGGCGGTCGAGCGCCTCGATCAGCGCGGGCACGCAGGACACGACGCGCTGGGGATCGCGCTCGGCAAGCAGATGCAGCACGCGGGCGGCAAACTGGCGGATGCGGCGCGTGGGACAGCCGAGCTCCTTGACCAGACGGTCGACGGCGTTCTCGTTCTCCTCTGCCAGCTGAAGCTGTGCCAGCTCCTCATCGGTGAGCTGTTCTTCCTTGTTTTCTGCCATAGTTACCTCTTCTTACTATTTCTTAGCGTGCTTGCCAGCACCCTTGCTGTCATCGGTGACCGAGATGAGCTGTCGGTCGGCTGCACCATTGTGACGCGCGCGGCGGCGCTCCTCGGCGTCGCCCGCATCGGCGGCGGCGCGGTGTGCCTTGTTGACGTTAAAGACCTCGTCGTGCTTGCGCCACGGGCCGACGGACTCGCCAAAGCTCATCTTAAGGCCGGCGATAAAGCCGCCGAGCCAGCCGATCGGCGCAAACTGCACCAGCGGGAACAGCGAAAACACCCAGGTTAGCAGGACGACTGCCGCCGCTCCCGCAAAGTTGGCAATCCAGTAGTCGCGCTTGGTGATGACGCGCTTTTCGCACGCCCACTGGCCGCACAAAAAGCCGATGTAAATCGCAAAGAGAAAGAGCACCAGCGCAAGCACCACGAACGTCCAGCTCATGGGCGCTACTCCCCGTGATGGTGGCCACAGCAGCACTCGTGGCCATCATCATGGCCGTGGCCGCCGCAGCACTCGTGGTCCTCGTCGTGGTGATGGCCACAACCGCACTCGTGATCGTCGCCATGCTCGCCGCAACCACAGCCCTCCTCGCGAGCACCGTGCTCCTCGGGACGATACTGCGACCAGTCCAGACCGGCGGCGATGGCGTCGGCCTCCTCCTTGTAGAGGACCGTGATGGCCTGGGTGCCCAGCTTGGCGCCACCGATGGCGTCGAGCATGTCATAGAGCGTAAAGGCCACGTCGGCGCCGGGCAGCGCGAGCTCGCGGTCGTCGGCGTAGGCGAGCGCCAGACGCAGGTCCTTAATGAAGTGCTCGACCATAAAGCCGGGCTTGTAGTCGCCGTCGAGCGCCTTGGGAGCCAGGCTCTCCATGGCGCCGGACTTGCCGGTACCGCCCAGGATCATCTGGCGGGTCTTCTCCAGGTCAAGGCCGCTCAGCTCGGCAAATGCCATGGCGTCTGCCATGCCGACCATGCAGGCGCCCAGCGACACCTGGTTGGCGAGCTTGGCAGCCTGGCCCTTGCCGGCGCCGTCGAAGCAGCAGATGTTGGCCGCAAAGGTGGCAAGGATGTCGCGGACCGGCGCGATGTCGTTCTCGGTAGCGCCCACGATAGCCGTGAGCGTACCGGCGATAGCGCCCGACTCGCCGCCGGTGACGGGGCAGTCAAACGCCATGCGACCAGAAACCTGGGCGGCCTCGGCAATGTCACGGGCGAGCTCGGGCGAGCTCGTGGTGAGGTCGATCAAGACCGCGCCCGGCTTGGTGCACGCGAGTAGGCCGTCGCCCGCCAGATAGAGCTCCTCGACCTCGGAGGGATAGCCCACCATGGTAAAGACGACATCGGCGTTAGCCACGGCATCGGCCGGCGTATCTGCCCAGACGGCGCCGCGCTCGATAAGCGCCGCCGCCTTGGACTTGGTGCGGTTGTTGACCGTGACGGGATAGCCGGCGTCCAGAATGTGGCCGGCGATGGGGGCACCCATGATTCCGGTGCCGATGAATGCGACGGAGAGCTTGTTTGCCATGAAACCTTTCCTTTTGGGTTGGGTGTTGTTACCAGGTTGAATACTCGGTGCCAGCGTTTGGGCTGTGAGTCGAGGGCGATTACGGACGCAGCGCTTGCCTACTGACCGCGCACGCGGCGGGCGATACGGTCGGAAAGCGACGCCTTGTCGGCGCGGTTCTTACCCCAAAACGCGCAGCCCACCATGCCGGGGCCCACGTGCGAGCCGATGGTGGGACCCACGGAGCCGCGAATGATCGTGACGTCGGCGCAACCCTCCTCCTTGCGGATGGCGGCTTCGAGCCAGTCACCATCCTTTTCGGCATCGGCCGTCATGATGGCGATGGGCATGGTGCGATCGGGCACGTAGTTCTCGCGGAACGACTTGAGGATGGACTTGAGCGCCTTCTTGCGGCCGCGGTTGACGCCGATCAGCGACAGCGAGCCGGCCAGGTCGTAGGAGAGCTCGGGCTTGACATCGAGCTTTGCCGTGAGCTGCGCCGCCGCGGGCGGAATGCGGCCGCCGGCAGCCAGCGCGTCGAAGCTCTCGAGCGTAAAGTAGCCGTGGACGTAGGTCTTTGCCTCGTTTGCCCAATCGACCAGCTGCTTGGCGGTCAGTCCCGCCGAACGCTGGCGCACGGCCTCGAGCGCCAAGAGCGCGCCGGTCGCGCAGGGCAGAGCGTTGTCGACCACGTAGAGCTCGAAGTTGGGATACTCGGCGCGCACGGCATCTGCCGCCTGGCACGCGGAGTTGTAGCTCGACGACAGCGCCGAGGTAAAGCACAGGTAGACCGTGGGTGTGCCCTCTTTGGCGCACTCGGTAAAGAACTCGATATAGCGACCGAGCGACACGGCGGAGGTAGACACGCGAGCGCCGGCGCGCATGCGGTCGTAGAACTCCTTGGGTGTGATGCTCGACCAGATGTCATCCGTGCGCTCCTCGCCATCGATAATGAAGGGGAAGCCCAAGATATCGACATCGAGGTTCGCGGCGACCTCGGGGCTAAAGTCGCAGCAGGTATCGACGACGATGCGGCAACGGTCCGAATGACCGGCGGATGCGGCCTTGTCCATCAAAGCGACTCCTTACGTAAAAAGGCGGCCATCCGCATGGGATGGCCGCCGGCCGTTAACTCATGCAAGTTAACGTATTTTACTCGTCAAGTGTTTCGATGCGGGGCTTGATGATGCCATATCCACCATTCTTACGGTGATACACCACATTGATAAGGCCAGTCGTCGCGTTCTCGAACACGTAGAAGTCGTGGCCCAGCAGATCGGTCTGCACCAGCGCCTGCTCCTCAGTCATCGGGGTGACATCGATGACCTTCTCGCGGACGAGCAGGTCGTCCTCCTCCTCGGGCAGCAGCAGGTCGGCCAGATCCTCGACGCGCTCGACCGGCGCGACATCCGCTGCGCTGGCACCGCCCTGGCGGTTGTCCACGACCTTGGTCTTGAACTTGCGCAGCTGGCGGGTGACCTTATCGGCGGAGAGATCGATGGCGGCGTACATATCTGCACCGTGCTCGGCAACGCGAATCACCGAACCGCGGGCACGAACCGTAACCTCGACGATCGCCGGGTTGGGGTTCGAGGGGTTCTTCTCATAGCGAAGTACAACGTCGACCGTCATGGGCTCGATATCGAAAACCTTGAGCGCCTCGCCGATCTTCTCATCCACATGCGCACGCAGAGCATCGGTTACCGTCGTCTTGCGTCCAGAAACCTTGATATCCATACGTGGCTCCAATCTGCCTCGGGGACTTACTGTACTGGCTATGTACCCATTGCCGTGCATTTAATCACGCGGATTCCTAAAGACCCGAATAACGATTGCTTGATACCGCATACCGAAGTCTCGCACTTTTCCGTGGCAAAGTGCGCTATGGGAGGGCGACGGCAAAGCTAGTTTTTCTCCTGGAAATCAGCTTTTACCTGCCGTTTTTACCAAAATAGAAAAGCCGGGCTCCCCTATTAGGGAGACCCGGCTATGCGTGTTGAAACCGTGAAGAAGTGCCTCGTTCAATGTATGGCAGGCGCCACCCCTACCAATAACTAGCTATTGAGCTTGTTGATGTCATCGTCGGTGATGGTGCCCTCCTGGCTAGACGACGGGCTGTCGCCGTTGTTATCAGAGGCGTCGTCATCGGAGGACTCGGTCTCGTTGGACGTGGAGTCGGATGCCTGCACATTGGCCCCCGAAACGGTCTTGGCGGTAAGGTCATAGGGCATCTGTCCGTACCAGACGCAGTGGACTGCCTCGAGCGTGCCATCGACCGTGATGCCATCGAGGGCATCGCTCGCGGCACGGCACAGCTCATCGTTAGAGCTTAGGCCTGCGACGCCAAGCGTGGAGGGCGCCTCGAGCGTACCGACATAGGAGATCTGGCTCATCAGACGCGCGAGGTAGCCACCAGCCGTGGAATCACAGATCACGTAATCGACCTCGCCCGACTCGAGCGCCTCAAAGCACTCGTTGATGTTGGAGTAGGTCTTTTGATTGGCGGTGATGCTCTGCTTAGCAAGCGCCTCCTGCGAGGCCGAGGACATTTGGACACCCAGAGTAGACGCGTTAAGGGTATCGGTGGAAACGCTTAGCGACCCACCATCGCTAGTTTTACCGAACACGGAAGTGGCATCGTACAGGCAGGTGCCGAGCGAGCTAATGTCCCCGTCCGTGGAGTTAATCTCGCCGATAAAGATATCGGCCTTTTTGTCGCCGAGCGCGGAATCTGCCGAAGACGCATCGACAAAGGCGACCTTAAGGCCCATGCGGCTTGCGAGGGCGCGGGCGGCGTCAACCGCATACCCCGTGAGCTCGCCGTCGGCGTCCTGCATGGCCTGCGGCGCATCGGAAGTATCGAGGGCGACCGTCAGGGTTCCGGAAGTGACCAGGGCATCGTCCGACACCGCCGGCGTGACGGTCTCGTACTCGATCTGGTCGATCGTGGGAGTCGTGAACGTAGACAGCGGGTTGAACGCGCATCCGCTCAGGCCCAAAACGGCGATGACCGCTGCGGTCCCAGCACCTAACCGAGCCGCGTGCATCAAGCTGCCCCTCACCATGTCCACTACCCTGCCTTCTGTGTCGTATACAATCCGTGCGTTGCGCGGAATATCAGGTTGTTCCCACCAGCTGACCTGGTATTTGACCCCACACTTGCGCACCGGGGTGTTTGCTCGGGAGGCCGCAGCCACCTTCACGACTGACCCGCTCGCCCGCGAGGCGGTATTGCCCCAAAGAAAGTAGAACGGACGGTGCGGCTTACATCTAGGACGCGCCATGATCGCGCCGCGCGCACGCGGTCGCTTACGTGGATCCCTTTGACCGCGTCTGTCTTGGACTAGGACGGGCATTTCGTCCGTCCGCAACCACAGCCTGGTAGGAACGAAGCGCATTATAGCTAAGTTCAAGCTAAAGTTTAAGGTTAGGGGCGTCATTCGCATCGCGAGTACAGATTTCGCAGGTCGGGGCGGATCATTCGTGCCCCCATGAAGCCCGGAGCTCCCCCACGGGGAGCTCCGGGGCACCCGTCTCAGGGTGCCGTGTGCAAAAAACGGCAAATATGAGTACTGTTACCAATTTAGTAGCAGAGTATTACCGCCTCACGAGCCCTTTTTGAGTTCCGCACAGCCTGCTTGGCGCCAAGATATTCCACATTCGTTTATTATCTCTTCGCTGAATCCAGATTATCGGCCCAAGTTTCTTTGTTTTTGCTGTCACTAATCTAGTAACAGTACTCATATTTGCCGTTTTTTGCACAGAGCATATAAACAGACCCCCTATAAAGCCATAGTTTTACGCTGGTTTGAGCCCAAAGCACGCTCGGAGCGTATTCAGCAGAGCATCTTGCCTCTTTCGGCGAGCCTCTACGCGATTCTGATATCGCTTACCCATACGCTGGTGGATGCGCCATGCGAGCGCTTCCATCGCTTCCATGTCGCAGAGCATTTCGTTGTTGACCGTCGCGACCTCGATTCCCATAGTAATCAAGCCCGTGTTGCGCTTTTCATCATGGATACGTCCCCTCCGAGAGGAATGGCCCAGCTCACCGTTGTATTCCAGGTCAAACCGGGCTGTTTCCTGATACGCATCACAAACTGCATGCGGCATCCCCGAGATTGCCTGCGCACGGTCATCGAACTCGATCTTGTAGTCGGTCTTAAAGGGACCGCAGGCAAATCCGCCATAGGAAAACGGAAGCGAAAACAGAGCGAGCATGATGCACTCCATGGGCGAGCGCAGGTTTTCCGAAAGATAGGGGCACAGACGCCGCAGCTGCTTGGCCGCGTTCCCCTTGCATGCCGCGAGGTAATCTACCAGGCGATCGGGTGTCAGCACGGACTCGACCTCAAAGTAACCGACATCTGGCGGCTGGTCTTTGTCCTTTGCCAATTTGTTCACGACAGGCGAGGTGTAGGGAGGCAGATACTTCCCGCGGTCACTCAGTGAAATCTTAGAGCACAGTTCCTGGGCCAGGGCAAACGCCTGGATGCAGCCGACCTCGCGCGCGATGGCAACACAAAGGGCCTCGGGAGATAGACTGTACACCCCCGGTTCCACCTCTAGACTCGAGCCGGCGGGCAACCCGGAACACACGGACCAGCTCACGCCAGGGATGCGGCGGCGCTGCGCCGCAGATCCCACCAGCAAGCACAGATCTTCTTGCACCTCGCCGCTTGCGGCCCCAATCCGCACCAAATCGGGAAGATAGATGCCCTCGGTCGAGGGCGACGATGCGCGCAGCACACGGCGCTCTTCATCGGGATTAAGGTCCTTCCAGCTTATGTAGCCCATCTGCCGGCGCTCGGCGCGCATCATGCGCAGCGCCGAGGCACCCGTCAGAATTACGGAAGCAGCCAGCTGCTCGCTTGCAGGCTTGCCACGCTGCCCGATCTTTATTGCCATCTGAACCACCCCTACCAAACGCGTGCGATAGCGAGGCCATCAACGGCCGCGGCACCGGCGCGCTTGAGTTCCGCCGAAGCCGCTGCCATCGTCGCACCCGTGGTGATAACGTCGTCGATAAGCAGCAGGCGCTTGCCCCGCACATCCTCAACCGTCTCGTACATACCTCGGGCACGCTCGCGGCGCTCCTCACGACCGAGTTCGCGCTGGTCGCCATGCCCGTACTTGACGAGGGCATCGAGCAGGGGAACACCCGACAGCTCGCAAAATGGGCGCGCAATGGCCTCCATATGATCAAAACCACGCCGCCGAAACGCTGCCGCCGTCGCAGGCACAAACACCACCGCATCCGCACCGGACAGCACACCTCCGTAGCGATCGGGCGCTACGACCTGGGCATGCAGGGCGGTGTCGTAGAGCAGCTCCGCCAGATACGGAGCCAGACGTCGCTCGCCCGCATCCTTGTACGCTTTAATGATGCGCGGCAGCGGATGCGCATAGACGGCGCACGCCAGGCAGCGGTCGAGCGCCTCCGCCATTGCCGAGGACGCGCCCTCGACCGAACACTCAGTGCACAGCAAATCCCCAAACGGGGCGCCGCATCGGGTGCAGCTATGACGTGGGTCGATGAGCGTGAGTGCGGCCAGGCAGTCTTGGCAAATAAGCGCACCGGCGCGCTCGCAGCCGGCACATCGTGTTGGCGACAATGCCTCGAGCGCCTCGCGTGCCACCCGCTCGGCAAACGGTAGCAATTCGTCCGCAAACGGTAGGGCACCGGCACCCTGCAAACAGCTCAATATGTTCAGATGGCTCTTCAAGACACAACCCTCCCTACGTTCGGCCGCAGGGAGGGTTGTTGATTCGGCGCTATGATACCCCGATACGCTCGGGGCAAGGCGAGCTAAATCCGCTCGCAGGCGTTATTCGCCGGCGGGCGGTTGTGGTGCGGACGAAGACGGGGTCGAGCCCTCGCCACCATCCTGGCGCGGCTTGCGGGAACGGCGACGGCGACGGCGCTTTTGACCCTGGTCGGCCGAGCCCTCGCCACCGCGATCCTCGCGCGGCTCGCGCTCGTCGCGAGCCGCGCCACGCGAAGCCTTGGCAGCCGCTCCCCCGCCATCTCCGGGACGACGGCGCGTGACCTTGACCTCGCCATCCGAGACCTGATCGGCCACGGAGGGCACTGAGGGCTTCTGCTGCGCGCCCGAGGAATGGCGACGGCGCGGACGCGGCGCGCGCTCCTCCTCGCCACGTGACTTGCCGCCCTTGTCGACAGGCGCATCGGAGGCCGAGGCGCCCTTGGAAGCGGCACCGGCCTCGCGAGCAGCTGCGGCGCGGAAGGCGTCCTCGCGCTCCTCGCTCGACAGATGACGGCGGCGGCGACGTGTGGGGTTCATGCCGCCGCCGCGATTCTGCTGCTGGGGCTGCTGAACCTCGCGCTCGCGAGAGGCGTTCTTGCCCGCGGCTGCAGCATCGGTAGCATCGCCCGAGCCCGCGCGCTTACGACGGCGACGGCCATCGGCCGCCCCCTCGGCCTCGGGTGTCTCGGCCTTACCGCGGCCCTTTCCGCGGCCACGGCCCTCGCCCTGACCCTGACCGGCGCGAGCATCGGATTCAGCATCGCGACGACGGCGCTTGGGCATCGACGTGCCGGCCAGACGGTCGGCACTCGACAGGCCATCGCCCACATCGACGCCGTTTTCGCGATCGAGCTCCATGAGCGCCAGACGCATCTCGGGCGACTCGATGCGCTCGAGCACATCGCGCGTCACACAATCGGGGCGGCAATTGCAGCCCTGCTCGGCAGCCTTCTTCTTGCAGCCCTCCGAGCAGGTCATATCGGCCAGGTTGACCTTAAAGACTTTGCCGTTCTCCAGGCGCAGCACCAGCTGCTCACGCGGCGTGTCATATTCCTGAATACGCGCCTTGCCAAGCGGCGTATCGATGAGCGTCTTCTTTTTGGGCGCACGGCTCTTAAAGTCCTTGTACGCCCCGAACTCATAACGCAGGCAGCACATCAGGCGGCCGCACACGCCGCTGATCTTGGACGAGTTGAGCGGCAGGTCCTGCTCTTTTGCCATGCGAATCGAAACGGGCTCAAACTGTCCGCCAAAGCGCGTGCAGCAGAGCTCCTGTCCGCATTGGGCATAGCCGCCCACCAGACGGGTCTCGTCGCGCACACCGATCTGGCGCATGTCGACGCGAATATGCAGCGTCGAGGACAAGTCCTTGACGAGCTGGCGAAAATCGACACGCTCCTCGGCGGCAAAGTAGAACACGGCCTTCTCGCCGCCAAACAGGTACTCGACGCCGACCGGCTTCATCTCGAGGTCGAGCTCTTTGACCAGACGGCGGAAATCGACCATGGCCTCGTCGCCTTGGATGGCCAAGTCGTCGGCAAGCTGCAGGTCGATGTCGCTCGCCACGCGCAGCACGGGCTTGAGCGGCTGACCGATCTCATCTTGCGGCACCTCGAAGGGGTCGGCCGTAACCAGGCCGATCTCGGTTCCGCGCTCGGTGGAGCAAATGGCATAATCGGCCTCGAGGATATCCAGATCCTGCGGGTCGAACCACAGGTCGCGCGAGGCGTAGGTAAACTTAACGGGTACGACTAACGGCATTTCAGTGCCTTCCTGATATCGAACAGCATGACCTCGATGGCCAGCTGGGGAGTAACGTTTCTGGCGATGTTGCGCTCGGCGGTCGCGACTGCCTCGAGCGCCTGGGTGGCACCCGCAACATTGGTCGCGGCGGCAAGCCGACCGATCGTGTCGCGCACGTCTTCGTTCACCACGTCGGCTGCCTCGTCCTGAAGCGTCAGTAGCACGTCGCGCATGAGCGTCCGCGCGCTCGCCAGCGCTTCCATGATACCCGAACGCTCGCGCGCGTTGAGTTCGCGCTTGTTGCGGTCCTCAAGCTGCTTCAATGCTCCACGCGACAGGTAGTCGGCGTTTTGCTCGAGCACCTTTTCCTGCGTGGACTTGACCTCGGCGAGCGGCGCCTTAACGGCGACGATGAGCGACTTGGCGCGGCTGAGCACGTCGGCCTCGTCGGCGGCGATGAGCGAGTCGATGGCGCGAACCATCTGACGGCGGGCGTCCTGGCGCTCGGCGCTCTTGAGGAACTCGATGCCACGCGTGGGACTCCCCGCCACGGCGACGGCCATGCGACAACGCGCAATATCCTGACCGGTGGCGCGGCTCACGGCCTGCGCGGCCACGGCGGGCGACACCAGTCGAAACGGCACGCACTGGCAGCGGCTCACGATGGTGGGCAGCATCACATCTGCCGAGGTGCCCAACAGGATGAACATGACGCCCTCGGGCGGTTCCTCGAGCGTTTTGAGCAGCGCATTGGCGGTGTTGGCGCGCAGCTGCTCGGCACGGTCGATGATGTAGACCTTTGCCTTGGCGCGGATAGGCGCCAGGGGCACGTCGTCGAGCAGCTCGCGGGTCTGCGCGATGAGGTAGCCCGTAGCGCTTTCGGGGGTGTAATAGTGCACGTCGGGGTGCGTATGGCGCGCGACGCGCACGCAGCTGTCGCACGAACCACAGCCGTCCTGCTCGCACAGGAATGCTTGGGCGAGCGCCCATGCGGCGTCGAGCTTACCGGCGCCGGGCGCGCCCAAAAACAGGTAGGCGTGCGATGCGCGGCCGCTTGCGATGGCGTTGGTCAAGAAGTCGCGCACGCGTTCCTGGGTGTCGAGCTTGACGAGCAGGCTTGCCTGAGCGGGGGCCATGTTACTCAGCCTCCTGGGCAAGCGCGGCGGCGACGGCATCCTGGGGGATGTCGAGACCGTGCGCACGAACCAGCTCGACCGTCTGCGCGAAGACGTCTGCGATCGACGCAGTGGCGTCGATGAGCTTTACGCGGTCTGGCTCCTCGGCAGCAATGGCACAAAATCCCTGATAGACGCGCTCCTGGAAGGCCATGCCCTTGGCCTCCATGCGGTCGGCCGCACCACGGGCGGCCATGCGCAGCGCCGCCTGCTCGGGCGTGATGTGATAGACGAGCGTGAGCGCCGGATGCGTACCGGCGACAGCCAGGTTGTTGGCATCGCGCACCATCTGACGGTCGAGGCCGTCGGCAAACGCCTGGTAGCAGGTCGTGGAATCGTAGAAGCGGTCGCACAGGACCACCTTGCCGGCCGCAAGGGCGGGCGCGATAACCTCGTGCACTAGCTGGGCGCGCGCGGCCTCGTAGAGCAGCAGCTCGCAGGTGTCGCCCATCGCCGTATTGGCGGGGTCGAGCAGCAGAGCACGGATCTTTTCGCTGATGGCGGTACCGCCCGGCTCGCGCAGGCTCACAACCTGGTAGCCGGCAAGGTCGAGCGCGCGGGCAAGCAGGCGCGCCTGCGTAGATTTACCGGCGCCATCGACGCCCTCGAGCGTGATAAAGCTATGTTGAGCGGGCTCAAAAGCCATGGGCGCAGCCCCTTCCTACAAGGCGCGTAAATGCAGATATATCAACCAAGCCATGATACCCCAGTGCTCGGCGCGTCCCAAATCCCACCTAGCCAATGGCTACTCAGGTGGCAGTTAGGGACGTTCCTAAACTGCCGGCAGAAAAGGAACGTCCCCAACTGCCGGCTTTTTGGGGTGCTGGGTATAATCGTCGTATTGCATTGAAATGTGGCGAAAGGAGTGGCAATGTCTCGGTATTGCGCCTCGTGCGGCAAGCTTCTTGCAGATAATGCCAAGTTCTGCACCTCGTGCGGTGCACCCGTTGAGCAAACAACCGCGAGCGATAGCCAGCCCGCTTTTGAGCAGACCGGCTCCCTTGATACGCCGCAAGCCAAGGCGGACGACCCCCTCGCCTATCGCCCCGACCCCGCCGCAAGCCCTGCGGCCGTCGAGACCACGCAGCGCATACCCGTCGCGAGCGGCTCGCCCCAACAGGAGCCGGCTCCCGCATACACGCCCGCTTCGCCACAGACCCCCGCTCCCAAAAAGAGCGGCACCGGGCCGCTTATCGCCGTTATTGTTGTGCTGGTGGCGATCATCATCGCCCTGGTCGTTTTCTTTGTGATCAAGCCTTTCGACAACGCCGCCACGCAGACGACTGCCGAGGTAGCTAAGCTGCACCATGACGTCGACGACGATGACCTAAAGCCTCTCGGCGATCCCAACAGCCTGTACGACGATGATGACGATGACGACGAGGATGGCGGCGAAGCAACGCTCTCCGAGCAGAATCTCTACCGCCGACTGAGCGAATACTACGACTTGCTCGAAGACCTCGACAACTACGTCCGTGGCTGCGCGCAGAACTTCAACGGCAGCTATCTGGAAGAAGATCGCACCACCCGTCAAAATCTCGCCGACGTCGCCGAGCGCACAGAGGACACCATCGAGCAGTATTACGACATCGTCGAGGACCTGGACGTCCCGACGAGCTCTAAGAACTACAGTTCCTGGAAAGACATCGTTGCCCTGTATGACGACCTGGATCACCGCATTGACGCAATCTGTGATGCCTGGGAGATCAGCCTGAAATACACCAAGCCTGCGGATCACAAGAATGAGATCGTGGCGCCGCTGTCGCGCGACAACGTGGCGGGCACCAATGACAATAAGTACCGCCTAGACTTTGAGGAGCGCTACCCCGGCGCCAAACCCGTCGAAGTGAACTAGCGCTTTGTCGTTCCCGAGCCGGCAGTTAGGGACGTTCCTAAACTGCCGGCAGAAAAGGAACGTCCCTAACTGCCAGATAAAAAAACGAGCGAGGATTTTGAGGTCCTCGCTCGTTTTTGTTTTAGTCAATGTTCCGACTGCGCCGTTACTTGTCGGCGGCTGCTTTCTTGGCAGTCGACTTCTTCGCGGTCGCCTTCTTGGCGGCAGTGGCTTTCTTAGCCGTCGTCTTCTTGGCCGCCGTCGTCTTCTTTGCCGTGCTCGCCTTGGTCGTGGTCTTGCGGCCGCGGGCGAGCTTCTTCTCCTTGGTCGGGCAGTCCATGTTGACGCAGATACGCCACGGGCCGCGCGCCGTGTTGACCACCACGATGGGGGCGCCGCACTCGGGGCAGGTCTCACCCGTCGCCTCGAGCTTACCGCGCGCCGGCAGAGGATAGCTCACGCCGCAATCGTCATAGTTGGTGCAGCGGATAAAACGCTTGCCGCTCTTCTCGCTCTTGTGCGCGATCAGGTCGCCATGGCGTCCGGCCTCGGCACACACCTTGCACTCGCCCACCTTAAGGTCAGGCTCGTAGTTGGTGGGGCACGTGGGGTTCACGCAAATCTCGAAGGCCTTCTGGCGGAACGGCTGGCACTTAATGCGCGGCGCGCCGCACTCGGGGCACACGGCCGCCTCGCCCTCGAGCGGGCTCACCTTGACGCCGCTCGGCACCGGATAGGTCACATCGCAGTCGGGCCAGCCCATGCAGCCAATGAAGCTGCCACGGGTCTTGGCGCTCGTCTTCATAACCAGGTCCTTGCCGCACTTGGGGCAAGCGCCCACGCGTGCATCGGCCGTGACGGCGTCGCTGATGGCGTCGCCCAACTCCTGCGTGTGCTTGAGCAGCTCGTCGAGCACGCCGGCCAGCAGTGCGCGCGAGTGCGTCACGACATGCTCTTCGGTGTCCTCGCCGCGCTCGACGCGGGTCATGTCGCCGTCGAGCTCGCTGGTCATATCGGGGCTCGTGATGCGCGGGGCAAACTGCGTCAGCGCATCGATGATGGCGATGCCCAGCTGACTCGGCTCCACGGGATCGTTTTTGAGGTAGCGCACGGCGTACAGGCGCTCGATGATGCTCGCGCGCGTGGACTTGGTGCCCAAGCCGCGCTTCTCCATCTCCTGCACGAGTTTACCCTGGCTGTAGCGTGCGGGCGGCTCGGTCTGCTTTGCCTCGAGCTTAATGTCGAACACATCAACCGTATCGCCCTGCTCCAGCGGCGGCATCTGCTCGTCGCGCTTGAGTCCGTACGGGTATGCCTCGCGGAAACCCGGGGTCACGAGCACATCGCCCGAAGCCACGAACGGCTCACCGTTCACGTCGAGCTCGAGCTTGGTGTTCTCGATGGTCGCGGGACCCATAAGCGTCGCCAGGAAGCGGCGGGCGATAAGATCGTAGAGTTTGCGTTGGCCGCCATCAAGCGTGGACGGATCGCCCTCGCCCGTGGGGTAGATAGGCGGGTGGTCGGTGGTCTCGACTTTGCCGCGCGTGGGCTTCATGGGGCCGGCGAGCACCTTTTTGCACACGGGCGCCAGCGCCGGGTTGATCTTTGCCAGGTCGCTCACCACGGCGCCCAGATCGAGCGTCGCGGGGTACACGGTGTTGTCGACACGCGGGTAGCTGATGAGGCCCGCCATGTAGAGGGACTCGGCGATGCGCATGGTACGCGCAGGCGAGATGCCCTCGGCTGCGGCGGCAGCCTGCAGCGAGGTGGTCGCAAACGGCGTGGGTGGCTGCTGCTTGCGTGAGCGCTTGGTCACCGCGGCGACGGTTGCCGTCGTAACGCCGTCGACATGGCCGTATGCCGTCTCGGCAGCATCCTTGTCGGTAAAGCGTGCCGTCTTGTGCGCAATCTTAAAGCGGTCGTCCTCGGCAGCACCCTGCGCGGCACCCATACCGCGGATCTGCCAATAGTCCTCGGGCACAAACGCCATGCGCTCGCGCTCGCGCTCGACCACCAGGGCAAGCGTCGGCGTCTGCACGCGGCCGGCGGAGCGCACGTTGCCAAAGCCGCCAAACTTGGCGAGCGTCAGATAGCGCGTGAGCACCGCGCCCCAGATAAGGTCGATGTGCTGGCGGCTCTCGCCGGCGTCGGCCAGATTCTGGTCGAGCGAGACGAGATTATCGAAGGCCTGCGTGATCTCGGCCTTGGTAAACGAAGAATACTGGGCGCGGGCAACCGGCAAGTCCGGCGCAACCTCGCGCACCTTGTTGAGGGCGTCCGAACCGATCAGTTCGCCCTCGCGATCGAAGTCCGTAGCGATGATGACACTGTCGGACTTCTTGGCAAGGTTCTTGAGCGAGCGAATGAGCTCCTTCTCGGCCGGCAGCTTAATGACGGGCGCCCAGGTGAGATACGGCAGGCTCTCGAGCTTCCAGCCCTTGATGGAGATACCGTCGGCAAGAAACGGCTTGCGCTTGGTGTCGTAAGGCGGACGAGCCAGGCCATCGGGCATGTCGGCCGGCAGCATCTCGCCGTCCTCAGTAACCGAATACCAGCCCAGCTTTTTATCGAACAGCACGCTGTCGCAAAAATCGGGCGCAAGGATGTGACCGGCCAGGCCGATGGTCACGCACTCCTCGCCCTTCCACTCAAAACGGTAGATGGCGGTGTTGTACACCTTATCCTTTTTGGGTTTACCCGTGGACAGACGCTCGGCGATCTGACGCGCAGCGTCGTTTTTCTCGGCGATGATGAGCTTCAAAAGAGGCTCCTATCTCGTGTCTCTGCGGCTACGCCCGCCCGTATGGCGACCGATTTACGCCCTTGCTTGCTCGATCTGCCCGATGAGCCAATCGCACCAGGCATCCATGCCCTCGCCCTTGCGCGCGCTCACGGCAAACCGCGGCGCCTGCGGATTGAGGTCATCGAGTGTCTTAGTATACCTATCCATGTCAAAATCGAAAGCCGGGGCCACGTCGACCTTATTGAGCAGCTGCGCGCCGGCGTGCTGGAAGATGCCCGGGTACTTGATGGGCTTGTCGTCGCCCTCGGGCACCGAGAGAATCATGATGGACAGGTTCTCACCCAGGTCAAAGTCGACCGGGCAGACCAAGTTGCCCACGTTTTCGATAAAAATGACGTCGATGTTCTCCAGACCGACGGCCTGGTCGAACGCGTCAACGGCCTCCATGATCATGTTGCCCTCGAGGTGGCACAGGCCGCCTGTGTTGATCTGGATGGCGGGCATGCCGGCTTCCTTCATGGTGATGGCGTCGACATCCGAGGCAATATCGCCCTCGATGACGGCGCAGTGCAGGCCGGCCTTGTCGCGCAGACGCTCGTTGGTGCCCAGGATCGTGGTGGTCTTGCCCGAACCGGGGCTCGACAGCACATTGATCACATAGGTGTTTGTCTCATTAAATCGTTGACGCAGCTGATCTGCCAGGCGCTCATTGCGCGACAGAATCGGCGACGCGATATCAATCGTTTTCTCGGCCATACTCGGCACTCCTTACTTTGGCCCCTTTATACCCCATCAACAGATGGCCAGCGAGCTAATCGTCGGGGGTTTCGATTTCGATACTCGCGATGTCAAGCTCGCGACCGTGCAGCAGGCGCACGTTGGCACCACCACACTGGGGACAGCGACAGTGGAAGCGATCGTGGTCGAAAACCTCGCCGCAGTCCAGACACTCGCTTTGTGGATGGACTTCCTCCACGGCAAGCTCGCAGCCTCGCGTGAGCGGGTCCTCATCGCGAAATGTCTCCCACGCAAAGTCGAGCGCCTCGCGCACAACTTCGGTCATATCCCCGATACGCAGCGTTACCAAAACGGCGCGCGAGGCCCCCGCCCCACGCGCCGCGCGAATCACTGTATCGAGTATGCCGTTGACAATGCCAACCTCGTGCATACCGATTTACTCCTCGTCGTCCTCATCGTCCGAGAACAGGTCCAGACGGCTCACAAACAAGCCCTCCTTGCCCTCGCGCGCGGTAATGACCACGCGGGCAATGGCGAGCGAAATCTCGTAGAGCGAGAGCAGGGCACCGTACATGAGGCCCAGCGTAACGGGCGAGCCGTCGGGCGTAATCACAGCCGAGCCCACAAGCAGGCCCACGTACACGTAGCGCCAGGCGCCGCGGAAGGCCGCGTAGGACACGATGTGGAAGACGGACAGGTAAAAGATGATGAGCGGCAGCTCAAACGCCACGCCAAAGCCGATCATAAAGAGCAGCTCCATGTTGACGTAGTTCTCCAGGTCGGGCAGCGCCGTGGCGACGGCCGAGGTCTCGCCGATAAGCCACTCAAAGCCCGCCGGGATGATGATGAAATAGCAGAAGATGGCGCCCAGGAAGAACAGCACCGTCGAGGCGAGCACCGTGGGCACGACCCATTTGCGCTCGTTGGGACGCAGTGCCGGCAGGAAAAATGCCAGAATCTGCCAGATGATCATGGGCGTGCACATGACCACGGCCATCTTGATGGCCAGCGAGAAGCGCAGGCCAAAGCCGCCGAGCGTGGTGGTGATGTAGAACTTACCGTCCGGCACAAAGGAGCGGATGGGGTCTTCCAGGATGTCGAGCACCACGGGCGTGGCGAAATACAGCACGATGGCGGCGGCAAACACCGATACGACCACGATAGTCAGGCGGCGACGGAGCTCTCCCAGGTGATCGAAGAGCGGCATGCGCGCAGGTCCGATAGGCATTACTCATCGCCTCCCTTCGAGGCGTCGGCGGCAGCGGCGTCGTCCTCGGCCTCGAGCTCGCGGGCGAGCTGGTCGACGACGGCCTTGCGCTTGCGGGGACGACGGGCGTAGAGGTCGGCCGTCGTGGGCTCTACCGGCTCGGGCTCGACGACAGGCTCGGCGGCAGCGGCAGGCTCGGCACCCTCGGCCTCCTCAGCAGCACCCTCGCCCTCGGCGGCAGCCTCGCTCGCGGCCTTCTCGGCAGCAAGGCGGGCACGGCGCTCGGCAAAGGTCTCCTTCTTGGCGGGCGCTGCCGTCTCGGCGGCATCCTTGTCCGCATCGGAATCGTCATCGACGGCAGTCTTCTTGGGCTTGACCGGTGCCGAAGCGGCCTCACTTACCGGATCGATAATCTCAGACTGAACAACGGCCGTCATCTTTTCCTGCGTCTCGCGGAACTGACGGATGGCACGGCCGATCGTGCGGCCCATCTGCGGGAGCTTATCCGGGCCAAACAGCAAAAAGCCGAAGACCACGATGATCGCGAGCTCACCCTCTCCAATACCAAACACACATACCTCCAAGGCTCGATGTGAGTCGAGCCCGCACCGCGCCATTCGGCCGGAACTCGTCTATTCATTCGGTCAAGTATAGCGCCCGGACGCCAAAACGTCCGAGCGCATCACAAACATATGCCAAACGGCACGCCCTTTTGGGGGCAAAGATTATGCAGCGGTGATCGAAATCTCCTGGTCGACACCCAACAGCTGAACCACGCGCATTACCGGGGGCTGCACATTGGTGCAGCTAAAGCGCTTGCCGTGGTCGACCGCGTGGTGCGCGGCGCCCACGAGCACGCCAATGCCCGTCGAATCGATGTAGCTCACCTGGGCAAAATCGAGCTCAACGGCCTCAGTGGGCTGCTCGAGCGCCAGGTCGATGGCATTGCGCAGGCTATCGGCGTTAGAGATGTCGATCTCGCCGGTTACCTTAATGGTGTAGAGCTCTGGCGTGGGGTTGGTGGAAATACCCAAATCCATGTATATGCTCCTTTACGTATCGAAGGTGCGGATAGTACGGGAAGCCGCGCGTTAGGCGCGCTCGGCACGCGCGAGCTCGGCAGCGACAAGCTTAACGGCCAGCACCAGCACATCGAGCGCGGCCTCCAGGTCCTCGACCGTGGGATAGCTCGGCGCGATGCGGATGTTGGTATCGCGCGGGTCCTTGCCATAGGGCCAGGTAGCACCGGCCGGCGTGAGCTTGACGCCCAGGTCAGCACAAAGCGCAGCGACCTTTTGGGCCGAGCCCTCGGGACCATCAAAGCTCACAAAGTAGCCGCCGCGGGGATGCGTCCAAGTGGCGCAACCCGTATCGCCCAGGCCCTCGGTGAGCTTGCGCTCAACGGCCTCAAAGCGCGGGCGCAAGAACTCGGCGTGCTTTTTCATGTGCTCCCTGACCGCCTCGATGGTGGGAAGGAAACGCACGTGGCGCAGCTGGTTGAGCTTATCGGCGCTGATAAGGCCGGCCTTCAGGCGCTTGGAGAACTCCGCGATAACCGCAGGACTCGCACCGATAAAGCCGATGCCGGCGCCCGGGAAGGTGATCTTGGACGTCGAGGCAAAGGCCACCACGCGATCCTCGGTGCCCGCCGCGCGAGCGAGGTCAAAGATGTTTGCGAGCTCGTCGGTCTCATCGTACAGGTCGTGCACGCAGTAGGCGTTGTCCCAGAAGATGCGAAAATCGGGTGCGGCCGTGGGCATCTCGACCAGGCGACGCACAGTGTCCTCGCTAAAGGTGATGCCCGTGGGGTTGGAATACTTGGGCACGCACCAGATGCCCTTGATGGAGTCGTCGGCGGCAACCAGGCGCTCGACCTCGTCCATGTCGGGGCCGTTGTCGGTCATCGCGACGGGGACGTTCTCGATACCCAGGTCGGCGGTGATGCCAAAGTGGCGGTCGTAGCCGGGAACAGAGCACAGGAACTTGACCTTCTTGCCGTCATGCGCGGCCTCGTAAGCCTCCCAAGGCTCGCTGCCGCACGAGCCGCAGCGCCAGAACATGCCAGCGATATCGTGCTCGATCAGCAGGCTCGACGAACCCAGTACAAGCGTCTGCTCGGCGGGGCAACCCAGGAACTCCCCCGCTAGCTTGCGTGCCGAGGGAATGCCCTCAAAGCAGCCGTAGTTGGAGCAGTCGACGTTGCCGTCGTGCAGATCGGCATCGGCATTGAGGATATCGAGCATGGGTCGAGAGATGTCCACCTGAGAGGGCGACGGCTTGCCGCGGGCCATGTCGAGCGCCAGGCCCTTGGCCTTGACCTCGGCAACCTCGGCTTTGAGTGCCTCGATGGCGGCATCGAGTTCGGTGGTTTCCATCTTCTGGTAGATCGTCTGCATGGGTGCGACCTTTCGCGAGGCGGGACGTTGCAGTTCGTCTAAGTATAGACCGCCACCGCCGCAAGGGTATGAAGCCGTGATAGATTAAGTCCATCGCAATGAATTACGAATCGCCGCGCATGCCGGCGTGGGGCGCCCAAGGAGACACTATGGAGTACGGATCGTTCCAGGCCGAGGAATTCGGCGACCTACAGCGCCTGGTCGACGGGCTGTTTTACGACCGCCGCGCCATCGACCGCCTGGATCTCATCGTACAGGCCGAGATCTTGGACCTGGCGCCCGATCTCATGGAAATCGTGAACCTTTTGCCGCCCGGTTACTACGACCGCCAGTCACTTTGCGACCAGCTCAACTCCGCCTTGGCCGCCCACGGCTGGGGCGCCGTCTACGGAACGGTGGAATAAGCCTCGAGGCCGGCGATTTGGCCCGCTTCCCGACCTTGGCGAGGCTTGTTTTAGGGCTTGTGTTCAAAAAAGCGCAAATATGAGTACTGTTACTTTTTTAGTGGCAGCGATTTTTGGCAAAAACAGCCCTTTTTGGCCTCGTTCGCCCTCTTTTTAAGGACCTTATTGTCATTTTCTAATCTACCGGCTACTCGTTAACGTACAAGCAGCATGTAGTTGTCCATTATTTTTAGTGCGTAAAATGAAACGCCGTTTGTGACAGTACTCACAAACGGCGTTTTTTGCACACGAGGGCATCCGGGGCATGCCCGGCCCCGATTTTTTACGCGCCTACTCGCCCTTGGGCGCGGGGTGTTTGCAGACCACGCTCATGTAGATCATGCCGAGCACGGCCGCGGTGACCGAACCGGCAAGAATAGCGGCCTTGGCAGCCAGGACCTCGAACTGGGCCGTCGGGAAGGCAAGGCCGCTGATGAGGATCGACATGGTGAAGCCGATACCGCCCAGAATGCCCACACCGGCAATCATGTGCCAGTTGACATTGTGCGGCAGCTCGCAGACCCTAAACTTAACCAGGGCAAACGTCATGCCAAAGATACCAATCGGCTTGCCCAGCAGCATGCCAAAGTACACGCCGAGCGTCACCGGGTCGGTGAGCAGCGTGCTCATGTCCACGCCCACCAGGCGAACCTGTGCGTTCACGAACGCAAAGATCGGCAGAATCACAAAGTTGACCGGCGTGGAGATCAGACGCTCCATGCGGATGAGCGGCGGGGTCACGCGGTGCATGACGCGCTCGACCCTGGTGGTCGAGACGGTAAAGTCATGCTGGCCCAAGATGTGCGCCTCGTCGTCGTAGCGGTCATCGAGCAGCGGCAGGCACTCGCCCAACCAATCGGTGAGGCTATCGAGCTTGACGCCGCACTTGGCCGGAATGGTAAAGGCCAAGATGACGCCAGCAAGCGTGGCATGTACACCGCTCTTGAACATGCAGAACCACAACAGCAGGCCCAGTACCGAATACGGGGCAAGGCGGTAATGCTGCGTCTTGTTGAGCCACACGAGCGCGCAGGTCACCAGCGCGGCGGCGCCCAACCAAAACGGATTGGGGCTCTGACCGTAGAAGATGGCGATGGCGGCGATGGAGATGAGGTCGTCGGCGATGGCGAGCGTCGAGAAGAACACGCGCACGCCGTTGGGCACGCGATTGCCCAAAAGCGACAGCACGCCCAGCGCAAAGGCAATATCGGTTGCCATGGGGATGGCCCAACCGTTGCGGGCGCCGGCATGGTTAAAGATGAGATAGATGCAGGCGGGAACGACGACGCCGCCCACGGCTGCCAGCATGGGTAGCATGGCCTGACGCGGATTCTTGAGCTCGCCGACCGTCATCTCGTACTTAAGCTCAATGCCCACCAACAAAAAGAAAATCGCCATGAGGAAGTCGTTGACGAAAAGCTCAACGGTGAGACCGGCCGTAAGGTTGCCCAGACCCACATACAGCGGGGTCTCCAAAAAGTGATGGATGGCCTCGTAGGCATCGGTATTGGCGCAAATGACGGCGGCGATGGCGGCGATAACCATAACCGCGGCGGAAATCGTGCCGTTCTCGGCGATGCGCTCCCAAATGTCGTGACGTTCAAAGCGCTTGCGCTCACGGACGTTGAACAGCTGCTCAGTTGCTACCATGGGCGGCTCCTTTCACGGGAAAGCTCCCGTCTTAAAAAAGCACGGCCCGCCCAAGTGGCGGCGCCGCGCTCTAACGTATTACGCTTGCATCTAGCCTACCCTGCACGACAAGCACGCAGGCGTGGCCGAAAAGCGGAACCACAGGTTGAACATTATTTGTTCAACGGCACGGGCACGCCTGTCCAAGAGACGACGCGGCGCCGTGCACAAAAAACGACCGGAGCGCGGGGCGTCCGCGATCCGGTCGTGGCGTTCGGTCAACTCAACCTAGCAGGCGGCCATGATGGGAGCAGCGACCTGCTTCTTACGGGAGAGGACGCCCGGCATCCAGACGCCGTCGTGCTCGTCGGCAATGCCCAGGCCCTTCTGAGCGGCCTCGGTCTCGCCCTCGAGCAGGACCTGCGAGCCCTCCTCCATGATGTCGGTGATGCACAGGACAATGCCGTCAGCACCCTTCTCGGCGGCGTAGGCGCGCATGGCCTCGCGAATCTCGTCGATCATGCCGAGTGCGCGGCTCTTGTCGACTGTCTCGTACTGGCCGATGAGCAGCTTCTTGCCGGCGGGCTCGAACATTTTGATGTCGTTGCCGACCATCTCGGCTGCGGTGAAGGAGCCGGACGGACGGGTGAGGAAGACCTCCATGCCAAACTTGACCGGGTCGACGCCCACCTGCTCGCCGAGCTTGGCGGCGACGGCGCGGTCGACATCGGTGGTGGTGGGGCTCTTGAGCATGAGTGTGTCGGTCATCATGGCCGAGAGCAGCAGCTTGGCCTGGACGTCGGAAAGCTCAACGCCGAGCACGCCGGCGAGCTTGGTGACGATGGTGCAGCTGGAACCCCAGGGCAGGCAGATGTAGTGCAGCGGGCCGGCGGTCTCGAAGTCGCCGATGCGGTGGTGATCGACGACGCCAAAGACCGTGGCGTCCTTAAGGCCGGCGACGGACTGGGCAGACTCGTTGTGGTCGGTGAGGACGACGAGCTGACCGGCCTCGACGGACTCGATCACGCGGGGCTCGGCGATGCCGGCGTCGGCGAGCAGCTTGGCGGACTCTGCCGGAAGCTGACCAAGGACGCAGGCCTCGTAGGTGTTGCCGGCATACTCAACCTGGTTGAGCAGCTGGGACAGGACGACGGCGCTCATGATGGCGTCGTTATCGGGGTTCTGGTGACCAAAGACAAGAACGTTTGCCATGGATATCCTCCACTTGATATGTGTACTTGGACGTAGCTATGGTAGCACGCCGATGCCGAGCCTTCGCAGACGGAAGGGCCACGGCATATTTTGTGGCAGGTATGGGGGCCAAGGCTGTCCCTTTTGCACCATGTTGGTGCAAAGTAACCTGACCCCCTTGCACCAGCTATTTACCGGCGGCGCGCAGGGCTACGTATGCGGCACCGATGATGCCGGCGTCGTTGCCGAGCGAAGCGACCTTAATGGGCGTCTCGCGCGAGGCAGAGAGCGCGTACTGCTTAAAGTGCTCGCGAACCTTGTCGAGGTAGACATCGGCCGAGGCAGACGCGCCGCCACCGATCAGGAACATCTCGGGGTCGACCACGTTGGCAATAAGCGCCAGGGCACGGCCGAGATAGTCGGCCATGGTGTCGGCCGCAGCCAGCGCGAGCTTGTCGCCCTCGCGGCAGGCTTGGAACACGTCCTTGGAATCGGAGGGGCCGGTGAGCTCGATGGGCTCGACGCCCGCCTTCTTGCACTCGGCCAGGTAGTTGCTCACCACGCCGGTGGCGCTGGAATACTGCTCCAGGTGGCCATGGCCGCCACAGCCACAGGTGCGCTCCTCGGCCGGGTTCAGGCACATGTGGCCAATCTCGCCGCCAGCACCCACAACGCCCGATACCACGTCGCCGTTAACGATAACGCCGCCGCCCACGCCGGTACCGATGGTGACCATCACGACGTTCTGCACGCCCTTGGCAGAACCGAGCCAGGCCTCGCCCATGGCAGCGGCGTTGGCATCGTTCTCATACTTAACGACCGCATCGGGGCAGTGCTTCTGAATGGCGACCCTCAGCTCGGGCAGGTTAATGGCAATGTTGGCCTTGACCTTGGCATCGCCCGATGCCGGGATGGGGCACGGAACGGCCAGGCCAATGCCTGCCACAAAGGCACGCGGAATCTGCGCCTTGGCGACCACCTGGTCGATAGCCTCGGTCACCGCGGCAAAGCCCGCGGCGTCAACGATGGGAGGCGTGGGCACGCTGGCCTTGGCCAGCAGGTTGCCGTCCTCGTCGAACAGGCCCTCCTTAACCGAAGTGCCGCCGACGTCGATGCCGATGTAGTACTGCTTAGGTTCCATGGGAGCCCACCTTTCTCGTTTAAACATTGCCTGTATGGTACCGCTCCCAAGGCAAAAACCTACCAAAAAGGGACAGGTTTATTTTGGCAGGCTTTATCTGGGGAAACGCGAATGGTCGCTTAATAGGTCGCGCAAGACCTTCCCCAAATATAAAGGCGCCGGGAGGCGGAGACTCCCGGCGCCCGTCAAAGGGACTGTGTTGTCTGTTGGACCGCACGGCCCATCGCGGCGATAACGCCGACTAGGCCTGAAGTACCTGCAGCTGCTTGTGAATCTCGATGAGCTCCGTCGCCATGACGCGCATGGTCTCGGTACCGGCCATCTGGTCCTCGGCATGCAGCAGAATCAACGGGGCCTCGCCGTTACGCTCGCCGTTGGCCTCCTTCTTCAGAAGCCCCATGTGAACATCGTGGCCACCGTTATAGGCCTCGTCGCCCTGCTTGATAAGCTCCTCGGCGGCGTCAAAATCGCCCTCCTTGGCCTTTTGCACGGCATTGATGTACATGCTCTTGGCGGTACCGACGTAGCTGATGATCTCGAAGCAGGTCATCTGCAGTTCGTTCATATCCTCCATGCGGAGCACCTAGCCCATCACGCTGACGCAGTGGTCGATGATGCCGGCAGCGTTCATGCGGCCGTAGTCGACCATGTTGATGACCTCGACCGGAAAACGACCGGCGGCCTCCTTCTCAAAATCGCCCTTGGTGTAGCCGATCTGCGGACCAAGCAGCAACATGTCGCACTCGTCCAGGTGATCGTGGGCCTCGTTCATGGGACGAGCCTCGACCTCAATATCCAGACCACGGTTTGCAACCTCGGCCTGCATCTTCTGGACCAGCAGGCTCGTGGACATGCCGGCATTGCAGCAGAGCATGATCTTCTTCATGGTTTCCTCCTTATAACTGCGCGGCGCGCAGACGACAACTGGTTGTATTCCTTGCGGCTATTGTGCCCGCTCCCCTGTATCTTTACGCAAGGGAGAGAGCCGCGGGCACCGGCACCGCGTACCGGCGCCCGCAAAGGTGAAAGGGACGAACGTTAGGCGTTCTACTCGGCGAGAGCCTCCTGCTTGGCGATTGCCTTCTCGGAAATCTTCATAAAGGGCAGGTAGACGGCCATGCCAATGACAATCTCGAGAGCCTGCCACACGCCGGCGCGCCAGTCAAAGCCCGTAGCGAGCAGGGCATTGATGACGGGAGGCATGGTCCAGGGCACCTGGGCGATGCAGGGGCTGATGATGCCTGCGCAGGTAAGGCCATAGGTGATGCCGATGAACAGATCGGGAAGAAGGACGAACGGGATCATGAGCGGCAGGTTGTACACGATGGGGTAACCGTAGATAACCGGCTCGTTGATGTTGAACAGACCAGGCAGGATAGCCATCTTGGAAACGGTCTCGGAAGCCTTGTTCTTGGAGAACAGGAGCGTGTCGAGCAGAAGCATGAGGGTGCAGCCCGAGCCGCCGATGAGGGCGAAGCTGTTAACGATCTGCATGTTCATGTAGTGATCGGGCTGGATGGTGCCACCGGCGGCAAAGGTAGCCATGTTGTCGACGATGAGCATGGTCAGGATCGGCTCGACGGTAGCGCCAGAGATGGTGGACTGGTGAATACCGACGCAGAACAGCAGGTTAGCAAGGGTGTAGATGAGGATAACAGCCCACGGACCGGCGTTCATGATGCTCTTGAGCGGGTTGGAGATGCACGTGGAGATGATGGTGCACAGATCGGTGCCGGCGCACACGGCGAGCAGGGCTGCGGCAAGAGCGAAGATCGCGAGGTTGAGCAGCATCGGGATCATGACGTTGAAGGAGTTGGAGACCGCGGGAGGCACGCCCTCGCCCAGCTTAACCTTGAGCTTCTCGACGCCAGAAATCTTGATGAAGAGCGAGACGGAAAGCAGGGCGATGATAATAGCCGAGAACAGACCGTTGGTGCCGGTGTTGGCAGTCGAAAGGGCGCCCGTGACCTCGGCGGAGGTGATCTTGTCGGTGAGCAGCGGGCTCGTGGCGGCAAGCGAGGCGGTGATCTGCTGCGGCATCATGATGACGAAAGCAGAGATAGCGACGACCACGCAAGCGAGCGGGTTATCGAAACGCTTGTTCTTAGCGAGGCTGTAGCCAATCAATCCGGCCAAGATAATGGCAGAGACGTTGAGGGTGCCCAGCGTAATTGCCGAACCCCACGTCTGAAGGTTGGCAAGGCCCGCCGCATCGAGCGGGAACAGAGGGAACACGACGTTGTTAATAAGAACCGCGATACCCGCAAGGATATAGAGCGGCGTGATGGTCGCGAAGGCGTCACGCAGGGAACGCAGGTGAACCTGGTTTCCCACCTTCGCAGAGACCTCGGCAAACTTGTCGAGGAAGCTCTTTCCGTTGTCACTGGCCATGATTGCTCCTAACTTTCAAATCCGGCCTTTTCCTATGCGCACGGTGGTCTGTCGCCCTCTGCCACCAGATGTGCCATGTGTTGCGCGCAGCGGCGCGCGGTCTGGGCGTTCGCCCGTTCGCTAATCAACCACGTGAGTCGTGGCGACCTGCTTGAGCCAAGCTGCCGACTTCTTAAGGCGGCGCTTGTAGCCGTCCATAAGGTCGACCTCGACAAAACCGTAACGGTTCTTAAAGGCATTCGCCCAAGACCAGTTATCGATGACGGCCCAATAATGGTATCCACGGCACTTGGCGCCCTCGGCAATTGCCTTGGCAACCCACTCCAGGTGCTGGCGTACAAAGTCGACGCGGTAGTCATCCTGGATGGTTCCTTCGGCGTCTCGGTTCTTGTATTCGTCCATGATGCCGATGCCGTTCTCGGAAACGAACCACTCAAGATCGGGGTAGTTCTTAGCGCAGTCCATGCCAAAGTCGTAGAGGCCCTGCGGGTAGATCTCCCAGCCGCGGCTCTCGTTCATAACGGCGTCGGGCCACACGTACTCGTCGGCAAAGTGCGGCAGACCGTACTGGTCGATCTTGCTCGCCGGCGCCTGAACGCGCGTGGGGTGGTAGTAGTTGCAACCGAGCCAGTCGACAACACCCTGCTTAAGAATCTCTTGGTCGCCGGCACGGAACGGAAGCTTAACGCCGCCCTCGGCCAGGCTGTCGAGCACGTCGGCGGGAAGCTTGCCCTTGGTAATGAGGTCGAGCCACCAGCGGTTGTTGATGCCGCTGGTCATACGCACGGCCTCGAGGTCCGCCTCGCTGGGGTTCTCCTTGGTGTAGACCGGGGTAAAGCAGTTGATCATGCCGATCTTGGCATCGCTGCGAACGGCGCCCTCGTCATAGGCGCGACGGTAGTTGGCCACGGCCAGCGCATGTGCCAGCGAGATGTGATACTGCACGGTGCGAGCGCGGCTAAAGTCGTGGAGCTGCGGGAACCACACGCCCTCCTGATAGCGCTGCTCGGGCTCGACGATGGGCTCGTTAAAGGTGAACCAGTACTTGATCTCCTGGCCAAACTCGTGGAAGGCGACGTCGGCGTAATGTGCGTAAGCCTCGACAACCTCACGGCTCTCCCAGCCGCCACGGTTAAAAAGGTAGGTGGGCATGTCAAAGTGGTACAAGTTGACAAACGGCTCCAGGCCGGCTTCGCGAGAGGCACGGAACAACTCGTGATACCACGCGGCGCCTTCCTCGTTGAGGTTGCCGTCGGCATCGAGCAGACGGCTCCACTGGATGGAAGTGCGATAGGTATCCAGGCCCAAGTCCTTCAAAATGCGAAGGTCTTCCTGGTACTTGGCCATAAAGTCATTGCCGGCGTAAGAGCCAACGCAGTTGTAGAACGAGCCCAGATCCTGGATGGACCAGGTGTCCCACAGGTTCTCGAGCTTGCCGCCCTGGTTCCACTGACCCTCAGTCTGCGGGCCGGACATAGCAGCGCCAAAGAAGAAGTCGTTGGGCAGCTGATACTGTGCCATCAAAGTCCTCGCTTTCGTGTTCTAGAGCTTCCGGTTGGAGACGGGTTTGCTTTGGCAGGTTATCCGGCGCGGGCGCGCACCGGTCATACCGATATCCAACCCGCCAAAACAAAACCGTCCCCAAACGGTCGATCCTGTTCTGCGGAAAGATTCCGTTCGTTGCTTAAACTATAGCGCTCTAATTCTAAAAGTAAAGCGTCTTTTTCTTTTTTCTTTCTCGAGCTTCTTAGATAAAGGTTATATGGGTGCCTTGTTAAGGGTTATACTTACTTGCGTATTGATATATGTCGGAAAGGAGGTTCAATGATTCCCAAATACGAGGCAATAGCTGCAGATATTCGTCGAAGCATCGAGGATGGCACTCTTAAACCGGGCGACAAGCTTCCCACCGTCGTTGAGTTCTGCGAGCTCTATAGCGTTTCCAAAATCACCGTCAAACGAGCTATCGAGCAAATCACCGAGGAAGGTCTTATTACCAGCCGACGCGGATCGGGTACCTACGTTAAGGACACGGCGGGACTTCCCGGTCAGGCGTTTTTCCAGGGCAAAAACGACCGTGCCCAGGGCTTTTCGTATGAGCACCGCGGGGAGAAGGTGACCTCGGTGGTCTACGATTTCTCGATTGTTAATCCACCAGCGGACATCGCAGCCCAGCTGGGAATTGCCGAGGATGACTTTGCCTATCACATCGTGCGCGTGCGTCAGGCCGATGAGAAGCCCATCGTTATCGAGTACACCTACATGCCCCTCGAGCTGATTCCAGGCCTTAAAAAGAAGGACCTGTACGGATCGGTCTACCACTTCATCCGCGAGCAATGTGGGCTGAAGATTTCGAGCTTCCACCGTACCATTCGCGCCGTGGCAGCAACCGAGGAAGAAGCCGAGCGCTTGGACACCAAGCCTGGCTCTCCCCTGCTCGAGCTCACCCAGATTGGCTTTTTGGACAGCGGCGCCGCCTTTGAGTATTCGGTCTCGCGCAACGTTGGCGACCGCTTTGAGTTGCACAACGTAACGTTGGCATAGGTTTTTGTAGTCATCCGGGCGCTCGCTTTGAGCTGTTTTGTGCAGCGCCCGCGCAACACAATGGGGGTATGAACATGTCCGATTTGATTAAGCTGACGCCGATCTTCCACGAGAAGATCTGGGGCGGTCGCCAGCTCGAAACCGTATTTGGCTACGACATTCCCGATGGCCCCATCGGTGAGTGCTGGGCCATCTCGGCCCACCCCAACGGCGACTGCCAGATTGCGGAGGGCCCGTATGCCGGCCACACGCTGTCGTGGCTGTGGGCCGAGCATCGCGAGCTCTTTGGCAACTGCGAGGGCAAGGAGTTCCCGCTGCTCATTAAGATTCTGGACGCCAAGGACGACCTTTCGATCCAGATTCATCCCAACGACGAGTACGCTGCCGAGCACGAGAACGGTAGCCTGGGCAAAACCGAGTGTTGGTATGTGCTGGACTGCGAGCCCGACGCCACGATCATCGTCGGCCAGCGTGCCAAGGACCGCGCCGAGGCCGCACAAATGATCGAGGAAGGACGTTGGGACGACATGCTCAACGTGTTGCCGATTCACAAGGGCGACTTTTTCCAGATTGATTCCGGTACCGTGCACGCCATCAAGACCGGCACGCTCATTTTGGAGACGCAGCAGTCGAGCGACGTGACGTATCGTCTGTACGACTACGACCGTCCCGGCACTGACGGCAACCTGCGCCCGCTGCACATTGAGCAGAGCCTCGACTGCATCGACTTTGATGCTCAGGCTCCGACCGACGGCACGGTGACCGCGCCCGAGGTGGACGGCGTGACCGAGCTCGAGTCCAACCCCTGCTACACCGTCGATCGCGTGCGCGTCAACGGCAGCAAGACCCTCGACCAGCGCTGGCCCTTCATGTGCCTGTCGGTCATCGACGGCGAAGGCACCGTCTGCGGCGACCCCGTCCACAAGGGAAGCCACCTGCTGGCCCCGAGCACCGTCAGCTCCATCGACCTCGAAGGCAAGATGGAACTGATCATCAGCCACCTCTAGGTCACAACAACAACCAAAACGAAACAAGGGGCTCCCCCGTTCATCAACGGAGGAGCCCCTACTCGTATCTACATTTCAGCCCACCCGGTTCTCCAAATCAAAAAGCGGACGAGCGGAGCGGCGTTCGCAAGCAACGTTGCCCCATACGCCCGCCCAGGTCCGCCGGGATCACGACAGTTTGACGATCGGTGCAAAACCTTTCATTAGCTTTTTGGTCTGGCCGGTCTTTTCGAATTGAACCTCGATCATGTCTCCGACGACCGAGATCACGGTACCCGTGCCAAAGGTCTTGTGGCTCACGGAATCGCCTGCGGCAAAGTCCTGCGACGCGCTGGCGCGATCGACCTTGCGCTCCACTGTCGGCGACACTTTAGATGACGGCTTTTTGGCTCGCGGCGCACCCGAACCAAAGGTCGAGGCAACACGGCCGGCGTCGGGCGAGACCCCACGATGGCGCTCGGTCCCGTAGCTGCTGCCGCCAAAGAAATCGTCAAAACTCGATCCACCGCGCGAACCGGAACCGCCGGTCGAGCGCGTATGCGAACCGAACACCTTGCCGCCATACATATCCGAACCCACGCCCGAGCCAAAGGTGCCGTGACGGTCGCCGCGCTTCTCCCAGCCCGTGCCCTCAAAACCGGCAGAACCGATACCGCTAAACTCGATATCCTCAAACGGAATCTCATTGAGGAAGCGCGAGCGCGGGTTGGCAGAGGTCGAGCCGTAGGTGCGACGCGTGGCCGCATAGGTCAGGAACAGGCGCTTACGGGCACGCGTGATGGCAACGTAGGCCAGGCGACGCTCCTCCTCGAGCTTGCCCGGGTCATCGCTGCCGCCAAAGTCGTGCACGTGCGGGAAGATGCCCTCCTCCATGCCGGCCACGAACACCGCCGGGAACTCCAGGCCCTTGGCGGAGTGGATAGTCATCATGGTGATGGCGTGCGTCTCGCCGGCCAGGGAATCCAAGTCGGAGCGCAGGGCCAGCCACTCCATGAGTGCCGGCAGCGCCTTACAGGTGAGCGGACCGTAGGTGCGCTCGATCTCGTCGGCATGCACGGCACCCGCCGGCATCTCTGTCGGCACGGCATACGCGTTGCCCGCGATGGCGGCGGCCAGGGCATCCTGCGGAGACAGCGCCGGAGCGGCCAAGCCATCGAGCGGATTAGAGCCCGCGGCGTCACGGGCGCCGACGAGCGCCTCAAACGAGGATGCCGAGGCGGACGGCCCCGGCTCGGGCGCGGGCGCGCTCACCACGACGGGCTCGGACTCGGCGCCGGCAGGCACATCGGCAACACCGGCTGCGCGCAGCTCTTCCAAGCTCTCGAGCGTGCCCTCGATATCCTCGTGCGTCTCCTCAAATTCAGCGGCGACGCCCAGGAATTCCTGGATGTTCTCGGCGCGGCTCTCGGACTCCATGGTGCCCTCGGCGCGGAAAGCCTGCAGCAGGCCCGTCTTATCGACGATCATCTCGACGACGTCCTTGAGTTCGCCGTCCATGCGGCGACCCTCGCGCACCAGGGAGACAAAGCTCGACAGGCCATTGCGCACCTTGGCGCTAAACATGCCCGTCTCGGCTGTTGCGATCTCGCAGGCTTGGAAGAACGAGCAACGGTTGTCGCGCGCCAGCTGCTCAATCTTTTGGATCGAGGTGGAGCCGATGCCGCGGCGCGGCGTGTTGATAACGCGCTTGACGCTCATCTCGTCGGCCGGGTTCACGATCATCTTAAGGTAGGCCATGACGTCGCGGATCTCGGCACGGTCGAAGAATCGCGTGCCGCCCACGATCTTGTAGGGCACGCCCGCGCGCAGAAACATATCTTCGAGAATACGCGACTGGGCGTTGGTGCGGTAGAACACGGCGATGTCGTCGTAACTCGTGCCCTTGGCATGCAGCTTTTCGATCTCGCCGGCAATCCAGCGACCCTCGTCGCGCTCATCGCTTGCCTGGAAGGCCTGGATCTTCTCGCCGTCGCCCTCGGCCGTAAACAGGCGCTTGTCTTTGCGCTGCGAGTTGTGACGTACCACGGCGTTGGCGGCGTTCAGGATATGACCCGTAGAGCGGTAGTTCTGCTCCAGCTTGACGGTCTTGCAGTCTTTAAAGTCCTTCTCAAAGTCCAGGATATTGGTGATGTCGGCGCCACGCCAGCTATAAATGGACTGATCGTCGTCGCCCACGACCATGAGGTTTTGGTACTTGGCGGCCAGCAGGTTGGCGATCTCGTACTGGACGTGGTTGGTGTCCTGATACTCGTCGACGCTAATGTAGCGGAAGCGCTCCTGATACTTGTCGAGCACCTCGGGGCGGGTGCGCAGCAGCTCGAGCGTGCGCACGAGCAGGTCGTCGAAGTCCATCGCGTTGGCGGCGCGCAGGCGGCGCTCCAGCTCCAGGTAGACTTGCGCGGCCTTTTTGTCATTGGGGCTGTCGGCGGATTTGAGCATGTCCTCGGGGCCGATCATGGCGTTTTTGGCCGAGCTAATCTTGCTGCGGATCATGTTGATGGGGAACTGCTTTTGCTCGATGCCGAGCGCCTGCATAATGTCGCGCACCATGCGCTTTGAGTCATCGTCATCGTAGATGGTGAACTGACCGGTGTAGCCCAACAGGTCGGCGTCCTCGCGCAGCATGCGCACGCACATGGCATGGAAGGTGCACACCCACATGCCACGGGTGCCGCTGGGAATGAGTGCCGCCAGACGCTCGCGCATCTCTGCCGCGGCCTTGTTGGTAAACGTGATGGCAAGAACCTGCCAAGGTTTAACACCCAGGTCGCCGAGCATATGTGCGATGCGGAAGGTCAAGACGCGGGTCTTGCCCGAGCCGGCGCCGGCAAGGACCAGCAACGGGCCCTCGGTGGACAGGACAGCCTCGCGCTGGGCGGGATTAAGGCTGTCAATGTCGACGAGCGGCTTGGCGGGCTTGGGCGCCGGCGCGGGAGCGTCGTAAATGTCGAGCGGGACGAGCTCGGGCTCCGGCGCAGCAGGAGCGGTGTATGCATCGAGCGGCACGGGTTCCGGCGCGGGCGGCACGGATACCGCGGCGTTCTTTTCCCAGGGCAAGGGCTGGGTCATGGGCGACTCCTCATCTGACGGACGGCGCGCCTGCGGGCGGCGCCATAGTTTGAGCCGTACCAGTATACCGAGCCGCGCGGACACCGACGCAAATCACACCACGACTCCGTGCGTCACCGTCAGGCCGCCCCAGCGAATTTGGCGCAATGGGGTCAGGTTGGTCTGCACCAATCAATTGACAATCACGAAACCGCCGATGTCATGGCAGCAGCAGCGAGCGGTGGCCAGGGCGAACAAATTGGCATGAAAAGGGGCGGCATAGACCTTCTGGTCATGCCGCCCCCTTTGAATGACAAGTTGTCGCCCCGGCCGCCGCGCAGCGTCGACCAAGTTACAGGCCGAGCATAGGCTCCAGGACAAAGAAGTACGCGAGCACCACGATGCCCAGGATGATGCGGTAGACGCCGAAGCACTTAAAGTCGTGACGGCGCACGAAGCCCATAAGCCACTTGATGGCAATGAGCGACACCACAAAGGCGACGACGCAGCCCACGCCCAGGATGGCGATTTCGTTGGTGCCGAACGTGCCGCCCTTAATAAAGTACTTGACCAGCTTGAGCGCGCTCGCGCCAAACATAACGGGAATAGCCAGGAAGAACGTGAACTTAGACGCCACCGAGCGCGTGCAGCCCAGCAGCAGGCCGCCGATGATCGTGGAGCCGGAGCGCGATGTGCCCGGAATCAGCGAAAGCACCTGGAAGCAACCGATACCCAGCGCGGTCTTCCAGCTCAGATCCTCGAGCGTAGTGATGGAGCCAAAGTCCAGGTTATCGTCATCGTCTGAAGCGGCAGCCGCAGCGGGAGTGGCAAAATGCGCACCAGCGGGGCGTCCGCCCGCCACCACGGCACGCGAACCAAACGAACCGGCAAGAGCGGCCTGGTCGCGCTTGTTCGCGCGCCAGTTCTCGATCACGATAAACAGCACGCCGTACACAATGAGCGCCAGCGCCACGACGGGAGCATTGTAGAAATGCTCCTCCATCCAGTCGTTAAGCGGCAGACCGATCGCCGCGGCGGGAATGCAGCCGAGCACAATCTTGCCCCACAGCACCCAGGTGTCGCGACGACCCTCCTTGCCTTTGCTGGGAGAAAACGGGTTGAGGTCGTAAAAGAACAGGACGCAGACGGCCAAAATGGCGCCAAGCTGAATCACGACCAGGAACATATTCCAGAACGTCTCGCTCACGTTCATCTTGACGAACTCGTCCACCAAGATCATGTGACCGGTCGACGAAACAGGCAGCCATTCGGTGATGCCCTCGACCAGGCCCATGAAGGCAGATTTTAGAAGCTCAATGATATCCAAAGGGACCCCCTCGTTAGACACCCGCCGATATTGTTCTGCGGACGGTTGCGGGCGATGTCCCATTATCAACCGTTCGGCCGCGACCGCGCCCACCCTTACCAAAAAACTCGCCCGTTCACAGAATTGCGAGCGGTCAAACCCAAATCCTTGGGTATAACTGCAACAAGATAAAGTGTCCGGCGGCCACGCATCCGCGCCCGCCCGATGCACGAGCCCCACGCCCGTGCGATAGACCAAGGAGGAAACCATGAACGAGGGCTACACCAAGGTATTTGTTTCACTCGACGGTACTGAGCAGCAGGATTTTGTGCTCGCACGCGCCATCAAGGTCGCCGCGAACAACGGCGCCAAGCTGATTATCGGCCACGTTATCGATTCCACGGCACTCGAGAGCGCCGGTTCCTATCCGGTCGATCTGGTCAACGGCCTAGAGGAGGCATTTAAGAACTCCATCGCCAAGCAGCTCGAAGAGGCCAAGGCCAATCCCGACATTCCCGAGGTCGAGGTCATGATTCGCGCCGGCCGCATTCGCGAGACGCTCAAAGACGAGATGCTCGACGTGGTCAAGCCCGACCTGGTGCTCTGCGGCGCTCGTGGCCTGTCCTCGATCAAGTATGCACTCCTGGGTTCAATTTCGACGTTCCTGCTGCGCAACACCGACTGCGACATCTTGGTCGTGAAGTAGGTTCCTTCCCGTCGGCGCAAGGCCTGCGGGGTTATCACGCCGACGTCCTCGCCGCTTCGCGGCTGCGGGATGTCGGCTTTGATAACCCCTCCCGGCCTTGCGCCTTCGTCACCGTACTTCAGCGAGTTGTCTGATTGAAAAATAGCGTGCCGCCCCGTTTGGGGCGGCACGCTTTGTTTGAGGCGGACATCTGCCGTGTGCGTTACTCGAAGTATTGAAACTTGTTGGTTGAGAAGGCAAACGTGACGACGAAGCCTTCGCCGGGCTCGGATGCCGCGGTGACGTCGATGCCCATCTTGGAGCACAGGCGCGCCACCAGGTAGAGGCCGATGCCCGTTGCGCGCTTGGTGGTGCGGCCGTTGTCGCCGGTAAAGCCCTTCTCGAACACGCGAGGCAGGTCTGCCGCACACACGCCACAGCCGTTGTCCGCGACGGTAAGCTCGATGCGCTCGCTTGCCAGACCCTCGTCCAGCAACGCACCCGAAAACACGATCTTTGCGCCGTCCTCACGCGCATATTTAATGCTGTTCTGAATGAGCTGGCCCAGAATAAACTCGAGCCACTTCTCGTCGGTAAAGACCTCAAAGTCGAGGTTCTCGCACACCGGCGCCACGTGTGCCGCGATGAGCTCGCGCGCATTGGCCTTGATTGCGCCCGTCACCAGAGCCTTGAGGTTCCAACGTCGAATCAGATAATCGCGCTCCACAACCTCCGAGCGCGCATAGTAGAGCGCCTGGTCGATATAGCGCTCCACGCGGGCAAGCTCGCGACCGAGATCATCTTCGCTGCCGTCCAGGTTTTCCAAAATCAGATAGGCTGCCGCCAGAGGCAGCTTGGCCTCGTGGACCCAGCTCTCGATATAGTCGCGATAGTCATCGGTCTGGCGCCTGCCTTCGGCAACCTCGTCACAAGCGGCTTTGCCCACCCGGCGCAAGACCTCGTACTCGAGCTCGCCCTCGGCATAGGTCGGACATTGCACCATCTCCTGCACCCATGCGGGACTCTCGAGCTCCTCTGCCGCACGCTCCAGCTGGCGCAGAAAACGACGACGGCGCGCGTACTCGATCACGATGCCCAGCATGCCAAAGATAAAGGACACGCCGACCGCCACGACCACGATGGAAACGGGTGCGCCGACGACCGTCAGCACAAAGCAGCTCAGCAGCACGCCGCACGTCCACACGGCGACGGGAAGCAGCGCATCTTTGAAGAATTTGGCGAACGACATAGCCGGCCCCTAGACCGAATAGCCCTGACCGCGGTGCGTCGTCAAATACTCCTTGATGCCGATTTTTTCGAGCGTGGTGCGCAGGCGGTTGATGTTGACGGTAAGCGTATTGTCGTCCACGAAGGCGTCGGAGCCCCACAGATCCTGCATGATGGCCGAGCGCGAAACAATCTTGCCCGCGCGGCTCAGAAGCAGTGAGAGAATACACAGTTCGTTTTTTGTGAGCTCGGTGCTGGTGCCCGTTTGCGTGTTGGTGACCATGGAGCGTGCGAGGTCGAGCTCCAGTCCCTTGTGGACGAGCGTGCTGCGCTCGCCCGCCGCCGCGGTGCGACGCAGCAAGGCATTGATGCGCGCCACGAGCACACGGGCGCTGTAGGGCTTGGAAACAAAGTCGTCCGCGCCGTGCGTCATGGCCATGACCTCGTCAATCTCGGTCGCGCGCGACGTGAAGACGATGATGGGAACCTCGGATTCGCGGCGAACCTCGTGGCAGATATGCTGGCCGTCCTTGACGGGAAGCGTGAGGTCGAGCAGCACCAGGTCGGGCACGGCGGCGAGAATATCGCACGAGACATGCTCAAACGATTCGCATGCCTCAACCTCAAAACCGGCGCGGGCAAGGATGTCGATAAGCTCACGACGAATGGGCTCGTCGTCCTCAACGATATAGATTAGCGCCATGGATTCCGCCCCCCTCTTGGTTGTCTTGCCCCATTATGACCGCGGATCCGCAGATACGCGCCTCACGCGGCACCAAAGTGACAGAACTGTTCGCGAGTGGCAGAGGCTTGCCCCTCGCTCGCGACGAGCACGGGAATTAAATGAGTTTTTAATCCCCGTCCCAGAAACATCATTTAGCGGCGGGCACGGAGCTTTTCGTAGCCTTCGGCGAAGAAGGCGACCGTGGCGGCGTCGGAGTCGGCGGCGTCGGAGTCGGCGGCGGCAACCACACCGTGCTCGTCGCTCACCAGAAACAGCGCACCCTTGAGCTGCGCGGGAATGTCTACGCGCGTGACCGGGATGCCCTTGGTCTGGGCCAGCTGCTCGATGAGCGTCGCCGTGCCGCACAGGCACTCGTCCGCCGGCGCCACAAAGGCCAGCTCGCCGTTATCGACGGCGGCGAGCAGCTCGGGCGCCACGCCGGTTTCGTCGGCCTCGGAGCGGGCCTCGGCGGAGCGGGCACGTAGCGCCTTAGCCGACGTATCGGCCAGCGGCTCGTACTCGCCCACCGTCATGGCGGCGTTGCCATTGACGTCGATCACCAGCATGAGTACGCCGTCGTGCGCAGTGTAATCGCCCTCGGCAAGCGACCACTCAACGTGCTGTTTAGCCCAGCTGAGCATGTTATGGGTAAGCGGCTCGCCCTGCACCAGGCGCTCGGACAGTGCGCGAATGTGGCGGTTGAGCATGGGCACCTTTTTGTTGGACATGCGCCAACGGCAGACAAGCGCGGGCTTGTCGAGCGTGAACTTCTCGACCGCCTCCTGATTGGCGCAAAAGTCCTCGTACGCACGCTGATCCTCGGCATTGCCAAACAGCTCGGCATCATCAATCTGGGGCATGGTTGTACCTTTCGTGTTAGTCATTCCGTCCTTTTATACCAAAAAGACGGCCCTCCAAACGGAGCAGCCGTCTTTTGCAGAGATTATTTTGTTCCGGGGCGAAACTTAGTGCCTAAAGTGGCGGGCGCCGGTAAAGACCATAGCAATATTGTGCTCGTTGCAGGCCTGAATGCTCTCGTCATCGCGCTTGGAGCCGCCGGGCTGGATGATGCAGGTCACGCCGTGCGCGGCAAGCACGTCGACGTTGTCGCGGAACGGGAAGAATGCGTCACTTGCGCAGGCAAAGCCGCCCTTCTCCACGCCCTCACGCTCGCAGAAGTCCTCGGCACGCTCGCAGGCCAGCAGTGCGGAGTCAACGCGGTTGGGCTGACCGGGGCCCATGCCAATGCCGGCCTTACCCTTGGAGACCAGGATGGCGTTGGACTTAACGCCCTTGCAGACCTTCCAGGCAAACTCGAGCTCGGCCATCTCGGCGTCGGTGGGCTTGCGGTCGGTGGGGAACGTAAAGGTCGCGGGATCCTCGGTCACGTGGTCGACCTCCTGCACCAGCATGCCGCCGTCGACGGAGCGCAGCTCCACCTGAGCGCCGTGGTCCACGCCGCCGGTCGCCAACACGCGCAGGTTGGGGCGCTTGGCCATGCGCTCGAGCGCCTCGGCGGTGTAGCTCGGGGCGATGATGACCTCGACGAACTGCTTGTTCTGATCGGCAAAGTGCTCAACCAGATCAAAGGGAACCTCGCGGTTGCAGGCGATGATGCCGCCGAAGGCGCTCTTGGGATCGCAGGCAAAAGCGCGGTCGTAGGCAGCCGTGATGTCCTCGGCAACGGCGGAACCGCAGGGGTTCTGGTGCTTGAGGATTACGCAGGCCGGCTCGTCGAACTCGCGGACCAGGTTCCAAGCGGCGTCGGCATCCAGATAGTTGTTGTAGCTGAGCGGCTTGCCCTGGATCTGCTTGGAGCCCACGAGCGGGAACTGCGAGCTCGCGGTGTTCTCGCAGCCCTCGGCAAAGCGATAGACTGTGGCTTTCTGCTGCGGGTTCTCGCCATAGCGCAGGTCGTCGACCTTCTCCAGCGAAATCTCGAGCTTGGCAGAGGTGTCCGCCACGTCGCTTGCCTGGGCGGCGAGCCAGCGGGAGATGGCCGTGTCGTAGGCGGCGGTGGTCTGGTAGACCTTCACCTGCAGGCGACGACGGGTGGAAAGCGTGGTGCAGCCACCGGTCTCGTGCATCTCGGCCAGGACGGCATCATAGTCGGCCGGATCGGAAATGACGGTAACGCTCGTGGCGTTCTTGGCGGCAGAGCGCAGCATGGAGGGGCCACCGATGTCGATGTGCTCGATGGCGTCCGCGAAGGTGACCTCAGGGTTGGCGACGGTCTTCTCGAACTCGTACAGGTTGACGACGACCAGGTCGATCAGCTTAATGCCGTGCTGAGCCGCCTCCTGCATGTGCTGCTCGGAATCGCGGCGGGCCAGCAGCGCGCCATGAACCTTGGGGTGCAGGGTCTTAACGCGGCCGTCCATCATCTCGGGATAGCCCGTGAACTCCTCGATGGGGGTTACGGGAACGCCCGCGTCCTCGATGGCACGAGCCGTGCCGCCCGTAGAGATGATCTCGACGCCAAAGTCGTCAACCAGCGTCCGTGCGAAATCGACGACGCCCGTCTTATCGGTAACCGAGATCAACGCGCGTGCGATCTTCACATCAGATCCCATGCAGTCCTCCTGTCTGGTACGCCGCCGTGCTCTGTGAGTCGGTGATACGTCGATCTGCAGCGCTCGCGCAGCGGCATTGAAAATACTGATTTAATGTAGCGCATCGAGCGCATCGATGCACCCCGCAACGGGCGCATATGCAGAAAAAGTTTGCGAGCAGAGGGGATGGGCACGGCACCGGGCACGGTGAGTTCATGGAACACAGGGGCACCATAATTAGATGCCAATGGCGTGGTAGAACTGTGCTCGATATGCATCCGCGAAAGAAAGAGGCACCATGGTCTCGCGGGTTCTCTACCGACCGTTTGATACCGAAGACTTCGACGCCATCGCGCTGATTCTGCAGCAGCTTTGGCATAACAATTCGGATAACGATGAGTACAACCGCCTTGAGGCCGCGTGCGACCTCGCCTACTGCCTTTCGTCGTCGACGTTTTCACAGGTTGCCGTAATCGACGGTCAGGCGCGTGGTATTTCGCTCGCGCGTGCGAGACAGAGCTCCGGCGCCACCGTTAAGGAACATTGGATGGATACCGAACGCGCGCTGCTATCGCAGATGCGTGAGCTAGAGCCCGATGCCTGCGCCGAGTACCTCTCGTTTGTGCGCGCAACCATTCGAACCAACAACCGCCTGCTCGAGAGCAGCCCGTTGCCGCACGACAACGAGGTCACGCTGCTTGCCGTGGATCGCGATGTCCATGGCCCGGGCGTTGGCACGGTTCTGCTCGATGCCGCCGTCTCGCACCTGTCCTCGCTTGGAGCGACGAGGGCGCACCTGTACACCGACTCCAACTGCTCGTGGAAGTTCTACGAGCTGCACGGCTTTAAGCGCACGGCCACGCACCGCGCCAACCGCGAAGAGCGCCGTCACGACATGCCGCGCGAAAGCTTCCTCTACGAACTCGATCTAACAGCCTAAACCTGGCAGCCATACCTAGTCATTTAGGAACGTCCCCAGTGACTAGTCGTTGGGGACAGTCTTCGTAGGTAGCGCATAAAAATGGGATGGATCCGTCGGCAGTCGCCGGAGAAGATCCATCCCAAAAATCAGAACTCGCTAGAACGTTCCGCCGCCGCCTCCGCCGACGCCGCCGCCTCCGCCGCCCGAGAAGCCACCGCCTCCGCCGCCGCTCGAGCTATCGGAACTCGACGCCAGCTCACGGATGGTCTCGTGATACACGTCATCGAATGAATCGAGCGGGGACTCGGTACCGTAATGATGGTAGTACCACCAGTAGCAGGGGTAGTTGTCGTAGAAATCGTCGCTGCTGCGCAGGTCCGCAGGCACGGCCTCGGCCAGCTGTCGCAGCACTTCTTTCGAAACGCCCAGGGCAACGCCCATCACCAGCAGCTTGTTCCACAGCACCAGATCGCCCGGGACGGCTTCCTTTAGACGAGTGAAGTCCTCGAGCCAATGCTTAAGTGCCTTGCAGCGAGCCGCCACCTCGGCGCCCTCCGGCGTAAAGCGGCGGAACGTAAGGCCCACGCCAATACCCACCAGCACAATCGGCACCGAGATAACCGCGGCTATAATGTTCGCCTGTGCGCCGTCGGTAAAGAAGATGGATCCCACGGGAACAAAGGCAATCAGGATACCAAGAACCAGGCAAAACACCATTGCAACAATGCCGTCCGAGGCAACGTACTCGCTATCGGCCAGCTTGCCCTTAACGGTATTCTGATAGTCCTCGAGCTTATCACCCACGGGTGTAGCGTGCTGCTTGACGTAGTGCTGCAGCTCGTCGAACGCGCGCGAACGGTCACCGTTCTCGTCAGGCTTAGCACCGGCAAAGAAGACCTTGAGCACCATGTGGTCAATGCCCTTGGCCGACTTCCAGCCCGCATCACTCACCGTCACGCGATACGTCTGCTCTTCTTTTTCACGCCCCAACAGACCCTTCTTGGCCTTGGTCACGGTCGCCTGCTCCAGCTTGATCACACGGTCGTCGGTGAGCTTCATAAGCGTGGCGATATATGCCTGATCGGGCACCTCGTTCCAGCTCATGAGGGCCGAAAGCACGGCGGGATGGTCGGCCGAAGGCACATCGCGGAAATATTCGTCCTGGAAAAGCGGCTTGGGCTTGCGCTTGCGCAGCTTGAGCATAACGATTGTGCCGGTAAAGGCCACCGCCGCAACAACACTTAGCGCGGCAAGTGCATTGGCAATCATGCGAGCGTGAGCGCGGCGGGCGTTAGCTTCGTCGGCCCATTCCTTCTCTTCGCTCAGGATCGTTGACATGCGCTCTTCGCCCGAAGCGGCAAGCTGCGGCACCCAGTCGCCGGGGAAGGCGATGCGTGCCTCGGCGAATTCGCCCTGATGCACGCAGGGAATGGTATAGGTGACCATGGGTTCGTCCGCATCGAGCGATACATCGCCCGTCAGCGGGCCGTGGCCCCATGCGCGGAAGTTATCGCCCTTGACGGCCGCCGTCCCGGCAGCGGCATTTGCGAAGCGCACTTCCATCTCGACATCGTCGGAATCCGCAGACCAGCCGTCACCCACGAACTTCCAGTAGAGCTCGGCGGTATCGGCCCAGTTCATGACCGCACCGGTCATGGTGTAGCTCACGTAATAGATCGCGCTGTCGCCGCTCTCGTGAGGGCTGAACACCTTAATCCTTACGCCGTCACCGGTCTGCTCGACCGTGTAGACGCCAGAATCGCCCTTGTTCGCGCTATCGACTTTGTTAAACGCGGTGTCCTCTTCCTCGACACTCAGCACGTCAACGCCCGCCGTGCCGCCCTGCTGGTTGGTGCCCGTATTGATCTCCCAAAACACGCCGTTGATGTCGTCGTCGAAATCAAACTGGCGTCCCTCGACAACGGTCAGCGATCCATCGGCCTCAACCGTGGCACTGATATAGGTTTGGGTCATGGAATAACCGTCGGCGTGTGCGGCGGCGGGCAGTAGCAGCAATGCAAGCGCGACGAGTGCGCAGACGGAAGCAAATCGCGCAAACAGGCGGCGCTGCCGACAGGTTTTGGCAACGGGGTCGTTCATGGGCACATCCTTTGTCTGTAAAACCAACAGCGCCATTGTCCCACGTTTGCGGGTACGCATGACGAACATCTAGGCGACCGGAGCGCCAAACGGGATGAAAGTCACACCCGCACCCCAACAGCCAGTCATTGGGGACGTTCTTAAATGACCAGTCATTAGGGACACCCTTGGCATGGCCTGCGCCAGCAATAGATACCACTTCACAGCTCCGTCACAGGTGTAGCGGCTTTGTGTGGGCGCGGCATGCGCTGACTGAGCCGCCAGCCGAGGGGCATAAAGCAGTTGAGCGAAAACGGTTTGCCCCTTTGCCGTTCGCTCGAGGATCATGTCCCCCTTTTCCGCGGAAACCCCGGCAGTTGCGAAGAGCTGCCGGGGTTTCTGTCGTTTGTGAGGCTAAGTCGGTACGCAGCGATCGAGACCTTGAGCCGCAAACCCACCGTGCGCAATGCGCACCGCCGCCAACTTGTGAGCGCGGCAACGCCTTCCCTGCCAAGCCCCGCGCTATACTCATCCGCATGGATATCAAAACACGCAACATAGCAACGCCCGCCGCGGACGCACCAGCAACGGCAGTGCCCACCCCCGTCGTGGGCCGCTTTGCCCCGTCGCCCTCGGGCCGCATGCACTTGGGCAACGTGTTCAGCTGCCTGTGCGCATGGCTTTCGGCCCGCAGCCAGGGCGGCAGCATCGTGTTGCGTATCGAGGACCTGGACGATCGCTGCAAGCGCCCGGAACTTGCCACTCAATTGATTGACGACCTGGCCTGGCTGGGACTGGAGTGGGACGAAGGCCCCTACTACCAGCACGATCGCCTGGATCTGTACGAGGACGCCCTGCGTCAGCTGCAAGACGCCGGCCTCACCTATCCCTGTTTTTGCACGCGTGCCGAACTCCACGCCGCGAGCGCGCCGCACGCCAGCGACGGCACGCCCATCTACCGCGGCGCCTGCCGAGACCTTTCTGCCGAGGAGGTTGCCCGCCGCAGCGCTCTGCGCGCTCCGGCCACGCGCCTGCGCGTACCCGCCGTCGACGACCTCGCAAACGATGTGATCGAATTCGTGGACCGCACGTATGGAGCCCAATGCGAAGCACTCGCCACCGAATGCGGCGACTTTTTGGTGCGCCGCAGCGACGGCGTTTTTGCCTACCAGCTAGCCGTGGTGGTCGACGACGCTGCCATGGGCGTCACCGAGGTCGTGCGCGGATGCGATCTGCTGGGCTCCACGCCGCGCCAAATCTACCTGCAGCATTTGCTGGAACTTCCCACGCCGCACTACGCGCACATTCCGCTGCTCATGTCGCCGGACGGGCGCCGCCTTTCCAAGCGCGACCGCGACCTGGACCTGGGCGAGCTCCGCACCCGCTTTGGCGCGCCCGAGGCACTACTGGGCTGGCTCGCCGGGCAAACAGGCATCGCGCCGGACGCCACACCGCGCTCTGCCGAGCAGCTGGTCGAGCACTTTAGCTGGGATGTTATCCGCACGCATCGGGAAAACATCACTGTAACGGTCGAGTAGCCAGCCACCCCGCCCCTACGCGACATCCCAGGGCTGGAGTTCGTCGCCCAGGCGGACAATACAGTCGTAGAGCACGGTGTGGCACTCGGCTGGGTTGGCGTCACGATGAAAATGCCCGTAGTACCAGCGCTTGTAGTCCAGGTGGTCCTCCAGCTCGTCGAAAAACGTGGTGAGTCGATCGACATCGGGATAATTCCAGCCAGGTGCCGGGTAAAGCGTGGGCGAAAGCATGCGCGTGGAGCAGGTATGGGTGATCGCATAGTCGACCTTCCAACCCACGCTGTCGAGCTTTGCCCGCGCCTCCTCAAAGTTGCGCTCGTCCGGCAGCTCCTGCGGCCACCAGCTGGAATACGGAATGCGGTATTCCTTATCCACGCTCGTGGCGCCGCCCATGGTAAAGATCGTTGAGCCGTCGAGCTCAAAAACCTCACCGCGCGTCAGGCGTCGGATGGGCGAGGTGTCCGACAGACGCTGCGTCAGGCCGCCGTGCCACAGCTCCATGGGGCGCTCCGACCAGTGATCGAAACGCTCGTGGTTGCCGTCGACAAACAGCACGGTATAGGGGCGCGACTCCAGCCAGGCGATGTCGGCACATTCCTCGGCAGAGAAATCCCACGGAAAGCCAAAGTCGCCCGCGATGATGAGATAGTCGTCACTTGTCAGACCATCCCCAAGATCCCAGTCACGAAGCTTTTGCATGTCGACGCCGCCGTGAATATCGCCCGTCACATAGACCGTCATCGGATCACCACTTCCCTGTAAGTCGCTAGCCCACATTCTGCACGATCACTAAGTCAACCGTTCCAGCCCTTCCATCCTTTGGGACCTACCCCTCGCTCTTCCATCCAAACGGGTCAAACACCCAAAAGATCAGATCGAGCACGCCGCCGGTCATCGTGGCGCCGGCAAGAGCCATGCAAACATGCAGAAAGCTGGCACTTCGGAGCACGTCGAACGGCCCCAGAACAGCCAGCAGCGCGACCGCTGCGCCGGCTACGCACAGCGCGAGGCACGGCCCCGCGTCCTTAACGCACTTCTTTGCGAGATGCTTTGCGTTGTCACTCATCGGTATCGAACTCCTTAGAGGGTCGTTGTTCAGACGCATGCCGCCGCGGCAGAGCGGGGCGGCAGGGTAAGTGTCACATGCTGTGCGGACATCAATGGAGAAACCGCCTGCTCGACCAACCTTTGACGCCGTTTTGCACCGACACCACGTCCCCCGCTATCGAGGCCTAATACTTTTCCCGAGAAGTGAACGGCTGTTTTTGAACCCCTGAAACATCCGCATTTTTCGGCGGCAAAATCGCAGGATTTCAGCGCCGAAACCGCAGGAAGCGGCACCTTTAAAGTGTCGATGCTTCGGGGGTCCGTTTTAGCTCGTTCACTTCTCGGGAAAAGTATTAGGCCTCGCTGCTAGCTATCCAGAAAGGCATCTCTCCCTTCCCCACCGCCACCCAAAAAATCATCCAACATTAATCTTGGCTCAAGAATCGCTTAATCTATAACCTGCACTATAGAGTTCGACCAAGGGCGGGGCGGCGCCGCGCAACGCAGACCGCTGAACGCAACGCTCGCGCCCGGGCAGATCGCCCGGCGTCGCGCCCATCGAACGAAAGGAACAGGTCATGAACGACCTCGAAAAAGTTGAAACCATCCGCACCAAGTGCAACGTGAGCTACACCGATGCCAAGGCCGCGCTCGACGCCGCCGACGGCAACGTTTTGGACGCCATCATTTGGCTCGAGTCGCAGGGCAAGACGCAGACCACGTCGGCGCACGCCGCCACCGAGTCCGCGCCAGTCGATGAGCCCTCAGCCGAGATGGTCGCCGCGCAGGCCGCCTACGAGAAGTCGAGCGAAAAGACCGACTTCTCCAAGAAGATGGACAGCGTATGGGAGTACCTCAAAAAGCTCTTCCGCCTGAGCCTGGACACCAAGTTTATCGCCACGCGCCGCGACGCGATCATCCTCAACATTCCCATCCTGATCCCCATCGTCGCGCTGTTTGCCTGGGGCGCCACGATATGGCTGATGCTGATTGGCCTGTTCTTTGGCATGCGCTACCGCATCGACAGCGACGGCGACGTGCCCGGCAGCATCAACAACCTTATGAATCACGCCGCCGACGCCGCGGACGACATCAAGCAAAATCTCAACGACGACAAGTAATCGCAGACGGGGGCACGTATGGCACGAATCCTGATCGTAGAGGACGAGGAGAAAATCGCCCGCTTTGTGACGCTCGAGCTGGAGCACGAGGGCTACCAGGTGGAACACGCCGCCGATGGCCGCACCGCCGTGGACCTGGCGCTGGAGCGCAACTACGATCTTATTCTGCTCGATGTGCTGTTGCCGCAGCTCAACGGCATGGAGGTCCTGCGGCGCGTCCGCAAGCACAAGGATGTGCCGGTGATAATGGTCACCGCGCGCGATGCCGTGATGGACAAGGTGGCCGGGCTCGATGCCGGCGCCGACGATTACCTGACCAAGCCGTTTGCGATTGAGGAGCTGTTCGCACGGATCCGCGTGGCGTTGAAGCGCTCGGAGGCCGTGCGGGCGGCTTCGGGCGTTGGCGGCATCGGGACGGGCGCGGCAGGCGGCACGGGTGTCGGCGCCACTGCGATGCCCCCGGTCAGTGACTCGACCCAGGTTTCCGCCTCGCTCTCCCCCGCCACGCTCGCCGTGGGCTCGGTTGCGCTCGACCCCGACCGCCGCGAAGTCACGGTCGGCGGCTCGCCCATTGCGCTCACGGCCCGCGAGTTCGATGTCCTCGCCCTGCTTATGGCGCATGCCGAGACCGTGCTCACGCGCGAACGCATCGCGCACGAAGCGCTGGGCTACGAATACATGGGCGACACCAACAACGTCGACGTGCACATCGCGCATCTACGCGCCAAGATCGAGGACGCCGGCGGCGCCCGCATCATCCAGACCGTGCGCGGGGTGGGCTATGTCTGCCGCGCGTAACGCCGAGGCCAAGCGCGTCACCTCCATCGCCCGCGCCATCAACTGGAGCTATATGTGGCGCCGCCTGATGAGCTACGTTTGGCTCGACCTGCTGCTAGTAGTGATTGTGGCAGCGATCCTTGTCTATGGATACAACCAGACGCTGCCCAACGGCGCGTTTACCGCAGGATGGATCCCCAGCGCCACCGTTCGCGGCATGACGCTGACGCCCGCGCGCGGCTGGGACCTGACAACGCTCACCTATACCGTCGAGCTTGCGCGTACCACCAAGACTTTCCCCCTCGCGCAGGACCTCGTCACGCTATGGCCTCTCTACCTTGTCGTTGTGGGTTGGCAGGTCATCAGCGTGCTCAACATGCTCGGCGGCGCCCGCCGCGTGCGCCGCACCATGGCGCCGCTCAACGACCTTGCCTTGCGCGTGGACGAGCTCGGCCGCATGCAGCTCTCCGGCGGCAAGATGGAAACACTGGAGCAAGCCATCGAGCGCGCAAGCGTCGACTCGCCGAGCGTCACTACCGGCGACGCCGACCTGGCAAGCATCGAGGTTGCACTCAACCGCCTACTGCGCCAGATGCAAGAGGCCAAACTGCAACAGATGCGCTTTGTCAACGATGCGAGCCACGAGCTGCGCACGCCCATCGCGGTGATTCAGGGCTACGTAAACATGCTCGATCGCTGGGGCAAAGACGACCCGGACGTGCTGGCAGAATCCATCGCGTCCCTCAAGGCCGAAAGCGAGCACATGCAAGAGCTCGTGGAGCAGCTGCTGTTTTTGGCACGCGGCGATGCCGGGCGCACGGTCCTGCGGCGTGCCGATACCAACCTGGCCGCACTGGTCGGCGAGGTATGCGAGGAATCGCAGATGATCGATGCCGCACACACGTATCGGCTGGCCTTTGACGCTGCGCTTGTCAGCGACCCGCGCTGCGACGCGCCCGTCGACGTGGCGCTCGTGAAGCAGGCTCTGCGCGTGATCGTGCAAAACGCCGCCAAGTACTCGGATGCGGGAACGACCGTCACATTTGGCATAACGCCCGATGCGGGCATGGGCACGATCGACATAAGTGTTGAGGACGAGGGCATCGGCATGAACCAGGAATCCGCAGCTCACGCGTTTGAACGGTTCTACCGCGCCGACAACGCACGCGATGCCGGCGCGCAGGGCTCGGGCCTGGGGCTTGCCATTGCCAAGTGGATCGTCGATAGCCATGGCGGTGTCATTGGCGTGACCTCAGTCGAGGGCGTCGGCAGCCGCTTTACGATTCGCCTGCCGCGGTAGGAAGCCCCTCGGCATAAATAAAGGGATAGGGCCACGCGGCCCTATCCCTTTTTGCTAGCTATGGCAGCTTGTGCGCTATTCGCGGCACAGGTGCACGGCGAAACCGGCGAACTCGCGCTTAAAGTACACGAGCTTGGTGCCGCCGTCGGGCAGCAGCGCGCGCGACTCTTCGTTGACCTCGAGCCCGCGCTCGGCAAACCACTTCTCAGCTGCATCGATGTCGTTAACGGCAAAGCCGATGTGGCCCTTGGTGCCACGACCGTTCTGCTTCATGATCTCGACCAGCGAATCGTTGAAGTACGAAACCGGGGTCTCGATGACGGGCAGGCCCATCATCGTCGAGAACAGCTCCGCGATCTCCAGGGCGTCTGCCGGGTCGGTGGCGTTAATGCCCACATGGGCAACGCGCATACCAAAGAGCTCTACCGGGTTGGCGTTCTGCTCACTCATGCAGTCAGCGCCTACTGAGCCATAACGTCGAGAACGGCCTTCTCGGCAGCAACGCGGTTCATGCCGGTCATGAAGGGCACGCCGCTCACGTACGGGCAGGTGAGGCCCTCGGGGGCAACGGTGGTGGCGATCAGCAGGTCGGCGCCCTCGTCGCAGTAGTCCTTGGCCTCGGAGATGGCACACTGCACGATCTCATACTTGCCGGCATAACCATTGGCGTCGAGCATGGTGGCGACCTTCTGGGCAACAAGCGTGGAAGTAGCAGCGCCAGCACCGCAAGCCAAAACGATCTTCTTCATAGGTAATGTCTCCCTTCATGGTTTACTTTAGGTAAGTGTACCGCAGCGAGCGATGGCACTCAGCCTCGATGAGCTTTTATGCCAGTTTGCTTGCGCGCTGCGTATAATACATCTAGTACGTGTTGTCATACCGCTCGCTTTATGAGTGACTAAGGACCCTAATATGCCCGATTCCCGCACACTCTGGACCGCCGTCGTTATCATCTGCATCGCCGTGTCGGTGTTCTTTAGCGTCAAAAAACGCACCACGTTCAAGCGTCTGCAGCAGTTGATGGCCGCCAAGCAGTGGGACGAGTTCGATCGTTTGCTCGACGGCAAACTCACCAGCATGCTGTACCCACGCTACAACCGCGACTACCTGCGCCTGAACTCCTATCTGCTGCGCGAGGACCACGAGCGTGCCAGCGAGATGTTCGACCTGCTGCTGGGGCTCAACCTCCCCAAGATGCAGCGCGTCGACCTGGTGATTAAGGCCTTTAACTACTATGTTGGCCAGGAGGACCGCAAAAAGTCCAAAGAGCTGTTGCACGAGATCAAGGGCTTTGAGGGCGGTCAGGCCGAGGCAGTCGCGCACGAATGCCAACTGATGTACGACACGATGATCCTCAAGCGCCACAACGACATTCCCGAGCTGGAGCGCATGCTCGAGGATGTCGGCGACGACCCGGTCAAGCGCTGCCGACTGGAGTACCTGCTGGCTCTGCAGTACCAAAACAAGGGCGACGAGGCAAAGTTCCAAGAGTTCCTTGAGAAGTCGGGCAAACACTCGATGGCCGTCAACGCGTAGCGGACGGCTTGTGCTAGACTTCTAGTCTCACGGGGGCGTGGCGGAATTGGCATACGCAGGGGACTTAAAATCCCTCGCCGCAAGGATTGTGGGTTCGAGTCCCACCGCCCCTACCATTTGGCTTTTACGGGCTCGTATCCCCCGGGGATGCGAGCTCGTTTCTTTTAGATGCCGGTGGGACTCGAACCCGCGAGGGGGCGAGCGTCAAGCGGACGCGCAGCGTCCGCAGCGAGCCGGCGAGGGCGCCGACAGGCGGCCGAAGCCGGTGCGTATTTGCGCAGCAAATGCGCGGACGTCCCACCGCCCCTACCATATGGAGCTTTCGAGCCCGTGTCCCCAAGGGATGCGGGCTCGTTTCTTTTGAACGCCGGTGGGGCTCTAAGTTGCGGTGAAATAGTTCTTGTTTATGCTGTTTACCAGCCTATTTAGGAACTATTTCACCGCAACTTAGGTTGATACTCCCACATTTTTCGATGGAAAAACGTGGTTGTCTTACACATTTTTCGATGGAAAGACGTGGTTGTCTCGCACATTTTTCAAGGGAAATGCGCATATGGCCTTATACTATCCGAAAGGGTTGGGAGGCAATATGCAGCGACAGCTTATGAGTGAACTTATCGCTTGGAAATCAAGGGCGAATCGCAAACCTCTCTTGCTTAAGGGGGCCCGCCAGACAGGTAAGACTTGGCTTCTTAACGAATTCGCAAGCCAGCAATATCAAAACGTCATTCGTTTTGACTTTATGCTCGAGCCGAGCGCACGCTCGCTGTTCGATGGGGACCTCGACCCCAAGCGTATCATCTCTCAGATAGAACTCTTGCGCGGCCAAACCGTAACGCCGGCGGACACGCTCATCGTTTTCGACGAGATCCAGGAGGCGCCACGCGGCATCACCTCGCTCAAGTACTTCAACGAGCTTGCACCCGAATACCACATCGTGGCTGCCGGTTCCTATATGGGCCTCGCACTTCGACGCGAAAACGAGTCATTTCCCGTCGGTAAAATCGACCAGCTCACCATGCGTCCCATGGGGTTTGCTGAGTTCGTTCGTGCCGTCGACGGCAACCCGCTCGCCGACGCTATCCTTGCCGCAGACATGAACCCTCTGGCAAACGTTACCGAAAAGCTCGAGCACCTGCTTAAGGAATACTTTGTTGTCGGTGGTATGCCCGAAGTTGTCTCCGCTTTCACCGAGACACGCGACTTCATCGAAGCCCGTAGGCTTCAGCAGCAAATCATCGAGGCTTACGAATCCGATTTTGGCAAACATGCACCCGCCCGCATTGTCGAGCGCATGAGGTTGGTTTGGAAATCCCTGCCCGGCCAGCTTGCAAAGGAAAACAAAAAGTTCGTCTACGGAGCCCTTCGCCCCGGGGCGCGCGCACGCGATTTCGAAGAGAGTCTCCAGTGGCTCATGGATTACGGAATCATTCATAAGGTGCCGCGCGTTTCCGCCCTCAGGGCACCGCTCTCGAGCTACGAGGACCTCTCGGGCTTCAAGCTGTTTTGCATTGACACCGGTATCCTCGGAGCGCTCTCCAACCTCCCACCTGCCATCGTCCTTAACGGGCCCGCTGTTTTCACTGAATTTAAGGGCTCGCTCACCGAGCAATACGTCGCGCAGGAACTCTTGCTGCAAGGCAAAAATCCCGCGTATTGGTCCTCTACCTCCGGCAATGCCGAAACCGACTTTGCCATCGACCATGCGGGAACCGTGCTTCCGCTTGAGGTCAAGGCAGCAGAGAACCTTAAAGCGAAGAGTCTGAAAATAGCCTGCGAAAAATTCAAACTCGAGCGTTGCGTGAGGACCTCCCTAGCGGCATATAGAGACGAGGGCATGCTCGTCAATATTCCGCTTTGGGAGATTGGGCAAATCGACAAGCTGGCATAGGCGCTGTAGGGACGCCCCGCAAGGACTGTCCCCAGGTGCCGGCAGAAAAGGAACGTCCCCAGGTGCCGGCTGTTGAGTTGCGGTGGAATAGGGACTGTTTGGCGCCCGAAAGGGCGATTTTAGTCCGTATTTCACCGCAACTTATTTAGAGGGCGCTGAGGCTGGGAGTCCATGCGATGGTGGGAGTCGCGCCGTCGAGAACCTCGTTGATGGTGGCGGCCATGCCGGCGAGGAGGCTGTTCTCGCTTACGGTGAGCATGTCGTAACCGCCGGCTCGCATGAGCTCGCGGATCACCACGGCGCCAGCCAGAATCACACCCGCGCGCTTGGGCTGCACGCCCGGCAGCGCAGCGATACCCTCCACACCCAGCGTAGACATACGATCGATGGCGGCCGAGATCTGCTCCAGCGAAAGCTCGCGCAGGTGCACAAAGTTCGAGTCGTACGGCTCCAGTTCGTGGACCAGCGCCACGAGCGTGGTGACGGTACCGCCCACCGCGACCAGGCGCTCGGCGCGCTCAAAGTCGACAGGCAGGCTCTCAAAATAGCCCGTAAACTGCTTGTTTGCCCAGCCGGCAGCAGCTGCAAGCTCGTCCGTCGACGGCGGCAGTGCCGAGAAAAACCGCTCGGTCACGCGGCGGCAACCGATGTCCAGCGAGCGCGTTCCCTCCAGCGCAAAGATACCGCGCTCCGGTGCATAGACGCCCGTCGCGAGCTCCGTGGATCCGCCGCCCGAATCGGCAACGATGATGCGCTCGCCGGCAAAGTCGTGCGCCACGCCAAAAAACGTCAGGCGCGCCTCGACCTCGCCCGGAATCACCTGTGGCTCAAGCCCCAGATCGCGCAGGCCGTCCAACAGCAGCGCGGCATTGGACGCATCGCGCGCGGCGCTCGTGCACGTGGTGCAGACGCACGCGGCCCCAAAGGCACGGGCCTCGTCCACAAACATCCGGCACGCAGCGAGCACGCGCTCAACGGCCGCCTCGCAAAAGCGCCCCGTCGCGTCGACGCCCTCGCCCAAGTCGGTAATCTCGGTATGCTTGGACGATTCCACGATCGCCCCGCCCTCGACCTGGGCCAACACCAGGCGCGACGACACCGTTCCCAGGTCGATCGCGGCTACCTTATAGCGTTTGCAATTTGTCATTGCGGGCTCCCCTCCGGGCGCTATTTGCCGTTGGACACGACCGTCTGGCCCTCGACGCCGTTAAATCCAAACAGCATGTCGAACGCCTGGATGTACCACGGCGCGTCCTTGCCGACTTCTTCGATTTCCTTGGCAACTTCGCTGGCCTTCTTGGCGTTCGACGACTTCTGGCTCGACGAGGCATCCGAATCGTCATCCAGGCCCTGCACTTCAATCCTCTTCTCGCCGGGCATCGCCATGCCCAGTTCCCGTGCCCGATCCTTAATGCCCTCTTCCGAGAGCCACTTGTCAGTGTCTTTTTTCATCTCATCTTTGTATTGCTCGCGAATCTCGACCTGCTTGGCCAAGATGTCGTTCGAGCGTTTTGCCACGTATAGATCGCGCACGGGGAAATACAGGCTCACGAGCGCAAGCGCCACCACGATACCGATAAACAGCGGGCGTAGAGAACCGTGCGTAAAGTCATAGATTGCCTTAACCACCGCGTTGTCGTTGGCGTAGCGCATAAAGTCCGAGCCCGAAAGACGGCTCGAAGGCCTGCTCGCTTTGTCGTGCGTCTGGGCCGAGGGACGCGACGGATGCGACGAACGTGTCGGGCGTACTGGTCCATCTGTCGAAGTATTCACTTGAGCATTGGGGCGCGAGGTGCTTGTCGGGCGCTGCGCGGAGCGGTCGGCACCGGCGTAGGCGGACCCACCGAGCTGCACCGTGCGCGCACGACGAGACGACGGCTCATGCGAACCGGCGGAATAGTACCTGTTGTCGTAAATCTGATCCATGTGCGCCTTGTGCGGTTGAGGTTTGTTTGCGCTAAGTCCTTTAGTTATAGCACGAGCGCCCGCACCGCCTTCGCCAGCCTTTGCTCGACATAAAAAAGGCGCTGAGCCATATGGCCCAGCGCCCAATGGCGGCCATCAGAAGTGGAGCGGAGCCGAGTCAACCCCGCCCCCGCGAGCACCACTTGTTTAGCGAATGTTGTAGAACGCAGACTTGCCGGCGTAGCGCGCGCTGCCCTCGAGCTCGTCCTCGATGCGGATGAGCTGGTTGTACTTGGCAATACGGTCGCTGCGGCACGGGGCGCCCGACTTGATCTGACCGGCGTTAACACCCACGACCAGGTCAGCGATCGTAGAGTCCTCGGTCTCGCCGGAACGGTGGCTCACGATGCAAGCGTAGCCGGCCTCCTTGGCGGTCTCGATGGCCTCGAGCGACTCGGTGAGCGTGCCGATCTGGTTGACCTTGACCAGAATCGCGTTGGCGGCGCCCAGCTCGATGCCCTTCTTGAGGCGCTCGGTGTTGGTGACGAACAGGTCGTCGCCCACCAGCTGCACCTTATTGCCAATGCGCTGGGTGAGCTCAACCCAGCCGTCCCAGTCCTCCTCCGCCATGCCGTCCTCGATGGAGATGATGGGGTAGGTGTCGACGAGCTTCTCCCAGTAATCGACCATCTGGGCGCTCGTGTACTCCACGCCCTCGCCCTTGAGCTCGTACATACCGGTCTCGGCGTTGTAGAACTCGGTCGATGCCGGATCCATGGCGTACATGAAGTCGACGCCGGGCTTAAAGCCAGCCTTCTCCACGGCCTTGGTAATGTACTCGAACGACTCGGCGTTGGTCTTGAGATTGGGCGCGAAGCCGCCCTCGTCGCCCACGCCGCCGCCCAGGCCGGCCTCGTGCAACACGCCCTTGAGGGTGTGGTAGACCTCGGCGCACCAGCGCAGGCCCTCGGCAAAGCTCGGAGCACCCACGGGCATAATCATGAACTCCTGGAAGTCAACGTTGTTGTCGGCATGCACGCCACCGTTGAGGATGTTCATCATGGGCGTGGGCAGCAGGTGGGCGTTAACGCCGCCCAGGTACTGGTACAGCGACAGGCCCGCCGACTCTGCCGCAGCGCGGGCAACGGCCAGTGATACGCCCAGAATGGCGTTGGCGCCGAGCTTGGTCTTGTTGGGCGTACCGTCGGCGGCAATCAGCGCGGCATCGACGGCGCGCTGGTCGAAGGCATCGAGACCCACGACGGCATCGGCGCACTCGTTGTTGACGTGCTCGACGGCCTGCGAAACGCCCTTGCCTAGGTAGCGGCCTTTGTCGCCATCGCGCAGCTCACATGCCTCAAAGGCACCGGTCGATGCGCCCGAAGGCACCATCGCGCGACCGAAGCTACCGTCCTCGAGCACGACCTCGACCTCGACGGTGGGGTTGCCGCGGCTGTCGAGCACCTCGCGACCGTAGACGTCCAAAATATCGCTCATGTTGTCTCCCTCTCACTTGGAAACGGGTTGAATGCTTGGCGACGCGGCATTGCGCCAATGTGGCGCTTTGGTTTGCAAGTTAGCCTTGTCGCACTTTTTGCATTATGCCCCAAGTTAGCCGAGGGATACAATTGTTTTTCGAAAAATTTAGCGGGAACGATGGGGCATGTCAGCCCGTCGCTCCCGCAGTCTTACTCCTCTGCCTTTGCGGCGTCCCACAAGTCGTTGAGGCCGTGGGTCGAAAGCTCGGCAAGATCAACATGGGCATCGGCCGCCATCTGCTCCATCGCGGCCCAGCGGCGGCGGAACTTTGCCGTGCTGGCACGCAGGGCGCTCTCGGCGTCGATTCCTTCTTTGCGCGCAACGTTGACTAGGGCAAAGAGCAGGTCGCCAAACTCCATTTCGCGCTCGGGCGTTCCGGGAGCCTCGGCCTCAAACTCGGCACGCTCCTCGGCGACCTCGTCCCACACGTCCTGGACCGTCTCCCACTCAAAGCCCACGGCAGCCGCCTTGCGCGACACCTTCTGAGCCTGCATCAGCGCCGGCAGGTGCGTAGGCACGCCGTCGAGCAGACCCTCGGGCGCGGCCTCGCCTGCCGCCACGGCCTGGTCTTTGGCGGCCTTCTCGGCAAGCTTGACCTCGTCCCAAATCTTGAGCACCTCGTCGGAGTTATCGGCATCCGCATCGCCAAACACGTGCGGATGACGGCGGATGAGCTTGGCGTCGATATCGCGTGCCACATCGGCCAGCGTAAACTCACCGGCGTCCGCCGCAATCTGCGCATGCAACACTACCTGCATGAGCACGTCGCCCAGCTCCTCGCGCAGATGCGCCACGTCGTCCGCCTCGATGCAATCGAGCGCCTCGTAGGCTTCCTCGATAATGTTTTTGCCGATGCTGCGGTGCGTCTGTTCTCGGTCCCACGGACAGCCATCGGGCTGACGCAGGCGCCAGATGGTCTGCACCAGATGCTGCAGCTCGGCCGATGCGTCGACCAGCGTGGACAGGTCGCGCGAACCCTCGGCATTTTGCTGAGCCATATGCTCGGGCATGGTTAGTCCTCCTCCATGATCACGTGGCGGAACGCGCCGCCCTCGTAAATACCGTAGCTGTGCGAGCCGTCCTTGGGAATGCTTACGCTACCGGGGTTGAAGAGCCACAGACCCGGGTACGCGGCGCTTTCCTCGTTGACCTTGATGTGCGTGTGGCCGTAGGCGAGCGTGGAGCCCTCGGGCAGCGCGGGCGCGTGGTCGACGCTGTTGTGCATACCGGCGCCAAAGACGTGGCCGTGTGTCAGGAACAGCTCGCGGCCGGTCTCGTCGAACAGCGTGGCGTAGTCGGCCATGACGGGGAAGTCGAGCACCATCTGGTCGACCTCGGCATCGCAGTTGCCGCGCACCGCGATGATGCGGTCGGCCAGGGCGTTGAGCAGCGGAATCACGCGTTTGGGAGCATAGTCGCGCGGCAGGTCGTTGCGCGGACCGTGATAGAGTAGGTCGCCCAGCAGGACGATGCGGTCGGGCCGCTCGGACTCGATGGCGGCGCAGAGGCGCTCGGCCCAGTATGCCGAGCCGTGGATGTCGGAAGCGATGAGGTATTTCATGGGGAGGTCCTTTCGGAGTGGGGTTGATGGGGGCTGAATACGGGGTCCGGCGGATGCGGAGCCCATCTACCGTGTTACTCGAATCGCAGCGCCGCGCTCTGAGCCGCCTGCATCACGCGTTGGAGCGGCACGTCACGCTCACGGGCAAGGCGGGCGCAGTCTTCGTACTCGGGCGCCGCGCGCTCACTGCCGTCGGGCAGAGTGGCCACTTTAACGGATACCTCGCCCCATGGCGTCGCCACGCGCTCAAAGCGGCGTGGTAGGCAAACGCGCTCCATAACCTGGCGGCGGATGCCATTGGTCGTGGTTTCCAAAAAGATAATCGTCTGCAGGCGCTCGATATCCTCGTGGGTGCAGATTACCTGCAGCTGCCAGCCGGGACGGCCTTTCTTGCAATAGAGGGGTAGCCAATGCACCTCGCGCGCACCGGCCTCGCGCAGGCGGTCGGCGGCGTAGGCGAGCACCTCGGGCGACGCGTCGTCGATATCGCATTCCAGTTTGACGATGGTCTCGGGCGCATCGGTCTCGCGGGACAGCGGAGATTTGCTATCGCATGGCATACGGTCCGGCTCCTTTCCGCACGGGCTCGTTTTGTTCACCCAAACGCTAACACATCGCGAGCGGCGTGGATGTGGCGGAGCGCGATGAGCGCGATTTTCCCTGTCCGCAAGAAACCGACACTCCACCGCCTCAGCCAAACATGTACGTCAGCCTCCAAACATGTCATTTTTTGCAGCTTTTGGAGGCTGATGTACATGATTCGGAGCGAGGCCGATGTCGCAAGCTCGCCCTTATGCGCTACCCGTCCTTTCCAGTCGATTTCGGTCCCCGGCGCGCTCGTCGCATCGAGGGCCGCGCCGCTACAATGGAGCGGATTCGCTTGACGCAAAGGAGCCTCCATGTCTGCTTGCCCGCTGGTCGATTGCCATACCCACACCTCGTTCTCGGATGGCCATGCCTCGTTTGAGGACAACGTCCGCGCTGCTGCCGCCGCCGGCTGCCGCGTCATGGTCTCAACCGACCACCTTACCCTGCCCGCCAGCATGGATTTCAATTGCGAGGTGCAGGTTGTCGAGGGCGACCTGCCGGCACATCGTCTGGCTTTTGAGGATGCCCGCAAGCTTGCCGTGCAGATCGCGCCGAAGCTCGAGCTTATCTATGGCTTTGAGTGCGATTGGTACGAAGGCTGCGAGTCTTTGGTCGAGCGCTGGTCCCAGGGCGCCGTCGTGCGCCTGGGCAGCGTACATTGGATTGGCAACCCGGGCGATATTGCGGCAGGCGCTGCGGGCACGACGGGAACAGGGGACGTCGCTCGTCCCGATACGCCCGATTCGCGCTGCGGTTGGATCGACGATGACACCAACCTGCACGTTTGGGAAAACCTGGGGGTACGCGGCGTGTGGGAGCGCTACGTCGACGACTGGTGCCGCGCCTGCGAGAGCCCGCTCAACTTTGATGTAATGGCTCACCCCGACCTGGTCATGCGCTTTTCGAAGGAAGGCTTTGCGCCCGACTTTGACCCCGCACCGTTTTGGCAGCAGATGGCCGAGTGCGCGCACGATACGGGCCGCCGCGTTGAAGTTTCGACCGCCGCGCCGCGCAAGGGCCTCGACGACTATTACCCCTCGACGGGGCTGTTGCGTTGCTTTGCCCACGCCGAGGTGCCCATCACCTTTGGCTCGGACGCGCACCGCGCCTGCGATATCTGCCGGAGCATCCGCGAGGCCCAGGCCCACGCCTACGACTGCGGTTATCGAACCTTCGACATCCCCCACCCCACCGGCGAATGGGAACCCACACCCCTCGACTAGCCATCCCTTCATAAGTTGCGGTGGAATAGGGATTGTTTTGCCTGATGAAGCGCTTAAACAGTCCCTATTTCACCGCAACTTCCATGACCCCGTTACACCAACAAAGACTGTCCCAAACGACTAGTGGCGGCGGGCGTTGAGTTCGCCGGCCAGTTCGTCGAGGGTGATGCCGTAGCGCTCGAGCGTCACGAGCAGGTGGTAGATCAGGTCGCCAGCCTCGTAGCGGATGTGATCGTGATCGTTATCCTTGCAGGCCATGATCACCTCGCTCGCCTCCTCGGCAAGCTTCTTGAGCAGCTCGTCCTCGACGTCGGTCAGCAGACGCGCGGTATAGCTCTCCTGCGGCGATGCATCACGACGACCGTGAATCACCTCGGCCAGACTTGTCAGCGTCTCTCCGATATTTCCATCCTGAACGTTTGCGGTGCGCACACCCATAGTTCAATCCTTTCTGGTGGCCGAGCGTCTAATCGAGCGCCCGCCCTACGCGAGTTTCTTAAAGAAGCAAGTACGGTTGCCGGTATGGCAGGCCGGACCCGGCGAGTCGACCTTGACCAGCAGCGTATCGCTATCGCAGTCGGCCCAGAGCTCCTTGACCTCCTGCATATTGCCGCTCGTCGCGCCCTTGTTCCAGAGCTCCTGACGGCTACGGCTCCAAAACCACGTGGTACCGGTCTTGAGCGTCAGCCCCACCGATTCCTCATTCATCCAAGCAACCATAAGCACCTCGCCGGTGTCATACTGCTGAACCACACAAGGAATCAATTCTTTGGCGTCGTATTTAAGATCCGCTGGAGTAGTAATTTCTCTCATTTCAATTCCCCAATTTAAACATCGCCGGTCGGCGAGGGTTGTCCAGGTGCCCGAGATTCCGAGCGACAAGCCCGACGACGCGTACTTAAGTACGCGAGGAGGGTTGGAGCCGGAAGGTCGGGTGCCTGGGCAAGCCGCAGCATTAGAAGTCCAGCCTCACAGGAATACCTTGAGAGGCCATATACTCTTTGACTTCGCGAATGCTGAAGGTTCCAAAGTGAAAGACGCTCGCCGCCAGCACGGCGTCCGCCTCGCCCTCGATCACGCCCTCGGCAAAATGCTCGAGCGTGCCCACACCGCCGCTCGCGATCACCGGAATCGGCACCGCGCGCGCCACGGCGCGGGTGAGCGCCAGATCAAATCCGGCCTTGGTGCCGTCGCGATCCATACTGGTCAGCAAGATCTCGCCGGCGCCGCGACGGGCCGCCTCCTCGGCCCACGCCACCGCGTCGATACCCGTGGCGTTGCGGCCGCCCGCCGTGAAGACCTCCCACTTGTCGGCACCCGGCTCTCCGGGCAAACCGACGCGCTTGGCATCGATCGCCACGACCACGGCCTGACTGCCAAAAGCCGCGGCAGCCTGGCTAATCAGCGACGGGTCACGCACGGCCGCCGAGTTGAGCGACACCTTGTCGGCACCGGCGGCAACCATGGTCCGCATGCCCGCCAAGTCGCGAAAGCCGCCGCCCACGGTATAGGGAATAGCGAGCTCCTCGGCCGCGTGCGCCGCCATCTCGATGGTCGTCGCGCGGTTGTCGCTCGTCGCGGTAATGTCCAAAAATACGACCTCGTCCGCACCCTCGCGGTCGTAGGCGCGGGCCAGCTCCACCGGGTCGCCCGCATCGCGCAGGCTCACAAAGTTGACGCCCTTGACCACGCGGCCGTCCTTAACATCCAGACAGGGAATCACGCGTTTGGTAAGCATGGGCTACTCCTCCCCTCGTGCGGCGACCAGCGCCTGGGCCAGCGTAAAGTTGCCCTCGTAGAGCGCGCGACCAGTAATGGCACCTTCAATCGCGCCCTCGCCCACCGCGGCCAGTGCGCGGATATCGTCGAGCGTCGAGATACCGCCCGACGCCACGACGGGAAAGCCCGCGACCTCGGCCACATGGCGATACGCCGCCACATCGATGCCCGTCTGCATGCCATCACGTGCGATGTCGGTATACACCAGATGTTTAAAGCCCAGCTCGGAAAGCTGCGCCACGGCATCGTCGAGCGCCACGCCCGCACCGTCACGCCAGCCGTTCACCTTGACCTGACCGTCGCGTGCGGCAATGTCAGCCACCAGCAGCTCGCCAAAGCCCTTGGCCGCCACCTCGGCAAAACCCGGCTCGGTCACGAGCACGGTGCCCAGCGCAATGCGGCGAGCACCATAGCTGGCCAGCTCATCGATGCGTGCGAGCGAGCGAACGCCGCCGCCCACGTCCACAGACAGACCGTCGACGCCGCAGATGGCCTTAATCACCGCCGAGTTGGCAGCGCACGCGTCCTCGTCCTCGCCAAAGGCAGCGGACAGGTCGACGGCGTGCACCCAGCTCGCGCCCTGCTCGGCAAAGGAGCGAGCAACGGCCACGGGGTCGTCGGAATATACCTTGCAGCGACTCCGGTCGCCGCGCTCCAGGCGCACGACCTTGCCGCCGATCAGATCGATTGCGGGAAACAGGATCATCGGCCGGCCTCCTCGACGATGTTGACGAAGTTCTTAAGGATGCGCTGACCCAGCGCGGAGGATTTCTCGGGATGGAACTGGCAACCCCACACGTTGCCATGGCGCACGATGCACGGGAAGCTCCGCGTATAGTGCGTGCGCGCCAGCACATCGGCGGCATCGGCATCGTCGGCCACCGCGTAGCTGTGGGTGAAGTACATGTTGGCACCCTCGGCAAAACCAGTAAGCAGCGGATCGGCCGCACCGGCGGGCGTCATGTGCACCTGGTCCCAGCCCACGTGCGGCACCTTCAGGCGACTCGACTCCAGGCGCGTGCACGAACCGCGCATAATACCCAGGCCATCGACCCAGAGGGCACCGGCCCGCTCGGAGGCGTTGCCGTCGGCGACCGCGCCCTCGTCCGCAGGCACGCCCTCGTTGCCGCGCTCAAAAAACAGTTGAAGACCCAGGCAGATGCCGAGCAGCGGAGTTCCGGCGGCGGCATCGAGCACCGCGTCCGCCTCGCCGCTCTGGCGCATAAAGGCGATCGCGTCATAGAACGCGCCCACGCCCGGGATGACCAGGCCGTCGGCGTTGCGGATCTGCTCCGGATCGTCCGACGTGCAGGCGGCGGCACCGGCGCGCGCAAGCCCGCGCACGACGCTCGACAAGTTGCCCTTGTGGTAGTCGACCACCACGATCTTCGGTTCGCCCACGCGACCCTCCTTTTCCCCATTCAAAACCACCACAAAGGGGACAGGCACCTTCGTGGTGGTTTTTGCCTTTGTGGCGGTTACAGCGAGCCCTTGGTGCTGGGGATGCCCTGCACGCGAGGGTCCAGCTCACAGGCCTGGCGCATCGTGCGGCCCACGGCCTTAAAGGCGGCCTCGATAATGTGATGCGAGTTGCCGCCCGCCAGTTCGCGCACGTGCAGAGTGAGCTTGGCGTCGCGCGCAAAGGCGTAGAAGAACTCGACGGCCAGCTCGGTATCGAAGCTGCCCACGCGCTCAGTCGGTACGGGCAGCTCGCAGTAGGCCTGCCCACGGCCCGAAATATCAACGGCAGCCATCACAAGCGTCTCGTCCATGGCGATCGCCGCGTCGGCAAAGCGCGTAATGCCCACCTTGTCGCCCAGCGCCTGGCAAAACGCCTCGCCTAGCACAATACCCGTGTCCTCGACGGTGTGATGCGCATCGACCTCGACGTCGCCCACCGCGTGCACCGTCAGATCGAACAGACCATGGCGGCCAAAAGCGTTGAGCATGTGGTCGAAAAACGGCACGCCGGTCGAGATATCGCACACGCCAGATCCGTCCAGGTCGAGCTTTACGACAATGTCGGTCTCGCCCGTCTTGCGGGTTACCTCGGCATAGCGGTCCATCTACATCTCCTCCTTCACCAGCGCGGCAAACGCTGCCAGCACCTCGTCGTTTTCCTGCGGGGTGCCCACGGTAATGCGCAGGCAGTCCGCGAGCCCCGGCGCGTAGCTAAAGTCGCGCACCAAAATCGAATACTCGTCGCGCAGACGCTCGCGCACGCGCGTGGCATGCGGCGTGCGCACGAGCACAAAGTTCGCCGCGCTCGGCCACGCCTCCACGGGCAGACCCTCGGCAGCCATTGCGCGTAGGGCGCACAGCTCGCGCTCGCGCTCGGATGCAACCTGTGCCACCACGGGCGCGTACGCATCGCGGGCACGCACGCAGGCAAGCGCCGCCGCCTGGCTCAACACGTTGACCGAATAGATCTGGCGAATCGCCGCAAACACATCGATGACCTCGGGCGCCGCGATCACATAGCCCAGACGCGCGCCGGCGGCGCCGAACGCCTTGGACAGCGTATGCAGAATCACCAGGTTGGGATGCTCGGCAATAAGGCCTTGCGCCGTGGTAGCCGCGCCAAACGAATCGTCGGCAAACTCCACGTAGGCCTCGTCGACCATGACCATGCCGGGGCACGCATCGCACAGGGCCGCGACAAAGTCGAGCGGTGCCACATCGCCCGTGGGATTGTTGGGCGAGGTCACGATCGCCAGATCGCACTCGGGAGCCGCCGCAAGCACCGCCGCCTGGTCGGGCTCAAAGGTCGCCGGGTCGCGCCACACGTCGCGCACCTCGATCTGGCACAGCGACGCAAAGAACGCATACTCGCTAAAGCACGGCGGGCAGTTGAGCAGGGTCCTCCCCGCGCCGCCAAACGCCAGCAGATAGTTATAGAGCAGCTCGTCGCCGCCGTTGCCCACGCAGATGTTCTCGCGCGTCACGCCATGCCAGGCAGCCAGCTCGTCGCGCAGGTCGTTGGACATGGGATCGGGGTAGCGGTTGAGCGGCGTGGCAGCCAAGGCCGCGTCGATTGCCTCGCGCACGCCAGCGGGCACGGGATAGGTGTTCTCGTTGGCCGAAAGGTTGATGCGCGTGGGCGTAAAGTTGGGATCATAGGGCTCAATGCCGGCCAAGTAGGGCTGGACGAGCTCCTTCATGCGCGGCGTGAGTTCGGCCATGTTAGGCCTCCTCGCCGGTCGCGCCAGCGCCATCCGCGCCTGCAGCCGCCAGGTCCACACCCTCGGCGACCGTCGCGGTCGTATCGCCCGGCCAGGCGACCTTGGTCAGGTCGGCCGCGGCCAGAGACTCGGCACTCACGGCATCCTCGCCCTGCTCCAGCACGCGACGACGCAGGGCAGCAGAAAGCGCGTGCGCCCACAGGCCCTCGGCCTCGGCTAGACGCTGTGTGGCAGGAGCGTCGGAGAGCAGGCCCTCGGGCGTATAGCAAATGACGCTCGAGCGCTTAACGAACTCTTCGACCGAAAGCGGGTTGGAGAACATGGCCGTGCCGCCGGTTGGCAGCGTGTGGTTGGGACCGGCAACATAATCGCCGAGCGGCTCGGAGCTCCAAGCGCCCACAAAGATGGCGCCGGCGTTGCGAATACCGCCGAGCAGACCCATCGCATCCTTGCAGTGCAGCTCCAAGTGCTCGGGCGCCACGGTATTCACCGCCTCGACGGCGGCAGCCATGTCGGCGGCCACCACGATGGTGCCCTCATTGTCGAGCGAAGCACGCGTGATCTCGGCACGCGGCGACTGCGCCACCAGGATATCGATGCCTGCCTCGACCTCGCGCGCAAACTGCTCGTCGCAGGTCACCAGATAGCAGGCTGCCAGCGGATCGTGCTCGGCCTGGGCCATCAGGTCGGCCGCGACCACCATGGGCTTGGCCGTGGCATCGGCCAGCACGCAGACTTCGGAGGGGCCAGCGACCATGTCGATACCCACGTCGCCCGAGACAATCTGCTTGGCCGCAGCGACAAAGGCGTTGCCCGGGCCGGTGATCTTGTCGACGCGCGGAATAGTCTCGGTGCCGTACGCCAGCGCGGCCACGGCCTGAGCGCCACCCACCATATAGATCTCGTCCACGCCGCCGAGCTTTGCCGCGGCGAGCGTATACGGGCTGATCAGGCCATCTTTCTGCGGCGGGGTCACCATGACCACGCGCTTGACGCCGGCAACCTTGGCGGGAATGGCATTCATGAGCACCGTGGAGGGATACTGCGCGCGGCCGCCCGGCACGTAGATGCCGGCAGCGGCAAGCGGGGTCACCTTAACGCCGAGCATCGTGCCGTCCGCACGCGTGGTAAACCAGCTCTGCTCGATCTCGCGCTGGTGGAACTCGCGAATCTGGCGCGCGGCCTTCTCGAGCGCGGCGACAAAAGCGGGATCGAGGCCTTCGAGCGCGGCATCGATCTGCTCCTGCGGCAGGCGAAAACTCTGCAGTTCAACACCGTCAAAACGCTGGCAGTAATCGCGCACCGCGGCATCGCCGTTGGCACGCACGTTGGCCACGATATCGCGGGCGGCGTCAACAACGTTTTGCGGCAGCACGCCCTTACGGTTGAGCTGGTTGGTAACGAGTCGCTCACCGGGAGCAAGCTTGATGGTCTTCATTTCGGTATCCCCTATCGGTCGAGGTTGCGTTTGAAAAACGAGATGCCGGGCAGCGGCGCCAATCGGTCCGCAGCCCGGATATGGGGGTGCCCGTGCGTGCTCGCACTATTGTGCCGAGCCCGCGACGGGCTCAAAATGTTTGTCCTTCACGGCAGCAGCCAGGCGATCGGCCAAGTTGCGAACGCGCGGATCCAAGCGCGCGGCACCTGGGTTGACGAAGAAGCGGGCCGTGCAGTCCATAATGCGGCCGGTGATGACCAGGTCGTTGTCGCGCAGCGTGGCACCCGTGGCGGTAATGTCCACGATGCGGTCGGTCATGCCGACGATGGGGCCTAACTCGATATTGCCGTGCAGCGAGACGATATCGGCATTCACGCCGCGCTCGGCATACCAGGCGCTCGCGATGCGCGGGTATTTGGTGGCCACGCGAAGCGACCCGCGACGGGCGTAGTTGCGCTCGGCCTGACCGGCGCGCCATGCGGGCTCCGCCTCAATGAAAGTGCACAGGCCGTAGCCCAGATCGACCAGCTGCAGCAGGTTGAGGTCTGCCTCGATAAGCGAGTCCCAACCGCAGATGCCGCAGTCGGCACCGCCGCAGCCCACAAAGGCGGGCGCGTCGCTGGGACGCACGATGACAAACTCGATATCGCCGACCGTGCCCTCGCCGGCACGCGTGTCGCGGCCGCGCACGATGAGGTGACGGCCGGGGTCGCGCAGCTCAGAGACATCCAAGCCCGCGGCCTCGAGCACGTCGAGCGTGTCGGCCTTGAGCGAGCCCTTGGGCACGGCAATGCGAAGCGGACCCTCGGTGCCGCGGCCCACGGCATGGTCACCATCGGAAGCAGCGTCCTCGGCCGAGGTATGCGCGGCCTCCAGACGCTCGAGCGAAAAGGCAAAACCCGCCGCCGGCACCTCGATGCCGTCGCCAAATGCGCCGGTAAAGATGGAGTCGTAGCGTCCGCCCGAACCCACCGGATCGGACAGGCCACCGGCATAGGCCTTAAAGACCAGGCCCGTGTAGTAATCAAACGAGTTCATGATGGAGAAGTCGAAGGACAGCACCTGGGCGTCCTCGGGAGCCAGGCCCTCGACCAGGGCACGCAGCTCGCGCGTGAGCGGCGCAACAATGCCCGCCGCCGCCAGCAGCGCGTCGACGCGGTCGAGCACCTCGGCACCACCGTGCAGGCGCGGCAGCTCGCTAATGGCGGCCTTGACGGCCTCGGGCTCGGTGCTTTTCGCCACGCGGGCATCGAGGCCCACGAAGTCGTTGGCGTGCACACAACGCAATGCCTCGGCAGCCAGCTCGCGATCTTCACACGCCGCAAGCAGTTCCTTAAACGGACGCACACTGCCCGCGATAATGCGCGCACCGGGAAGTGCCAGCTTGCGCACGGCCTCGGCGACCAGTGAGACAATCTCGACATCGCCCGCGGTGTCGCCCGCGCCGATGAGCTCAAAACCCAGTTGCGTAAACTGACGCGAGCCACCGGCATTGCGTTGGCACTCGCGAACCACCGGCGCCTCATAGCGCAGGCGCAGCGGCAGATCGGCCGCGCGCATGCGAGTCGAAACCAGACGAACGATCGGCAGCGTGTTGTCGGGACGGACCACCAGCAGGCGACCGTCGTCATCAAAGAGCTTAAACGGCGTGTCCGCAATGCGGCCGCCCTCCTCGAGCGAGCCCTTGTCCTCGAGCAGCGGTGTCTCGACCGGAAGGTAATGATGCTCCCTGAAGCAGCCCTTCACCGTCAGCGCAATCTCCTCGCGCGCCTGAGCCTCCTCGGGTAATATGTCCCGGAATCCCCACGGTGTGGCCGTCATCTGGTGAGCCTCCTCATGCTGTGTTTCATATAGAGCAGAAGACCGGCATAGCTCCGCCGGTCTTCTGGGTACTTTAGCATACTAGAGTGTTTGCGGGGAAAATCCGTCGCAGCCGCTCACGCCGTATTCATTTGGAAACATAGGGCAGATTGCCGCAACCCAACCCCACCTAGGCGCCAATCGCACGACGATACTCTGCCATTACCTGCGCATCGGCAGCTGCGGGGTCGGCAAAATAGCGCCAGTCATAGGTCTCGGCCGAAACAACTCCGCGATAGCCGCGCGCCACCAGCCTATCCAGGTCGGCGCGCATATCGCGGTCGCCGTCACCCCAGGCAAGATGCGTCGTGCCATCTGCCGCAACATCGACAAAATGCACGTGGGCGACATCATTGCCAAGCAGATCGAAATAATCGTCGATGGTATCCCCCGCCACCGCCATAGCGCCCAAATCCAGACACGCCTTAAGTGCCGGATGATCAACCGCCTCGATCATGCGCTTCGTGTCGGCCGCCGAGTTCACGATCATCGACTCAACCGGCTGTAGGGCCTCGAGCACCAGTCGCACGCCGCGCTCTCCCGCATGCTCGGCAATCGCACGCAGCATCGAGGCGCTGCGACCCCACGCGTCCTCGATCGGCTCGTTCAAAAATGCCCAGCCACTCGAGACCATGACCTGCTCGGCTCCAAGTTCCGCCGCGATATCCACAACGTTCTTAAAGTACGCGAGCGTGCGGGCACGCGCCTCATTCCCGCGCGCCGCGATATTCCACGGCTTGGGGTTGTTCTGTTCGGGACAAAGCCCCACAATCCGAACCCCATACTGCTGCGACAGCTCCCGCACCTGCTCGAGCGAATCGTATCCATGGCAATCGACATACAGATGCATCGCCCCGGTCCAAAGCTCGCAACACGTGTAGCCCGAGGCCGCTGCCGAAGAAAAGAATTCCTCAAGGTCAAAATAACGATGGCTGATATTCATGACGGCAAGCAGGGGGTAGCTCATAATTACTCTCCAACCTAAACGAGGCCCCGTTCCATATAGGAGCGGGGCCCAATTACACAAACGTTATTTGCTCTTAGTAGTCGAACTGGTGATAGTAGCGACGATACTTGAGGTTGTGCTTGGTGACC